>NZ_AUHE01000001.1 GCF_000423025.1 Gordonia shandongensis DSM 45094
CACTGGCGACCGACCCCACCAACCACAACAGGCACCGGCGGACCACACCGGTGGCAGATCAACACCATCCACCACGCAGAACTCCTCCCGACCACAGACCCCGACCCACCACCAGAACCACCAGCGCCGGGATGAACGGGCCCGGCTCGTCAACGCGGTGCGCGCGCCCAACTCTCGATGAGCGACCGACTGATCGAGATCGCTCCCGGCAACATCAGCGGCCCCACCGGGTCGCCGACACCCCAGTCGTCCGCGTGGTCGAGAGCGGCGAGCACATCGTCGCGATGGAACCAGCGCGCATCGCCCAACTCGCCGTCGGCCAGGACGATCGGTGCCGACGGATCACCGACCGCCTCGAACCCCAGCATCAACGACCGCGGGAACGGCCACGGCTGCGAGCCGAGATAGCGCGGAGAGCGCACACGCACGCCCGACTCCTCGAACACCTCGCGGACAACGCACTGCTCGAGAGATTCGCCCGGCTCGACGAACCCCGCGAGCGTGGAATACCACCCGGCCGGCCACACCGACTGGCGGCCGAGCAGAACGCGGTCGGCACCGTCGTGCACCACCACGATGATCGCCGGATCCGTCCGCGGATACTCCTCGACGCCCGTCGCCGGGTTCACCCGCACCCAACCGCCCTCGGCGGATTCGAGCGGAGTCCCGTCCACGGGCGAGTACGCGGATGTGCGCTGCCAGTTCAGCAGACCGAGCGCGATCGCCAGGATTCCCGCCTCGTCGGCCGACAGCGACAGCGGTCCCACCCGCGGATCACCGGCCGGACCCGTGATCTCCTCGACGCGGATCGCCCACAGTCCGACACCGTCGGACGGATCCAGACACAGGAACACCGCACCCGGAACCGGGCTCTCGGCCCGACCGACCGCGGCCGACCAGCGGAGGGCCCCGCCGGCGTCGACCGCATAGCGGCCGCGGTGATCGACCTCGAGGATCCGACCGTCGGCCCATCGACCCGACACCGCCTCGGCGTCCTTGCGAATGAGGTCCGCGCGGTCGAGGTCGGCGAGCGTGAACGGCGGCGACGTGCGCAGCTCGAACCCCGCCATCAGGCGGGGCCGCCCTGCCGCACGTACAGCAGCCGGTCGCCGGCCTCGATCTCCTCAACCTCCGGGTCACCGACCCGGTACAGCTTTCCGCCGCGAGTCACGCCGAGGACCAGGTCCCGGGTGTGCGCGGGCGAGCCACCCGTCTCCGACGGTTCCACCTCGCGTTCGGCGATCGCATACCCCTCCTCGGGGCTCAACAGATCCTCGACGACCTCGACCACCGACGGGGTGATCGTCGCGATTCCGAGGAGGCGGCCCGCCGTCTCCGACGACACCACCACCGAGTTCGCCCCCGACTGCCGCATCAAGTGCGTGTTCTCCGACTCGTTGATCGCCGCGACGATCTTCGCGTGGGAGTTGATCTCGCGCGCCGTGAGCGTCGCCAGGACGGCCGTGTCGTCGCGGTTGGCCGCCACCACGATCGCCGAGGCGTGCTGCACACCCGCGAGCCGGAGCACATCCGATTTGGTGGCGTCGCCGCGGACGGTGACCAAACCGTGCGCCGCCGCGGCATCGAGCGCGGACTGCTCCTTGTCGACGACGACGATCTCCGCCGGTTTGCCGCCGTCGGCGATCACGGCGTCGACGGCGGTGCGGCCTTTCGTCCCGTAGCCGATGACGATCGTGTGATTGCGCACCCGATTCCTCCAGTTCTGGATCTTGATCGCCTGCCGAGAGCGTTCGGTCAGGACTTCGAGCGTCGTTCCGATGAGGACGATCAGGAACAGAACGCGCAGCGGGGTGATGAAGATGATGTTGACCAGCCGGGCCGATTCGGTGATCGGCGTGACGTCGCCGTAACCGGTGGTCGACAGTGACACCGCCGAGTAGTACAGGGCGTCGACATAGGTCATCTCGCCTTCTTTGGCGTCGATGTACCCGTCGCGGTCGAGATAGACCACCACCGAGCAGACCAGCAGCGCCGTCAGCGCGAACAACACGCGGCGCCCGATCGCACGGGCGGGGCTCTTCTCGTTCTCCGGGATCCGGATGACCCCGACGAGCGCGTAATCCGGCTCGTCGACGAGTCCGCCGCGCCGCCGCAACCGGTTACGCATCAGTCGCCCCACGCCCTCGTGCCTGCACTGACTTCACGATTGGCAGGCTACTGCATGGCGTCACGATGTCGGCGCGGTCCGGGCGGCGAGCATCTGCGCCAGCCGCTGGGCGTCGGGCAGATCGGTCGGTTCGAGCGTGAAGTCGTGCCGCACATAGACGAACGCGGCACGGACCCTCTCCAACGGCAGCCCCGACAACTCCGACCATGCGACACGGTAGGCGGCCAGCTGGACGAACAGCGCGTCCCGCCGAGCGGGTTCGGGCACCGCGCCCGTCTTCCAGTCGACGACCAGGGCACCGTCGCCGTCGGCGAACACCGCGTCCATCCGTCCACGAACCACGCTGGAACCGATCACCGTCTCGAAACCGACCTCCACCTCCAGCGGCGTGCGGTCGGCCCACGGGGACGCCAGGAACTTGGCGCGCAGCAGATCCAGATCGTCCTCGGCGGCACCGCCTGCGGCGTCGGCGGCCCCGGGCAGCTCGTCGACGTCGAGGAGCCTGGTCGCACCGAACCGTCGTTCCACCCAGGCGTGGAAGGCCGTACCGCGCCGCGCCATCGGGTTCGGGCGGAAGGGCACCGGTCGGCGGAGCCGCGCCGCGAACGCCGCATCGTCCGTGTCGAGCTCGACGAGCTGGCTCACCGACAGATGCCCGGGGAGTTCCACGTCGACCGTCGGATCGGACGCCGCCGCATGCTCCTCGAGGAGGACGGCCGCCTCTGCGCGCCACGCGTCGATCTCCGGATCGCCCGACTCCGCGGACTCGGCGGTCGGCACTGCGAACAGCGCCCGCTCCGCGCGGGCCTCGGTGACCAGCTCGGCGGCCGCCTCCATCGGAGCCCGTCGGTCACCGAGCAGGTCCGGCGGCCACGCGACGCTCACCTGGTGTTCGGTCAGCGGGTTCGTCGCCCCCTCCTCGGGTGGCGGCGCGTCGACGTCGATGCGCATCGCACCGGGGTCGACGTCACCGGAGGCCGGCGCGTCGGCGACGAGGGCGGCGAGCTCGGTGTAGAACTCCGATCCGCCGCGCGGCCGATCCCCCGACTCCGACCAGTGGTGGGCCGACACGAGAAGGGTCTGTTTCGCCCTGGTCAACGCCACGTACAGCAGGCGGCGGTCCTCGTCGAGGCGACGTTCGCCGATCGCCGTCTTGTGCTCGTCGATCGCGGTCTCCAACTCCTTGCGGTCCGCGACGGCGGTGAGATCGAGCACGGGGAAGCCCTCGTGTCCGTCGGTGGCCAGGTCTCCGCGGAGGTCGGCCGGCAGCTCGCCCACCGACCCCAGCCACGTGGTCTCGGCCTTCCCGCTCGGGAAGATCCTGTCGGCGACGTGCGGTAGCGCCACCACATCCCACTCCAGTCCTTTGGCCGCGTGGACGGTGAGGATCTGCACCCGCTGCTGAGCCACCTCCACGCGACCGGCTTCGAGCCCCTTCTCCACGGTCTCGGCGACGTCGAGGAACGACAGCAGTCCCGGCAGCGTGGCCCCGGGACGGTCGGCGTAGTGCGTCACGTACTCGGCGAAGGCGTCGAGGTGTTCGCGACCGGTCACCTCGCCGCGCATCCGACGGGCCCGGATCTGCGCCTCGACCGCCACGCCGATCGTCTGCTCGACGTCGGCGACGAGTTCGGGGAGGGGTTGGCCGATGCGCCGCCGCAGGCCCTCGAGCTGGCGACCGAAGGTGACGATCCGCTCGTATCCGGCACGGCTGTACCGCTCCTCGTCGCCGGGGTCGGCGAGGGCGTCGCTGAGGCCCGCCGAGTCGACCGCCTCCCCGGGCAGCACGGCGTCGAGCGCCTCGTCGAGTTCCTCGCGACTCGTCACGGTCCCGGTGGCCGGAGCCGCCGACCCCGCGGCCAGTTCCCGCGCGCGCCGCCACAGTGCCGCCACGTCGGCGGCACCGAGCTGCCAGCGCGCGCCCGTGAGAAGCCGCACGGCCGCGGTGCCCGCCATGGGGTCGGCCATCAACCGCAGCGTGGCCACGATGTCGGCGACCTCGGGGACGTGCAGGAGCCCGCCGATGCCGACCACTTCGGCGGGGATTCCGCGCCGTTCGAGTTCGGCGGCCACGGGCGCCGAGTCCTCGTTGCGACGCACGAGGATCGCCGTCGTCGGCGGCGCCGTACCGTCGCGTCCGGCGGCGACGTAATAGTCCTCGATCCGGTCGGCGATCCACACGCGTTCATCGACCACAGTCTCGGTGAGCGCCAGGCGGACGGTGCCCTCGGGGGCGTCGGGCCGCGGACGCAGCATGCTCACCGGCACCCCGCGACGCCGCAACTCCTCCGACGTCCGGTTGGCCAGATAGAGGGCGCCGACGCAGTTGCGCCAGCTCGTGAGGAGTTCCCGACGCCGCGCGTCGCGCCCGTCGGCCAGCGGGAAGTCCCGTGCGAACCGCGGGAGGTTGGCGGCCGAGGCGCCGCGCCAGCCGTAGATCGACTGGATGGGGTCGCCGACCGCGGTGACCGCGACCGGCCGGCGTCCGCCGACCGCGTGACCGCCGAACAGTGCCGACAGGAGGATCCGCTGCGAGTGGCCGGTGTCCTGGTATTCGTCGAGCAGAACCGCGGAGATGCCGGAGCGTTCGGCGTCCACCACCTCGGGATGGGTGCTCACCAGCCGTGCGGCCAGCGACATCTGGCTGCCGAAGTCGAGAGCCCCCCGAGCCGTCATCTCGTCCTTCAGGGCCCGCACCAGCGGGATGAGCTCGCGGCGTTCGTCGATGACCTCCTGGTATCGCCGCAGCGTCCGGGTCGGCTCCGCGCGCTGTCGCGGAGCCTTGGGCAGGGTGTCGACGAGCCGATACAGGTGGTCTCCAGCCGACTCCAGATCGTCGAGGTCCACGAGGTGCTCGGCGCACTCGGAGTAGAGCCGGAGCACGATCTCGGTGACCGATGCGGGAGTTTTCGATGTCGTGAGTTCCCCGGGCCAGGTCGTCACCACCTGGAAGGCCAGCTGCCACAGTTCGGTCTCGCTGAGCAGCGTCGCCGTCGGCTCCACCGGCAGCAGCAGACCGTAGTCGGCGATCAGGCGTCCGGCATAGGCGTGATAGGTGCTCACCTCGGCATCGGCACTGCGCAGACGGGCGGCGAGTCGGCCGCCCGGATCCCAGTCGAGGAGCGCCGGGCTCCCCGCGAGCATCGACAGTCGACGACGGATGCGGGCCGCGAGCTCGCTGGCCGCCTTGCGGGTGAAGGTGAGTCCCAGGACCTCGTCGGGGCCGACGAGTTGGTTGGCCACGAGCCACACCACGCGGGAGGCCATCGTCTCGGTCTTTCCCGCTCCCGCGCCGGCCACCACCAGCATCGGTTCCATCGGGGCCTCGATGACCTCGATCTGTTCGGGTGTCGGCGGCGGGAGCCCGAGTGCCGAGGCCAGCGACCGGGCGCCGATCGTCGGCCGCCGTTCCGGGGTCGGCTCAGTCATCGATCACCGTCTTCCCGCGGAGTTGCGCCGGGCACGATGCGACGAGCGAACAGTGACCGCACCCGCTGTTCGGGGTCGCGGAGAACACCGGTCCGATACTCCGCGCCGCCGCATCGCGCACCACGCCGACCCATTCCTCCACGTCGTCGGGTCCCAGTGCGGGCTGAATCCGCTGCGGAGCGCCGGTGCTGCGGTGCGAGTCGGCGACGTACACCAGGCGACCGCCGCCGGGCTCCCGCGGGGTCCCCTCGACGCCGCCGAGTGCGATCGCGAGCTGATACGTCGCGAGCTGGGGATGGGCCTCGGCGTCGACGGCCCGGATCGCCGTCTTGCCGGTCTTCACGTCCACCACGACCGGGCGTCCCTGCGCGTCGCGTTCGAGTCGATCCATCCGGCCGACGATCCGCACGGGCAACAGTGCGTGCCCGGACTCGTCGACACCGGCCGGCAGGGTGGCGTCGACCTCCACCTCGACGCCGGCCTCGGTGAGCTCTTCACGGGAGATGCGGAGCCAGTCCCGGAAGTTCGTGAGCATCCCGCGAGCCCGTTCGCGCTCGCGGTCGCTGTACCACCGGGCCGGGGAGGCCACCCGCCCCCACACCTCGTGCAGGGCCGCATCGACCTCGGCGCGGTCGAGGTCGCCGGCGACGGCCTGCACCAGCGTGTGCACCAGGGTTCCCGTGACGGCCTGTTCGGCGTCGCCGTCCCGGCCGCCGTGCCGCTCGAGCATCCACCGCAGCGAACAGCGGGTGAGTGCCTCGACGTTCGACGGCGACAGGGTGCGCGCGCGTCCGTCGACGGGCGACCACAGCGGCTGGTCGGTGCTCGGACCCATCAGTCCGAACCAGTCGGCGGGCGCCGCACCGGGCACCCCGGCCTGCGCCAGATCGGCCAGCAGCGCCGCAGCGGCCCGAGTCCGCTCGCCGGGGCCGTCCGGGGCCGATGCCCCGGAGACCACCGCCGAGCGGAGTTCGGCCACCATCGACGGCAACGACAGCACGCGCCGGACGCCGCGGTCGAGGGGGATCTGGTCGTTGCTCGCCGATTCGGTGCCCGCGGGGTCGGCGCCGAGGCCGTAACCGCCGAGCGCGTCGGCGATCTCCGGGACGAACCGGGACGGCGACGCGTCGCCGCCGCCGTCCTCCACGGATGTCACCAGCAGACGGCTCCGCGCGCGCGTGCACGCCACCAGAAGCAGCCGCCGTTCGTCGGCGAGCATCACCGCACCGCGGGCGATCGAATCGACGGCGTCGGCGTCCACACCGCTCAACAGGTCCAGCAGTGCCGGGGTGCCCAGGACGCTGCCGCGGCTCCGCAGCGACGGCCACAGCCCGTCGAGGACGCCGGCGACAGCCACGACCTCCCACTCCCGACCGGCTGCGGCGTGCGCCGAGACGACCTGGACGGCGTCGAC
This sequence comes from Gordonia shandongensis DSM 45094, assembly GCF_000423025.1. GTDB lineage: Bacteria > Actinomycetota > Actinomycetes > Mycobacteriales > Mycobacteriaceae > Gordonia > Gordonia shandongensis. Next base: position 6,972 of record NZ_AUHE01000001.1, read on the forward strand.
GCCCGCGACCGCGATCCGCGATTCGCGGGGGATCTGCAGTCGGCCCAGATATTCCACGAAGGCTGCGGGACCGGCGGCCGGGAGGGTGTCGGCGAAGGTGCCCGCCGCCTCGAACATGGCCAGGACGGCATCGAGGTCGCGGTCCGCCTGGTCACCGCCGCGACCGCCGCGCAGCGATCGCGCGGTCCAGCGCCGTTCGAGACCGCTGGCCTGCCACGACTGCCAGAGCATCTCCTCCACACCGTCGCCGTGCGCGCGCCGGGCCGCGTCGATCACCGTGCGGACGCGACGCAGGGCGATCGACTCGAAGTCGGTGAGGCCGGCCAGATATCGGTCCATCTCCGCCGTGTCGTGCAGCGCCGTCGCCAGCGCCGTCAGGGAGTCGCCCGACCGCGTCCGATCCTCCTCGGCTCCGCCGTCGCCGGGATCCTCGTCCGGGAGGGCGTCGTCGATCCGCCGTAGACCGCGCCGCAGACGACGCAGACCGGTGGGGTCGGCACCGCCGATCGGACCGGTCAGCAGCGTCTGGGCTTCGTGCGGCGACAGCGGGTCGAATCCCGACGCGGCCCGCAGGACCAGCGTGAACGCTTCGACCGTCCGTTGCTGATGGATGGGGACGTCGCTGACGGGCGTCGCCATCGGGACGCCCGCCGACGAGAATGCGCGACGCAGCGCGGGCAGCGCACGCGGCACCGATCGCACGATGACCGCCATCTGCGACCAGGGGACGTCGTCGAACAGGTGCGCGCGGCGCAATGTGTCGGCGACCGCCGTGGCCTCCTTGGCGGCAGAGGCGAACACGGCGACGCGGGCGTCGCCCCGGTCGTCGTGCGCGCCGGGTGCGTCCGGGTACCGGTGCGGTCGGGCGCCCGGCAACCGCGCGGCCACGGCGCGACCGACTTCGGCGACCGCCGGCGCACAGCGGTGCCCCGTGCTCAGTTCGACGTCTCGGTCGGGGTCGTCGGCGGCGACCTCGTCCGCGAACGTCGGATCGGCGCCACGGAATCCGAACACCGACTGGTCGGTGTCGGCGGCGACGACGGTCGAGTCGGCTCCGGTGCCGATGAGACGCACCAGGGTGGCAGCCTGCGGATCGAGGTGTTGGGCGTCGTCGACCAGCAGGTGCCGGATCCGGGCGCGTTGACCGCGCAGAACGTCCGGGTCGGTGGCGAACGCGGACAGCGCCGAGCCGATGAGCTCGGCGGCGTCGACCGCGGTGACGCTCGCCTGCGGCGCGTCGAGTCCCACGGCCGACCGCAACAGCAGTCCCTCCTCGTACTGCCGGTAGGCCCGCCCCGCCGCCACCCATTCGGGGCGGTCGTGCCGGCGGCCCATCTCGGCGAGGTCCTCAGGGCCCAGCCCCCGTTCTGCCGCCCGCATCATCAGGTCGCGGAGCGCTTGGGCGAAGCCGTCGGTCGTGAGAGCGGGGCGAAGCCGTTCGGGCCAGTACGCCGCGCCGTCTTCGACGTCGCCGGCCAACAGTTCGCGGAGCATGACGTCCTGCTCGGAGCCGGTGATGAGCCGCGGCGGCGGATTGCCGTGCGCGGACGCCTGCAGCCGCAGGACTGCGAAAGCGTACGAGTGCACCGTGCGCACCAGCGGTTCGCGGAGTGCACCACCGAGACGGCCGCCGGCCGACAGCACACGCCGGGTGACCTCCGACCGGAGCCGCGCGGCGGCCCGGCGGTCGGCGGCGAGCACGAGGACCGATTCCGGTTCGACCGCGGGATCCAGGAGGCGTGCGACGGCGGCGTCGACGATCAGCGACGTCTTTCCGGTCCCGGGGCCGCCGTGCACCCGCCACGGCCGCCAGGGATGCTCCGGGTCGGTCACGTGGGGGCCGGTCAGCACGGGTTCGACCGACGCGGGCCACCGGCGGGTCGCGTCGGCCGGTGCGGCCGGTGCGACGAGGCGGGTTCCGGGTCTGGTCATGCCCCCATGGAAGCACGTGGCTCCGACATTCCCGCCGGGAGTCCGGCCGGGCCGACCGTCGTCCGGCCGCATCGTGGTCGCCGATGCCGATTATGGTCGGGAGCATGCCCAGTTCCGGCGTCCGCACGCTGCACACCCACCTCTTCGGTCCCGCGTCGCCCGACGTCCCGCACGTCCTGGCGGTCCACGGGCTCACCGGCCACGGCGGGCGGTGGCGGCGGCTCGCAGACGATCACCTGCCCGGGGTCCGGGTGATCGCCCCGGATCTGCTCGGCCACGGGCATTCGCCGTGGGAGCCGCCGTGGCGCACGGAGGATCATGCCGAGGCCCTCGGCGCGGTGATCGACGCGCACGTGCCGGTCGCGGCGCGGCCGCTGGTGGTTCTGGCCCATTCGTACGGGGCCGCCGTGTCGTTGGCCCTCGCCGAGACCCGACCCGACGATGTCGCGGGCCTGGTGCTGCTCGACCCGGCGCAGGGGCTCGACCCCGCGTTCACTCGGACGATCGCCGAGTCGGTGGTCCGCGACTGGGGGCATGCCGATGCCGAGGCGGCCGCAGCCGCCAAACGGATGGAGGGGTGGAACGAGGTTCCCGCAGACATCCTCGACGAGGAGATCCGCACCCATCTGATTCCGGACGGCGACGGCGGCGTCACATGGCGGGTGTCGGCACCCGCGACCGCGACGGCCTGGAGCGAGATGACCGGCCGCCTGCGCCTGCCTCCGCCCGGGATTCCCACGCGGATCGTGGTGGCCGATCGCGTGGACCCGCCGTTCGTACGGCCCGAGTTCCTCGCCGCGTGCACCGAGCAGCGCGCCGGCACCGTCGAGATCCGTCACGTCGACACCGAGCACATGGTGCCGTTCCTGGCGCCCGCGCTCGGCGCCGATCTGGTCTCGGAGTTGTGGACGTCGGGGTCCCGGGTGCCGGAAACACGGGTGTCGGAAACACGGGTGTCGGAAACACGAGTGTCATGGCGCCGGTGACCGAGCAGCAGGTCGAGGCCGTCCGCGCTCTGGTGGCCGCGATCCCGGCGGGCCGGGTGCGGACCTACGGTGATCTGGCATCCGACGCCGGGCTGACGAGCCCGCGGATCGTCGGCTGGATCATGCGGACCGATTCCGCCGACCTCCCGTGGCACCGCGTGGTTCCGGCGTCGGGGCGACCCGCCGCGGGCATCGCCGCCCGGCAGCTGGCACGGCTGCGCGACGAGGGCGTCGGTGTCGTCGACGGGCGGATCGACATGCGCGAGCACCGACTGCCGGCCGGCCCGTGAGCGATCCGTGTCGCACTGCCGTCACCTCGCCCCGACGGTCCGCGCGGGACGCCTGCCGTCGCACATCGGACTCGCTGCCTGAGCGCGTTCCCACTCGATGAACTCCGCCGACGGCGACGTCCCCGTCGTCCTCTCGTCGTCGACCGCGTAGATGTATGCCTGTCGCGGTTCACAGAAGAACGCCGACACCACGATGAAGGAGTCCTCGACCAGGATCGAATCGAAATCCGTGCCGATCCCGAGGAAGAGGTCGGTCACCGCGTTCGTCGAGAACGACCCGACGTTCCGTCGCTGACTCCCACCCCAGAGCGCGTTCCTCAGCTCACCGACGGTCATCCCGTCGAACTCAGTCGATTCGATTCGCTGCGCCGACGACGAGGTCGGCACGGCCGCGTCTTCGTCGACGTCGGCGTCCGCGCACCCGACCACCGGCATGATCCCGACCGTTGCGGTGACGATCGCCGCGAATCCCCTGATCCTCATCTCTCCCCCTTGTGCCGACTCGCGCGGCGCCGGACCGTCCGCCGTAGTGCCCCGCCTAGACCATCATGCGGACGAGGTCCACCACCCGGAGCAGTCCGGGCAGGGCTCCGGACGTCGACCGCGGGTGCAGCGCGTGCACCGCAAGCCGGAAGATCGTGGCGCGCAGCAGCATCTGCGGCCATTCCGGGTGGTCCGACCAGCGGTCGATCAAGTCCTCGGACGCCCCGCCCCAGGCCAGGGCGTCCACGACGACGACGGCTGCGGCCCACGACACCGGACGCCAGTACGGGACGATGTCGGTGATCGCGGGGGCTGCGGCGCCGGCGAACAGCACGGTGCCGAACAGGTCGCCGTGCACCACCTGAGACGGCAGGTCGACGGGTTTGCGCAGGCCCGCGAGGATCTTCAACTCCGCGATGCTCCGCTGCGCGTCCTCGCTGGTGGGTTCGGCCATCCCGGCGGCACGGGCGCTGCGCAGCGGGACCTCCTCCCACGCGGCGCGGTCCGCGGCGACGAAGACGTCGACGTCGTTGAACGGCGGTGCGGGCGGCTGCAGGAGGAAACGGGGCCGCTCGAAGGACGCCGTCGCCCGGTGCAGGCGGTCCGCCAGGGCCACCACCTCGTCGTGCCGCGGCTCGGGACTGCCCGCCACGTAGGTGTCGGCGCGCCAGCCCGAGACGACGTAGCGGCCGTCGGTGGCGCGGATGGGGCGTGCGATCCGCATCCCCTCGACGTACAGGTTCTCGCGGGCCGTCGCCGACCATGCGGCGCGCGCATGATCCGGCACCAACGTCAGGACCACTTCGCCCACGCGCCAGCGGAGCCCGTCCATGGCTATGGGCGGGTGCGCCGTGAGGCCGAAGGTGGTCAACACCTGTTCAGCGGGCTCGACAATGGTGGTCACGACGCCAGATTACCGAGTTCGCCGCCACATCTCGGGCAACGACACCGCCGTGCGCGCGCCCGGCCCGGCCCCGACGGCTCAATACCGGGGCATCGTGGTCTCGACGCGGGCCGCCCACGCCGCGATGCCGCCGCCCAGGTGTGCGACGTCGGCGTATCCCGCCCGGTTGAGCGCCGCGAGCGCCTCGGCCGACCGCACGCCCGTCTTGCAGTACAGGACGATCCGACGGTCCCGCGGAAGGTCGCCGAACGCACGGCCCTCGACGATCTCGCTCTTCGGGACGAGGACCGCACCGTCGATTCTGGTGATCTCGAACTCCACCGGTTCGCGCACGTCGACGACGAGCGGCGGGGCATCGGAGGCCAGGGCCGCTCGCAGGTCCTCGGGTGTGACGGTGGCGTCGGCCGCAGCCGCCGCGGCCTCATCGGAGACGACTCCGCAGAACTCGTCCTCGTCGAGCAGTGCGGTCACGCGTTCGCCCATCGGGTCCTTCCGGATGCCGATCGTCCGGTACGACATCGCGAGCGCGTCGTACAGCAGGATCCGGCCCAGCAGCGGTTCGCCGATCCCGCAGATCAACTTGACCGCCTCGGTGCCCATCACCGACCCGATCGACCCGCACAGCACTCCGAGGACGCCGCCCTCCGCGCACGACGGCACGGCCCCGGGCGGCGGCGCCTGCGGATACAGATCGCGGTAGTTGACGCCGCGACCGTCGGGCGCGTCCTCCCAGAACACCGCGACCTGCCCCTCGAATCGGAGGATCGACCCCCACACGTACGGTCGCCGCGCCAGGATCGCGGCATCGTTGACCAGGTAGCGGGTGGCGAAGTTGTCCGTGCCGTCCAGGATCAGGTCGTACCGGGAGAACAGGTCGACGGCGTTGGCGGCCGTGAGCCTCTCGGAGTGCAGACGCACGTCGACGAGCGGATTGATGCGCGCGATCGAGTCGCGGGCGCTCTCGGTCTTGAGCCCGCCCACGTCGGCGGTGCCGTGGATGATCTGACGCGCCAGGTTCGACTCGTCGACCTCGTCGAAGTCGACGATACCGAGCGTCCCGACCCCCGCGGCCGCGAGATACATCAGTGTCGGCGAGCCCAGCCCGCCGGCACCCATCACGAGCACGCGGGCGTTCTTGAGTCGCCGCTGACCGACCACGCCCATCGACGGGAGGATGAGGTGGCGGCTGTACCGCGCCACTTCCTCGCGGGTCAGGTCGTCGCCGGGTTCCACCAGCGGCGGCAGCGACGCCATCTACTTGTCCGGGTACGGCCACGCGTTGGGGCGGCACACGAGGGTCCGGTCGGCGTCGCCGAGTTCCGGGTCAAGCGCGATGACCTGCGAATTGGCGGTCCCGAACGTCTGCTGCATCATGATCGGCGCCAACGCGCCGTCCTCGGCGCACGGCTTGTGCCGCTCGAAACCGATACCGTGACCGACCTCGTGGTTGATCAGATACTGCCGGTAGGTGAGCCCGTCGCCCTGGAATGCCATCGCACCGCGCACCCAGCGCGCCTCGTTGATCACGACACGCTTGTCGGGCGGGTAGTAGCACGAGGTGTCGAGTTTGATCTGGTATCCGCACAGTTCACGGGTCGTCTCGGTCGACGACAGTGAGATCCGCAGATCCGCGTCGCCGGAGTCGATGCGCCGGAACGACACCTTGCCGCCGCCGATCCAGCTCTTGGGGTTCGCCAACGTGGCGTCGACCATCGCCGCGAAGGTGCGGTCGCCGCCGTACTGCGACGCCTTGACACCGTTCTCCGCCTCCACCGTGTAGGTGAACTCCTGGCCGCCGGTGCCCACACGGTCGCCGGTGCCGCGGATCACCCGGTAGGTCTTCTCGCCCTTCGCGGTGTACGGCCCGCCGCCGGGCAGCGCGCCGGCGGGCAGCGCCGCCTCCTGGATGTCGCCCTTCGGCGCACCGATCGGTGTGGTCTCCTCCTGCACCTTCGGGTTGCGCACGGCGTCGCCGGTGGGTTCGCCTGCCGACGGCGAGGCCGTCCCACCGCCCTGGATCGTCACGACCAGCAGTGCGATGGTGAGCGCCAGGAGGACCGGGACGGCGTAGATCCGCCACCCGTAGGTCTGCACGGCTGCGACGAGCCAGCCCCGGGCACCCGACTCGCGGTCGTCGCGTCCGCGCTCGGCGGCGGATCGATCGCGTCTGGATCGGCCCGCGGCGGACGGGGCGCCGTCCGCCGTCGGATCCCAGCGGGCACGCAGCGGCTGGTCCGGCCGCGGGCGTCGGGGACGGGTCGTCCCTCGTTCTGGTGTACCGGTCACGCGACAACTTTCTCATAGATCACCGTCGACACCGGGTATCCACCCCCGGCGACGGCTGAACCCATTGTGATCCGGCACTCCGCGGGAGCCCGATGAGACGTGGCGAGTACCCTCGAGGAATGTCGTCTCCCACCCCCTCGACGCCTGCACCGAGCTCCGGGTCCCGTACCGCGGCATCCCGCACGGCGACTCGGTTGCCGCGCAGTGCGCGCCGTCGGCAGCTGCTCGACGCCGCCAGCGAGATCTTCGTCGAACGCGGCTACCACTCCGCGGGCATGGACGAGATCGCGATCCACGCCGGAGTCAGCAAGCCGGTCCTCTACCAGCATTTTCCGTCGAAACTCGACCTCTACATCGCAGTGCTCGACTCGCATTCGGAGAAGCTCGTCGCCGCCGTCAACGCGGCCCTGCTCACCACGAGCGACAACCGGCAGCGCGTGCAGGCCGCCGTGCAGGCCTTCTTCGACTTCATCGACGACGACAACTCCGGCTACCGGCTGATCTTCGCGTCCGACGCGATGGATCCCGCGGTCACCCGTCGCGTGGAGGGCACCAGCGAGGCCTGCGTGGACGCCGTGCACGGGCTGGTGATGCAGGATTCCGGCCTCGACCCGCACCGGTCGCGGATGCTCGCCGCCGGACTCGTCGGTGCGAGCCAGGTCAACGCCCGCTACTGGGTGGAGGCCGACCGGCCGATCGACAAGGCCGACGCCGTCGACACCACCGTCACCCTGCTGTGGGCGGGGCTGTCCGGCGTCCCGATGCAGGCCGTCGACGAGGCCTGAGCGTCCCGGCTCCGATCAGGCCGACAGGCCGGGCACGATCGTCTCGTAGACCGCCGTCTCGAAGTCGAGCGCGGCACGATGCGCGACGGGGTCGGCGAACGGCAGCAGCTGCGTCGCCCACATGCCGGCCACACCGGCGGTGCGGTCGATCCAGAAGTACAGGTTCGCCAGCCCCGCCCAACCTAGGGAACCGGCGCTCCGACCGGTCGGGGCCTGCTCGTCGGTGGTCATGAACCCGTACGCCCACCCCTTGGTGATGCCGGGAAAGAACTCGACGTCGCACGCGATCACCGGGTCCACGCCGCGCAGCGGTGTCACCCGCTGCCCGTCCGCGAGGCCGTCGCGCACGGCCCAGGCCACCGTGTCCGGACGCAGGATCTGCACACCGTCCGCGGAGGCGCCGTTCCGCAACCACATCTGCAGAAATCGCAGGTAGTCGCCGACCGTGCCGTGCAGCCCCTGGCCGCCCATGTGGAGCTCCGGAGTCGCCGGCATCCCGATCCGGGTGGCCGCGAGGGTGCCGTCCGATCGTCGTCGATGCACCGTCGCCCGACGTTCGCGCATCGCGTCGGTGAGTTCGAACGCCGAATCGACCATCCCCAACGGCGCGAAGATGCGTTCGGCGAACACCTCGCCCAGCCGCTGCCCGCGGACGGCTTCGACGACACGTCCGGCCCAGTCCATTCCCGCGCCGTAGTTCCAGCGCGTCCCGGGGTCGAACAGCAGCGGCGTCGCGAGCGAGGCGCGCGTCGCCGTCGCGATGTCCGGATGGTGGCCGTCGGCGACCATCCGCCGGTAGTCCTCGTCGAAGAACGGATACGCGAACCCGGCGGTGTGCAGCAGCAGCATCCGCGTGGTGATCGGCGCCGTCGGCGGTCGGACGCGCGGCCGCCCGTCGGCGTCGTATCCGTCGAGCACGCCGATCTCGCCGATCTCGGCGACGTAGTCGGCCGCCGGTGCGTCCAGATCGATCAGCCCGTCGTCCACGCACTGCAGGACCGCGGTGGCCGTGATCGGCTTGGTGGTGGAGTACAGCGTGAGGATCGCGTCGGTCGTCATCGGCTCGTCGCCCGCCGCCGACCGGACCCCTGCGGCACCGGTATACAGGACGGCGTCGGCCGTCCCGACCGCCGCCACGACACCGGGCACCCGATCCGCTCCGTCGCCGGTCGCACCGGCGAGCATCTCGTCGAGACTCCCCGACCACTGCATCGGAGGGTCTCCGATCAGGCCGCGCCGAATCCGACTCGACGGCTCTCGGTGCTCCCGACCTCCACGTACGCGATCTTCGCGGCCGGCACGAGCACTCGCGAGCCCTTGTCGTCGACCAGGGACAGCACCGTGTCGGTGCCGTCGAGGGCCCGCTCCGCCGCGCCGAACACCGTGTCGGCGTCGTCCTTCGACACGAAGGCGAGTTCGCGGGGGCTGTTCTCGATTCCGATCTTGACTTCAACGCTCATGGCTCGAAATCCTACCCGTCACGCGAGGGACAGGTCGGCCATGCGCTGGCCGTGCCGCGTGGCCATGTTGTCGAAGAAGTCCGCCGCGTTCTGCAGGGTGGCGGGTCCGTCGAACAGCAGCGTCATCACCTCGTCCTCCTCCGCGAGGACCCACTGCATGTGGGTGATGGCCTCCCCCAGCAGTCGGCGTCCCCACAGCGCGAGCGGAGAGGCGATCGCCGGGTCGGCGGCGACAGCGGCGCGCACCTGATCGACGGCGAACTGCGACGACCGGGTCTCGGCCATCACCGAGCGCATCACCGGCCGGACCTCCTCCGGCATCGCATCGGCCATCTCGGCGTAGAAGTCGGCGGCCAGGCCGTCGCCCACGTGCATCTTGACCAACACCTCCAGCCACGAGCTGGGCATCGTGACCCGGTGGTATTCATCGAACACCCGGGTGTGTCGCACCACCGCGTCGTCGGGGTCCCCGCCGTCCGCGCGGATCTGGTCGGCGAGGACCTCGAAGTGTCCCATCTCGGCGGCGATCAACCGCGCGATCGCGACTCGGTCGCCGGTCGTCGGGGCCATCGACGACTCGTCGATCAGTCGATAGCAGGCTGCGAACTCGCCGGCGAGCAGGACTTCGTACAGCTTGCGGATGGCCGCCTCATTGTTCGACATGCAAGTCAGAGTAGGCAAAGCGGTACACTCAGGACCAGACGTGGGGCCGATCCGTCCATCGCGCGTACGACGACGCGGTGATCGAGCGGATTCCAGCGCCCTGCGTCCGACCTTGAGCGCGCACCTGCGAAGGGCTACGCCGAGGGCCTGATCCGTCGGGGGCATCCGATTCCGACGATGCGACCGCTGACGATCAGGACCCCGTGGATCCTCTTGTGTGCGTGCACGACTGCACTGAGAGGCTTTGAACCGAATATGACCACCGACACCCCTGCGTCCACACAGCCGCCGACCGCCGAGGCCGTCGACGGCGACGGCATCCGGACGACGATCGTCGCCGAGGACCACGCCGCCCCGACCTTCGCCGAACTCGGCGTCGACCCCGCACTCGTCGCCGCCCTCGAGGCCGACGGCAAGACCCACACCTTCGCGATCCAGGAGTTGACGCTGCCGCTGGCGCTGGGCGGCTCCGACCTCATCGGTCAGGCTCGCACCGGCATGGGCAAGACCTACGGCTTCGGCATCCCGCTGATGCACCGGTTGATCCACGCCGAGGACAGCGGTCTGCGCGCCCTGGACAACACGCCGCGCGCGCTGGTGATCGTCCCGACCCGCGAGCTGTGCGTCCAGGTCACCGAGGACTTCGAGACCGCGGCGAAGGGCGTCGACGTCACCCTCGCCGACGGCACCGTGCGGCCGTTGGCGATCACCTCGATCTACGGCGGCCGCCCCTACGAGCACCAGATCGCCGAGCTGCAGGCCGGCGTCGACGTCGTGGTCGGCACGCCCGGACGTCTCCTCGACCTCGCGCAGCAGGGCCACCTGGTGCTCGGCAAGGTCGCCGTCCTCGTGCTCGACGAGGCCGACGAGATGCTCGACCTCGGATTCCTGCCCGACATCGAGCGGATCATGGGGGCGCTGCCCGCCGATCGTCAGACGATGCTGTTCTCGGCCACGATGCCCGGACCGATCGTCACGCTCGCACGGACCTTCCTGAACCGGCCGACGCACATCCGCGCCGAGCACGCGAACGACTCGGCCGTGCACGAGCGCACCACGCAGTACGTCTACCGCGCGCACGCCCTGGACAAGGCCGAACTGGTCGCTCGCATCCTGCAGGCCGAGGGCCGGGGCGCGACCATGATCTTCACCCGCACCAAGCGCACGGCGCAGAAGGTCGCCGACGACCTCGCCGACCGCGGCTTCTCCGTCGGCGCCGTGCACGGAGACCTCGGCCAGGTCGCTCGCGAGAAGGCGCTGAACAAGTTCCGGGACGGCACCGTCGACGTCCTGGTGGCGACCGACGTGGCCGCCCGCGGCATCGACGTCGACGACGTCACCCACGTCATCAACTACCAGTGCCCCGACGACGAGAAGACCTACGTCCACCGCATCGGTCGCACCGGCCGCGCCGGCCGCACGGGCATCGCGATCACCCTCGTCGACTGGGACGAACTGCACCGCTGGTCGCTCATCGACAAGGCTCTCGGTCTCGGCACGCCCGAGCCCGTCGAGACCTACTCGACCTCCGAACACCTCCGCGAGGAGCTCGGCATCTCCGCGGACGCCACCGGCCGGATCGGCGGCACCACCCGCAGCTCGGACGAGCGTCGGGAACGCCGTGAGCCGCGTCCGGACCGGCCCAAGCGCAATCGCCGACGCACGCGCGGCGGCAAGTCCGTCGACGGCGGCGCCGCCGCGGCGAGCGGTTCGGCGCCGAAGACCGACGGTCCCGCCGCGTCCGCGCCGGAGTCCGACGGGGACGGTGAGGCGCGGCGTCGTCCGCGGCGTCGCCGCCGTCGCCGTTCCGGCGCCAGGACCGACGGTGCGGCCGCGCCGTCGACGTCGACCGACTGATCTCGCCTATCCTGGCCAGAATGGGACGGCTCACTCCGGAACGACGGACGCGCACCGATCTGATCGTCACCGCGCTCATCGTCGTGGCCGTCGTGGCGGTCGGCGTCGTCTTCTGGGCGACCAGCACCGCCCGGCACAGCGACCTGACACCCGCCGAGGGCACCGCCGACGTGCAGTTGCCCGCCGAGACGGTGCCGCGGGCCGTGAGCGTCCGGTGGCACGCCGCATCGTCCGCGACGGCGGTTCCCGCCGTCAGCCGCAACCTGCTGGTCACCGCCGACGACGGCACCGTCACGGCGCGGCGCCCGCACGACGGTGACGCGTTCTGGACGTACCGGCGCGACCGGGCCCTGTGCGCGACGACCGCGGCCTGGCCCGGTGGCGACGACACGGTGATCTCCGTGTACCGGAATTCCGCCGGCTGCCGGGAGGTCATGTCGATCCGGGCCGCCGACGGCATCCGACATGCGGCCCGCACGAGCGACGCCGACGACGTCGCCCATCTCTCGTACGACCCGAATTACGCACTCCAGTGGGGGCCCACCCGCCTGGAGACCTGGGGGTCGAACCTGGTCCGCGGTATCGCGTACGGGCGCGAGTCCGCCCCGCGCGCCGCGGGCGTCGCCCCCGACCGCACGGGGTGCCGGATCCACTCCGCCGTGTCCGGCGGCGACCGCGTCGCGGTGATCGAACGCTGCGACGGCGACTTCGGGTACCGCCTGTCGGTGATGGGTGCGAGCCTCACCAGTGAGGAGAAGATCCGCGAGTGGGGGTCGGCGCTCATCACGACGACCGCGTCGGGGCCGCCGCCGCGGCTGATCGCGGCCACCGACTCGGCGATCGCGGTCTACGACGGCGGCACCGACCGACGCGCCGACGACTCGGATCCCGGGCCCGCCGTGCGGTTGTTCGCCTCCGATGCGCAGCCCGAGACGCAGTTCCCGGTCGTCGGCGCACCGGGCGCTCCCGCCGACAGCACGCCGATCACCGATCAGGGCGTGGTCTCGTACTGGACCGGATCCTCGACCGTGGTCCTCGACGCGTCCTCGGGTCGCGTGGTCTTTCAGGTTCCCGGCGCCCTCGGCCCGGGATCGGTGATGGCCGGTCAACTGCTCGTCCCCGTTCCCGGCGGCATCAGCGTGCGACGGGTCTTCGACGGCCACCAGGAGTTCGTCATCCCCGTCGACCGTGCCGGCTCCACTGGTCCGGTCAGCCTGCGGGTCCTCGGCCCGTACATCGCCGAACAACGCGGCGATCAGCTGGTCGTGTTGGGCGACGCCGCCGAAGCGGAGTAGCCGGCCGGTCCCGGCGCCCGGTCAGCTGACCGGCGCCTCGTAGGTCTCCAGCGGAGCGCCCGCCCAATGGGCCCGCAGGTTGGCCGCGAGCTCCCGGTAGGCCACCGACCCCTTGTTCTTGCGTCCCCGCATCACCGACGATCCGGAGGCCGAGGCCTCCGCGAACCGGACGGTCCGCGGGATCGGCGGCGACAGCACCGGAAGGTCGTAGCGGTCGGTGACGTCGGCGAGGACATCGCGGCTGTGCGTGGTCCGCGCATCGAAGAGGGTGGCCACCGCGCCCAGAATCGCCAGGTCGGGGTTGGTGATCTGCTGGACCTCGGTGACGGTGCGCAGCAGTTGGCCGACGCCTCGGTGGGCCAGGGTCTCGCACTGGAGCGGAACCACCACCTCGTCCGCGGCGGTCAGACCGTTGAGGGTCAGGACCCCCAGGGAGGGCGGGCAGTCGATGAGGATCACGTCGTAGTCCTGCGCGATCTCGCCGAGTGCGCGCTTGAGGGCGTACTCGCGTCCGGGCCGCATGAGCAGCAGCGCTTCGGCGCCGGCGAGATCGATCGTCGCCGGAAGCAGCGTCACGCCGTCCTCGGTGTCGAGCAGGACGTCGGCGACCTCCTCCGCCCCGATGAGCACGTCGTGTACGGACGCCGACAGCTGGTCGGGGTCGTGGCCGAGGGAGAACGTCAACGACCCCTGCGGGTCGAGGTCGACCACGAGGACGGCGACGTCCTCGGCGGCGAGCGCGGCGCCGACCGACGCCGTGGTCGTGGTCTTGGCCACGCCGCCCTTCTGATTCGCGATGGCTAGGGTGCGCGTCATGGCCACCACCTTACGATGACGTCCGTCACGGCACCGGACTCAGGCGTCGGACTCAGGCGTCGGGGGGCAGGTCCTCGTCGTTGAGCCAGGCCATCGACGCCGGCGCGAACAACAGCACCAGCACGCCGAGCGCGACGGCGGCGACGGGGACGCCGACCGCCGGGAGTCCGCTGCCGGTGATGAGGGTGTAGGCGACCGGGAGCAGCAGGATCTGCGCGATCACCGACAGTCCGCGCCCCCAGCGGTGGCCGCGGATCAACGCGATCCCGCCGGCCAGGACGCCGCCTCCGATCACGACGAACCACACGGCCGAGCCGTACCCGCTGATGGCGTCCTCGTGGTGCCCCGCCAACTCGCGGATCACATAGATCGCGGCGACCACGAGTCCGACGACGCCCTGCGCGGCGGTCACGTATCCAGCCCAGCGAAGGGTGGACGGGATCGCCGGGGGCCGCTGCGGGGACTCGGTGCTGCTCACCCCTCCAGCCTATGGCTCCGCACCCCGCGGGCGTCCACCGGCCCCGGGCCGGATAACCTTGTCAATCGTGCGCGTCATGCTCGTCACCAATCCGTTCGCGACCTTCACCACGCCCGAGGGCCGTGATGCGCTGGCGAACACGCTCGACTCCCGCTTCCAGGTCGACGTCGAGCACACCGCTCACCGCGGTCATGCCGGTGAGCTCGGCGCGCGTGCGGCCGCCGAGGGCTACGACGCCGTCGTGGTGCACGGCGGGGACGGCTCGGTCAACGAGGTGGCCAACGGCATCCTCGGCGCACCGGACTCCCCGACCCGGTCGCCGTCGTCGCTGCCGGCTCTCGCCGTGGTTCCCGGGGGCAGCGCGAATGTGTTCGCACGGGCACTCGGGATCAGCCGCGACCCGCTCATCGCGACCGCGCAGCTGATGTCGATGATCGAGGACCGTGCGCGCCGCTCGATCAGTCTCGGCCACACGCTGGGGCGCTGGTTCCTGTTCAACGCGGGCATGGGGATGGACGCGATCGTCGTGCGCCAGATGGAGGATCAGCGGCACCGCGGCAAGAAGGCGACGGCGAGCCGGTATTTCCGAACCACCCTCGGCTCCTTCTTCCGGCCGTCGATCACGCCCCCGACGTTCACCGTCGAGGTGCCCGAGCGTGAGCCGATCGAGGGGGTTCGGTTCGGTTTCGTGAGCAACACCGGACCGTGGACCTACCTGGGGACCCGACGGATCCAGACCAATCCGGGCACCGACTTCGACAGCGGGCTGGGCATCTTCGCGGCCACCTCGGTGTCGGTGCCCCGCAATCTCGTCCTCGGCTCGCGGCTCCTGGCGGGGACCGATCCGAAGGCCCGCCATCTGTTCCGCGACGATGACGTCGAGTGGGTGACGTTCACCTCGCCCGAACCCGCGGACGTCCAGATGGACGGCGACTACCTGGGACTTCACCGGAGACTGGAGTTCGGCTACCGCCGGGACGTCCTGGACGTCGTCGCCCCTCCCGCGGGCGGTTAAGCCACCCGCTACCGGCGGGTAAGCATGAGTTCGGCCTGTTGCCAACCCCTTGTGATCTATCCGGCATTCGTCGCTCACCTATAGCCAACGGGCGACACACAGTAGTACAACAGTTGTTGACGCAATCACGCACCCCCTGCCAAGCGACGTCCTGCGCCCCAAGCCAGGTGAACTCGATTGCACAACCCCAGGTCTGCCTGACGATGACGCGAGCGCGCGTACGACGCCGCTGTGCGAAGAAGGAGTAAGTAATGGATTGGCGCCACAAGGCTATCTGCCGCGACGAGGACCCGGAGCTGTTCTTCCCGGTCGGCACCTCCGGCCCGGCCATCGCTCAGGTCGCCGACGCCAAGCTGGTGTGCCAGCGCTGCCCGGTGACCGCCGACTGCCTGTCGTGGGCGCTGGAGACCGGTCAGGACGCCGGCGTCTGGGGCGGCATGAGCGAGGACGAGCGCCGCGCCCTCAAGCGTCGCAACGCTCGGACCCGCGCCCGCAGCGCCGTCTGAGCCGCCCGCCACGGCTTTCCCGAGAGCCCCGGACCCCAGTGGTCCGGGGCTCTCGGCGTCCATCGGCCCCGCGAACTCGGTTCTCTGCGGCACGGGATCGGGGCGGCACGGGATCGGGGCGAGATCAATGCAGGGGCACGTCGAGTGTGGCGCGGGTCCCCGCGCCGTCGGGGGCCGCGGCGATGTCGATCCGACCGCGCAGATCGTTCGAGACCAGCGTCCGGACGATCTGCAGTCCGAGATGGTCCGATGCGGCGAGGTCGAAGCCCGCGGGCAGCCCGCCGCCGTTGTCGGTCACCCGAACCCGCAGGTGCCGGACGTCGCGATCGGCGTCGACGATGATCTCGGCGCCCTCCCGGCCCGGGGCGAATCCGTGCTCGATGGAATTCTGAATCACCTCGGTCAGCACCATCACCAGGGGCATCGCGAGGTCCGCGGACAGGACGCCGAGCGTGCCGCTGCGCCGCACGGCGACACGCGTGCCGCCGTCGGGCAGCCACACGTCGACCAGCGACGATGCGAGCCGGTCGACGACGACGTCGAGATCGACCTCCTCGTCGACGCTGCCGGACAGCAGCTCGTGCACCAACGCGATGGACGACACCCGACGGACCGCCTCCCCGAGGGCCGTGCTCACCTCGCTGCTGCCCGACCGGCGGGCCTGGAGCCGCAGGAGCGCCGAGACGCTCTGCAGATTGTTCTTCACCCGGTGGTGGATCTCGCGGATCGTGGCGTCCTTGCTGATCAACGCCAGATCGCGGCGTTTGACCTCGGTCACGTCGCGGATCAGGAGCAGTGCACCGTGCGAGCGGCCCGCCGAACGCAGCGGAACGGCCCGGATCAGCACGGTCGCGCGCCGGGCGTCGACCTCCATCCGCAGGGCGACGTCGGCGTCCGGGGACGTCGCGTCCCGCGTGCCGCCGGCCGCGGTCGCGATCATCGCCCGCGCATCGGCCGCCTCGAACGGGTCGGTGAGCAGATCGGCGAACACGTCGCCGATCCGCGCCGCGACCAGATCGGTCGTCCACCCCATGCGGTGCACCGCCGACAGTGCGTTCGGACTCGCGTACCGGACCTCACCGTCGGCGTCGATGCGGATGAAACCGTCCCCGGCGCGGGGGGTCGACAGACCGGTCGCGGTCGCCTCGGTCAGCGGGAAGGTCCCCTCGACCACCATGGCGCACAGGGCGTCGGCGGCGTCGCGATACGCCGACTCCAGCGGCGACGGCGGCCGGGCGTCGGCGGCGTTTCCGGCGCGCCCCAGGACCGCGATCACCCCGCCCTCGAATCCCACGGGCACCGCGACCCGATCCAACAGCATGCCGCCGACCCGCGCCGGCTGCGGTTCACGCTCCACCCGACCGTCGGCGGCGGCCCGCACCATCAGCGGATTGGCGCCCTGCGGACTCGCGGGCGCGTCGATGCGGTGCCCGACCTCGTCGCGCGGGAACACCGTCGCCGCCGTATTGGGCCGCACCTGCGCCACGTACACCAGTCGGCCGTGCTCGTCGGGGACCGCGAGCAGATAGTCGGCGAACGACAGGTCGGCCAGCAGCTGCCACTCGGCGACGAGCCGCTGCAGATGGGCGCCCGCCCCGGCGGACAGGGTGGTGTGCTCGGCGAGCAGGTCGGTGAGCGTCGCCATCGCCTACCGCATCCGTGCGCCGGTGCGCGTCACCGGCGGTAGGTCGCGATGACGTCGCCGGCCTGGATCACCTGGCCGGTGTTCACCCGCACCTCGTCGAGGACGCCGGCGTCCTCGGCGAGGACCGGGATCTCCATCTTCATCGACTCCAGCAGGACCAGAGTGTCGCCCACCTCGACGCGCTGCCCGGCCTTCGCCGTGACCTCGAGGACAGTCGCAACGATTTCATTGATCACGTCATCAGCCATGGCGAACATCTTAACCGAGCGCGCGTTCGGTGCGGAGGATCGCGGCGGCGATTACCGCCGATGCGAGACGGCATGAAATAATCGTCCACGCACGTGACACGTACGATCCAAAGGAGGTCGTCATGAGCAAGCGCGGACGGAAGAGGCGCGGTCGCAAGAAGAAGGCAGCCAACCACGGCAAGCGGCCGAACGCCTGAGTCAGCGGTCGCCGACTGACTCTCGCAGACACGAAGCGGCCCGCCTCCCTCACCATCCGGTGAGACGGGGCGGGCCGCTTTGCCGTTCCTCGGCCGTGCGGGGGATCACTCGGAGTCGATGCGAATCGTCGTCTGCCGAATGGTCACCGACCGGCGGATCTCCATCCGGAGGCGATCCCGCAACCCCTCCGGCGCATGCTCTCCACCGCACTTCCGGCTGATCAGCTCCTTGAGCTGCCGCTGGATGCCGTAGTGCTCCAGGCACGACGGGCACCCGTTGACGTGCCCCTCGAGCCGCTGCCGGGCACCGTCGTCGCACTCGTTGTCGAGCAGCAGCCAGATGTCGGCGAGCACGGCCGTGCAGTCGAGGTTCTCGAACTCGCTGTCGCCGTTCGGTTCGTTGCTCATTTCGTCACCACGCTCCGTCCGAAGCCGCGTTCGCGTGCGACATCGGCGAGCAGGTCGCGCAGCTGTCGTCGGCCTCGGTGCAGCCTCGACATCACGGTGCCGATGGGGGTCTCCATGATCTCGGCGATCTCCTTGTAGGGAAGTCCCTCCACATCGGCGTAGTAGACGGCCATGCGGAAGTCCTCGGGAAGTTTGCTCAACGCGTCCTTGATCTCGTCGTCCGGCAGCGCTTCGAGGGCTTCGATCTCGGCCGATTTGAGTCCGGTCGACGAATGCTCGGCGGTCGCCGCGAGCTGCCAGTCGGTGATCTCATCGGTCGGATACTGCGCGGGCTGCCGCTGCTTCTTGCGGTACGAGTTGATGTACGTGTTCGTCAGGATGCGATACAGCCACGCCTTGAGGTTCGTCCCCTCGCGGAACGAACGGAACGCCGAGAACGCCTTGATGTAGGTCTCCTGAACCAGGTCTTCGGCGTCCGCGGGATTGCGGGTCATCCGCAGCGCGGCGCCGTACATCTGATCGAGCAGCGGCAGGGCATCACGCTCGAAACGTTCGGTGAGCTGCTCGGACGTCTCAGCGGGCTGGTCGGACTGTGGACTCTCCGGCACGGGGTTCCCTTCATTGGAAATGTGCTCTCTCAAGTCTAGCGATCGCTCGAGTACTGCGGCACTCACGTCGGCATCGCCCTCCTGCGGTGGTCGGTCATCGCTTCGGACAACACGTGCGGGCCCCCGATTGTTCCGCGACCCCGCCGGTCGGTCGGCCCCCGAGTGCGTCCCGGCCGCTCGCGTGCCAGCATGAGGACATGTGCGGACGGTATGCGGTCACCACCGATCCGGCTCGTCTCGCGGCTGAGATCGACGCGGTCGACGAGGTGTCGGACGGTGCCCGAAACGGGGCCCC
Source organism: Gordonia shandongensis DSM 45094 (assembly GCF_000423025.1). Taxonomy (GTDB): domain Bacteria; phylum Actinomycetota; class Actinomycetes; order Mycobacteriales; family Mycobacteriaceae; genus Gordonia; species Gordonia shandongensis. The sequence goes on from NZ_AUHE01000001.1 coordinate 26,129, forward strand.
GGCCGCCGCCGACGGTCTGGTGAGCTACAACGTGGCACCGTCGACGACGGTGATGACGGTGGTCGACCGCCACGATCACGGCCGCCCCGAGGACCCCGCGCGCCGCCGCGTGCGCGCCATGCGATGGGGACTGGTGCCGTCGTGGTCGACGGACGTCGCGAGCGGTCCCCTGCTGTTCAACGCCCGCGCCGAGACCCTCGCGGAGAAGCCCGCATTCCGCCGCTCACTGCCGGGCAAACGCGCACTCATCCCGATGGACGGGTGGTACGAGTGGCGTCCCGGGCCGGCCGGCTCCGACGGCAAGCCGAGCAAGATCCCGTTCTACATGCGCCCCCGCGACGGTTCGCGCCTGTTCATGGGCGCCCTGTGGGCGGCGTGGCGGCCGCCGCGGGCGCGCGCCGCCGGCGACGACAGCGAGTGGTTGTCGAGCACGACGATCATCACCACCGACGCGGTCGGCCCGCTGACGCAGGTGCACCACCGGATGCCGTTGATCATGCCCGTCGAGCACTGGGACCGGTGGCTCGACCCCGACCGACCCGTGGACGCGTCCCTCCTGGCCCCGCCCGACGGCGCCCTGGTCGACGCCATCGAGATCCGGGAGGTCGCCCCGCTGGTGAACCGCGTCGCCAACGACGGACCGGAACTCATCGCCGGCGTCTGTGGGTCGGCGGCGTCTGGGGGCCGGCGGCGTCCGGCGATTTACGAGTAAGCGTAGTCCGAGAGCGGGAATCGCGCCTGCTCGCGGAGCGTGGTGAGGGTGGCGTCGGGCCGCAGCAGGGTGGCCTCCCCGTGCTGGTTGAAGTAGTAGCTGCGCGATCCGCTGCAGTCGCCCGCATAGAACACCGAGGACTGCAGGTTGCGGGTCGCTCGCTGCAGGAAGCGGTCGTTCGCCTCCTCGGTGACCTCGAAGCGGTCGACGCCGCGACGGCGCAGTTCGCCGAACAGCCGCGCGATGTGCTTCATCTGTCCCTCGATGGTCGTGAAGTACGACAGGCCGCTGTACGAGTACGGACTGTTCAACGTCAGGAAGTTCGGGAACCGCGGAACGGTGATGCCCTGGTACGCCTGGAAGCGACCGGCCCGCCACCAGGCGCCGAGGTCACGACCGCCGCGACCGATGATCGTGAACGCCGGGAAGTTCACATCCCACAGGTTGAACCCGGTGGCCAGGACGAGGGTGTCGACGGCGACCCGCGTCCCGTCGGCGGTGACGAGGCCGTCGGGTTCCACGCGGGCGATCGAGCCGGTCTCCAACGCCACGGTCGGACGGTTGAACACGCGGAAGTAGTCGTTGGAGAACGTGGGCCGCTTGCAGCCGAAGTCGTAGTGCGGGGTCAAGGCGGCCCGAGTCCCCGCGTCGCGCACCGACAGGCGCAGATGCGCCTTCGACAGCAGCGCCGCCAGCCGGTTGCCCGGTTTCGCCTGCCGAAAGTGCAGCACCCCGAACACCATGAGCGCTTCGAGCATCGACGTGTTGACCGCGCGCGCCGCCTTCTGGGTGAGCGGCACCCGCTCGAACAGCCGTTGCACGGCCGATGGAATCGGGAAGTCGACCTTCGGCACCACCCAGATCGGGGTCCGCTGGAAGACGGTGAGGGAGCGCGCCGACCGCGCGAGCTCCGGGATCAGCTGCACGGCCGTGGCGCCGGTCCCGATCACGGCGACCCTCCGGCCCGCGAAGTCGTGACCGTCGGGCCAGTCCGTGGTGTGGATGATCTCGCCGGCGAACGAGTCCATCCCCGGAAAGTCCGGGGTGTGCGGTTGGGAGAGGAATCCGGTCGCGGTCACCAGGTAGCGGCAGGTCCGCCGGGCACCGTCGGCCGTGTGCACGGTCCAGTGGCCGCCGTGGTCGTCCCACTCCGCACGCTCCACGGTGACCCCGAACTCCATGCTGCGCCGCAGGTCGTAGGTGTCGGCGATGTGCTCCGCGTACGCCTTGAGCTCGGCTCCGGGGGCGAACAGGCGCGACCAGTGCGGGTTCGGCGCGAACGAGTACGAGTAGGTCACCGAGGCGATGTCGACCGCCAGGCCCGGGTAGTGGTTGACATGCCACGTCCCGCCCAGATCGTCCTCGCGTTCGAGGATCGCGATGGAGTCGACGCCCTGGCGGCGGAATTCGATGCCCGCGCCCATGCCGCCGAATCCGGCGCCGACGATCACCACCTCGTGGTCGAGCCCGTGTCCGTCCGTCATCATCGACCTCCGTCCCGATGACCAGCAGGATGTCTGTGATCTGCATTCACAGTAACGGGTTCGGCGGGCCGCGTCACACGACAGGCCAGTCGTACGAGGAGCCGGTCACGCCAGGACGGCTCCCGGGTTGAACAGGCCGTCGGGGTCCAGGGCCCCTTTGACCGCGCGCATCATCGCGAGATCGACGGCGTCGCGCCCCAACTCGATCCACGCCCGCTTGGCGCGCCCGACACCGTGCTCGGCGCTGATGCTGCCACCGAGCGCGTCGACGAGGCGAAGGACGGCGTCGACGATCTCATCCTGTCTGCCGCGGGGGACGTCGACAATGTTCACGTGGAGGTTGCCGTCGCCCACGTGACCGAACAGGACCGGGGTCGCCGGCCGAGGCGAGTCGGGAAGGTCGGCGGCGAGCCGCTCGACCCCGGCGACGAGGTCGCTCATCGCCGCCGACGGCACCGTCACATCGAGCTTCACCACCGGTGTCTGCGAGACCTCCGCGATCACCTCGGTGTGTCGTTCCCTGACCGCCCACAGTCGGTGCGCGGGGCCCGGCTCCACCGCGGCGTCGAGCACGCGGTCCTGCTCGTCGAGCACCTCGGCCAGCAGATCCGGCGTGCCCGCGCACTCCACCAGCACCGCATAGGGCACGTCCCGCCGCAGCGGGTTGCGCGCACCGGCCCGGCCCACCAGGCCCAGTCCGGTGGCCGTCATGAGTTCCGCGGCGTGCACCGGCGCCCCGGACGCCTCCACGGCGGCGACGACCCGCTGCGCGTCGGCCACGTGATTCACGCCGACCACCGCGACGGCCGTGCGTCGCGCCGGCACCACGAGCCTCACCAGGACGGCGGTGATCACCGCCAGGGTCCCCTCGCTGCCGGCGAGCAGCCCGGGCAGGTCGTAGCCGACGTTGTCCTTCCGCAGCGGCCGCCACCGACGGAAGACGTGCCCCGCGGCCGTCACCGCCTCGATGCCGAGCACCTGCGCCCGCATGCTGCCGTACCGGATCACATGGACGCCGCCCGCATTGGTCGCCACCATCCCGCCGATGGTCGCCGAGTCGCGTGCGGCCAGGTCGACGCCGACCGTCAGACCCGCCTTCCGCGCGGCGGCGCGCACATCGGCCAGGACCGCGCCTGCGCCCACCGGAATGCACCGATCCGCGGTGTCGACCGCGCCGATGCCGGCCATCCGTCGCGTCGACAGGATCACCGACGGCCCGGACACGCTCGGCTGCGCCCCGCCCACCAGCCCGGTGTTGCCGCCCTGCGGCGTCACCGGCACCCGCGCGTCCGCGCAGGCCGCGACGACCGCGGCGGTCTGCGCCGTGTCGGCGGGCCGGACCACCACCGTCGACTCCGGTGACCGCCACCGACCCGTCCAGTCCGTCCGGTACGACTCGGTGGTCGCCGGGTCGGTGAGGACGTGCGCGTCGCCGACGATCCGACGGAGTGCGGTCGGCAACGCCGTCGTCGCGGCGCGGTCGGTTGGCATGATGGCCTCCAGAGGGTTGAACACACGGCGTTGAACTCGGGGAGTTCGACCACACAGGCACGCGAAGGAGCAGTGAGAACGTGGCCACACAGATCATCGCACCGCAGTACGGCGACCCCGTCGAGGTGCTCGAGCCGACGCAGACCGAGATCCCCCGTCCCGGCCCCACCGAGGTGGTGGTGCGGGTCCGCGCGGCGGGCCTCAACCCGTACGACGTGAAGCTGGTGCGCGGCGACATGGGCGCCGACCCCGACCGGCTGCCGCTGCGTCCCGGCGGGGAGGCCGCGGGCGTGGTCGACTCCGCCGGCGCCGACTCCGGCTTCCGGCGCGGCGACGACGTGGTGGTCTACCCGGCGACGGGCGCGTTCGCCGAATACGTGATCGCCGACGGCGAGTCCGTCCATCCGATGCCCCCGGGGCTCGGCTTCCCGGAGGCGGCGTCGCTGCTGCTGGCCGGCGTCACGGCGGTCGACGCCCTCGCCACCCTCGAGATCGACGCCACCGACGTGCTGCTCGTGCACGGCGGAGCGGGCGCGGTCGGGTCGATCGTCGTCGCCGAGGCCGTCGCGGCCGGCGCCACCGTGGTCGCGACCGCGTCGCCTCGCAACCACGCCTACCTCGCCGACCTCGGCGCCACGCCGGTCGCGTACGGTCCGGGCCTCGCGGACGCGGTCCGCGACGCGGTCGGCTCGGCGGTCTTCACCGCCGCCGTCGACACCGTCGGCACCGACGAGGCCGTCGACGTCTCGCTCGCACTGATGCCCGCGCACCGGATCGTGAGCATCGCCGCCTGGTCCCGCGCCGACGACGGGATCGTCCTGCTCTCCGGGGGCGGTGAACGCAGTCGTCACCATCGGCGGGCCGCAGTGGAACCGCTGCTCGCCGACGCCGCCTCGGGTCGAATCCGGGTCGACGTGGTCCGCACCTTCGGGTTCGACGACGCCGGCGACGCATTCACCGAACTCGCCGCCGCCCATCCGCGCGGGAAGTTCGTGTTCGTGCCCTGACGTCCGCCCCGCACCGGAGGTCCGGCGTCACGATCTGCGGAACAGCAGCGTGGCGGCGCCGACCACCGCGAGGCCGATCAGGACGATCCAGAACGCCGCCTTCAGCAGGGGGCCGATGATCGACAGCGCGATCAGGACCGCGATGACGATGAGGACGATCTTCCAGACGTCGGTGCCGCCGGACTTCTTCGGGGTCAACTCTGTGCTCATGACTCCACCGTGGCCCGTCGATCCGCCGCTGTCACCCCCGGGCGGCCGAACCCCGGGGAAAGATCAGGGTGGTCCCCCACCGAATCCCGGTCCGTTCGGAATACCGAACCCGCGCGACCGCGTTGTACCGGGCATGGAGCAGACGACCATTCCCCAGATCACTCTGAACAACGGCGTCACGATCCCGCAGCTCGGCTTCGGGGTCTTCCAGATCCCGCCGGCCGAGACCAAGGACGCGGTGCTGGCCGCGCTGGAGGCGGGATACCGGCACATCGACACGGCGCAGATGTACGGCAACGAACGGGAGGTCGGCGAGGCCGTCCGCGAATCGGGTGTCCCGCGCGAGGACGTGTTCGTCACGAGCAAGCTCAACAACAACGCCCACGATCCCGAGGTCGCCCGCACGGCGACGGCGAGGTCCATCGATGCGCTGGGCATCGGCCCGCTCGACCTGTACCTGATCCACTGGCCGATGCCGGGCGTCGGCGACTACGTGGAGACCTGGCGCGCCATGGAGCGGTTCGCCGAGGACGGGCACGCCCGCGCCGTCGGCGTCTCGAACTTTCAACCCGCCCACCTGGAGCGGCTCTTCGCCGAGACCGACATCGTCCCCGCCGTCAACCAGATCGAGGTGCACCCGTACCTGTCGCAGGTGTCGCTGCGGGAGTTCAACCGGAGCCACGGCATCGCCACCGAGGCGTGGTCGCCGATCGCCCAGGGCGACGTGCTCGACGATGCGGTCCTGGGCTCCGTCGCCGCCGAGACCGACCGGACGGTGGCGCAGGTGACGCTGCGCTGGCATCTGCAGCACGGCAACATCGTGTTCCCGAAATCGGTGACGCCGGCGCGGATCGCCGAGAACGCCGCACTGTTCGACTTCGCCCTCACCGCCGAGCAGATGGCGCGCATCGATGCGCTCAACGTCGATCGTCGACGGGGCCCGCATCCCGACGAGTTCACCATGATCCCCGACTGACCGTCGATCTCCTACGATCGGCGCATGAGGTTCTCCCGCCGCGCCGAGGCAGTCACTCCGTTCTATGCGATGGAGTTCGGCAAACACGCCGCCGCGCTGGAGGCCTCCGGCGTCCACGTGGTGAAGCTCAACATCGGTGAGCCCGACTTCGGCGCCCCGCCCGCCTTCCTCCGTGAGATCCGGCGCATCAGCGACGGACGACCGCTGGCGTACACCGGGGCGCTCGGCCTCGACGAGTTGCGGGCGGCGATCGCCCGGTTCACCGCCCACCGGTTCGGTGCCGACGTCTCGCCCGATCGCGTCGTGGTGACCACGGGCGCCTCCGCGGCGCTGCTGCTGTCGTGCGCGGCGCTCATCGACCCGGGCGACGAGGTGCTGGTGGGCGATCCGTCGTATCCGTGCAATCGGCGGTTCGCCGAGAGCTTCGGAGGCCGGGTGCGCCTCCTGCCGACGACTCCGCAGAGCCGGTTCCAGCTCGACGCCGACACCATCGAGCGCAACTGGAGCGGCGCCACCCGCGGCGTGATGGTCGCGACGCCGTCGAACCCGACCGGCACGTCGATCCCGTACGACGAGTTGGTGCGCCTGTGCGGTACGGTCGCCGACCGCGGCGGGTGGCGGATCGTCGACGAGATCTACCTCGGTCTGGCCGATGACGGTCCGGACGGTCCGCCGCGAAGCATCGCCGCCGACGATCCGGGGGCCGTGGTCGTCGGCAGCTTCTCCAAGTATTTCGGGATGACCGGGTGGCGCCTCGGGTGGGCGATCGTCCCCGAGGCCATGGTTCCGGTGGCCGAACGCCTGGGACAGAACTACTACATCTGTCCGCCGACGCCGTCCCAGGTCGCGGCGCTGACCTGCTTCGAGACCGAGACCCTCGCGGTGGCCGAGGACCGGCGCGCGCAGTTCGCGGCCCGGCGGACGCGCGTCCTCGACGGACTGCAGCGCATCGGCCTCGACGTGCCCGTTCGGCCCGACGGCGCGTTCTACGTGTACGTCGACGTCGGTGAGACGGGGCTGACGGCCACCGAGTTCTGCGAGGTCGCATTGGCGAGGGCGCACGTCGCGCTGACACCGGGTAAGGATTTCGGCGAGGCGGGCGCCGAGCAGTTCGTCCGCCTGAGCTATGCGGCCGCCGAGGACGACCTCGACTCGGCGATCGAACGGCTCGGGGATCTCCTGGCCACGCTCTGAGCGACCCGCCGCGCACCCGCCCGTACGCCATGACCTGCGCCGACCGGCTCATGAGAGACTGGAGGCCATGAGCACCTGGGTTGCGCCGTTCCCCGACCGCCCCGTCGACGCCACCGTCGACCTCCCCGGATCGAAGTCCATCACCAACCGTGCGCTGATTCTCGCCGCGCTCGCCGACGGACCATCGCACCTCACCGGAACGCTCCGCAGCCGGGACACCGACCTCATGATCGACGCCCTGACCGCACTCGGCGCGGGCGTACGCGTCGACCCGACCGATCCGACCGCCGTGACGATCACGCCGGCGCCGCTGCACGGCGGCTCGGTGGACTGCGGGCTGGCGGGCACCGTGATGCGGTTCCTGCCGGCCGTCGCGGCTCTCGCCGACGGCGACGTCGCCTTCGACGGCGACGAGCAGGCGCGCAGCCGGCCGCTGGGCACCGTCCTGGACGCCCTCCGATCGCTCGGCGCCCGCATCGACGGTTCGGGACTCCCGTTCACCGTGCACGGACAGGGTGCGCTCGCCGGCGGCGAGGTCACCATCGACGCCTCGGCGTCCTCGCAGTTCGTGTCGGGGCTCCTGCTCTCCGGGGCACGTTTCGACCGCGGCGTGGACATCGCTCACGTGGGTGCACCCGTGCCGTCGATGCCTCACGTCGACATGACCGTCGCGATGTTGCGCGAGTCCGGCGTCGAGGTGCTGGTCGATGAGGCCTCGCCGCGGTGGACCGTGGCCCCCTCGCGCATCGGTGCGGTCGACCGCGCGATCGAACCCGACCTGTCGAACGCCTCGGCGTTCCTCGCGGCGGCCGTCGCGACCGGCGGCCGCGTGAGCGTCCCGCGGTGGCCGGCCCGGACCACCCAGCCGGGTGCGGCGGTCACCGAGATCCTGGAGCGGCTGGGCGCCGTCGTCGCACACGACGCCGACGGCCTGCTGACGGTGCGCGGACCCGCGCGGATCGCACCGATCGACGTCGACCTGCACGACGTCGGGGAGCTCACCCCGACCGTCGCCGCCCTGTGCGCACTGGCCGACGGCACGTCGGTCCTCCGCGGCATCGCGCACCTGCGGGGCCACGAGACCGACCGGCTCGCCGCGCTGAGCGCCGAGATCGGCAGGATCGGCGGCGACTGCCGGGAGACCGACGACGGGCTGGTGATCGTCGGCGGCGCCGACCTGCACTCCGCGGTGTGGCGCACCTACGCCGACCACCGCATGGCGACCGCCGGATCGATCCTCGGCCTGCGGGTCCGCGATCTGGCGGTGCAGGACGTGCAGACCACCGCGAAGACGCTCCCGGACTTCATCGACATGTGGGAGACGATGGCGGGGTCGGCCGCGTGAGTCGGCGCCGGTCGTACGACGAGTCGGACGTCAGGATCCGGCCCGGACGGGGCAGTCGTCCCCGTACCAAGAATCGACCGGCGCACGAGGACGCCGAGACCGCGACCGTGGTCTCGGTCGACCGCGGCCGGTGGGGCTGCGTGGTCGACGATGCGAACGGCCGGGCCGATCCGGACCGTCGCGTCGTGGCGATGCGGGCCCGCGAACTGGGTCGCACCCCCATCGTGGTCGGCGACCGCGTCGGCGTGGTCGGCGATCTCACGGGGCGGCCCGACACGCTCGCACGGATCGTGCGCGTCCAGGAGCGCAGCACCGTGCTGCGTCGCACCGCGGACGACACCGACCCGTACGAGCGGATCGTCGTCGCGAACGCCGATCAACTGCTCATCGTCACGGCGCTCGCCGACCCGCCGCCCCGCACCGGTTTCGTGGAGCGCGCGTTGGCGGCCGCCTACGCGGGCGGACTATCACCGATCCTGTGCCTCACGAAGTCCGATCTCGCCTCGCCGGAGGAGTTCACCGCCCATTTCGCCGATCTCGACCTGCCGGTGATCACCGCCGGCCGCTCCGATGCCCTCGACGCGCTGCGCGACGTCCTCGACGGTCGTCTCACCGCGCTCGTCGGCCACTCCGGGGTCGGGAAGTCGACGCTGGTGAATCGGCTGGTCCCGGACGCCGACCGTGCGACCGGGGTGGTCTCCGGGGTCGGGAAGGGTCGTCACACATCGACCCAGTCGGTGGCGCTGCCGTTGCCGGATCCGCTGCACGGCTGGGTCGTCGACACCCCCGGCATCCGATCGTTCGGTCTGGCTCACGTGACGCCCGACGAGATCGTCGACGCCTTCGACGATCTGCGGCAGGCCACCGCGGACTGTCCGCGCGGATGCACGCATCTCGGACCGCCGGCCGACCCCGAATGCGCACTCGACGACCTCGCGGGAAGCTCGCATCGACGGGCGCTCGCCGTGCGGGAGCTGTTGGCGTCGGTGACCTCGACCGCGACGGGCGACGACCAGTCCGGAGACTGAGGGTCAGCGGCGGGCGGCACGCCGCCGGGCGCGCAGCTGCGCGAGCGCGGTCTTGAGTCCGCGGGCGCGCGGCATCCCGTCGAACCGCCGCTCCGAAGCCGTCTCCGGCGCATCGTCGGCGGTGGCCCGCAGCATGGAGTCGGGCAGCGCCAGCTTGTTGATCGTGCGCAGGGTGCGCAGGTACTGCATCGTCAGCGAGCCGGTGTTGTACGGCAGATCGTACTTCTCGCACAGTGCACGGACCCGGACCGAGATCTGCGCCATGCGGTTGCTCGGCAGATCCGGGTACAGGTGGTGCTCGATCTGGTAGCAGAGGTTGCCGCTCATGAACGCCATCGCCGGTCCCGCGTCGAAGTTGGCGGTGCCCAGCATCTGGCGCAGATACCACTGACCGCGCGTCTCGTCCTCGAGCGTCGCCGGGGTGAACTTCTCGGCGCCGTCGGGGAAGTGACCGCAGAAGATCACCACGTACGCCCACAGGTTGCGGATCAGGTTCGCCGTCAGGTTCGCCGTGATCGTGTGGCGGGCGTTCGGTCCCGTCAGCACCGGGAACAGGACGTAGTCCTTTCCGACCTGCCGCAGGATCTTCCGTGCGAAGAGCGTGATCTGGGGTTTGGCCTCGGCGTACGGTCGGCGACCGGCGACGACCTCCTTGAGTTCGAGGTCGTGCAGGCCGATGCCCCACTCGAAGGTCGCGGCGAGCATGAGGTTGAACAGCGGTTGGAACGCGCGGCGCGGCTCCCACGGCTCGTCTCGGGTGACCCGCAGGATCCGGTACCCGACGTCGTGGTCCATCCCGACGACGTTCGTGTACTTGTGGTGGATGTAGTTGTGGGAGTGCTTCCAGTGCGGGGACGCGCACACCATGTCCCACTCCCACGTCGTGGAGTGCACTTCGGGGTCGTTCATCCAATCCCACTGGCCGTGCATCACGTTGTGGCCGAGTTCCATGTTCTCGATGATCTTGGCCGCCGCGAGGGCCGCCGTCCCGAGGAGCCACAGCGGGCGGCGGTGACTGCCGATCAGGGCTGCGCGGCCGAGGACCTCCAGACCGCGCTGGGCGTAGATCGTGCGGCGGAGATACCGGCGGTCACGCTCGCCGAGGTCGGATTCGATCTCGCGGCGAAGCGTGTCGAGTTCGGCACCCAGGGCCTCGACGTCGGCGTCGGTCAGGTGCGCATACTCGTTGATATCTGAGATCGCCATTGGTCACATTATGCACTGATCGGGAGACGCCGTCGCCTCCGCCGGTCCCGCAGCCCGACGAGCGCGGTCTGCAGGCCGCGCCGCCGACCCGTGACCGGGTCGACGGCGGCCGCCGGCCGGTGCTGCGGGCCGTGGGCGAAGCGACGTTCGGACGCCGTTTCGGGCGCATCGTCGGAGGTCGCCGTCAGATACCGGTTCGGCAGCGAGAGCTTGGCGATGGTCCGCCACGACTTCGCGTACTGCACGGGCAGCGATCCCGTGGTGTACGGCAGGTCGTACTTCGCGCACAGCGCCCGCACGCGGACCGCGATCTCCGGGAGACGATTGCTGGGCAGGTCCGGGAAGATGTGGTGTTCGATCTGGTACGACAGGTTGCCGCTCATGAAGCCGAGCACCGGTCCGGACCGGAAGTTGGCGCTGCCCAGCATCTGGCGCAGGTACCACTGCCCCTTGGTCTCGGCGTCGATGTCCTGTTTCGTGAACTTCTCGGCCCCGTCGGGGAAGTGTCCGCAGAAGATCACGGCGTTCGACCACACGTTGCGGATCACGTTCGCCAGCAGGTTGGCGGTGGCCGCCTTGCGCGCCGCGCGCGGCGACCGGGTCGCCGCGCCGACGACGGCCGGGTACACGAGGTAGTCCTTACCGGCCTGCCTGCCGATCTTGGTGCCGACGTCGCGCAGGTCCTCGCGGAATCGGGCCTTCTCCTCCGGCGTGTGCCTGCGGCGGCCCAATTCGAGGTGCTGGGCGGCCACACCGTATTGGAATCCCAGGGCGAGCACCGTGTTGTAGACGATGTTGCCGAGGTTGAAGGGCTTCCACCGCTGGTCGCGCGTGACGCGCAGGAGACCGTAACCGACGTCGTCGTCCATCCCCAGGACGTTGGTGTACTTGTGGTGGATGAAGTTGTGCGTGTGCTTCCAGTGGGCGCTCGGCCCGGTGTTGTCCCACTCCCAGGTGGTGGAGTGCACTTCGGGATCGTTCATCCAGTCCCACTGACCGTGCATCACGTTGTGACCGAGTTCCATGTTCTCGACGATCTTCGCGACCCCCAGGGATGCCGCCCCGGCCCACCACAGGCTGCGGCGGCGCGCACCGAAGGTCAGCGCGCGGCCGGTGATCTCCAGCGTCCGCTGGAAAGCGATCGTGTTCCGGATGTAGCGGGCGTCCCGCTCGCCGCGGTCGGCCTCGACGTCGATGCGGATCTGGTCGAGCTCGGCCGCCAGTTCCTCGATGTCCTGCTCCGTCAGGTGGGCGTACTCGGGGATGTCAGAGATCGCCATCGGCCACTCACTCCTCTACCTACGATGTCGTAACTTACGCAATCGTAGGTTACGGATTCGTAGGTTGTCCACCGGGCGGCGAGAGTCAGCCCTCACACCGTCACACGTCGAGCGTGCAGTCGCCCGCCGCAGCGCTCACGCACGTCTGGATGCGCTCCCCCTCGACATGCTCGACACCCGACCGCAGGTCGCGCACACACCCCTTGTCGAGCATCACCACGCAGCTCTGGCAGATGCCCATCCGACACCCGAACGGCATGAGGACACCGGCCCGCTCCCCGGCCTCGAGCAGCGTCGTGGCGCCGTCGACTTCGACCTGCCGGTCCGGGGTCCCGAACGTCACGACGCCGCCCTCGGCGCCGACCGCCCCCCGCTCGAGTGCGAACCGTTCGATGTGCAGCCGCTCCGCGGCGCCGACCTCGTCGAACTGCTCGGTCAACATCTCCAGGAGACCGGCCGGTCCGCACGCCCACGTGTCGCGGTCCGCGAAGTCGGGGCACAGCTTCCGCAGGCTCGCCGGGGTGAGCTTGCCGTCGGTCCGCGTGCACTGCACGTGCAGGTCGATGAGTCCCTCGTCGGCCATCGCGGTCAGTTCGTCGCCGAACAGCAGATCCTGCGGCGTCGGCGTCGAGTGGATCACGCGGACATCGGCACGGCCGCCGCGCCGACGCATGCTCCGCAGCATCGAGATGATCGGCGTGAGACCGCTGCCCGCCGTGACCAGCAGCAGCCTGGCCGGCAGCGGGTCCGGGAGCACGAACTCGCCGGCCGGCGCCGCCAGCCGCACGACGGTGCCGGGCGCGAGCCCGCTGACGAGGTGACTCGACAGGAAGCCCTCGGGCATCGCCTTGACGGTCACGGCCACCGTCCGCTCGCTGGACGACACCGCGGGCACGGAGGTCAGCGAGTAGGAGCGCCACGTCCAGCGCCCGTCCATCAAGACGCCGATGCCGATGTACTGGCCCGACTGGTAGTCGAACGAGAACCCCCAGCCCGGACGGATCACGATCGTCGCGGCGTCGTCGGTCTCCCTGGTCACCGAGACCACCCGGCCGCGCAGCTCCCGCGCCGACCACAGCGGATTCGCGAGATGCAGATAGTCGTCGGGAAGCAGGGGCGTGGTCACGCGTGCCACCGCTGCCCGCACCCACTTCGCACGGCGCCCGCGCGTCGCGATCTGCGCCACCGGCGCCTCGAAACGTTCACGCCACGCCATGACGACCTCCTCTGCGGTCCGGACGACCTCCGGACGAACTGAGCCACGGTCCCGTCGGACCAACCTACGGTATCGTAGGTTAGCGTCTCGAGCCGCTCGGAGCGACCCCGCCGCCCCCGGCGCCCGTCGCGGCCCCGGGTCAGAGGAGATCGAGCAGGAAGGGCAGCTCCTGGGTGGCGTACCAGGCCAGATCGAAGTCCTCGACGTCGCCGATCGCCAATTCGCCGTCCTCGTCACCGAGATCGGCGGCGTCGACGGCCGCCACGGCGGCGGCGACGGCGTCCTGCGCATCGGCCCCGTCGACGTGCACCGCCACGATGTCGGCGACCGGGATCGAGCCGGCCACCCGCACGACGGCGTCGTCGAGGTCGGGACGCGGCGTCGCCTCGGCGTCGGCCACCACCACCGCGCGCCGCACGGGCAGCCCCGAGGTGTCCACGGCCAGCAGGCGCAGCGACGCTCGCGCCGCCTCCCGCATGGCCACCTCCGACAGTTCCTCGTCGTCACCCGCCGTGTGCGCCTCCCGGAGCGCCGGGGTCAGAGCGAAACCGGTCCCCCCGACCGGGTCGAACGATCGCCCCGGTTCGGCCACCAGGTCTTTGAGTGCCGCAAGGGTCGCGGGCAGGTAGACGCGCATCAGGTCCTCTCGATCAGTGGTCGTGCGGCGGCTGGCCGCTGGTCAGGAGTTCGTCGAGCGAGTCCGTCACATATCCGGCCATCGCGGGCAGATCGCCGACCACCGCACGATCGGCGATGAAGGCGAACTGCACGTCGTCGCCGTACTCGTTGACGCTGATCCCCAGCGCCCGCTGGGTGTGCAGCCCGGGAATCGTGTAGATCCCCCCGACCGGTGCGCCACCCACCCACTGCGACTCGATTCGCCGGGCGCTGGTGACGATCGGCACGTTGTAGGTCCGCTGAAACAACCCGGCGAAGGTGCGCGCCGAGAACCCGCCGAAGGGGACCGCACCGAGTTCGGGAAGCAGCGGACGAAGCCCCCGCGACACCCGCCGACTCGACTGTGAGTACCGATTCGCCAGCCCCGAGACCTGCATCAACCGCACCGACGGCGCATCCTCGCCGATCGGGAGGTCCGTGACGAACTCCGTCCCGCCGACCGCCATCCACGCTCCGGCCGGCTCGGTCCCCCCGGGCCCCGCTGCCGTCGACTCGGCTTCGGCGGCCAGCGGGTCGCGGGCGGCGAGGGGAAGGGTGGCGCGCATCGTCTCGCCGTGCCCCATCGTGTCCTTCACCGACATCGCCCAGCGCCGCAACGCCCCGGTGAGGATCGCGAGGACCACGTCGTTGAACGAACACTCGAAGCGGTCGGCGACCGTCGCGCACTCCGCGCGCGGCACCGCGACGAACGAGAACAACCGCGACGCGGTGGTGACCGCGTTGAGCGGACTGTCGGGCGCGGCGTTGACCATCTGGCCGACGGCGCCGCCGACGAGACGAGCGGAGCGGTCGGCCACCGACCACAGGTCGGCGACCGGGCCGTTGCCGCGGAGCAGCGAGTCGACCATCTCCCCCGGTCGCGCCATCACCTCGGCCATCGCGCCGGCCGCGAGCGCCGCCGCGCTCGGCGGTCGACCCGGCATCCACAGATCCTCGGCGAGGGGCTCGGGAGCCGGGACGTCGTCGCAGATCACCTCGCTGATCTCCGGATGCCCCGGCGCGAGCAGACAGCGATGCGACTTGGTGAGGATCGCCGACCGGCCGCCGTCGAGGCCCTCGATCAGATACATCTCCCACAGCGGGCGCGACCGGTCGAGCGGCCGCGACATCACCCGTGCGATCAGCTCCTGCAACTGCTCGGCGGTCCCCGGGTTCGGCAGCGCGGAGAGCCGGACGTGGAAGTTGATGTCGAAGTCGCGGTCGTCGACCCAGACGGGACGCGCCAGCCCCAGTGACACCTCGGCCACCCGGCGGCGATACCGCGGGGCCACCTGCAGCCGGTTCTCCACCAGCGCCACCAGGCCGTGGTAGTCGAGGGCACCGCCGCCGCGGTCGGCGGAGCCGGGCGGATCGAGGATCAGCAGCGCACCCAGATGCGCCGATGTCCCCGACCCGTCCAGGAAGTAGAACATCGCCTCTTCCGGCGACAGCCGATTCACCATGATGCCGCTCAGTCTATGTGCTGACACGGCCCACCGCCGTCGCGGGAGAGGTCGACCGGTCGCCGCTGCTGCGATGCCGCGTCACACGATGGTCAGTTCGGTGACCACCCACCTCGAGACCGCAATCCGGTCCCCGCGCGGGGTGCCGCGAACCGCGACTCGGACCCGCGTCAACTCGACGCGGCCGGCGACGGCGCGAATCCGGCCGCCGCGGGCGAAGGTGCCGAAGTAGTCGGCGCACGGACTGCCCCGGCCCGCGTGCCGCATCTGCAGGTGCACGCGGACGACGCGCGCCGTCGCGGCTCCGCGGGTCGACGTGCCGCGGTGACGGAGCAGGGCGGCGACCTGCGCGGCCAGATCGGGGGCCAGCACCCGTGTCAACTGGTCCGCCCGCCGACGTCCGTCGAGGACCTCCAGGGTCCACTGCACCGCCGCGATCACCGCTTGGCGGGCCTGGCCCGCCTCGACGGCGCCCGGGCCGGGCGGGCTCGGGGCGGCCGGGCTCGGGGCCGGCGGGCTCGGGGCGGCTGGAACAGGCGCCGGCGGGATCGGACTCGTCGAGACTGCGTTCACCGTCATACCCGTCAGACGCAGCGCAGGACGTTTCGGTTCCGCGACACTCCGCTCGTGTCAGCGACGCTTCTTCGCGCGCGACTTCGGCTGCTGTTTGGCCGCGGGCTTGCCCGTCGACCGGGCCGCCGCCCGACGCTCGCGTCTCGATCCGAGGATCTCCGCCGCCGCCTGCGCCGCGTACTCCTCGTCCGAGCCGTGCACCGCGGTCCCGCCGCCCTCGGCGGGTCCGCTGTAGGTCATCTCCTGGTCGGGCTGCTCCTGATCGCCGCCGAACGCGGCGCCGGCGAGCATGTCGCTCACCGAGGTACCGAGAGTCGGAGCGGGGGCCTCGGTCTGCACCTGCGCGTTGAAGATGTAGGTGACGGCCTCCTCCTTCATCCCCTCGAGCATGCCCATGAACATGTCGTAGCCCTCGCGCTGGTACTCCACCACCGGGTCGCGCTGCGCCACCGAGCGCAGGTGGATGCCCTCGCGGAGATAGTCCATCTCGTAGAGGTGATCGCGCCACTTGCGGTCCATGACGGTCAACAGCACCGAACGCTCCAGTTGGCGCATCGCGTCCTCGCCCGCGAGTTCGGTGAGTTCGGCCTCCCGGCGGTCATAGGCCTCCAGCGCATCCGTCACGAGCAGTTCGCGCAGCTCGTCACGGCCGACGTCGTCGCGTTCCCCGTACTCGTTCTCACCGACGGAACGCTTCGGGTCGAGCGTGATCGGGTACAGCTTCCGCAGTGCGTCCCACAGCGTGTCCAGGTCCCAGTCCTCGGCGTAACCGAGCTCGGTGGCGCCGTCGACGTAGGCGCCGACCACGTCGGCGACCATCGACCGCACCGACTCCCGGTGGTCCTCCCCCTCGAGGATGCCGCGGCGCTCGGAGTAGATGACCTTGCGCTGCTCGTTCATCACCTCGTCGTACTTGAGGACGTTCTTGCGGATCTCGAAGTTCTGCTCCTCGACCTGCGTCTGCGCGCTGCGGATGGCTCGGGTCACCATCTTGGCGTCGATGGGCACGTCGTCGGGCAGGTTGAGCCGGGCCATGATGGTCTCCAGCGCCGCACCGTTGAACCGGCGCATCAGCTCGTCGCCCAGCGACAGGTAGAACCGGGACTCGCCCGGATCGCCCTGGCGACCCGACCGGCCGCGGAGCTGGTTGTCGATGCGGCGGGACTCGTGGCGCTCGGTGCCGAGCACGTACAGCCCGCCGACCTCGCGGACCTCGTCGGCCTCTGTCGCCGCCTCCTTGCGGGCGATCGCGATGGCCTCGTCCCACGCCGGCTCGTACTCCTCGGGAGTGTTCACCGGGTCGAGACCGGCCTTGCGGAGTCGGGTGTCGGCGATGACGTCGGGGTTGCCGCCGAGCACCACGTCGGTGCCGCGGCCGGCCATGTTGGTCGCGACCGTGACCGCGCCCAGACGTCCGGCCTCGGCGACGATCTGGGCCTCCTGCTCGTGGAACTTGGCGTTCAGCACCGAATGCTTGACACCGCGTTCGCTGAGCTGGTTCGACAGGTACTCCGACCGCTCGACGCTGGTGGTGCCGATGAGGATCGGCTGTCCCTTCTCGTTGCGTTCGGCGATGTCGTCGACGACCGCCCGGAACTTCGACTCCTCGGTCTTGTAGATGAGGTCGGTCTGGTCCTTGCGGATCAGCGGCTTGTTCGTCGGGATGGGCACCACGCCCAGCTTGTAGATCTGCTGGAACTCGGCGGCCTCGGTCTCGGCCGTGCCGGTCATGCCCGCGAGCTTCTCGTAGAGCCGGAAGTAGTTCTGCAGCGTGATCGTGGCGAGCGTCTGGTTCTCGGCCTTGATCTCGACGCCCTCCTTGGCCTCGATCGCCTGGTGCAGGCCCTCGTTGAAGCGGCGGCCGTCCAGGACGCGACCGGTGAACTCGTCGACGATGAGGACTTCGCCGCGACGGACGATGTAGTCCTTGTCCTTGACGAACAGTTCCTTGACCTTGATCGCGTTGTTCAGATAGCTGACGAGCTGCGAATTGGCCGGCTCGTAGAGGTTGTCGATTCCGAGCTGATCCTCCACGAAGGCGACGCCGGCCTCGTGGACGCCGACCGTCTTCTTCTTGATGTCGATCTCGTAGTGGACGTCCTTCTCGAGCTGCGGCGCGATGCGGGCGAACTCGACGTACCACTTGCTCGACGAGTCGGTCGGGCCCGAGATGATCAGCGGCGTCCGCGCCTCGTCGATGAGGATGGAGTCGACCTCGTCGACGATCGCGTAGGAGGGCTTGCGCTGAACCAGGTCCTCCATCGAGTGCGCCATGTTGTCGCGGAGGTAGTCGAAGCCGAACTCGTTGTTGGTGCCGTAGGTGATGTCGGCGGCGTAGGCCTCGCGGCGCTGGTCGGGGGTCATGCCGGTGAGGATGACCGCGGTCTCCAGCCCGAGGTAGCGGTGCACGCGGCCCATCCACTCGGCGTCGCGCTTGGCGAGGTAGTCGTTCACGGTGACGACGTGCACGCCGTTGCCGGACAGGGCGTTCAGGTATGCCGGGAGCACACAGGTGAGGGTCTTGCCCTCACCGGTCTTCATCTCGGCGATGTTGCCGAAGTGGAGCGCCGCGCCACCCATGATCTGCACGTGGAAGTGCTTCTGGTCGAGGACGCGCCAGGCCGCTTCCCGGGCGACGGCGAACGCCTCCAGCAGCAGGTCGTCGAGCGTCTCGCCGTTCTCGATCCGCTCACGGAACTCCGCAGTCTTGCCCTGCAGTTCGGCGTCGGAGAGCGCCTCCACCTCGTCCGCGAGCGACTCCACGCTGGTGGCGATGGCGTCGAGGCGCTTGACCATGCGGCCTTCGCCCAGTCTGAGCAGCTTGTTGAGCACCGGCAATCCTCTGGGTTCTGAGTATCTGTATCCCCCACCGTGTCGCAGCGAGTGCATGGCGACAGGCAGAACTCGGTCCATGGTACGGGTCAACGCGCGGCGATGCGCCATGCAGGGACGGTCGACCGGCGATTCGGCCTCCGCCGGTGCCGACGGCACTGTGGCCGCCGCCGGTCACGGCGACGGCCACAGCGTGGTCGGATCGGCACACCGCAGTCGGCACACCGCCGGCGGCGCGCCGCCGGTCAGGCGAGGCGGATGAGCCCGTAGTCGAAGGCGTGCCTCCGGTACACCACCGACGGCTTGTCCGTCTCCGAGTCGTGGAAGAGATAGAAGTCGTGACCGACGAGCTCCATCTCGTAGAGGGCCTCGTCGACCGTCATCGGGGCCGCCGGGTGGTCCTTCACCCGGACCACCTGACCCGGCTGGTAGTCGTCGACGACGTCCTCGAACGGATCGGCGGGCGGCTCCGGATCGGTCGGCACGAGGTGCGGCGCGTCGGCGGTGGCCTCGGCGAGCGACAGGGGGCGGTGCATCCCGTCCTTGCGGATCCGCTTGCGGCTCTTGGCACGCCGCAGACGCTTGTGGAGCTTGTCGAAAGCGAGCTCGCTGGCCGCGTAGAAGTTCTCGGCCGCCGCCTGTGCACGGACGACGGGGCCGCGTCCGCGGCCCGTGATCTCGACGTACTCGCACTGCTTGGCCTGACGGGGGTTCGGCGCATGGAAGAGCACCACCTCGAATCGGAAGATCGAGGGGTCGAAGTGCTCGAATCGGGCCAGCTTGCTGCTCATGTAGACGCGGAAGTGGTCGGGGATCTCGACATTGCGCCCACTCATCGTGAGGTCTGCCTTGAGTTCTCCGGCGCTGCTCGTGTCCAGTGAATCGGGGAGCTGGAAAGCGGTGTCGTAGTCCACGCGTTCGGTGGGCGCCGCACCTCTCGGCTCCCGCTGTCCCTTGCGATGAACGACCGTCATATCGACATCCTCCTCAGGTTGCGCTCGTGCGACTCGAGCGTCGCATCGAGGTACCGTTTCGCTTGCCGCACCGCCGCTTCCGGGGATTGCGGTTCGGTGCGCGGACAGTGCCGCTGCAGTCGGACAGCGGAGGGGTTTCCGGCTCACGCAGATCAGCATCGGCGCGGTGGAAAAGGCACTCTCACCTCCCGGCACTCGATGATCATCACTGCCACTTCCGAAGGTATCCGCAATTTCACCGCGCGGCCACGTTTCTCGAAATCAGGGCCCGGATCAGGCATCCGTACAGACGACGACGGCGACCACCCGGGCACCGTGCCGACGCAGCACCCGCACGGCCTGAGCGGCAGTCGCCCCGGTGGTGAGCACATCGTCGACCACCACCGTCGGCGCCGCCGAGGACCGCACCGGTTCGGGCAGCGTCGCGGCGAGACGGACGGCGCCGGACAGGTTGGCGCTCCGCGCACCGGCACCGAGCCCCGCGGAGTCGCGGGTGAGGGCCGAGGTGACCAGTGCGGGCACCACCCGCACCGCGGGGCCCATTCCCGACGCGGCCTCGCGGGCGACGGCCGTGACCGTGTCGCCGCCTCGTCGTCGCGCCGCCGATCGTCTCGTCGGTGCGGGGACGAGTGCGAGCCCGGCCGCGTCGGGCAGGTCGCCCCACCGAGCCAGGGTCACCAGCGATCGGGTGAGGAGTCCGCCGAGGACGGGCACCAGATCGCGTCGACCGTGCTCCTTCACGTTGACCACCGCGACGCCCGCCGGCCCCCGGTAGCGGGCGCACGCCCACGTCGGCACCCCCGGATCGATGCGGGGGCTCAGCCGCCGAGGCACATCGCGCACCGCCTCCCGGCAGTGCCGACACCAGGCGACGTCCGGCCGGCCGCAGCCGCCGCATTCGAGCGGCACGACGAGGTCCGCGAGCGCGTCGATCACCGCGCGCCCCGACCGCCACCTCGCCGATCGCCCCGCCGCCGACCGCCCCGCCGCCGATCGCCCTGCCGCCGACCGCCCCGCCGGCCCGCCTGGATCCACCGCCACCGCGTCACCGTCGCGCACCGGACCGGCCGCTGTCACGACCGCCGTCCACAGCGGCCGCGCCGGTCAGCGTTCGGGAATCACCGGGATCGATCCGGCACCGGCGTCACGGCTCACCGGCGTCCAGTACTGATCCGGCCGTGCCTGGACGGTGCCGAGCTGCTGGACGCCCCGGTTGTCGCCGACGTACACCGACCGCCGCGATGCGGCGATCGCCCTGATCGGCGCCTTGAGGTTGCCGCTGACCAACTCGGTCGGCGCGGTCCCGGTGATGCTGGCACGCCACACCGGGCTCTCGTCGCCCTCGCGGGCCAGGTACAGGGTCTTCGCGGTCGCCCACGCCGCCCCGATCACCGGGGTGTCGATGGTCGGCGCGATGTTCTCCACACCCGTCAACGCCGGCACCCCGCGGTCGTTCGTCACCGCGACCGCGACGAGGAGCCTTCCGCCGACCACCAGCGCCACCCGCACGCCGTCGGGCGACACCCGCAGATCGGTGATCGGCCCGGGCGCGCTCTCCGCGACGGCCCCGACGTCGAGCGTCACCGACCGGGCCGAACCCGACGCGGGGTCGAAGTACCACTTGACCGGTTTGCCGTCCACCAGCGCGTATCCCGTCATCCGGTCGGGGCCGATCGACGGTCGCGACACCTCCCGCCCCGAGACGGCCTCCACCGTGGTCCCGCCGTACGGCCCCACGGAGAGGACCTGTCGGCCCTCCCGAGCGACGACCACGGCCATCGTGCTGAGGTCGTCGGATATCGCGGCGTCGCGGACGTCACGGGACGTGCCGAACTCGCCGGGCACGGGGACGGCCTGGCCGCCGGCCAGACGCACCAGCGCCCCGTCGCGCACCAGATGGACGGTCGGGGCGTTGTCGACGTCGGGGTCCGGATCGAACGACCGGACGTCGGCCGTCCGCCACCCGTCCTCGTGGTCGGCGACCAGCGGTGCACCGTCGGCGGTGATCATGTAGGTGCCGGCCACACCGGCGTCGTCGAGCGTCCACGCGATCTGCGCGGCCAGCACCGTCCGGTCGCGCATATCGGTGTCGGCGACGTTGCCGAGCGCGATCGACACGTCGTCGCCCGACACCGAGACCGGACTGGTCAGCGTCGACCCGCGATCGGCGCCCTGACCGGCCGCTCCGCTCAACGCCGGCGTCGGACCGGCCAGCAGTCGACCGACGATCAGCGACGGGTCGGGGTCGGGGCCGAAGAACCAGCGGGGGTCGGCCACCAGACGGGTCATCGTCCGGTCCGGATAGTAGAGGTCCACCTGCCGGTAGGCGGTGAGGAACTGGGAGCTGTCGGTGACCGTCCCGTGCGGCACATCGCCGTTGATCCGCCACTGGCCGCCGTTCCGGCGTGCCAGGGTCAACGCGAACACGGTGTCGCCGTCCTCCTGCCGCAGCGACCCCTCCGGCGTCAGCACTCCGATCTTCGACCCCGTGACGCGAAGGCGGACGGCGTTCTCGGTCCGTTCGTCGATCACCACGCCGACATCGCGGATCACCGTCAAATCGCCGCTGTCGTCCCACGTGCGGCCCGCCTGCGGGTCCAGGAACCGCCGTGCCGCACGATGCCCGTCGCCCGGATCGGACATCGCCTTGACGAAATTGCGGGCCACGCTCTCGGGGTCGTCGTCCTTGCGCGGCGCCGGAACGATGTTGGTGGGCCGCTGACGGTCGTAGGCCTGGATCGGCTGCGGTGACGACGAGTCGGGGATCGACACGCATCCGGTCAGCACGACGGACGCCGCGAGCAGCGCCGCCAGCAGCGCGATCAGCCGCCGCGTCATCGGCGTCCCTCCCGGATCGGTTTGAGCGGCAACGGGCTGCCCAGCAGTTTGTGTCCGCGGACCAGCGGGAGCGTCAGCCGGAAGCACGAGCCCTCCCCCGGTTCGCCCCACGCCTCGAGCCGTCCCTGGTGCAGCCGGGCGTCCTCGATGCTGATCGCGAGCCCCAGACCGGTGCCGCCGGACCGGCGGACACGCGACGGATCCGAACGCCAGAACCGATTGAACACCAGCTTCTCCTCCCCTGGTCGAAGTCCGATCCCGTGGTCGCGAACCGTGATCGCCACCGCGTCACCGTCCGAGCGCATCATGAGCTCCACCGGTTTGTGCTCGCCGTGGTCGATGGCGTTGGCCAGCAGGTTGCGCAGGATCCGCTCCACCCGGCGCGGGTCGATCTCCGCGAGCACGGGTTCGGTCGGCAGGTCGACGACCAGGTCGCTCCCGGAGTCCGCGGCCAGGACCGACACCGTCGACACCGCGGCTTCGACGGGGGTCGCCATGTCCATCGGCTCGGCGGCCAGCTCGGCCATACCCGCATCGTGTCGGGAGATCTCCAACAGTTCGGTCAGCAGCGTCTCGAATCGTCCGAGTTCCTTGTCGAGCAGTTCGACCGATCTCCGCTGGGCCGGGTCGAGGTCGTCGCGGCCGTCGTAGAGCAGGTCTGCGGCCATCCGCACCGTGGTCAACGGCGTCCGCAGTTCGTGCGAGACGTCGGAGGTGAACTGCCGCTGCAGTCCGCCGAACTCCTCGAGGTGGGTGATCTGCCGCGACAGACTCTCGGCCATGTCGTTGAACGACACCGCGAGCCGCGCGAACTCGTCCTCGCCGTTGACCGGCATCCGTTCGGAGAGGCGACCGTCGGCGAACCGCACCGCGATCCTCGACGCCGACCGCAGCGGCGCGATGACCTGCCGGGTCACCAGCCAGGCGATGGCGGCAAGCAGCCCGAGGAGGACGATGCCGCCGGTCAACAGGGTTCCACGCACCAGTGACAGCGTGTTCTGCTCGCTGGTGAGGGGGAACACGATGTAGAGCTCGAGGCCCTGGATCGGGCTCTCCACGGGGGTGCCGATCACGAGCGCCGACGTCGACTGATTGCGGCGCCGCACCGACGTGTACTGGTAGGCGACCTGCCCGCTGCCGATCATGGCGCGCAACGTCGCGGGCACCTCGCTGACGGGGCCGACGGCGGCCTCGATGTCGGTCGCATCGCCTTTGCCGGGTACCACCAGGATGCTGTCGAACGATCCGGCGGCGGCCGTCGACGACGAGCCGTCCACGTCTTGCGCCGTCAGGAGGGACCGGGCGCGCGCGAGCCGGTTCTGGACCGACGAGTCGGATTCCGCGCTGCCGAGCACGCGTTCGACGACCGCGCGGGTGCGGGCGATCTCATCGCCGGCGACCTCCTGTTTGGCGTCGAGCAGCCGCCCGGTGATCTGGCTGATCAGCAGGAAGCCGAGGATGAGCAGGACGACGAACGACAGCACGAGCGTCGAGACGATGACGCGGGTCTGCACGGATCGGCGCCAGATCTGGCCGGTGAACCGCGCCACGGACGCCACCGCCCGCCGAACCACCGCCAGAAGCCGGTCGATGGGCCCCCGGTTGATCCGGCGGCCACCGATCACGGCGGACCGGCCTTGTACCCGACCCCTCTCACAGTCAGCACGATCTCCGGGTTCTCCGGGTCGGTCTCGACCTTGGCGCGCAGGCGCTGGACGTGGACGTTCACCAGACGGGTGTCGGCCGGATGCCGGTATCCCCACACCTGCTCGAGGAGCACGTCGCGGGTGAACACCTGGCGCGGTTTGCGGGCCAGCGCCACCAGGAGATCGAATTCCAGCGGCGTCAGCGAGATCTGCACGCCGTCGCGCGTCACCTTGTGCGCGGGCACGTCGATCTCGACGGGTCCGATGGCGAGCATCTCGGCGGGATCGTCCTCGTTGCGGCGCAGGCGGGCCCGGATGCGGGCGACGAGCTCCTTCGGTTTGAAGGGCTTCACC
Organism: Gordonia shandongensis DSM 45094; assembly: GCF_000423025.1. Lineage (GTDB taxonomy): Bacteria > Actinomycetota > Actinomycetes > Mycobacteriales > Mycobacteriaceae > Gordonia > Gordonia shandongensis. The sequence goes on from NZ_AUHE01000001.1 coordinate 50,615, forward strand.
ATGTAGTCGTCGGCACCCGATTCGAGGCCCAGCACCACGTCGACGGTGTCGGACTTGGCGGTGAGCATGACGATCGGGACGTTCGAGTCGGCACGCAGGACGCGGCACACGTCGATGCCATTCATGCCGGGCAGCATGAGGTCCAGGAGGACCAGGTCGGGTCGGACCTCGCGGACCGCCGTGAGGGCCTGTGTCCCGTCGCCCACCACGAAGGGTTCGAATCCCTCGTTCTTGAGAACGATCGTGAGCATCTCGGCGAGCGCAGCGTCATCGTCGACGACCAGGATGCGGGGCTTCATGCCCCACATGGTGTCACCTGAACCACCCCGAGGGGTGCAACGACGCGCCGACGTCCGCCCGGCGGCGTGCCTGAGCCGCTCGCACCGGTGGCGCCCCTACACTGTGCCGCGTGGGTGTTCTGGTAGCGGTCGAGGGACTCGACGGAGCGGGCAAACGCACCATCGTCGGTCGGATCGAGGATGCCGCCGTCCGCCGCGGAGCGTCGGTCACGACCATCGCGTTCCCCCGCTACGGGGAGTCGATCACCGCCGACATCGCCTCCGAGGCGTTGCACGGCAGCCACGGCGATCTCCGCGACAGCGTGTACGGGATGGCGTTGATGTTCGCCCTGGACCGCGCCGCGGCTCGCGTGGAGCTCCGCGCCGCGATCGCCGACAACGATCTGGTGATCTGCGACCGGTATACGGCGTCGAACGCCGCCTACAGCGCCGCCCGACTGGGCGGCGGCGCCGACTCCGACGTGGTGTCGTGGGTGGCCGACCTGGAGTTCGGCCGCTTCGAGATGCCCGTCCCCGACCACCAGCTGCTGCTCGGCGTCCCGCCGGAGGTCGCCATGGGCCGCGCGACCGGCCGCGCGGCCACCGAGACCGACCGCCCCGTCGACTCCTATGAGCGGGACGCCGACCTGCAGCGCGCCGTCTACGGCGTGTACGGCGCCCTCGTGGAGAACGACTGGATGTCGACGTGGACCTGGGCCGACGGCGACGACGCCGTCACCGAGGTCCTCGCACTCCTGTCCTGACGCACGCCGCGCTCACGCGGTGCACCCGACCGCGAGAGGGAGGTCGGGTGCACCGTCTGGGCACCGGCGAGTCAGTACCGGTAGTGCTCCGGCTTGTACGGCCCCTCGACGTCGACGCCGATGTACTCGGCCTGATCCTTGGTGAGCTTGGTCAGCGTCCCGCCGAGCGCCTCGACGTGGATCCTGGCGACCTTCTCGTCGAGGTGCTTGGGCAGCCGGTAGACCTCGTTGTCGTACTCGTCTCCCTTGGTCCACAGCTCGATCTGCGCGATGACCTGGTTGGAGAAGCTGTTGCTCATGACGAACGACGGGTGGCCGGTGGCGTTGCCGAGGTTCAGCAGGCGGCCCTCGGAGAGCACGATGATGCTGTGACCGTCGGGGAACACCCACTGATCGACCTGCGGCTTGATGGTGATGCGGGTCATCCCCTCGGCGGCTTCGAGTCCCGCCATGTCGATCTCGTTGTCGAAGTGGCCGATGTTTCCGAGGATGGCCTGATTCTTCATCTTCGTCATGTGGTCGAAGGTGATGATGCCCAGGTTGCCGGTGGAGGTGATGACGATGTCGGCGTCGCCGATCGCATCGTCGACGGTGACGACGTCGAAACCGTCCATGAGCGCCTGGAGGGCGTTGATGGGGTCGATCTCGGTGACCTGGACGCGGGCGCCCTGACCGGCGAGCGATTCGGCGCAGCCCTTGCCGACGTCGCCGTAGCCGCAGACGAGGGCCTTCTTACCGCCGATGAGGACGTCGGTGCCGCGGTTGATCCCGTCGATGAGCGAATGGCGCGTGCCGTACTTGTTGTCGAACTTGCTCTTGGTGACGGAGTCGTTGACGTTGATCGCCGGGAAGTCGAGCTCTCCGGCGGCCGCGAACTGGTAGAGACGCAGGACGCCGGTGGTGGTCTCTTCGGTGACGCCCTGGACCGACTCGGAGATGGCGGTCCACTTGCCGGGATCGGCGGCCAGCGACGCCCGCAGGAGTTCGAGGAAGACCTTGTACTCGGCCGGGTGCGAGGCGTCGGCGGGCGGCACGACGCCGGCCTTCTCGAATTCGGCGCCGCGGAGCACCAGCATGGTGGCGTCGCCGCCGTCGTCGAGGATCATGTTGGCGTGGCGCGGCGTTCCGTCGGCGGCGGCGGGCCAGGTCAGCATCTGTTCGGCGGCCCACCAGTACTCGTCGAGGGTCTCGCCCTTCCATGCGAAGACGGGGACGCCGGAGGGCTCGTCGGGGGTGCCGTGGGGGCCGACGACGACGGCCGCTGCCGCCTCGTCCTGGGTGGAGAAGATGTTGCACGACGCCCAGCGGACCTCGGCGCCGAGCGCGGTGAGCGTCTCGATGAGGACCGCGGTCTGCACGGTCATGTGCAGCGACCCGGAGATCCGGGCGCCCTTGAGCGGCAGCACGTCGGCGTATTCGCGGCGCAGCTCCATGAGCCCGGGCATCTCGTGCTCGGCCAGGCGGATCTCCTTGCGGCCGTACTCGGCGAGCGTGAGGTCGGCGACCTTGTATTCGACGCCGTTGCGGGTCTCGGTGGTCAGGGCGCGGTCGGGCGCTGTCATGTGGGGCCTCTCGATCATGTATGCGGTCGTGCACGCTCGTACCGGCCCCGCCGACGGGGCCGGTACGTGTCTGTCGTCGTCTACGCTATCGCGATCCCGTCGCCTCGGGTCCGTCGCCCGCCGCGGGTGTCGGGTCGGCGTCGGAGACCCGGGGCGGGTAGCCGGGCAGTTCCTTGCGTTCCCGCATCCCGAGCACGGAGTGCTTCACCCCGTACCCGAGGTAGACGACCACGCCGATCATCATCCAGACCAGGAATCGGATCCACGTCTCGATGGACAGGTTGATCATCAGCCAGAAGCACGCGAGGACCGCGAGGATCGGGACGAACGGCACGAGGGGGACTCGGAATCCGCGGGTGAGGTCGGGGCGCGTCCGCCGGAGCACGACGACGCCGACGCACACGAGGACGAAGGCGAACAGGGTGCCGATGTTGACCATCTCGCCGAGGGTGCCCATCGGGAAGAAGAAGGCCAGTGCCGCCGAGACCGTGCCGACGATCAGGGTGATGCGGGCGGGTGTCCCGCGGCGCCCGGTCCTGGCCAGTCCGCGCGGCAGCAGTCCGTCGCGCGACATCGCGAACGCCACGCGAGTCTGGCCGAGCAGCATCACCATGACGACGGTGGTGAGCCCGGCCAGGGCGCCGATGTTGATCGCCCACTGCGCCCATGTGACGCCGTTGATCTCGAACGCCGTCGCGAGGGTCGACGTCACGACCTTGCCGTTCTCGGTGCGGTCGGCGAGGTCGGTGTACTTGACCATGCCCGTCAGCACGAGCGCGACCCCCACGTACAGGACGGTGACGATTCCGAGCGAGCCGAGGATTCCGCGCGGCAGGGACCGCTGCGGGTCGCGAGTCTCTTCGGCGGTGGTCGCGACCACGTCGAACCCGATGAACGCGAAGAACACCAGGGATGCGGCGGCCAACAGTCCGTACCAGCCGTAGTCGCTCCCCGCGCCGCCCGTCATCCAGGAGAACAGGGTCTGACGGATGCCCGAGTCGTCGCCCGAGGGCGTCTTCGCCTCGGGGACGTAGGGCGTGTAGTTGTCCTTCTTGATGTAGAACAGGCCGACGACAATGACGAGCAGCACCACCCCGACCTTGACGGCGGTGATCACGATGGACACCCGGGACGACAGTTTGGTGCCGAGGACCAGGAGTGTGGTGAGGACCCCGATGAGTGCCGCCGCACCCCAGTCGTACTCGTGGCCGCCGAGGATCACGGTGGTGCCGCCTCCGCCGATCACGTCGGCCAGATACGACGACCAGCTCTTGGCGACCACCGATGCGGCGAGCGCGAACTCGAGGATCAGGTCCCATCCGATGATCCAGGCGATGAACTCGCCGAAGGTGGCGTAGGAGAACGTGTACGCCGATCCGGCGACCGGGACGGTGGAGGCGAACTCGGCGTAGCAGAGCGCCGCCAGCCCGCAGGCGACCGCGGCCAGCACGAACGCCAGCGACACCGACGGTCCGGCGACGTTGCCCGCCGTCGTCGCGGTCAGCGTGAAGATTCCGGCGCCGACGACGACGGCCACACCGAACACGGTGAGGTCCCACGCCGTGAGATCCTTCCTCAGTTTGGTGTCGGGTTCGTCGGTGTCGGCCATCGACTGTTCCACCGACTTGACCCGGAACAACGGATTGCTCACGGCGGCTCCCTTTTTCGATTGTCTCTTTATTCGATTGTCTGTTTATTCGATTGTCTCTGTGCGTCGTGGCGTCCCGACCGCTACGTCGAGTCGGGGTCTTCGTCGTCGGACAGCTCACTCACCTCGGGGTGGGTGGTGAGGAAGGTGATGCTCGCCAGGAGTCCGCCCCACACGATCAGGGCGGCCACCACGAGCAGGACGATGGCGGATGCGGTCATCGGACACTCTCCTTCGACTCGGCGGACGACGGCCCCGAGCCGACGATCGGCCACGGGGTGAAGCTCGGATCGTCACGCCCCTTCCACCCGACCGCGGTGAGGACCGCGGCGAACACGAACAGGAATCCCACGGTCCCCCACCCGAACACGCCGACATACCAGGTCGGGAGGTCTTCGTAGCCGTCGACGATGAGGTCGTAGATCTTCTGGACCAGCATGACGGTGAGGAACAGAGGCGCGTACACGCCGATCACCGGCACCCACCACCAGCCGAGTTTGAACGTCGACACCGCGTTCAGGTGGGCGCGGAGCGTCTCGATGGTGCGCGCCACCCAGACGGCGATCACGCACATCGCGATCGCCGAGACCACGATGCCGATGTTGTTGGCGAACTGGTCGACGGTGTCGAGGGCGAGGAGTCCGGTCGTGGTGGCGAACAGGCCGAACGAGACGATCGCCGCGACCACGCCGACCGTCACCGACGCCGAGGTCCGCGACAGCCCGAACTTCTCCTGGAAGGCCACCGAGACGCCGAGCATCAGGGAGATCAGCGATGTGAAGCCGGCGATCGCGAGGGAGCCGAAGAACAGGGCGCCGAAGAACGCGCTGCCGGGCATCTCGGAGATCACCCGCGGGAACGTCACGAACGACAGGATCGGTCCGGTGAGGCCGTCGAGCTGCTCGTAGGTCTTGCCCTGCTCGTGGGCGAGGAAGCCGAGCGCGGAGAACACGCCGATGCCGGCGAGGAGTTCGAACGACGAGTTGGCGAACCCGACGACGAGGCCCGACGACGTCATGTTGGACTTGCGCTTCTGGAACGACGCGTAGGAGATCATGATGCCGAATGCGATCGACATCGAGAAGAAGATCTGGCTGTACGCGGCGATCCACACGTTGAGGTCGGAGAGCTTGTCCCACTGCGGGGTGAACAGCGCATTCAGTCCGTCGGAGGCGCCCGGCAGCGTGACGGCCTTGATGACCAGCGCGGCGAACCCGAGGACGAGCAGCGGCAGACCGATCACGTTGAGTTTCTCGACCCCCTTGGCGACGCCGAGGGCGAGGATGACGATGATCAGCGCCCACACCCCGATGAGCGGCCAGGCCACGGTGCCGACGAGCTCGCCGGACACCCCAGCCTCGCCCACCCGGAGGTAGTCGCCGGTGAAGAACTCGTCGGGTCTCTCACCCCACTTGGTGCCGAACGAGTAGTAGAAGTAGCTCAGCGACCACGCGATGATGACGGCGTAGTAGGTGGAGATCACGAACAGGATCGCCGTCTGGAACCACCCGAGGGCTTCGGCCCTGCGCCACATGCGGCGGAACGCCAACGGCGCCGCGGCACGGAACCGGTGCCCCACCGCGTAGTCGAGGAAGAGGATCGGGATGCCAGCGGTCACGAGCGCGATGAGGTACGGGATCAGGAAGGCGCCGCCACCGCCCTCGTAGGCAACACCCGGGAATCGCCAGATGTTGCCCAGACCCACCGCGGACCCGATGGCGGCCAGGATGAAGCCCCGGTTGCTGGTCCACGTCTCACGCCCCTGTTGGGGCCCCCGCGCCTGCGGGGCCGGCGACTGAGCTGCGGTCACTGGTGTGACTCCTTTCACGCGGGGGTCGATGATTGACGACGCTAGCGCATGCGGGTACCCGCCGATGTCGCATCGGGGTCACTCGGTCGTCACGTGTCGCGCCGATCGATGTCGGGTTCCAGGTAGATGACGCGAGCCTGGGGGACGACCGCCCGCATCCGGGCCTCGGCGCCGTCGATCGCGCGCGCGATCGACGGCGCGTCCGCACCGGGCTCGATCGCGATCTTCGCGGCCACCAGCAGCTCGTCTGGTCCCAGGTACTGGGTCTTCATGTGGATGAGGCGGTCGACGCCCGCACCCGGCAGCGCGGCTCGCAGCGCGCGTTCCTCCTCGTCGGTGGCGCCCTCTCCGATGAGCAGGCTCTGCATCTCGATGATGAGGACGACCGCGATCACACCGAGCAGCACACCGATCGCGACGGTGCCGACGCCGTCCCACACCGCGTTGCCGGTGAGCATCGTCAGGCCGACGCCGCACAGCGCCAACACCAGTCCGACGAGGGCGCCGGCGTCTTCGAGGAGGACCACCGGCAGTTCGGGGGTTCGCGAGTTCCGGATGAACTGCCACCACGAGGCGTCGCCCTTGAGCGCCGCGGACTCCTTGCGGGCGGTGGCGAAGCTGTATCCCTCCAGGCAGATGGCGACCACGAGGATCACCACGGCGACCAGCGGGGAGTCGAGGCCGTGGTCGCCCGCGTCTCGGATCTTCCCGATGCCCTCGTACAGCGCGAACAGCGAGCCGAGGGTGAAGATCACCAGCGCCACGACGAACGAGTAGAAGTACCGGTTCCGCCCGTACCCGAAGGGGTGCAGTCGGTCGGCTTCGCGTCGCGACCGGCGCTGCCCCAGCAGGAGCAGCCCCTGGTTGGAGGTGTCGGCCACCGAGTGCACGCCCTCGGCGAGCATGGACGACGATCCGGTGATCGCGAAGCCCGCGAACTTCGCGACGGCGATCCCCGCGTTGGCGGCGAGCGCCGCGATGATCGCGCGCGTCGCGCCGTGCGTCGAATCGTCTTCGTTCGATGCGGTTGTCGACATTCCGACCTCCCTGGCGGCGACGGCCACCGGTGCGGCCGAACTCGTCCAGAAGCGTATCGGTGCCGAACGGCGCGGCGTGCGTTCCGGGGTCGGGCGTCCCCGCCGGGAATTAACCGGACTACGGTCCGGTTACACTCGGTGAGACGTCTGAGAGGCAGACGCACCATACGAGGAGCGGCACCGATGCAGTTCGGAATCTTCACCGTCGGCGATCTCACCGCCGACCCCGTCGCGGGCACAACCGTCAGCGAGCACGAGCGGATCGCCTCGATGACCGCGATCGCGCTGAAGGCCGAGGAGGTGGGGCTGGACGTCTTCGCCACCGGCGAGCACCACAATCCGCCCTTCGTGCCGAGCTCCCCCACGACGATGCTCGGCTGGATCGCGGCACGCACCGAGCGACTCCGGCTCAGCACCGCCACCACGCTCATCACCACCAACGACCCGGTGAAGATCGCCGAGGACTTCGCGATGCTCCAGCATCTGTCCGACGGCCGCACCGACCTGATGCTGGGTCGCGGCAACACCGGTCCGGTGTATCCGTGGTTCGGCAAGGACATCCGTCAGGGCATCGGACTGGCCGTGGAGAACTACCACCTGCTGCGGCGACTGTGGCGGGAGCGCTCCGTCGACTGGGAGGGCCGCTTCCGGACCCCGCTGCAGGGTTTCACCGCCACCCCGGCACCCCTCGACGACACCCCGCCGTTCGTGTGGCACGGGTCGATCCGGTCCCCGGAGATCGCCGAACAGGCGGCCTTCTACGGGGACGGGTTCTTCCACAACAACATCTTCTGGAACGCCGAGCACACCCGGCAGATGGTCGAGTTGTACCGCCGTCGCTTCGAGCACTACGGACACGGCTCGGCCGATCAGGCGATCGTCGGTCTGGGCGGCCAGGTGTTCATGGCCGCGACCGAAGCCGAAGCCAAGCGACGCTTCCGCCCCTACTTCGACGACGCGCCGGTGTACGGGCACGGCCCCTCGCTCGAAGAGTTCACCGACATGACGCCGTTGACGGTCGGCACTCCCGAGATGGTCATCGACAAGACGCTGTCGTTCGCCGACTACGCGGGCGACTACCAGCGGCAGCTGTTCCTCGTCGACCACGCCGGGCTTCCCCTCGACCAGGTCCTCGAACAGGTCGAGATGCTCGGCCGCGACGTGGTGCCGACGCTCCGCAAGGAGTTCGAGCTCCGCCGGCCGGCCCACGTCCCGTCGGATCCCCCGATCCACGAGACCCTCGTCGCACAGGGTCCCGACTCGCCGCACCGGCGGGTGCAGCCCGCCGAGTCCGTCGCCGTCGCGGGGACGAACTGACATGGCCCGCACGCTGCTGGTGATCAGCGCCGGCACGTCGACGCCGTCGTCGACCCGCCTGCTGGCCGATCAACTCGCCGACGCCGTGACCGCCGGTGTCACCGCGCGGGGCGAGGAGATCGCGGTCGACGTTCTGGAACTCGGTCCGCTCGCTGCCCCGATGGCGACGATGATGACCAGCGGAGTCCCGCCCGCCGAGCTCGTCGCGGCGCATGAGCGCGTGGCGGCGGCCGACGGCGTGGTCGCCGTGACGCCGGTGTTCGCGGCGTCGTACAGCGGACTGTTCAAGATGTTCTTCGACACCCTCGACCCGGCGGCCCTCACGGGTGTGCCGGCGCTGATCGCGGCCACCGCGGGCACACCGCGACACAGTCTGGTCCTCGACCACGCCGTCCGCCCCCTGCTCGCCTACCTGCGTGCCGACACGGTGCCCACCGCGGTATTCGCGGCCACGGAGGATTTCGGATCCCCCGAGTTGGGCGCCCGCATCCGCCGGGCGGGGGCGGAGCTGGCGGGGCGTCTGGTGACGACGTCGGCGGTCGCGGGTTTCGGCGGCCCCACCGAGATCCCGGACGCGCCCCGACGATCCGCGGGCACCGACGATCTGGGGCCGGTCACCCCGTTCCGCGAACTGCTCCGCGGGCACACCGGCGACTGACGCCGTTCCGCGGGCCGGGTGCGGCGGGGCGGGCGGCACCGTGCCGCCCGCCCCGTCGCGTCACGCGGTGAAGGTCCGTCCCACCCGGACGTCGGTCTCCCTCATGGTCGTCGCCGCCTTGCCGACGCCGGTGCCGAGTGCGTCGAGCCGCATCCGCGCGTCGACGAAGACGCGGTCCCACCCCGCCTGCGCCTGTTGATACTGGGCTGCTCCGCCCGAGTCCCAATGCGATGCCAGTGCCGTGACCTGCTTCTTGAGTTGTCCGGAGAGCACCTCGAGCCGCTGGAAATGCCCGCGGAGGTCGCCCGAGAGGCCACCCAGCGATTCGAAGTCGTACCTGATGATTCCCGACATGAGGATCCTCCTGCTGTCTGATCGGTGATGGTTTACCGTCTGTCCGGTGACGTCCGGCGCGGTGACGTCAGATCGACAGTGGCGCGGGTGCGCCGCCGCCGCTGCTGCTGATCTGTCCCGCGACGGTGACGTCGTCGTCCTCGTAGCCGCGGAACCCCACCGTGAGTTTGACTTCGATCTCGTCGAGCGCCATCTGCAGACGGGTGGCGATGCCGTGCCAGTCCGTGTGCGTGGTCCCGAAGGCGTTCGACGCCTTGCCGTCCCAACCGGCCTGCCCGCTGATCGCCGACTTCTGGACCTGGGTGATGACCCGGTGCATCTCGTCGACGACGCCCTTGATCGACTTCGCCGACGCCTGTCCGGCGACGAGGTCGAGATTGAGTCCCCTCATGGATGTCTCCTCCCCTGTACTGCCGGATCAGACTGACCCGGCAAGATCTCGTTGGCCGATGCCGAGCACGAGCGCGGCATCGAATTCCAGCGCTTCGGCCGAGGCCGCGCTGAGCCACTCCGGCGAAACCGACGGTGATTCCGGCGGCCCCGACGGCGTCTCCGGCGGGGTCGCACCCGCACCGGTGGTGAACGACGCCGCGAGCGCCGGTCCGCTCGGGCCGTCCGACGGCCGGGCGGCAACACTCGGCGCCACCGCCGGCGTCGCCGTCATCGGTCCCGCGGGTCCGGCGGCCTCGGTGGCGGTGTGGGCCTCCGGTGTCGACGAGGTGACAGCTGCGACGGCGTTCGTCGTGACCGGGCACTGCGCCAGCGGCGCCTCGGGGGTGTTCACCTCGGGCACCGCGGGTCCGCCGCCGACGGGTCCCCCGCCGCCGGCCGGGCCGGCGCTGCCCGTGACCGTCGCACCCGGGGGTTTCGGCACGGTCGTCGCCGGGGTCCCCGCGGCGCAGGTCGGCGGGCAACCGGCACCGCCGACTCCCGCCGGTCGGGTGCCCGCCGGGGTGAGCCCCGATGCCGACGTGTCCGGGGCCGGCGCATCGGAGGCGGACCCGTCCGTTCCGGCTCCCGCCAGCAGCGATACCGCGAACCGCGCTCCGGCCTGCACCAACGGCAGCATTCCGGTCATGAGGTCGGCGGCCGCCCGGGCGCCGCCCTCACCGCCGGCCCCGGGAACCGGGGTGATCGGCACCGGTGCACCGTTGCGCACCATGTCGGAGGTCGGTCCGGCCAGTTGTGCGCGGGTCGCCGCGACGACCGCCAGCCCTTGCGCGAGCCCGTTTGCGGCGATGCCGAGAGCCGCCGCCTGACCGGGCGGGGTCAGCAGCGTCGGGGCCGCGGCGGCCAACAGTCCAGCGGTCTCGGCGACGACCCCCTGGAGCTCCATCGCTCCGGTCGCCACGATGCCCGCGGCCGCCTGGAGGTCGAACGCCATTCCCGATCCCTGTGCGGCCAGGGCACCGGACTCCGCTGCCGTCCGGGTCGCCGCCGTGACGGCCGACCCCGCAGCCGTTCCCGTCCAGCCGCCGTCGATCGCCTTCGCCGCGCCAGTCAGCGTCGACACTCCGCGCTCGAGCACCCCCGCGATCTGCCGGTGCGCCTGATCGGCACTCCCGGGACCGCCGAGCCGTCCCGTGCCGAAACACGCGAGCAGATCGAGGATCGGTTTGATCAGCATGCTCGGGTCGAGCCCGACGGGCCCCGGCACCCCGGGCAGCCCGACGACGTCGCCACCCGGACCCGACGGTCCCGGAAGCGGGCCGATCCCGAGTCCCGACAGCACGTCCTGCACCGGATCCCGGGGCACAGAAGTCTCGCTCGGGCACTCGTGCGGCATCGTCTCGGACGACGGGAGAGGCGGGCCGCATCCGTCGGCCGGGACGCTCGCGACCTCCGGTGCGGCGGGCGGTACGCCCACCTCGGTGCTCATCAGAGCACCAGCCCCGTCGCCCCGACGCCGTCGGCGGTGGCGAACGAGTCGAGTCCGCCGAGCGCCGATGCCGCGATGGCGGTGTGCGCGGCGGCCAACTGCTCCACCGACGCGAGGTGATTCGCCTGGGCCACCCCGTAGGCGACCGCGAACTCCTGCCCGATCAGGCCGAACACCGCGGTCACCGCCGCCGATACCGCGACGGTGTCGAGAGCCCCCGCCGCCGCCGTCGCACCGCCCAACGCGGCGGCCGTGGCGCCGAAGGTCTGCAGCGTCTCGGGCTGCACACTCACCTGGTTCACATCTCCCCCTTGATGCTCGACCGCCCCGAATGCTCCCCGGAGGCGGGTGTGGTCCCCTATGACGTTGGACGCACCGGACCACGATTCGGTTCCAGCGACTCACCGGTCGGGTCGGTTCCGGTCAGATCGGTTCCGGTCAGGTCGGCGAACTCCTCGCAGAACTCCCGCATGATCTCGCCGCGGACGGCGAACACCTCGGTCGCGGCTCGGATGGCCGCCCCGACGATCGCCTCGGCGAGCCGGGCGGCCCGACCGCCGCCGGCTCCGTCGAGAATCGTCAAGTCGATCATCGCGCCGTGGCCGTCCACCTCCACCCGCACCCGGCCGTCGTCTCCGACACCGACGGCTCGCAGCGACGACAGTCGACGTCCGACGTCCTCGAGGGCGCCGAGCTGATCCCGAGCTCGATCCTGCAGGGCATCCATCGCGGCGTTCCCCGTCCCGAACCGGTCGACGGTCATCGTCGCCTCCGCGCACCGCACCGGTCGGCCGCGGCCTCCGCCGTCACCAGGTCGTCGCGCGACGGCAGCCCGAGGAGCGCGAGCGCATCGGCGCTCACGCCGCCGGCCCCGAGCGCCTCGCGGGTGTGGACTCCGGCTGCGGTGCCCGCCAGCCGGCACAGGGCGAGGATCTCCTCGGCCAATGCCGCCGGCGATCGTCTCATCGCCGCCGAGGCCAGCGTCATCCGCACCGGGAGTCCGGCAGCGGTGCACGTGACGGAGATGGTTCCCGTCCGCGATGCGACCGACATCAAACCGTCGTCGCCCGATCCCCCGGATTCCGCTCCGGGATGTCCCGGGACCGCCGGTCCGCGCGGGTTACCGGATCCAGATGTACGTTCCGAGTCGTGTTCCTCTCCCGTCATGCGAGTTAGACGCGCCCCGATCCGATTCGGTTCCATCCCCCGATTCACGGGCGTGTCGGTCGATGCGGTGATTACCGTCGGCGAGACACGGTGACCGCTCGGTCACCGACGTACGAGGGGGACCCATGACCGTGCACGACACCGACGATCCGAACATCGAGCGCATCGCCGACGCCCCGCCGTGGCTGTCCGCGCAGCCGGCCGCCGACATCGACCTGTCGGCCCTGCTCGGCGGTGCGGTCGCGGCACATCCGACGACGATGCCCGGTCCCGGACCGGTCGCCGGACCTCCACCGACACCCGTTCCTCCGCCGCCACCCGTTCCCACCCCGATCCCCGTTCCGGCCCCGATCCCCGTTCCGACACCGACACCCGTTTCTCCCGCCCGCGCCGCCGGCCCGCAGCCCGGGCGCGCCGTCGGCCCCGCACTCGACCAGGTCGCGTTGCTCCGCAGGGCGCGTCACGCACCGGCGCACGGGTGGCGACGCGCGGTCCACACCCTCACCGCGGGCATGGTGAACCCGGGAGAGTCGACCGCGCAGATCGAATACCAGCAGCTGATCGAACGGCTGCGTCGCCCGATCCGCGGCGACTACCGCATCGCGGTGCTGTCGTTGAAGGGCGGCGTCGGCAAGACCACCACCGTCGTCGGGTTGGGCGCCACATTCGCCTCCCTGCGAGGAGACCGGGTGATCGCCGTCGACGCCAACCCCGACCTGGGGACCCTGGCGCAGCGGGTCCCCCTGCAGACACCGTCAACGGTGCGGAACCTCCTGGCCGATCCCTCCGTGCACCGGTACTCCGACGTCCGTGTTCACACGTCGCAGGCGGCGAACCGGCTGGAGGTCCTCGCATCGGAACGCGACCCGGCGGCGGCGGAGGCGTTCAGCGAGGACGAGTACCGCGGGGTCCTGACCATCCTGCAGCGCTTCTACAACATCATCATCACCGACTGCGGGACCGGCATGAGCCACAGTGCGATGCGCGGTGTGCTCGCCACCGCCGACGCCGTGGTCCTCGTCTCGTCGCCCGCGCTCGACGGCGCGCGCAGCGCCGGCGCCACCCTCGACTGGCTCGCCGGCCACGGCTACGGCCACCTCATCGACCGCTGCGTCGTCGTGCTGAGCTCAGCGCGACCCGGCGCGTCCACGATCGATCTGGACCAGTTGGCCCAGCATTTCCTCACCCGCTGCCGAGCCGTGCACACCATCGGGTTCGACGATCACCTCGCCGAGGGCGCCGAGATCGATCTCGGCCTGCTGCGCCGATCGACCCGCCGCAGCCTGGTGGAGTTGGCCGCGGTCATCGCCGACGACTTCGGGAATCCGCCGGTCCGCCGATCGCAGGTGTGAGGCGCCGCCCTCAGCAGCACCCATCAGCGTTGTCGGCGTCATCGGCATTGTTCGCGAGGTCTGCGGCATCGCGGACGTCCCGTGTGCGCTCGTTGCGGGCGGCCCACTGCTCCGGCGGCGGATAGTCCACACCGGTGAGCGTGAGCCCCCGCGCCTGGGCGACGGGGACCTGTGACGATCTGGTGCGCTCTGCCAGCAGACCCGCACACCAGTCGACGGTGCGCCGTCCGTCCCCGACGGATGCGACCGCGCCCACGAGGGAACGCACCATCGACCAGCAGAACGCGTCCGCGCGGACCTCCCCGATGACGACGGCACCGGCACGACGCCACCGAAAACCCTGGAGTTCGCGGATGGTCGTCGCGCCCTCGCGGAAACGACAGAACGCGGCGAAGTCGTTCAACCCCACGAGACGCGCCGACGCCTCGTTCATCGCGTCGACGTCGAGCGGCCGACTCCAGTCCGCGGTGTTCCGGGCATGGATCGGGTCCGCTCCCCACGGGGCGTCGCTGAGTCGGTACTCGTAGGTCCGCGCCACCGCCGAGAACCGTGCGTCGAAGTCAGCGGAGACCACGTCGACCCGCAGGACCCGCACATCGTCGGGCAGCATCTTGGCCAGCCGCCGCACCAGCCGCGACGGGTCGCCGTCGATCGACCGGGTCTGCAGTGACGACGCCGGCACATCGCAGTGGGCCACCTGCGCCGTCGCGTGGACGCCGGCGTCGGTGCGTCCGGCGACGGTGAGGCGGACCGGGACGCGGAGCACGGTGCCGAGCGTGTCCTGCACCGTCTGGCACACGGTGCGCCGCCCCGGTTGCACGGCCCAGCCGGAGAAGTCGGTGCCGTCGTAGCCGATGAGCAGTCGAAGCCGCACCTGCTCGTCACCGTCCCTGCGCACCCCGTCCGCGTGCTCGCCGTCGGTGTCGGCGTCCTCGTTCACGGGTTCCTCCTGACTCCCAACGGTCCCGTCTGACAGACGACGAACCCGTCGGCACCGCGTCACGGTGCCGACGGGTTCGTCGGTGGATTCGTCTGGCGACGAGCCCTACTTACTTGTCGTCGGTGCCGTCGACGTCGACCCCGGCCTCGGCTGCGTCATCGGCAGTCGCGGCGGCCTGGTTCTCGTCAGCGGCCTCGGCCACGGCCTCGGCGTTCTCGACCTCGGCCTCGGTGGCCTCCGCCTCGACGCTCTCGACCACGTTCTGCTCGGCCGCGGCCTTCTTCTTCGACGCCGCCGCGCGGGTGGCGCGGTTGGCCTCGGACGATGCGGTCTTCTCGCGCACCAGCTCGATGACCGCCATCGGGGCGTTGTCGCCCTTGCGCGGCATCGTCTTGATGATGCGGGTGTAGCCGCCGTCGCGGTCGGCGAAGAACGGACCGATCTCCGCGAACAGGACGTGGACGATCTCCGTGTCGCGGATGTCCTTCATGACCTCGCGACGATTGGCCAGCTGGCCCTTCTTCGCGTGGCTGATCAGCTTCTCGGCGTACGGGCGCAGCCGCTTGGCCTTGGCTTCGGTGGTGGTGATTCGACCGTGCTCGAAGAGCGCCGTGGCGAGGTTCGCCAACATCGCCTTCTGGTGGCTGGCCGACCCGCCGAGACGGGCACCCTTGGTGGGCTTGGGCATTTCTTACTCCTAGGGGAGACTCTCGATCTCGCGACCGGAAGTCCGTAGGTCAGTGAAAGAACCTGTATGTCGGCGGTTCCCTGAACGCTACGCGCCGCGGAACCGGTGGTTGAGTTCAGGCAGTTACAGCTGCTCGGTCTCGGCGTAATCCTCGCCGCCGTCCGCGTCGAACGGCGCCTCGTCCGACCACGTGCCGGTGGCCGGGTCGTACCCGGCGACCTGCGACGGATCGAAGCTGGCCGGGCTGTCCTTGAGGGACAGGCTCAGGCTGTGGAGCTTGACCTTGACCTCGTCGATCGACTTCTGGCCGAAGTTGCGGATGTCGAGGAGGTCCGACTCGGTGCGTGCGACCAGCTCGCCGACGGTGTGAACACCCTCGCGCTTGAGGCAGTTGTACGACCGGACGGTGAGCTCCAGATCCTCGATCGGCAGGCTGAAGGCGGCGATGTGATCGGCCTCGGCGGGCGAGGGTCCGATCTCGATGCCTTCGGCCTCGACGTTCAGCTCACGGGCCAGACCGAAGAGCTCCACCAGGGTGCCGCCGGCCGACGCCAGGGCGTCGCGGGCGGTCATGGAGTTCTTCGTCTCGACGTCGAGCACCAGACGATCGAAGTCGGTGCGCTGCTCGACACGAGTGGCCTCGACCTTGTAGGTCACCTTGAGGACCGGCGAGTAGATCGAGTCGACCGGGATGCGGCCGATCTCGGCGCCGGTGGCCTTGTTCTGCACGGCGGGCACGTAGCCGCGGCCCCGCTCGACGACGAGCTCGATCTCGAGCTTGCCCTTGTCGTTGAGGGTCGCGATGTGCAGGTCGGGGTTGTGCACGGTGACGCCGGCGGGCGGCACGATGTCCGCACCGGTGACGGCACCCGGCCCCTGCTTACGCACGTACATGGTGACCGGCTCGTCCTCTTCGGAGCTCACCACGAGTCCCTTGAGGTTCAGGATGATGTCGGTGACGTCTTCCTTCACTCCGGGGACGGTGGTGAATTCGTGCAGGACACCGTCGATGCGGATGCTGGTGACCGCTGCGCCCGGGATGGACGACAGCAGCGTGCGCCGCAGCGAGTTGCCGAGCGTGTAGCCGAAGCCCGGCTCGAGGGGCTCGATCGTGAACTTCGAGCGGTTCTCGGCGATGACCTCTTCGGACAGAGCGGGTCGCTGTGAGATGAGCATGAGGTGGGATTCTCCTTCGGCCGCCCACTATTTGACGGCCACGAGGGGTGGACCGAGCAGCTGCTGCTGCTCGACGGATGCGCGAGCGGCTCTTACTTCGAGTAGAACTCGACGATGAGCTGCTCGGTGAGCGGGACGTCGATCTGAGCACGCTCGGGCACGGAGTGCACGAGGATGCGCAGCGTCGACGGGACCACCTGCAGCCAGGCCGGAACCGGACGTTCGCCGAGGGTCTCCTTGGCGATCTGGAACGGCGTGGTCTGCAACGACTTCGGACGGACGTCGATGATGTCGTACTGGCTCACGCGGTAGCTGGGCACGTCCACGCGGACACCGTTGACGGTGAAGTGGCCGTGGCTGACCATCTGGCGAGCCTGACGACGGGTCCGTGCCAGGCCGGCGCGGTACACGACGTTGTCGAGGCGGGTCTCGAGGATCTGCAGCAGGATGTCGCCGGTCTTGCCGCCGCGACGATTCGCCTCCTCGTAGTAGCGCCGGAACTGCTTCTCCATGACGCCGTAGGTGAAGCGAGCCTTCTGCTTCTCCTGCAGCTGGAGCAGGTACTCGGTCTCCTTGATCCGCGCACGACCGTGCTGGCCGGGCGGGTAGGGACGCTTCTCGAACGCCTGGTCGCCGCCGATCAGGTCGACGCGAAGGCGACGGGACTTCTTGGTGGCGGGGCCGGTATAGCGAGCCATTGTTTCTTCTTCCTCCCTTTCCCGCTAGACCCGGCGCCGCTTGGGCGGACGGCAGCCGTTGTGCGGCTGCGGGGTCACATCGGAGATGGTGCCGACTTCGAGGCCTGCCGCCTGCAGCGACCGGATGGCGGTCTCACGACCCGAACCCGGTCCCTTGACGAAGACGTCGACCTTCTTGACGCCGTTCTCCTGTGCCTTGCGGGCCGCGTTCTCGGCGGCGAGCTGAGCGGCGAACGGGGTGCTCTTACGCGAACCCTTGAAACCGACGTGGCCGGAGCTGGCCCAGCTGACCACGTTGCCCTCGGGGTCGGTGATCGAGACGATGGTGTTGTTGAACGTCGACTTGATGTGGGCGTGGCCCAGCGGGACGTTCTTCTTATCGCGACGACGAGTGCCCTTCTTGGGGCCTGCGCTACGTGACTTGGGCGGCATTACTTCTTCTTCCCGGCGATGGTCTTCTTCGGGCCCTTGCGAGTGCGGGCATTGGTCTTGGTGCGCTGACCGTGGACCGGCAGGCCGCGACGGTGTCGCAGACCCTGGTAGCAGCCGATCTCGATCTTGCGGCGGATGTCGGCCTGCACCTCGCGGCGCAGGTCGCCCTCGACCTTGACCGAGGCCTCGATGTACTCACGAAGCTTGGCGACGTCACCATCGGTGAGGTCCTTGGCGCGCAGGTCCGGCGAGATGCCGGTTGCCGCGAGGATCTCCTGCGAGGTGGTACGACCAACTCCGTAGATGTAGGTGAGTGCGATCTCCAGCCGCTTTTCGCGGGGGAGGTCCACACCTGCAACACGTGCCATGTGGCGATTCCTTCACTGTTTCAGAGGTCTGCTCCCAGTCCGTCCCGGACTCTGCGCCGGGCCCCGGCCTCTGAACCGGGGGTGGGCATCCGCGCGTCTGCGGTTGCTGGTGCTGGAAGTTTCCTAGTCGTGACGATGTTCAGTTGTTCTCTCAAGCGACCTTGAGAAGCGATCAGCCCTGACGCTGCTTGTGACGCAGGTTCTCGCAGATCACCATGACCCGACCGTTGCGGCGGATCACCTTGCACTTCTCGCAGATCGGCTTGACGCTCGGCTTGACCTTCACGTCAGCTTCTCCCTTTATCTTCGGCGGCGTTATGCCATGGGCACTCCACGACGGCGACTCGTCGACGACGGTCGGCGACGTCTCGCGCGAGGGTTACTTGTACCGGTAGACGATGCGTCCGCGAGCGAGGTCGTAGGGCGAGAGCTCCACGACCACGCGATCCTCGGGGAGGATGCGAATGTAGTGCTGCCGCATCTTGCCGCTGATGTGGGCGAGCACTTTGTGCCCGTTCTCCAGCTCGATGCGGAACATTGCATTGGGCAGAGGCTCGATCACACGACCCTCGACCTCAATGGCCCCATCTTTCTTCGCCATATCCTCCGCGATTCCCCGGCGACTTCCGTGTCAGACCGGTCCTTCTGCTTCGTCTATCCGCTACGGTGGCGATATCGCACGGCCACCCCGGTCCGTCGTCCCCCGAGGGAGGCGTGCCGGACACGGGCGCGCGTGAGCGCACGACGCACCGACGTTCTACTGTACGCGAGGCGCGTCTCTCATCCAAACCGTGCGCTGCGGTTTCCCAACGCCGGTCACCCGATGGGCCGGTTGCTCGGCACGGTGATCCAACTCGGCGCATGCGGGTCGAGCAGAATGTGCTCGGGCTTGAGTTGACTCGCGTGAGAGATCGGACCGAACGAGACCGCACGAGGCGCGTTGAGCGCGTACACCGAAACCCGCAGACGATGCCCCGGCTTGAGGAGGGCGTCGGTCCCGAGGAGTCCGACGTCGAGGGTCGTGATGGCTCCTGGTTTGACGGGCTTGAGGCTGTAGGCGTCCAGTGCGTAGTACGGGTCGGTGAGATCTCCGTTCGGCGCGTAGCCGGACTTCGATGGTACGAGCTGGTCGCGGACTGAGACGGTCATCGATCCGGTGCTGATGACGTGACTGCTGCCGTCGGGCGCAACGTCGCTGGCGACCACTGAGAAGAATCCGTCGCGCGCATCCACCTGAGTTCGGAGGTGGACGTTGAGCGGGCCGTTGACGCTCGTGGTCCGGGCGACCTTCGGAGAGGTGAAGGTGAGTGCACCGCGTTCGGCTATCCGATTGTCCTGCGAGCAGGCGTCGATCGGCAGCGGGAGGCCCGTCTGGTCACGTGTGGCGTCGTTGGAGCACAGGGTGGTGATTCCCGGCGCGACGGTCCACTTGGCGGCGGTGCGCGTCGGCCGGTCGGACAGCGAGCCGTCGCGGACGGAGGTCGGGGAGGTCCCGCTGCGCCGCGGTGTCAGATAGAGGCGTCGATGTTCCTGCCCCGGCCGGGGGAATTGGTCGGACTGCACCCAGCCGCCGCCGATCTGGTGGCTCGTCGCGGGACGGTAGCGGTCTATCCCGTTGTCGACTCCCTTGAGCCACTTGTCGAACCATGCCTTCTGCAGCACGTCCATGGCCGGCGGGGCTCCCCGCCGGTTCTGGTCCCACCCGCCGGTGATGTGCATGAAGTCGCCCATGATGAGCTTCTTCTTGTCGGACGTGAGCCCCGACAGTTGCGAGAGGGTCCGCCACTCCATATTGGTGAACAGGTCGTGCCAACCACCGGTCACGAACGTCGGGATGTCGATCTTGGCGGCGTCGGTGTAGAGCGCTTTGCGGTAGGTCGAGTTGATGCTGACCAGATCCTTCGCGGCGCCGGTGAGGCTGCCGACGGTCGGCGCGAAGAGCCCCTGAAGGTATGCGTCGAAGAAGACTGCGGGATTCTGCAGGCGCTGCACGAGTGCCTTGACGTCGAACTGGCCGCGCAACAGGCTCGGGAAGTCGGGGATGAACTTGGCACTGTTGACCAGGGTCAGCCACAACCCGAGGAAGCCCGCGCCGAAACCCGACCCGGGGGCCACGACGTCGGCGACGATGTCGGTCATCGGCGCGGCCGGGAAGATCGCTTCGAGGCCTTTCGGCCGTTTGGCTGCGGCCTGCATCTGGTTGATCGCCGAGTACGAGTAGCCGCTCATCCCGAGCTTCCCGTTGGAGTACGGCCGGTGGCGTGCCCAGTTGAGGACCTCGAGAGTGTCCTTCTGCTCGCGCGGCCCGAACACCTGCCAGACACCCTGCGAGGTGCCCGTGCCGCGCACGTCGACGACGACTTGCGTGTAGCCGCTGCGTACCAGCTTCTGGTCTACCGAGAACACGCTGGGCAGTCCGCCGCTGAGCATCTTGGTGATCTCCTCGGCACCGGAGATCGGTGTGCCGCGCAGGCTGAGCATTCCGAGCAGGTTGGTGATGGTGGGCTGCAACACCGGGAAGTTGTAGAAAACTTCTGCGAGCATCGTGATCAGTTTATTGTATGGGGTCATGTTCACGATGACGGGGAGCTTGGTGTCGACGGGCCGATTCGCGGCGTCTGCAGGCCGGTAGACGTCGGCACGGAGCACCGTCCCGTCCGACATCGTGATCGGAACGCTCGGGATCACCGCGATTCCCGGGTAGCGCTGCGGACCGTCGTGACTCCGAGTCCATGCCGCCGGACTGATGCCTGTCGGACCAGCGTTGGCCGACGTACCGACCGCCGCAGCCACCCCGACGGCCATGGCGCCCGACACGAGAACAGCGATCGTCCGCCGCCAGAATCTCCGCACGCCTCGTCCTCTCGATTGATCTCACACCACCCGCATCCCGCGGCGTGATGATCCTCACACTCCGTGATTATGTTACTTATCGGTATCCTTCGTCAAGGTGCGATCCAGATGCGGCGCGCGGACATGTCGGAGCTCGACAGCCCTGCGCCGAGACCGTCTGAGTTCCCCCGATCAACGCCGTACTCCATCCGTCTGGATCACTCGTGAGATATTGGAGCCATGCGCGCATTCCTCGTCCGGACCGCCCTGACCGGCCTCGCCCTGTGGGTCGCTGCGTCGATCCCCGGCATCGGCGTCTACTTCCACTTCGGCGGTGTGGAGTCGTGGTGGGGCAAGACCGGCATCGTCCTGGCGACCGCCGCGGTCTTCGGTGTGGTGAACGCCGTGGTCAAACCGGTCGTCCAGGTGCTGTCGATTCCGCTGTACATCCTCAGTCTCGGCCTGGTGCACATCGTCATCAACGCGCTGATGCTGTCGATCACGAGTTGGGCCACGAACACCGTCTTCGATCACGGCCTGGTGATCGACGACTTCTTCTGGTCGGCGATCCTCGGTGCGATCGTGGTCTCGGTGGTCGGCTGGCTGACCGCGATCCTCATGCGCGACCGGCTGGAGAACCTGTACCAGTGACAGCGACGACGCGGCCGGGACGGCGCTGACGTGCGCGCCGTGATTCAGCGGGTCACCTCCGCCTCGGTGACCGTCGACGGCGAGGAGGTGGGCCTGCTCGATCTCGAGGACGACCGGACGGACGGCGAACGGACGGGTCTGGTCGCACTCGTCGGCGTCACCCACGACGACGACGCGAGGTCGGCGGCCCGTCTCGCCGACAAGATCTGGCGGCTGCGCATCCTCGACGGCGGCGAGGGGCGCCCCGAGGCGTCGGCCGCCGACCTCGACGCCCCGATCCTGGTGATCAGCCAGTTCACCCTGTACGCCAACACCGACAAGGGGCGGCGACCGTCGTGGAATGCGGCCGCCCCCGGGGCCGTCGCCGAACCGCTCGTCGAGAACGTCGTCGACGAGCTCCGCGCGGC
This sequence comes from Gordonia shandongensis DSM 45094, assembly GCF_000423025.1. Classification (GTDB taxonomy): domain Bacteria; phylum Actinomycetota; class Actinomycetes; order Mycobacteriales; family Mycobacteriaceae; genus Gordonia; species Gordonia shandongensis. Next base: position 72,633 of record NZ_AUHE01000001.1, read on the forward strand.
GGGAGCAACGGTCGCCACCGGTCGATTCGGCGCGCACATGCGGGTGCGGCTGGTCAACGACGGCCCCGTCACCATCCTCCTGGAGACCTGACCCCGCAGACCCACCGGACGTCCCGACCCCGCTGACGTGGGTTGCTACGCTGTCGCGGTGTCCAGCCACTCCTCCGGTCCCGGGTCGAGCCGCGCGCGCCGACTGCTCATCGCGGCGATCGTCCTGCTGGCCGTCACCACGACGGCCGGTCTGCTGCTGAACGTCTGGCACGGATTCCTCGACCTGCACGTGTATCGGATGGGGGCCCGCGTCTGGCTCGACGGCGACGCCCTGTACGGCCGGCGCCTGCCCTCCGTCGACGGCACACACCTGCCGTTCACCTATCCCCCGACCGCGGCGATCCTGTTCGCACCGCTCGCGATGATCCCCGTCGCCGCCGCCGACGCGGTCATGTTCGCCGCGACCCTCGCCGCCCTCGGCGCGACGCTGGCGATGGTGCTGCGTCGCCTGTACCCGACCCTCCCGGGCAGCCGGATCGCGACGATCTCGGTGGCGGCGGTCGCCGTCTTCTCGTTCATCGAGCCGGTCCGCGAGAACCTCGGCTTCGGTCAGGTGAACATCCTGCTGATGGTGATGATCGTCTTCGACGTGCTCTACCGCGGTCGGGGCTGGCCGCGCGGGCTGCTCATCGGCATCGCCGTGGCTGTGAAACTCACCCCCGCGGGCTTCCTGCTCTACTTCGCCCTGCGCCGCGACTGGCGAGCCCTGGGGACGACGATCGCGGCCGCCGCCGGAGCCATCGGTCTGACCTGGCTCATCTCACCGTCCGACTCGTCCACGTACTGGTTCGAGACGCTCCGGGAGACCGGCCGCATCGGCGCCCCGTGGTTCACGAGCAACCAGTCGATCAAGGGTGCGGTGTTCCGCTTCGGCTGGAACGAGACGCTCTCGACGGCACTCTGGATCGGGCTGTCGCTGGTCGCCGTCGCGCTGGCCGCCTACTGGATGCACCGTCTCCTGGCCTCCGGCCGACACGTGGCGGCACTCCTGGTCAACGCCGGCGTGGTGCTCCTGGTGTCCCCCGTCAGCTGGTCGCACCACTGGGTGTGGGCGGCACCGGCGCTCATGGTCGGCGTCAGCGCGCTCGCCGCACGCCGCAGGTCGCCGTGGCTCGCCGCAACCGTCGCTCTCGCCGCCGTCCTGTTCGCCGTCGGACCGCACTGGCTCATGCCCGCCCGCGACGACCTCGAGCTCACCTGGTCGTGGTGGCAGCATCTCATCGGCGACGGCTACGTGTGGCTGACCGCCGCCGTCCTCGTCGCCGGCGTGGTCCGGCAGAGTCGCGGTGGCGGCGTGAAGCCGCGATCAGCGCCAGGCGCACCAGACGCCGTCGACCCTGCGGAGGTCGAGCGGCAGGGGCAGGTCGGTACCCATCGAGTTGAGTGAGCCGTCCACCGTCGCGGTGTCGCCGTCGACGTGCACCGTATGGACCTCACTGCGGACCTCACTGCCCGCGGTCCCCAATCCGCTGAGCCAGCCGCGTGCCTCCGACAGCTTCTCGGCGGCCTCGCGACGGCCCGAACAGATCCCCGGGTCTGCGCTCCGTCGACTGACGGCGTCCGCGAACACCCGGTACCGGGCTTCGACCGCCGCATTGTCGGGGTGGTCGTCGGCCGTCGACTCGTCCGGATCGACGGCCAGGAGGATCACCCCGGTCGCGATCACCGCGATCAAGACGACGACGCCGACGACGACCGCCAGATGCTTCCACGTGGGTGCGGCCGGCGCCATGATCGATCCTCGCTCTCATCGGTGATCTGCCGCCAACATACTCGCCGACGAGCGCCCGGATGACGAGATCGGTCTCGAGAATCACCGCACCGGACGCCGCAGCGACGGGCGTCGAGAGGTGAACCGCCGGCGACCCGGGCTCAGGGTCGCGGGGTGAGGATCCGCGGACCGTCCTCGGTGACGGCCACGGTGTGCTCCCAGTGCGCCGACCGGCTGCCGTCGTCGGTGACGACCGTCCAGTCGTCGTCGAGCACGGAGGTCTCCGTGGTGCCCAGCGTCAGCATCGGTTCGATCGCGAGGGTGGAGCCGACGACCAGCCGCGGCCCCCGATTGGGTTTGCCCTCGTTCGCGAGGAACGGTTCCATGTGCATCTCGCGGCCGATCCCGTGACCGCCGTATCCGTCGACGATGCCGAAGGCCCGTCCGAATCTCTCGGCCGCCGCCCGCGTGCCGAGCTCGATCGCGTGCGAGACGTCGGTCAGCCGGTTGCCGGGGACCATGGCCGCGATCCCGGCCTCCATCGACGATCTCGTCGCGTCGCTCAGCTCCGCATCCGCGGCACTGATCTCGCCGACACCGAAGGTCCACGCCGAATCCCCGTGCCACCCGTCGAGAATCGCCCCGCAGTCGATCGAGACGAGGTCCCCGACGGACAGCACCGTGTCGGCGCTCGGGATCCCGTGGACGACCACCTCGTTGACCGAGGTGCAGATCGATCCCGGGAAGCCGTGGTAGCCCTTGAACGACGGCACCGCACCCGCGTCGCGGATCACCGCTTCGGCGACCTCGTCGAGGTGCAGCGTGCTCACTCCGGGTTTCGCCGCGTCGCGGACGGCCACGAGGGCGCGGCCGACGATCGCGCCGGCCGCCTCCATCGCGTCGAGCTCACCGGAGGTCTTGAACGGGACGTCCTTCGGCTTGCGGAAGCCCACCGTCGCGTCAGGCCTTGCCGAGCGCCGTGAGGACCCGCTGGTGCACCTCGTCGACGCTGCCGACGGCGTCGATCTCGGTGACCTGACCCGCGTAGTGGTCGAGCAGCGGAGCGGTCTCGGCGTCGTACACCGCCATCCGGTTGCGGATCACGTCCTCGGTGTCGTCGGCACGACCGCGGGCGAGCATCCGCTCGACGACCACGTCGGTGTCGATCTTGAACGACAGGACCCCGTCCAGCTGTGCGCCGAGGCCCTCGAGGATGCCCTCGAGCGCCACCGCCTGCTCCGTGGAGCGCGGGAAGCCGTCGAGGATGAATCCCTTGGCGGCGTCCGGTTCGGCGACCCGGTCGCGCACCATGTTGACGGTGATCTCCGGCGGAACCAGGTTGCCCGCATCCAGGTACTTCTTGGCTTCCACGCCGATCGGTGTCCCCTGCGAGATGTTCGCGCGGAACAGGTCGCCGGTGGAGATGTGCGGAATGCCGAGCGCCTCCGACATCAGTTCGGCCTGTGTGCCCTTGCCCGCTCCGGGCGGTCCGAGGATGACGAGTCTCACTTCAGGAACCCTTCGTACTTGCGTTGCATCAACTGGCTGTTCACTTGCTTGATCGTGTCGAGTCCGACGACGACGATGATCAGCAGTGCCGTACCGCCGAACGGGATGTTCTGGCCGGTGCCGCTGCTGAGATCCATGAACAGGTTCGGGAGGATCGAGATGATGCCCAGGTACAGGGAGCCGGGCAGCGTGATCCGGTTGAGCACGTAGCTCAGGTATTCGGCCGTCGGCCGTCCCGGGCGGATGCCCGGGATGAAGCCGCCGTACCGCTTCATGTCGTCGGCCCGCTCCTCCGGGTTGAAGGTCACCGCCACGTAGAAGTACGTGAAGAAGATGATCAGCAGGAAGTACGTGACGATGTGGAACCAGCTGGACGGGTTGATCAGGTTGTCCTGCATCCACACCTTCCACTCCGACGCCTCGGTGTCGCTCTGACTGGTCATCTGCAGGATCAGCTGCGGGATGTACAGCAGCGACGACGCGAAGATCACCGGGATGACGCCGGCCGTGTTGACCTTGATCGGCATGTAGGTGGACGAGCCGCCGTACATCTTCCGGCCGACCATGCGCTTGGCGTACTGGACCGGGATTCGGCGCATGCCCTGCTCGATGAACACGACGGCCGCCAGGATGAGGACGATCGCCACGCAGACGAGACCGAAGGCGAGGCCGCCGCGCTGGTCGAGGATGTTCTTGCCCTCGGCGGGAATGCGGGCCGCGATGCCGACGAAGATGAGCAGCGACATGCCGTTTCCGACGCCGCGCTCGGTGATGAGCTCACCGAACCACATGACGAGACAGGCGCCCGCGGTCATCACCAGCACGATGATCGACAGACCGATGATCGAGTCGTCGCGGAGGATCGCCGTCGGGTCACAGCCCTCTCCCGCGCTCGGCAGGAGGTTGCCGGTCGCGGCGAGGGCCACGATGCCCGTCGACTGCAGCAGGGCCAGCGCCACCGTGAGGTAGCGCGTGTACTGCGTCATCTTGTTCTGGCCGGACTGGCCCTCCTTGCGCAGCTGCTCGAACCGCGGGATCACCACGGTGAGCAGCTGGACGATGATGCTGGCCGTGATGTAGGGCATGATGCCGATCGCGAACACCGACAGCTGCAGGAGCGCGCCGCCGGAGAACATGTTGATCAGCGAGTAGATCTGGCCCGAGTCGCCCGCGCTGGCCGCGTCGACACAGCTCTGGATCTCCCGGAAGTTGACACCGGGAGACGGCAGCGTGGCACCGATGCGGTACAGCACGATGATGCCGAGGACGTAGAGGATCTTCTTCCTCAGGTCGGGCGTCTTGAGGACCGCCACGAGGGGGGAAAGCACTAACTCCTCCTATAGCACCGCAATCGGTGGGCATGTCAGCTCGTCTCGCAACCGCGGCCGACTCGGAAACAACCCGGGCGCCCGACGGACGCCCACGGGGAAAACTCTAACAGTCCCCCAAGCGCAACCGGTCAGGCGAGCGGCGCCACGACGTGAACGTCGCCAGGGCGCAGCCTGCCTGACCGGTGTGCGTGAGGATCATGCGACGAAAGGCTCAGGCCTGAGTCGCGGTGCCGCCGGCAGCGGCGATCTTCTCTTTGGCGGATCCGGTGAACTTGTCGGCGGTCACGTCGACCTTGACGTTCAGTTCACCGTCGCCGAGAACCTTGACCAGGCGGTTCTTGCGAACGGCACCGGCGGCCACCAGCTCGGCGACACCGATGGTGCCGCCCTCCGGGAACAGTCGCGCGATGTCGCCGACGTTGACAACCTGGTACTCCACACGGTTGCGGTTGGTGAAGCCCTTGAGCTTCGGCAGACGCATGTGAATCGGCATCTGGCCGCCCTCGAAGCCGGCCGGAACGTTCTTACGCGCCTTGGTGCCCTTGGTGCCGCGACCCGCGGTCTTACCCTTGGAGGCCTCGCCGCGACCCACGCGGGTCTTCTCTGTCTTCGCGCCCGGTGCGGGGCGAAGGTGATGCAGCTTGATGGTCATGCGTCCACCTCTTCGACTGTCACGAGGTGCCGGACCACGTTGATGAGACCGCGGTTGATCGGGGTGTCCTCGCGCGTGACGGTCTTGCGGATGCCCTTGAGGCCAAGGGTGCGCAGGCTGTCACGCTGGTTCTTCTTGGTACCGATGGTGCCCTTGATCTGAGTGATCTTCAGCTCTGCCATGGTTATGCTCCCTGCTGCTTCGCGGCGGCCGCGGCACGAGCCCGCAGCATGCCTGCCGGTGCGACGTCCTCCACGGACAGTCCGCGGCGGGCGGCGACCTCTTCGGGACGCTGCAGCTGCTTGAGGGCCGCGACGGTGGCGTGCACGACGTTGATCGCGTTGTCCGAGCCGAGGCTCTTGGCGAGCACGTCGGTCACACCGGCGCACTCCAGCACGGCACGCACGGCGCCACCGGCGATCACACCGGTACCCGAGCTGGCCGGACGGAGCATGACGACGCCGGCGGCGTCCTCACCCTGGACCGGGTGGACGACGGTGCCGCCGATCAGCGGAACGCGGAAGAAGTTCTTGCGAGCCTCTTCGACGCCCTTCTGAATCGCTGCCGGGACCTCCTTGGCCTTGCCGTAGCCGACGCCGACCATGCCCTGGCCGTCACCGACCACCACGAGGGCCGTGAAGCTGAAGCGACGGCCGCCCTTGACGACCTTCGAGACGCGGTTGATCGTGACGACGCGCTCGAGGTGGTTCTTCTCCTCGCGCTCGCGGCCGCGATTGTCGCGCCGATCGCGGCCGCGGCGGTCGCCGCCCCGCTGATCGTTGGTGTTGTTGTTACCGGCGGGTCCGTTGCCGCCATCACGCTGACGTCCGGGCATCAGAGGTCCCCTCCGTTGGTAGTCATGTTGATCTGCACGATGCTCATCAGAAGCTCAGGCCTCCCTCGCGGGCAGCGTCGGCCAGAGCCGCGATGCGGCCGTGGTACTGCTTGCCTCCGCGGTCGAAGACGACGGTCTCGATGCCGGCGGCCTTGGCACGCGCGGCGACGAGCTCGCCGACCTTGGCGGACTGCGCCGTCTTGTCGCCGCCCGCTGCGCGGACGTCGGCCTCGATGGTGCTGGCCGCGGCCAGGGTGCGACCGGTCAGATCGTCGATCAGCTGCACGTGGATGTGGCGGCTGCTCCGCTTGACGGCCATGCGCGGACGATCGGCGGTGCCGTCGACCTTCTTGCGCAGGCGGAAGTGACGACGATTGGTCGCGGTGCGGCGACGGGTCGACACGTCCTTGCCGAGGGGCTTGCGAACAGTTGTTTCACTCATGTCTTACTTACCCGTCTTTCCGACCTTGCGGCGGATCTGCTCACCCTCGTAGCGAATGCCCTTGCCCTTGTAGGGGTCCGGGCGACGCAGGCGGCGGATGTTCGCCGAGATCTGGCCGACTTGCTGCTTGTCGATTCCCGAGATCGAGAACTTGGTGGGCGACTCCACCGCGAAGGTGATGCCCTCGGGCGCCTCGATGGGCACGGGGTGGCTGTAGCCGAGGGCGAACTCGAGGTCCCGACCCTTGGCCTGCACGCGGTAGCCGACACCGAAGATCTCCATCTTCGTGGTGTAGCCCTGGGTGACGCCGACGACGAGGTTGTTGACCAGCGACCGGTTGAGGCCGTGGAGAGCGCGGTTCTCGCGCTGCTCGTCCGGACGGCTCACCACGATCTGGTTCTCCTCGACGGCGACGGTGAGCGGGTCGGAGACCGTCATGCTCAGCTCGCCCTTGGGTCCCTTGACGGTGACGTCCCGGCCGTCGATCGTGACGTCGACGCCCGCGGGGATTTCGATGGGATTCTTACCAATACGCGACATGTTCTCGTTCCCCCTACCAGACGTAGGCGAGGACTTCGCCGCCCACGCCCTGGTTGTATGCCTGGCGGTCGGTGAGCAGGCCGGACGACGTGGAGATGATGGCCACGCCGAGGCCGCCCAGCACCTTGGGCAGGTTGGTGGACTTTGCGTACACACGCAGACCCGGCTTGGAGACGCGGCGCAGACCGGCGATGCTGCGCTCGCGGGTCGGGCCGTACTTCAGGGTCATGGTGAGCTTCTTGCCGACCTCGGCGTCCTCGACGCGGAAGTCGGTGATGTAGCCCTCGCGCTTGAGGATCTCGGCGATGTTCACCTTGATCTTCGACGACGGCAGCGACACCTCGTCGTGGTACGCCGAGTTGGCGTTGCGCAGACGCGTGAGGAAGTCTGCGATCGGGTCAGTCATGGTCATGGTTGACCGTCAACCTTTCTCGTAGCGGTTCCCATGCAGCGGTCGGTGCGAACTGACGTCCGCCTCACCCGGTGGGCCTTCCACGAAGTGGATAGTTGTGCATATGTCCCGCCGTCGATGCCCTTGGTTTTTCACCGGCACCGTCGGCGTTATGAAGTTGTGGGCCCCGGGGGCACAGTTCACCCAGGCAACCTGAAACAGTGTAGAGACTTCGCAGGCCGAACCCAAATCGGGCATACTCGGTCATATGGGGAGCGGGGGGAGACGGCGTCCGGACCGATGGTGGCTGATCGCGATGTCGATCATCGCCGGTCTCACGGTGGCGGCGGCGGTGGTCGGGGTGCTCGAGGCCCTGCGCGTCGTCGGCTTCTTCTGGCCGCTGGTCGTCTCCTTCTGGGGGCTTCCTCTTCTCGGCGGCGCGTGGCTGGCCCTCACGGTCGCCGGCCTGTTCCTCTATCGCGGCGGATGGCCGCTCATGGTCGCACCGGTGATCGTGGGCGTCGGCGCGGCGGCCGTCCTGTGGTCGGGGCTTCCGTCGCGGGCGCAGTTCGCGCTGTCGGAGTCGGCGTTGAACGACGCCGCCGACACGTGCGTACCCGCCGAGGACGTCCGGGTGGGCCTCTACCGGTTCACCGACATCGAGCGCAGCGGGGAGTTCTGCCTGTTCGTCATGCCCGACGGGTTCATCGACCGTGTCGGATTGACGCGGATGCGCCAGGGTCCACCACCCGATCTGTACCAGCGACTCAATCTCACCGTCCGGCAGTACCGCGGCGACTGGTACACGTTCACCTGGCGGTTCTGACAGCGGCGGCCGCCGGTGGCGGGGATCGGCCCTACGGGTGATCCTCCTTGACCCGCACGATGATGAGGTCGGCGACGGCGCTGAGCTGTTTGCGGACGTCGAGCGCCGCACGCCGGACGGCGAGGAACACGGTGTTCAGCGGCGGATCGGCGACCTCGTCCCACCGGACGAGCGTGCCGGAGGCCACCTCGTCGGCGACGAGGTAGCTGGGCAGCACCGTCATCCCGTAGCCGTTGAGGACGGCGTGCTTCACCAGCAGCAGATCGGGCAGGACCACCGCCGGATCGAAGTTGGGGTCGGCGCCGAACACGATGTTCCAGAACCGCCGGATGATCGCCAGATCACCGTTGTACGCCACCATCGGGACCGTCGCGAGTTCCGAGAGCGTGCGCCCGCGCAACGGCACCTCGGGCGCCGCCACGAGCCAGAACTCCTCGTCGGCGATCGGCCACGCCTTGATCTCCGGACTCTTGGGTCGGACGGTCGAGACGACGAAGTCGAGGACGCCCGACTCCAGGTCTGCCAACAGCGCCTGGGACTCGCCGAGCGAGAAGTTCAGCTTCGGGAGGTTGTCGCGATCGGCCCGCAGTGCCGGCAGCAGCCGGTGGGCGATGAACTCGCGGGGACCGCCGATCGAGACGGTCCGCACCGCCCCGCCGTCGGGCGACCCGGTGACGAGTCGGTCGATGTAGTCCAGATGCTCTGCGAGCGACGCGTACAGCTCGTGGGCGGTGGAACTCGGCACCGCGCCGTTGACCCGCCGATCGAAGAGCTCCGAACCGAACCACGCCTCCACCGACGCGATGTGGTTGGTCACCGTCGGCTGAGAGACGCGAAGGCGGCGGGCGGCGTCGCGGAAGGACTCGGCGCGGTACACGGTGAGGAAGGTGCGCAGATGGTCCAGCGAAGGCCCTCGTCTGGACTGCATCGCTCCCCCTCCTCTGTGGTGCGGTTCCGTGGTGCGGTCACCGAGCGTCGGCGACGGTGACCGCCATGCCCTGGCAACTCTATGGGATCGCGAGCCGGTCCGCGACGACCGGCTCGCCGACCCGTTCGTCGCTGCGAGGGCATAGGCTGAGAATCGGACGAATCACCGACGAGAGATGAGAGACACCATGAGCGACACCTGGCTGACCACACTGATCACCGACACCCCGCAGGAGGGTTTCGAGTTGGCCATCACGCTGAGTCGACGCGGTGTCAAGTACACCCAGCCCGACGGCGAGGTCCTGCATCGGCTCCGCCCGGAGTACTCCACGGATGCGGAGAACCTCACCGCCGCCTCCCAGGTGGTCGCGACCAACTTCCAGACCGTCGCCGCCGCCAACGGCTACTGGCGCTGACGCCCCGGAGGCTCGCGCCCCTCACCCTCGGTCGTCGCTCGCCGATCCGCGGCCGATGTACCAGGGTCGGGGGCCGTGCCAGCCGAATCGGAGGGAGCCCAGCCGCACGGCACAGACCGCGACGGCGATGAGCACCCCCGCCCAGGCCCGATACATGTCGGCGGACAGCAGGGCCGCCGTCGCCGCGGCGCCGCCGAGGGCCGGTATGGCGTACAGGTGATGGTCGGCCCGCAGCACCATCGGTATCGATCCGGCCAGCACATCACGGAGGATGCCGCCGCCGACCGCGGTGGTGAGACCGAGCATCGCCGCACTCGGGGCACCGAGCCCGTAGCCGTACGCGATGGCGGTCCCGTTGACCGCGAACAGTCCGAGCCCCACCGCATCGGTGGCGTCGAGCGGCCATCGGGTGAGCCGTGCGGGCGGGTGCCAGACGAAGACCGCGAGCCCCACGCCCAGGGCCGTCGCGACATACCGCAGATCGGTGAACGCGACCGGCGGTGTCTCACCGCCGAGCACATCGCGCAGGATCCCGCCGCCGAGCGCGGTCGCCACCGCCAGCAGGCAGATGCCGACGACGTCGAGCCCGCGACGCGCCGCGAGGAGCGCACCCGAGGCCGCGAACGCCGCCGTGCCGACGAACTCCCCCGCGTGATGCACCAGCGATGCCGCGGTGTCGATGTTCGACGAGAGGATCATGCCCTCATCGTCGCACCTCATCGTCGTCTCGCGACGTCGGACCTCACCGCGACGCCTCGGCGCCGAGGCTCGACAGCAGCCGACCCCGCCTCCGAATCGGAGGCGGGGTCGGCTCGAATGCCTAACGGCGTGAAGTCACCAGCTGGACTTCTGCACGCCCGGCAGTTCACCGGCGTGCGCCATGTCGCGGAAGCACACGCGGCACAGGCCGAACTTGCGGTACACCGAGTGCGGACGCCCGCACTTGTTGCAGCGCGTGTAGCCCCGCACGGCGAACTTCGGCTTCTTGTTGGCCTTGTTGACCAGAGCCTTCTTTGCCATGTCAGTTGTCCTTCGCGTTGTTGTCCTTGAACGGGAAGCCCAGGGCGCGCAGCAGCGCGCGGCCCTCCTCGTCCGTGGTGGCCGACGTGACGACCGTGATGTCCATACCGCGCGGCCGGTCGATCGAGTCGATGTTGATCTCATGGAACATCGACTGCTCGGTGAGGCCGAAGGTGTAGTTGCCGTTGCCGTCGAACTGACGGTCGCTCAGGCCGCGGAAGTCACGGATACGCGGGAGTGCGATCGACACGAGGCGGTCGAGGAACTCCCACATGCGGTCACCGCGGAGGGTGACACGCGCACCGATCGGCATGCCCTCGCGCAGCTTGAACTGTGCGATCGACTTGCGGGCGCGACGGATCTCCGGCTGCTGGCCGGTGATGAGCGCGAGATCGGAGACGGCTCCGTTGATCAGCTTGGCGTCCCGGGCGGCGTCGCCGACACCCATGTTGACGACGACCTTCACCACGCCCGGGATCTGCATCACGTTGGCGTACGAGAACTCGTCGTTCAGCTTGCCCTTGATCTCCTCGCGGTACTGAACCTTGAGGCGGGGCTGGACCTTTTCACTCGTGGTCATATCAGATGTCCTTCCCGGTCTTGCGGGAGATGCGGACGTTCTTGCCGGTCTCCTCGTCGCGGCGGTAGCCGACGCGGGTCGGGTTGCCGTCGGCGTCGACGATCATCACGTTCGACACGTGGATCGGAGCCTCCTGCGTCACGATGCCGCCCGACTCCGCACCGCGCTCGTTGGCCGAGGCGCTGGTGTGCTTCTTGATGCGGTTGACGCCCTCGACGAGGACGCGCTCACGCTTCGGGTAGGACTCGATGACCTTGCCCTTGGCGCCCTTGTCCTTGCCGGCGATGACGATGACGGTGTCACCCTTGTGGATCTTCATGGGGTCAGATCACCTCCGGTGCGAGCGACACGATCTTCATGAACCGCTTGTCACGCAGCTCGCGGCCGACCGGGCCGAAGATGCGCGTACCGCGCGGATCGCTCTCGTTCTTGAGGATGACGGCCGCGTTCTCGTCGAACTTGATGTACGAACCGTCCGGACGACGGCGCTCCTTGACGGTGCGCACGATGACCGCCTTGACGATCTCGCCCTTCTTCACGTTGCCGCCGGGGATGGCGTCCTTGACGGTGGCGACGATCACGTCACCGACGCCGGCGTAGCGTCGTTTCGATCCACCGAGAACACGGATGCAGAGGATGTCCTTCGCACCGGTGTTGTCGGCGACCTTGACGCGCGATTCCTGCTGAATCACTGCTTCTAGTCTCCTTGACCTGGAACTGATGTCCGCCGGATTACCGACCCGACGCACACGGTCTGTTGCCGTCTGAACGGGCGCCTGCCTGGGGCTTCTCCGGAATTCCGGAGAGACCCCAATGGGTTCGCCCGCCGACTCGCGGTGCACGCACCGCAGGCAACCGCTCTAGTGTAGAGGCTCGCGGGCTTCGCGGACAAATCCCTCCGGCCTCACCGACCAGCGGAAACGACGCCGCTCAGCGGCCGACCCGGGTGTACTGCGCCCCACCCCCGTCGGTGACGACGATCGTCGCCGCGTCGTCGTGGCGTTCGGGCAGGAGTCGGATCGTGACCTGGGTGCCGGCCGCGGCGGCGACGACGGCGTCGAGCGCCGCCGCTCGTACCCGGTCGAGCGCGGCCGATGCGACCGCCGCGTGCTCGCAGCGCACACGGTCGTCGAGGAGCACGACGCGGACGCCGCGCACCCTGGCCGCACGCACCGCGGCCGCGACGGCCGGATCGTCGAGGCCCGGTGCGCGTATGCGGTCGCGCAGCTCCGCTTCGAGCAGCACACACGCCGCCGCCTGCGCATCGCTGAGGCGACGGCCGGCCGCGAGCTGCTCGAGCAGGGGTCGGGCCTGTGCGTCGAGCCGCGCGATCGCCGCATCGCGCGCAGGGGGCATCGCCCGTTCGGAGGCATCGCGCTCACCACGCCGACGGAGTGCCGCCACCTGGGCCGCCCGCGGCCGGATGAGCAGGGCGAACACGGTGGCCATCAGGCACACGCCCACCATTCCGGGCGCCAGGACCGTCGCGATGCGCACGCCGGCGGCGTGGACGGCTGCGGCGACACCCACCGCTGCCGCCACCGTCGCGGCGACTCCACCCCAGGCGATGATGAGGCGGCCGCGGACCGCGATCAGCGCCATCGTCACGGCGGGCACCGCACCCAACGCCAGGAGCGCCGCGTGCCCCTGCCCGGCCGTCGACCCCGCGGCCACGCCGCCGGCGACGGGGCCGGATGCGGCCGCGGCCACGGCGGCGCCGCCGGGCATCGGATCGTCCGGGGCGCGCAGGAGCAGCGCCCAGCCGGCCCCGACGACCCCGAGTCCGGCGACATAGGCGACCGGGACCGTCACGTCACCGCTGGTCAGTCCGATGACGGCGAACATCGCCCACGCGACGCCCGCGACCGCTGCCGCCCCGCGTCCGTGGAGCCCGAGAACTCCGGTGGCCGTCACGGCGCGTCCGGCCCGTCGGGACACCAGCCGAGCCGCACCGTGGTTCCCCGGCCGCGGACGCTCGCGACGTCGCACCGGCCGCCGGCGAGCCGCCCGACCCGCCGGCGGATGCTCAGGACCAGCCCGAGTCGGTCCGGTGACACCGCGTGCGGATCGAACCCCACCCCGTCATCGGCGACGACGATTCGCATCCCGGTGTCGTCGACCGTCAGCAGCACGATGCACTGGGCGTCGCGTCCGGCGTGCATCACGGAGTTCCGAACGGCCTCGGCGGCGGCCTCGGCGAGCGCGGCGACGACACCGGGCGGGCAGGCCCCCGGCTGCTCGCTCAGTTCCACGGTCACCGGGACGTCCGCCGACACCCCGCTGATCACGGCGCGTACCCGCGCGACCGCCTCGACGGCCGACACCGGGTCGTCATCGGTCGGCACGGCGTCCACGAGCCGGTCGAGCGCGCGCACCGCGTCGCACGCCTGCTCCGCCACCCGCGGATCGTCGCGGTCGGCGGCGGCCAGGACGAAGGTCGCCAGTACGCGGTCGTGGATCAACGCGTCCACCCGCGCCCGCTCCACGGTGTCGACGCCGGCGGACACGATGCGGCCGGCCTCCTGCCGCGACCGGTCGAGTTCGTCTCCGATCCGCAAGACTGCGGCCGCCAGGAGGACGAAGATCGAGGTGAAGACGATGCCGAAGGCGGCCTCGCGCAGGCAGTCGGCGGCGTCGACGCCCGTCGTGTGCGCCACGGCGACCGCCGCGCCGGAGAGTTTGCCCACCACCAGCACCGCGATCGCCTGCCATACCGGCCGGACGAGGACGGCGGCGAGCGCCGCGAGTCCGGCGAAGTCCATCATCCACACGGCGGCCTCGGTGCCGTGTCCGACACCGGCCGCGGCCCACGCGGCGGCGGCCAGCGGCGGGCCGACGGCACATCCGAGGGCCGCCGCCGTGATCCACCGGCGCCGACACCCGACCGCAGCAGGGTCGACCGCAGCAGGGCCGACGGCAGCAGGGTCACCGAGGAGCGCGATGCCGAGCAGTGCGATGCCGGGGCCGAAGGCGAGCACGGCGGCGACCGGCGGTACCCAGCCCGCGACGACACCGCGCGCCTGCGCGATCAAGGCGGGTATCACCAGCACCGCATAGATGCAGTAGCCGGCGCCGACGAACCGCGCCATGGCGACCAGCAGACGGTCGCTCTCGCTGCGCAGGCCGTCGATACCGAGGTCGGAGGTCCGGCCCAGAGGAGACCGGCCCAGAGATATTCGACCCAAAGAGGTTCGACCCAGAGAGGTTCGCCCCAGAGAAGCGAACCGCCCGCCGCCCCTGAGGGGTGGCGGGCGGTCTCCGATGACAGGCGTGCGGGTCACCACTCTTCCAGCGAGGTGTACCCGTCCTGGAGGGCGCGGGCGAGCAGGTGGGCCTTCGTCGGCGCCGACCGTCCGACGGCGGCGTACTTCGCACGGATACGCGAGATGTGGGTGCTCACCGTCGACTGGGAGATGAACAGGCGGTGGGCCGCGTCCTCCTTCGACTCGGAGGCCATCCACGCGAGCAGCACCTCGACCTCCCGGGTCGAGAGGGCCGGCCGGGCCCGTCCGGCGACCGCCAGTCGGGGCATCGTCGCACGAGGCGTCGGCGTGCTCATCATTCGCGGTCGGTGTCCTCGTTCGATGCCGACCCCGAGATCTGCAACGCTCACCGTCGTCCTCCTGTCACAGTCCCCCGACTACTGACGTTCCGCCCCGAGACGGGAAGTCGCCTCAGGATCGTCTCTCACGATAGGAAGACTCGACGGACGCCGGTAGACCCAGAACTGGGGACACCCGATCAGAGGCCGCGGGCTGCGCCGAACTCACGGCGCGCGACGTCGTCGCCGTCGGCGACGCTCACGGTCACGAAGAGCCCCGAGTCATCGGGACGCGCCGTCAATCGTCGTCTCGGGTGCGGTGCGGCATCGGCAGCCACCCGTCTTCGACGGCGCGCTTGAACAGGTCGAGCTTCGTGCGGGTCGGTCGGCCCGCGTCGGCGTACTTCTGGCGGATGCGTTTGAGGTATTCGTTGACCGTGTCCGGTGCCACACCGAGTTCCTGGCCGACGCTGGCCGACGTCCCTCCCGAGGCGTACAGCGTCAGGACGCGCTGCAGTTGCGGGCTCAGGTCGACGGCGTCGAGGTTGGGGTCGCCGTCGATCGCCGCGGCCCACTCGGTGGTCAGCACGCCTTCGCCGCTGCCGGCGGCTCGGATGGCGGCGAGGATCTCGTCCTCCGACGCCGATTTGAGGACGACGCCGAGCGTGCCCGCGCGCGCCGCGGACCGCAGCAGGTCGGGGTGTTCCCCCGATGTGTAGACGACGGTGACGATGTCGAGTTCGGCGAGTCTGTTGACGTTCTCCCGGGGTGTGGTGCCGTCGTTGAGGCGCAGGTCGAGGATCACGACGTCGAGGGCGGTCGACTTCTCGAGCAGGTCGCCGACGGTGGGTGCCGAGCAGACCAGTTGCAGATCGTCGTGCCGCTCGAGGATCCGCTCGATCCCCCACACCGGCGATTGATGGTCGTCGACCATGCCGACGCGCACCACGCGGTCGGTCGTGACTCGACCCGTCGTCACCGGTTCACCCCGCTCGTCCATCGTTGTCGTCACTCTCATTCGCCCTACCTCCCGTGCACAGGAGACATACCCACCGTGCTAAATAAAAGTATCGGACTCCTCCGACAAAGACCGCGCGTTCGGTCGTTCGAGCGACGGCGAAACCGCTGCTGCGGCGGGCCTGGACGCCGTAGCGTGGGGGCCGTGACCACTGCTTCCGTTCATGACGTCCTGGGCACGCCGGTGACGATGCCCGTCGAGATCCGCTCCGCCCGGTGCTTCGTCGCGGGCTTCACCGCGTCGTCGGCCGCCGTGAGCGATGCGATCGCCTCGCGCGGGGCCGCCGACCTGCGCCCCCTCGAGATCCGTCGCGGCCGCACCCCGTGCATGCTGGTCTTCGTCGACTACATCGACGGCGACCTCGGCCCCTACAACGAGTTCGGCGTCTGCTTCCTCGTGCAGCCTCCCGGGTCTCGGGCGTCGAGGATCTCCGCGCTGCGTTCGCTGGCCGCCGGCGACGCCCACGCGCTCATCCACGAACTCCCGGTCGACGGTGACTTCACCCGCGCCGCGGGACGCGGGATCTGGGGGTTCCCCAAGGTGATCGGGCAGTTCGACGTCGATCACGACTCCGCCGCCAAACGCGGCCGGATCAGCATCGACGGAGAGCTGGTCGCCGAGCTCTCGGTGGGACGCGGGATCCCGGTGCCCGACGCCTCGGGCGACACGGTGTTGCAGGCCTACTCGCAGCTCGACGGCGTCACGCGCCGGACGCCGTGGCGGCTGACGTCGACGTCGGGCACCCGGACGCGGCTCGGGGGTGCGCGCCTGACCCTCGGCGATCACCCGATCGGCGCGGACCTCGGACGGCTCGGACTGTCGCGACGTGCACTGATGACGACGTCCGTGGCCGATCTGTCGATGACTTTCGCCGATGCCGTCGAGATCGCCCGCCGCGAAGACTGAGCGCAACACATGTTAGCCTCGCCTTATTAGCAATCCGCTGATCGCACAGGAGAAGACCATGAAGATGTCCCCCGCCGTCCGCCGCCCGGTCGTCGCAGCAGCGTCGGCCGCCGCGGTCGTCGCCATGCTCGCCGGATGCTCGAACTCCGACGACGACGCGACCACCGCCTCCTCGTCGCCGGTCACGGCGAGCGAGTCCGACAGCAGCTCGGCACCCTCCAGCGCGGACGGCCTGACGAAGGACGACGCGCAGAAGACCCTGCGCACGGCCCTCTCCGAGGAGACCTCGACCGACGACCTCAAGGGTCTCGTCGACGACTCGGTCCCCGGCACCGTCCAGGCGCTCGCCGCCTACAACAAGGTCGCGGCGAAGGCCGGCTACACCCCGGACATCTACACCGTGAAGTCCGTCGAGGTGTCCGGCGACAAGGCCACGGCGAAGGTGGCCATCGCCAGCCCCCACACCTCGAAGCCCATCGAGATGCCGTTCGGCTTCGTCAAGCAGGGCGACGACTGGAAGCTCTCGGCCGACGCCGTCACCACGCTGACCGAGATGAACAAGCAGCACGGCAGCTAGCGCCCGGGACGTCCGGCCCCGCGGCCGCCGTCCGCATCCTCGCTCCGCTCCGGCGGCGCACCCGACCCGGGTGCGCCGCCGGAGTCGTCTCGCCAGCTCAACCCGCCGTCGCCGAACGTCCGACACACGCGGCGCCGCACCCGGTCGCCCGCCGAGACCGTGACGGTGGCAACCGACCCGCGCCCCTCGGGCAGGATGCGCGCCGTGACCGTGCCCGCGTCGGTCTCCGCCAGCCGGGCGACGAGCTCATCGTGCACCACCCCGTTCGCGTCGCACCCGGCGTCGTGGGCGCGAACCCGATCGTCGAACAGGTGAACCGTGACGCCCCGGGCGCGTGCCTCGGCGACCGCGGAATCGACCCGCGGCTCCCGCCAGCCGCGACCGCGCACCGTGTCGCGCAGCCGATGCTCCAGGAGTCGAGCCCGCTCCACCGACACCGCGTCGAAGCGTTCGCCGCCGGCCACCCGCTCCAGAAAGGGCCGCACCTCGGCGTCGAACTCCGCGGCCCGGCACCTGCGCTGATCGAGGGTCGCCGCCAGGGCCGCGTCCTGCGCCGCGGCCTGCAGTTCACGCTGGTCCAGAACGTGCACGAACTGCAGCAGGGGCCGGGCGAACATCATCATCAACGTCGCCGGCACCGCGGCCACCAACAGCTTCAGCACCGGCGGCACGGCGACGGCCGGCTCCCACCCCCATGCGGCCCAGGCGATGAACCCGACGACGGACATCGCACCGAACGCCGCCCACGCCGCCCGCACCCGGCCCCGCAGAATCAGCACGATCACCACCACCGCGTAGACGGTGAGCGGCGCGGTCGGCCGCACCCAGGCGGCGGGCCCGACCGGGATGTGCCACCACACCAGCGCGATGCCGACCGGACCGAGCACGGCGGCCGCCGCCACCGCGCGACGCCGCAGGGGGTCCTCGCCGCCCGACGCCGCCGCGACCAACGCGACGGCGAGGAGCACCGAGCCGCCGATCCCGGCCGTCTGCCGCAGCGGCCCCACCTCCAGCGGATCGAGGATCAGGCCGGCCGCGACATAGGAGCAGATGACGGCGACGAGGCTCAGCCGCACCAACGGCGTTCGCAACCCCAGCATCTCGACCATCGGCGACACCGCGCGTCCGTCCCTCGCCCGCCTCACGACCGTCTCCACTCGATGGACACCACGGTGCCGTCGCCGGGCGCCGACCGCACCCAACCGCCGCCGCCCGGGAGGTTCGCCATCCGCCGCCGGATGCCCATCTCCACGCCCGACCGATCCGCCGCCACGCGGTTCGGATCGAAACCGACACCGTCGTCGACCACGCGGAGTCGGATGAGGTCGCCGTCGAGGACGCCGAGCAGGGCGCGAGACGCGGACGGTCCCGCGTGGCGACGCGCATTCGTCACCGCCTCGACGGCCGCATCGGTCACCGCCTCGGCCACCGGATACGGGTAGCGCACCGCGACGTCGGGGACGTCGACCTCGACGATCGTGTCGTCGCCGAGCGCATTGACCGCGTCGAGCAACCGCACCCGGGTCTCGGCGCCCGTGAGCTCCACGGCCTCGGCCCGGGCGGCCGTGCCGTCGAGCGCGTCGAGCGCCGCCCGGGCCTGCACGCGGGCGCGCGGGTCCGTCTCGTCGGTCGAGATGCCGCGCAGGACCGCGACGACCTGATCGCGGACGACCGCGTCCCACCGGTCGCGCTCGGCGATCCGCGCGGCACGACTCGCCGACGCGAACGTCGCGTGCAGAACGTCCTCGCGCCGCCGGTCGGCCAGGCGGACGCCGCCCATCGCGGCGTAGGTCAGCGCGATGAGCACACCCATCAGCGAAGCGGTGAGCAGCGCGTTCACATACGCCAGATCGCCGAACCGCCCCTGTTTGGCCAGTTGCTGCACCGTGGCCAGCGTTCCGAGGCCCACGACCAGGTAGCCGAACGGGACCCACGGCCGATACACGGTCGCCAACACGATCGCCGGAAGCACCACGGTGTTCGCCGGCCACACCGGCGGCGACCCCATCAGCTCCGGTGCGGCCTGCTCGCTCCACGCCGGGATCCACAGGAACAGCGTGACGATGTTCGCGGCCCCCAGCGCCACCGCGCCGGGGCCGATCGTCGCCGCGTCGCCGCGCACACCGATCACCAGGAGCATCGCCGCCGCCCCGAGGACCGCGGTGAGGCTCACCGGCACCCACCAGCCGTCGACGACGCCGTCGACGGAGAAGAAGTGACCGATCATCAACACGGGGAGGATCAGAGTGGTCAGCGCCATGCTGATCGCGGCCCCGCGCTGCATGCGCCGTTCGTTCACAGCCGGATCTCCCGGTCGATCCGACCGTCCGCATCGCACTCGGAGCGGTGCACACCGTCGACCCCCACCACCGTCACCGAGGCGACCGGCCGCCGCCCGTGCGGCGACACGCGCGCAACGAGTTCGCCGTCGGCGTCGACCTGCTCGAGCTCACGCTCGATCAGGTCCTCGAGTGCCTCGACGATGTCGGCCCGCCGTCCCGGCGGGAACCGGTCCAGACCGCCGTCGTCGAGCAGGGTCACCGAGACACCGCGGCCGCGCGCACGCCACGCCGCCTCACGGATCCGGTCGGTGTCCAAGGCGACCGCCCGAATACCGTCGCGGAGCCTCGCCTCGGTCAACCGCGCAGCGGTCACGTCGTCGTCGGTGAGGACCGCACCGTCGGCCATCCGCGTGAGCAGCGGCCGCACGAGTCTGTCGATGCGGCCGATCCGTTCACGACGCCGAGCCTCGACCGACCGAGCCGACCACTGCGCATCGGTGACTCGAGCCCGCCGCAACCGCAGCGCATCGAGTTCGCCGAGCATCGGCCACAGGCCGATCGACGTGGCCGTCAACACCGCCAGCAGCAGGATCGTGAAACCGGGGAACGCCACCTGCCCCCACTCGGGAGACCCGACGTGCGGACCGATGAGAGCTCCCAGGGCCACGCAGCCCACGATGCCGGTCCACGCCGTCCCCAGGCGGCCGCGGAAGATCAGGATCACGAAGGCGACGTTGCTGGTGAGGAAGGCCGGTGAGTACGGCATGATCGCCGCCGTTCGATCGCAGGCCACCGCGCCCCACAGGGCGCCGTGGGCGGCGAGAACGAGGACGATCACCACCGCGGCGTTCCACGGTGAATAGTCCGCGGGCCGCGGGATCAGCGACGCCGCGCACGCCAGACCGTAGAAGACGTAGGCGAAGGCCACCCCCGACCAGTACGGGGCCGACGCGTGATAGCTGACACCGATCGAGATGAGGACGGACGCCAGACACGCGGCGTAGACCGCCAGCGCCCCGACGGCGGGTCCGCGCCCGATGAGCCGGTCGGTCACCCCCGCGCGGAACATCGAACGCAGACGCCGACGTCCCCGAACCACGACGTCGATCATCGCGCAGGCACCTCCGCATCCTGTCGCCAGGTGAGTTCCACCCGCGTCCCGGTGCCGGGAATGCTCGCGACCCGACTCGAACCTCCGTCGAGCTGCCGCATGCGTTCGGTGATCCCGAGTGCGACGCCGATTCTGTTCGCCGGCACGTCGTCGACGTCGAATCCGACTCCGTCGTCGACGACGTTGACCGTGATCTGCTCGGGCCGCAACCGGCACAGCACCGCGCACGACCAGTCGCGACCCGCATGTCGGTGGACGTTCCGGATCGACTCCCCGAGCGCGTCGACGACGGTGTCGACGACCGGCGCCGGATACCGGTACATGCCGGCGCGATCGTTCACCGTCACCTCCACGCCGTCGCCGAGGTCGTCGATGCTTCGCACGATCCGCTCGGCGACCTCGTCCGATGAGATCCACGCTGCGCCCGTCCGCGGCCCCGCCGCCAACTGCTCGAGTTCGGTGAGCACGGCCTCCGCCGTCGCCGCGACACCCTCGTCGACCGGTCCCGGCCGCGCGGCCAGCAGCACCGCGATCAACCGGTCGTGGACCATCGCGTCCACCCGTCGCTGTTCGGAGTCGTGGGCACTGCTCCGCAATCGGGAGACGGCGTCGCGGGCGGCCAGAGCGCGTTCGCGATCGAGCCGCTGCGCACCCACCACCAGCGACCACGCCATCACCTGGAACAGACCGGCGAGTCCGAAGGTCCACGCCGCGATGCTCATCGGCACCCAGCGGCCGTCGCTCGCCGCCGTCACGACGACCGCGGTGCTCAGCACACCGGTCGACACCATCCCGACCACCGCGGCCCGCAACTGTCCGCAGACGACCAGGATCGATCCGCCGATCTGCGGCAGGAGGAGAATCCACACCGGAAGAGACGGTCCGCCGAGCTTAGCCTCGACACCGTCGCCGTTCCATCCGACGAACCACGCCGCGAGCAGCACCGTGTACGCGACGACGCACAGCAGGCCGAGCCGTTCCATCGGTGCCGCTCGCCCGCGGATCGCACCGAGCAGCGCCGACGCGGAGCACGTCACCGCGACCGCCAGTCCGGTCCACGACCACCACGACGCCGTCGCATCCGCGTAGGAGGTCAGCGCGGGTATCGACACGATCAGAATCACCAGGTGCGCGACGGCGATCGTCGCCCAGCCGACGATCTGGATCCGGTGCAGCATCGACGGCGGTGCCGGAGCGGTCATGCCGGTGCGTCCCGGTAGGTCATCGCGTGCCTCTCCACACCCCCGTGCCGATCCCCGTGTCGGATCCATTCAATCATCGCTCCGAACGCCGGACACCCCGACCGCCCGACACCGATCGACCACGAGAGAACACCGCCCGCCCCGGTCTCCCGGGACGGGCGGTGTGCGTACATGCTCTGCGGAGCGTGCGATGCGAGTCGGCCTACTTGGCCTTCTCGAGCACCTCCACCAGACGCCAGCGCTTGGTGGCCGACATCGGTCGGGTCTCCATGATGCGAACGCGGTCGCCGACGCCGGCGGTCTCGCTCTCATCGTGCGCCTTGACCTTGCTCGTGGTGCGGATGATCTTGCCGTACAGCGGGTGCCGCGTGCGATCCTCCAACTCCACCGTGATGGTCTTGGTCATCTTGTCACTGACGACGTAGCCGATCCGCTCCTTGCGGCTGCCACGCTCTTCGGTGTTCACCTTCTGGTCCTCACTCACGCGTCATCACCTTCCGGTCCGGACGCCAGGCCCAGCTCGCGCTCGCGCATCACGGTGTAGACACGCGCGATCTCGCGGCGCACGGTGCGCAGCCGGCGGTTGTTGTCGAGCTGACCGGTGGCCATCTGGAAACGAAGGTTGAACAGCTCTTCCTTCGACTCCTTCAGACGCGCGACCAGGTCGGTATCGCTGAGCTCGCGGAGCTCAGAAGCAGCGACTCCGAGTGCCATCAGAACTGCTCCTCTCGGGTCACGATTCGGGTCTTCATGGGGAGCTTGTGCTGTGCGCGACGCAGCGCCTCGCGAGCGGTCTCCTCATTGGGGTAGCTCATCTCGAACAGCACGCGGCCCGGCTTCACCGGGGCCACCCACCACTCGGGCGAGCCCTTACCGGACCCCATGCGGGTCTCGGCGGGCTTCTTCGTGATCGGCCGGTCCGGGAAGATGTTGATCCAGACCTTGCCGCCACGCTTGATGTGGCGGTTGATCGCGATACGAGCCGACTCGATCTGACGGTTGGTGATGTAGGCACCTTCGAGGGCCTGGATACCGTAGTCACCGAACGTGACCTTGGTTCCGCCCTTGGCCCGGCCCTTCAGGCTCGGGTGGTGCGGCTTACGGTACTTGACCCGGCGAGGGATCAACATTGCCTCAGCCCTCCTGGTTTTCTGCCTGCGCAGGCGCAGACGCCGTAGCGTCGGCAGCCGGGGCCTCGGTGGCGGCCGCTGCGGCGCGACCCCCCTGGGCACCGCGCGCATCACGGCGCGGCCGGCTGGGACGACGCGGTCCCCGGCGATCCTCGGCGGGTGCGGCTGCAGCCAGCTCGCGGCGGCCGCCCACGATGTCGCCCTTGTAGATCCACACCTTCACACCGATCCGGCCGAAGGTGGTGCGTGCCTCGTAGAGCCCGTAGTCGATGTCGGCGCGCAGCGTGTGCAGCGGGACGCGACCCTCACGGTAGAACTCCTTGCGGCTCATCTC
Organism: Gordonia shandongensis DSM 45094; assembly: GCF_000423025.1. GTDB lineage: Bacteria > Actinomycetota > Actinomycetes > Mycobacteriales > Mycobacteriaceae > Gordonia > Gordonia shandongensis. The sequence goes on from NZ_AUHE01000001.1 coordinate 95,965, forward strand.
GGCACCGCCGAGACGACCCGAGCACTGGACTCGGATGCCCTTCACGTTGGGCTGACGCATCGCCGACTGGATGGCCTTGCGCATCGCGCGACGGAACGCCACGCGGTTGCTCAGCTGCTCGGCGACGCCCTGTGCGACGAGCTGCGCATCCGACTCGGGGTTCTTGACCTCGAGGATGTTCAGCTGCACCTGCTTGCCCGTCAGCTTCTCCAGGTCGCCGCGGATGCGATCGGCCTCGGCGCCGCGGCGACCGATGACGATGCCCGGACGGGCGGTGTGGATGTCGACGCGGACACGGTCACGGGTGCGCTCGATCTCCACCTTGGAGATGCCTGCGCGCTCGAGCCCGGTGCTCAGCAGCTTGCGGATGGCGACATCTTCCTTGACGTAGTCCGCGTACTGCTTGTCGGCGTACCAACGCGAACTCCAGTCAGTGGTGATGCCCAGCCGGAAGCCGTGCGGGTTGATCTTCTGGCCCACTTTTAGGCTCCCTTCGTCTTCTTCTGCTGGCGACGCCGACCACCGGCCTCCGTAGCGGCCACGACCACGGTGATGTGGCTGGTGCGCTTGCGGATGCGGAAGGCACGTCCCTGGGCCCGCGGCTGGAACCGCTTCATGGTCGGGCCCTCGTTGGCGAACGCCTCCGACACGACGAGGGTCCGGCGATCGAGCCCGACGTTGTTCTCGGCGTTGGCGACCGCGCTGGCGATCACCTTGTACACGGGCTCGCTCGCCGACTGCGGTGCGAACCGCAGGATGTCGAGGGCCTCGTCGACGTTCTTGCCGCGAACGAGATCCAGGACGCGACGAGCCTTCATCGGCGAGACACGGACGAACCGTGCGGTCGCCTTGGCGCTCTGCACTGCGTTTTCAGTCTCAGTAGTCATGGTTACCGGCGCTTCGCTTTCCGGTCATCCTTGATGTGACCCTTGAACGTACGGGTGGGGGCGAACTCGCCCAGCTTGTGGCCCACCATCGACTCGGACACGAACACGGGCACGTGCTTGCGGCCGTCGTGGACCGCGAAGGTGTGACCGATGAAGTCGGGGATGATGGTCGAGCGGCGCGACCAGGTCTTGATGACCTGCTTGGTGCCCTTCTCGTTCTGCACATCCACCTTCTTCAGGAGGTGGTCGTCGACGAACGGGCCCTTCTTCAGGCTGCGTGGCATTTTTTACCTCCTCCTATTATCGCTTGTTCTTGCCGGTGCGACGGCGACGGACGATCATCTTGTCGCTGGCCTTGTTCTTACGGGTGCGGCCTTCCAGCTGACCCCACGGGCTGACCGGGTGACGACCACCGGAGGTCTTGCCCTCGCCACCGCCGTGCGGGTGGTCGACCGGGTTCATCACGACACCGCGGACTGTCGGGCGCTTGCCCTTCCAGCGCATGCGGCCGGCCTTGCCCCAGTTGATGTTCGCCTGCTCGGCGTTGCCGACGTCACCGACGGTGGCGCGGCAGCGCACGTCGACGCGGCGGATCTCGCCGGACGGCATGCGCAGGGACGCGTACGGCCCCTCCTTGCCGAGCAGCTGGATCGAGGCGCCGGCACTGCGAGCCATCTTGGCGCCGCCGCCCGGACGCAGCTCCACGCAGTGCACGTGGGTGCCGGTCGGGATGTTGCGCAGCGGCAGGTTGTTGCCGGGCTTGATGTCCGCGTTCGGACCGCTCTCGACGACGTCGCCCTGCTTCATACCCTTGGGGGCGATGATGTAGCGCTTCTCGCCGTCCACGTAGTGCAGCAGCGCGATGCGGGCGGTGCGGTTCGGGTCGTACTCGATGTGTGCGACCTTGGCGTTGATGCCGTCCTTGTCGTTACGACGGAAGTCGATCAGACGGTATGCGCGCTTGTGGCCGCCGCCCTTGTGCCGGGTGGTGATCCGGCCGTGAGCGTTGCGGCCGCCGTGTCCGTGCAGCGGACGCACCAGCGACTTCTCGGGGTGCGACCGGGTGACCTCGGAGAAGTCCGCACCGCTCGACCCGCGACGACCCGGGGTCGTCGGCTTGTACTTACGAATTGCCATGAGTCTTAGTCCCTACTCTTCTTCGCGGGCGGTCAGGAGACCGCGCCCCCGAAGATCTCGATGGGCTTACTGTCAGCGGACAGCGTCACGATGGCGCGCTTGGTGTCCTTGCGCTTGCCGTAGCCGTAGCGGGTGCGCTTGCGCTTGCCCTGCCGGTTGGCGGTGTTGACGCTGGTGACCTTCACATCGAAGATCGCTTCGATCGCGATCTTGATCTGAGTCTTGTTCGAATCCGGGTGCACCAGGAAGGTGTACACGCCGTCTTCGATGAGCCCGTAAGCCTTCTCCGAGATCACCGGCGCCAGGATGATGTCACGCGGGTCTGCCTGCGTAGCCATCTCAGGCCTCCTTCTTGGTGTTCTGCTCGATGAAGGCGTTCAGGGTCTCGACGCTGAACACGATTTCATCGGAGTAGAGGACGTCGTAGGTGTTGAGCTGATCCGGTGCGATCGCCGCGACGTTCGACAGGTTCGCCACGCTCTTCCATCCGGTCACGTCCTCGCGGGACAGCACGACCAGGAACTTCTTCCGGTCGCTGATCTGCTCGAGGAAGGTGCGCGCCGACTTGGTCGACGGGGTCTGACCCGCGACCAGCTCGGTGACGACGTGGATCCGCTCGTTGCGAGCGCGGTCCGACAGCGCACCGCGCAGGGCGGCGGCCTTCATCTTCTTGTTCGTCCGCTGCGAGTAGTCGCGCGGCTGCGGACCGTGAACGGTACCGCCGCCGACGAACTGCGGTGCACGGATCGAACCCTGACGTGCGCGACCGGTGCCCTTCTGGCGGTACGGCTTGGCGCCGCCGCCGGCGACCTCGCCGCGGGTCTTGGTCGAGTGCGTGCCCTGACGTGCGGCGGCCTGCTGCGCGACGACGACCTGGTGCATCAGCGCGATGTTCGCGGTGACGTCGAAGAGGTCGGCCGGCAGATCGACGGTGCCGTCGGTGGACCCGTCGGCCTTGCGGACGTCGAGAGTCAGCTTGGTTGTGGTCTCGGTGCTCACTTGTTGCCACCCTTCACTGCGTCGCGGACCACCACGATGCCGCCCTTGCGGCCGGGGATCGCGCCCTTGATCAACAGCAGTCCGGCTTCGGCGTCCACCTTGTGGACGGTCAGGTTCTGCGTGGTCACCTTGTCGGAGCCCATGCGTCCGGCCATGCGCATGCCCTTGAACACGCGACCCGGGGTGGCGCAGCCACCGATCGAACCCGGCGAGCGGTGCACGCGGTGCGCGCCGTGCGTGGCGTTCGCGCCGGCGAAGCCGTGCCGCTTCATGACACCGGCGAAGCCCTTGCCCTTGGAGGTGCCGGTGACGTCGACCTTCGCGCCGTCGGCGAAGATGTCGGCGCCCAGCTCCTGGCCGACCTCGAACTCGTCCACGTCGTTGACGCGGATCTCGGTGAGGTGGCGGCGCGGGGTCACACCGGCCTTGGCGAACTGGCCGGTCACCGGCTTGTTCACCTTGCGGGGGTCGACGGCGCCGTACGCGAGCTGAACGGCCGTGTAGCCGTCACGGTCTGCGGTACGCAGCTGGGTGACGACGTTCGATCCGGTCGCGATGACGGTCACCGGGACGACCCGGTTGTTCTCGTCGAAAACCTGGGTCATGCCGAGCTTGGTGCCCAGGATGCCCTTGGTCGCATTCTGCTTGCTCATTGTTTCCAATCCCCCGTCACTGAATGTTGACGTCGACGCTGGCCGGAAGGTCGATGCGCATCAGCGCGTCGACCGTCTTCGGCGTCGGGTCGAGGATGTCGATGAGTCGCTTGTGCGTGCGCATCTCGAAGTGTTCGCGGCTGTCCTTGTACTTGTGCGGCGAACGGATGACGCAGTACACGTTCTTTTCGGTGGGCAACGGCACCGGGCCGACCACGCGCGCACCCGTGCGGGTCACGGTCTCCACGATCTTGCGCGCCGAAGCGTCGATCGCCTCGTGGTCGTAGGCCTTGAGCCTGATGCGGATCTTCTGTCCCGCCACGCTGTGTCCTCTTCCGTCTGTTATCTCTCGACAGCACAACACCGCGTGACTCCACACCCGCGGCAATGACTCGCGGGCGGCAACTGAGGCCACATGACCACGCCTTGACATATGGCGGATCGACGCTGTTCTACTGTCGTTGTACGGTGCCGAATTCGCATTCGGCCGTCGGCTTCCGCCGACCTCGCCTCCGGTACCCGCGGTCGGGCGTGTCTGTCCGGCTTCCGCCCTGAGGCGTTTCCGCGTTACATGCCCGGGTCCGCGCTGAACGGCCCTGGAAGTTCGTCTGCCCCGCTTGGAGGCAACCCGAACAGTATGCAGCACCGCGTCGTCGGACACAAATCCCGGCACCATCGCGCAACGGCTACGATCGGAGAATGACTGATACCGCGAGTCCCACCTACGCGCTGCGGCGCAGGCTGCCGTCGGGGCGCCTCGGCGACGTCCTGTTCTCCCTCGGGATGGTCGCCCGCGTCCCCTACTTCGGGACGATCATGCCGCTCGTCGAGGAGATGACGCCCGGCTACTGCCGAGTGAGCGCGCCCAAATGGTTCGGCGTGCACAACCACATCGGGACATTCCACGCGATCGCGGCGTGCAATCTCGCCGAGACCGCGATGGGCATGCTCATGGAGGCGACGGTGCCCGCAAGCCACCGGTGGATCCCGAAAGGCATGAACACCCGGTACCTCACCAAGGCCACGACGCGCCTGACCGCGCACGCCGAACTGGCCGAACCGGTCGACTTCGCAGCGATCACCGAGGGCGCCGACGTGGTCATCGCGATCCGGATCCTCGACACCGCCGGGACCGAGGTCGTCCACTGCGACATCACCGCCTGGGTCACACCTGCCTGACGACGGTCCCCGATCCGGAGGATCTGTCATGAGTTTCTCAGGGAGGTACCAGTAGTCTGCTCGTTAGTATGTGATCCGCGCGCCTCGGACGGCGGATCCACCAGGTGAGTGACCAACGGAGGATGAGAGCTCGTGGCCCAGAAGAACCGGACCGTCGTGGATCCCCGGAACGCCGAGCGGCGCAACGCTCTGCTGTTCAAGATCGGCACCGGCGTGGTGCTGATCATCCTGATCGCCGCGATCACGGTGTGGCTCGTGGTGAAGAACAACAACAAGCCGGGCGATCCCAACGCGGTCAGCGGCGACGCCGTGCCCACCGTGGTCCAGCCCGACGGGTCGATCCGCCTCACCGGCGCCCCCAAGGGCGCCGAACCCAAGGCCGTCATCACCATCGTCGAGGATTTCCAGTGCCCGGCGTGCAACTCCTACGAGCAGACGATGGGCCAGACGATCACCAAGCTGGCCGAGCGGCCCGACGTCGCCGTCGACTACCGGACCGTCGCATTCCTCGACCGGAACTTCAAGAACTACTACTCGGCGAACACCATGAACGCATCGCTGTGCGTCGCGGAGAAGACCGGGCGGGACGGCGACATGTCGACGTGGAAGAAGTTCCACGACTCGCTGTTCGCCAACCAGGTCGAAGAGGGCAGCGACGGCCTGTCCAACGAGACGCTGATCGAGCTGGCCGAGGACGCCGGAGCCGGTGACATCTCATCGTGCGTCACCGACCGCAGCTACGGCGACTGGATCGCTCAGCAGAGCGACAAGATCATGGGCGACTCCGAGTTCCAGGGCACGCCGTGGGTCAAGCTCAACGGCAAGACCATCGACGGCGATGAGCGCAACACGCCGCAGGGCCTCGAGAGCGCCGTGAACGCGGCCGTCGCGGGACAGTGAGTCCCCGGGGCAGCGGAACCGGGCAGTAGAACCGAACACGGGTAGAACCCTGAAGACGGCGGGAGCACAGTGATGTCGGACGAGCAGACGACGACCACCGACGTCGTGCCGGAGTCCGGCTCGCGGCCCGAGGCGGGCCCCGAGTCGGGACCGGCGGGGGCCGGATTCTTCTCGGCACTGCGTCCGACATCCGTTCCGACGGCCTGGGTGCTGCTGATCTGCGGCATCGCCGGGATGGCGGCGTCGGTGGCGCTGACCATCGACCGCATCGAGATCCTGAAGGATCCGTCCTACCGGCCGGCGTGCAGCATCAACCCGATCATCTCGTGCGGGTCGGTGATGGTGACCGAACAGGGCGCCTTCCTCGGATTCCCGAATCCACTGCTGGGGCTCCCCGCCTTCGCGGTCGTCATCGTCACCGCCGTCTTCTCGGTGGCGCGCTTCGAGCTGCCCCGGTGGTACTGGACCGGGCAGGCGGTGGTCGCGGCACTGGGCCAGGTGTTCGTCGGATACCTGATCGTCCAGAGTCTCTACCGGATCCACGCGCTGTGCCCGTACTGCATGGTGGTGTGGACTCTGATGCCCGTGGTGCTGATCCTCAGCATCTCCCGCGCGTTGCCCGACTCGGCGCGCGGCCGGTCGATCCGCGAGTGGCTGTGGGTGGCGCTGCCGCTCTACTACGTGATCGTGATCGCGATGATCACCCTCGAGTTCTGGTCCTACTGGAAGACCCTCCTGTAAAGGACGGCACATCATGATCCGTCGACTGCCCCGATTCCGTCTGTCGGCGATGATCGCCGGCCTCGTCGCGATCGTCGTCGCGGTCGCCGCCACGGTGTGGCTGGTCGTCGGCGCCGACGACGACGGCGACGACGCCCCGGCGACGGCCGCGGACGTGCTCACCGCCGCCGCGGAGAAGGCCTCGGCGCGCACCGACTCGGAGACCGCGTATCTGCGCACCGAGACGACGCGCCCGTACGAGTCCGACGGCATGCGGTACTCGATCACCGAGGTCCGCACCGTCCGTGTCGACATGCAGATCTCGGCGGTCACCACCGTCGAGGACTCGCCCCCGTCGTTCTCGTCGCCCGACGACTGGCGCGCGTGGCAGGCCGCGGGCGCCCCGAAGCTCCCCGGGACGCCCGATCCCGTCGACGACTCCGAGCAGTCCGCCACGGCGATGATCGCCGGGACCGCGGTCCCACTGGCCGACGCCGCCGAATCGCTCGACCGGAAGCCCGCGGACCTGGTCGGGGTCCTCGCCGACAGCGATCCCGACCGCGACCCCTTCACCGGCGGTGTCCGGCTGCTGCTCACCCCCGGCCTGCCGTCGTCGGCGCAGGCGTCGATACTGCGGGCTCTCGCGACGATCCCCGACACCGGTGTCCGGAGCATGGAACGCGAACGGGTCACCCCGGACGGGCCCGTGTCGGCCACGGTCCATCAACTGTCACGTCCGGGTGGTCTGCGGGTGGCGATCGACGATCGCACCGGCTATCTGGCCTCGGTGCACGGACTCGACGACGCCGACATCACGGTCGGGGCGTCGGGGTACGCGAACTGCATCGGCGTCGAGGGGCCCGGTGGTCCGGCGACCGTCTACGTCGGCTGCGCGACCGGCGCCTTCGTCGTCCACGACATCGCCTGGGACGAGACGTGGGGCGGCCCCACGGCGAACGGTGTGGCCACCGCCTCCGTCAGGGACTGCACCCGGAGCTGTGCCGAGGGGGACTCCGGCGAGTACCCGGTGACCCTGGAGATGGGACGCCAGCGCGAATGCGGCTACAACCTGTACCTCTACACCCGTTTGACCATTCGGTTCACCGGCGCCGTGCCGCCCGGCTACCAGCGGACCGAGACCGACGACTACGCATGCGGGTCGTGAGCGGTCGCCGCCCCGCGACGGGAGTGCGGGCGCCGGCACGCGTCGGCGCCCTGCTGCTCACCGTCGTCCTCATCGTCACCGGATGCTCGGCGACCGACACGCCACCGGGCACACCCGCAGCGCCGTCGCAGTCGGGGTCCGCGCAGTCGGGGTCGGCGCAGTCGGCGTCGCAGTCGGGGCCGAGCATTTCCGCGCTCAGACCGGGCAGCGTGACCCCCATCCGCTACCCGGTCCGCGGGGGCGGCGATCCCGACCAGAACTACGGCGTGCTGCATCTGCCGCGGCTCCCCGGATGGAACAGCGGCGGCGTGCGCCCGCACAGCGTCCCGGTGGTGGCGATCATCCACGGCGGCGGCTGGCTCGACACCATCGGTGCGGGCACCTTCGAGCGGCTGGCCCGCGACCTCGCCTCGTCGGGTGTCGCGGTCTGGAACATCGAGTACCGGCGCGTGGGCAGCGGCGGCGGCTGGCCGACGACGTTCTCGGACGTGGCGAGCGCCGTCGACTTCGTGGCCGAACTCGGGCGACGCGTCCCGCAGCTCGACACCGGGAACGTGACCGCGATGGGGCATTCGGCGGGCGGGCAGCTCGCAGCGTTCACCGCGGCACGGCAGACCATCCCGCCGCACGGGCCCGGCCCGGACCCGATCATCGTGCCGCGCACGGTGATCGCGCTGGCCGCCTCGCTCGACATGGTGCAGACGGCGTCGACGACCGGTAACTCGATCAAGGTCCTCGGCGGCCCTCCGACGGCGCAGCCGGACCGCTACCGCGCGGTGAATCCGATTCAGCGGCTCAACCCGCGCGTCCCGATGATCCTGGTCCACGCCCGCAACGACCGCACCGTGCGATACCGCGTCTCGGAGGACTTCGCCGCGGCCCTGCGCCGCGCCGGCGGCCGGGTGACGCTGCGACCCCTGGCTCGAGGCGGGCACGCCGGGCCCGTCTCGGGGGCGTACGGGTGGGACCGTGTCCGGCCGCTGATCGTCGCCGCCGCACTCGGCGGATACCGGGCGGCCGTCGCGAGTCCCTGGCATTCATGACACAACAGCAGGCATGACCCGACAGCAGGCATGACCCGACAGCCGTTATGACCGGCCGGCATCCGTGACGCCCGTACCCCGTCAGCCCGCGGCGATGCGGTCGGCGACCAGGGACGCGACGGCCACGATGGTGGCGTGCGGGCCGGCGTGCAGGGGGCCCGGCAGAACGGAGCCGTCGGCCACGTGCAGCCCGTCGATCCCGGGGACCGCACCGGCCGCGTCGGTCGCGACCCCGGCCGGCAGCGTCCCCCAGGCGTGGGACGAGAGCCCCGTCATCGCGTCGACGCGGATCGACCCGGGCCGCACGAGGTCGGCGAACGCCGGCGACGCCAGCATCTCGACGACCGCCGCGACACCGCGTCCGATGCGCTCGGCGGACTCGTCGTCGGGCACGCCGAGGTCCACTCGCAGGCCGGCGGGCGATGCACGGACCGACCCGGTCGTGGCCGCGCCGAGATCGGCGACGCCAACCGGGACTCCCGTCGGCGCGACGCCGTCGATGAAGGCCGCGAAATCGTCGCCGTAACAACGGAGTTCGAGGCCGTCGGCGGTGTGGACGACCGACTGCAGCAGCGCGGGCGCGGTGATCGCGCGGCGCGGCTCGAACCGGACGAGGTGCTCGGGGTGCTCGCGGATCGCCAGCGTGCCGAGGATCGGTGTCAGCAGGGCCGCCGTGCCCAGGGCGCCCGCCGTGAGCACCACCCTGCCGGCGCGCAGCGTCCCCGCAGACGTGCGGACGCCCGTGACGCGGTCGCCGCGCATCTCCAGCCCGACGACCGCGGCGTCTCCGTGGACGCGCACCGAGCGGCGAGGGCGGCCGAGGTATGCCCGGTCGGCGGTCATCCGGTGTCCGGCGACGCGGTTGCTGCGTACCCGGTTGAGCCCCACCGCCGTCCACGGGCCTTCGGCCGCCCGCCCTCGCGGCGCCCAGTGGGCGTCGAATGCGCGGGCCACGGTGCCCAGCTCGGCGTCGGCGAACGCCGAGACCCGCATCATCCGCTCCGCCGCGGTGAAGGCGTCGGCGACCGCCTCGGCGGGCCACGGCCACCCGCGGTAGTCGGCTCGGTGGCCGCGCAGGAAGTAGCCGCCGTTGACCGCGGAGGACCCGCCGATCCCCCGACCCCGCACCACGTCGCGGCCCCGCTCGTCGCGATACCGGACGACCCGCGTCGACCCCGGTCCGACGGGGAGCGCCCGCAGTGATGTGACCGCCGACGGCGGCGGCGTCGCGGGGCCCGCGTCGAGGAGGAGCACGGTGCCCTCCCGGGCGAGCCGGTCGGCCACGACGCATCCCGCACTGCCCGCCCCGACGACGATCACGTCCGCGAACGGACCGGTGGCGAACGGATCGGGCGACATCAGCGCACGATGACGGGACGCAGCGCCGCCGGATCGCGATGTGCGACCACGCCCTGCCAGAGTCCGAGCCCGTAGGCGAAGTCGTCGAGCCGACGCATCACCGAGTACCCGACCGGCTCCATCGGCGGGGTGCCGGGGTCGACCGCGCGGTCGACCAGCCACGTCACGGCGGCCTCGGCGACCGCCGCGGTCAGGACCCAGCGGCGGAAGCGACGGGAGACGAGCAGTGCGACGACGGTCGCCGGCCAGTAGTGACGCAGGACCGCCGACCACACCTGGAGGATCCCGTAGCCGAGCGCGCGGACGGTGTTCCGCGCGGCGATGAGGTCCCCCGCGGGGACCCCGCGGAGGGGACGGCGGATGCGGCTGAAGATCCACCCCGACAGAAGGGTTCCGACGAGCGCGCCGAGCCGGGTCCGCGACAGCAGCGCCACCACCGCGGCGGCCAGCGGTAGGCTCGTCATCACCGGTGCGGCGAGTCCGGGGTGGCGACGGGCGAGTTCGGCGGCCCCGGTCCCGTAGAACCGTCGACGGTCGAGCAGCGCTCGCAGCGACCGCCGATGATCGTGTCCCACGCGGGCGAGCGGGTCGTACCGCACCCGCCACCCGGCGGCATCGGTCCGCCAACACAGGTCGACGTCTTCGGCCACCCGCAGCGACTCGTCGAAGCGGCCGAATCCGCTGCGTCGCACCACCATCGCCGCGCTGGGCACATAGGCGATCGGAGTTCCGGGCCGGACCGGCCCCTCCCGGACCCCCATGTCGAGCGATGAGAAGCGGTCGGCGTACGCGGCGACCGGTCGCAGGGCCCCGGGCCTCGCATCGGCCGGATCGACGGGGTCGGCCAGACCCACGATGCGCGGCGCCACGATCGCGACGGCGGGGTCGGCGAAGTGGCCGAGCAGGATGGTGAGCCATTCCGGTTCGGGGACGGTGTCCGAGTCGAGGAATGCGACGACCTCGGTGTCGGCGGCGTCGAATCCCGCGTTGCGGGCGGCCGCGGGGCCGCGGTTGCGCTCCAGGCGCAGCACGCGGCATCGACCGTCGGTGTCGGCGACGGTGATCGGGGTCGGTGAGGCGTCGTCCACGACGATCACGCGCACTCCGGTGAGCGCGGCGACGAGCCGGTCGACACCCGCCTGATCGTCGTACACCGGGACGACCACGGTCACGTCGGATTCGTGCGGCCCCGACATCGGCCGCGGGTGCGCGATCCCGGCGTCGAGGAGGGTGCGGGCCAGGCTGCGGGTGCCGGCGTCGCACACCTCGATGCGACCGTCGGCCGACGTCATTCCGAGCGCGGCGTCCGACAACCTCATCACCCGCAGGGGCGATCCGCCGACGAGGTTGCGCAGGTCGCCGCGGCGGACACAGCGATGATCGATCTGGACCTGGAACCCGACGGGCAGATCGGTCGTCTCCGGACCGGTCACCGGAGCCTCCCGTCGTCGGCGACCGTCCAGGCGAGCAACGATTGCCGCAACCGGGCCACCAGAGTGTCGAGGTGCGCTCGGCCGGTGTCGGCGGACGCCGCGGTCGGATCGCCGAGCACCCCGGAGGGCGCGACCGCCGCCACCCCGCCCGCACGGAGTTCGTCGAGCAGTTCCGCGACGGGTGCCGTGTTCCCCGGCGCCAGGAGGTCGGTCCGGACGTCGTCGGGCGACAGCGCCAACAGGACGCTCGTCTCGGTGGCGCCGGCGTGCGCATCGGCGGACGGGAAGGTGCACGGGAACCACGCCGCGTCCCGGCCCTCGTAGCGGAGGAGTGCGACGGCGTCGGCCAGGGGACGCGCGTTGCCTCCGTGCGCGTTGACGAAGACGATCCGTCCCGCCCAGCGCATGGCGCTGCGTCCGAACTCCACGAGCAGGTGGTGCAACGCGTCGGTCCCGATCGAGATGGTGCCGGGAAAGCCCTCGTGCTCGCCCGAGGCGCCGTAGGCGATCGCGGGGGCCGCCAGTACCGCGGCGTCGGCGGCGGCACGGCGCACCACCTCGGTCGCGATGCGGGCGTCGGTGTCGAGAGGCAGGTGCGGGCCGTGCTGTTCGACGGCGCCGACGGGCACGACGACGGTCGGGGACTCCCCGACCAGATCCGGCCATGCCCGGGACGCCACATCGCTCGCCGGTCTCATTCGCCTCACGTTACCGAGCCGGCGTCGTCGTTCGGAACAGTTGGGCCCGAAGTCGATCCGGCCACATCGGCCGACCCGAACCATGCATCACTCCAGTGGCCTCCTGTCGCGTGTGTATGGTTACCGGCAGAGAGTGACACAGAGCACGATATATGTGTCTAACGACCCGCGATCGGAGTTGCGCCCATGAGTTCTCCCACCCGTCGACCCTCGGGACGGTCCGGCCCCCTCGCCGACGTCCGCGTGATCGAATTCGCCGGCATCGGTCCCGGACCGCACGCCGCCATGCTGCTGGCCGACCTCGGCGCCGACGTGCTGCGGATCCAGCGGCCCGGCGAGCTCACCGCCGACGGCCGGACCGCCGATGCGCTGCTGCGCGGTCGCCGCATCGTGGAGGCCAACCTGAAGAACCCGGCCGACCGGGAGACCATCCTGGCGCTCGTCGCCAAGGCCGACGTGGTGATCGAGGGCTTCCGCCCCGGTGTCATGGAGCGCCTCGGTTTCGGCCCCGACGACCTGCACGCCGTCAACCCGTCGCTGGTGTACGGCCGGATGACCGGGTGGGGGCAGGACGGTCCGCGTTCCGCGCTGGCCGGCCACGACATGAACTACATCTCGCTGACCGGGATGCTGCACGCCATCGGTCGCGCCGATGAGAAGCCCACCCCGCCGCTGAACCTCGTCGGCGACTTCGGCGGCGGCTCGATGTTCCTCGTCATGGGGGTCCTGGCCGCACTCGTCGAGCGCGCCTCGTCCGGCAAGGGCGATGTCATCGACGCCGCGATGGTCGACGGCGCCTCGGCGCTCGGCCAGATGATGTGGGCCTTCCGCGGCACCGGGCTCTGGCAGGACCGTCGCGGCGTCAATCTGCTCGACACGGGCGCCCCGTACTACGAGGTCTACGAGACCTCCGACGGCAAGTGGATGGCCGTCGGTGCGATCGAGCCGCAGTTCTACGCCGAGCTCATCTCGGGGCTGGGCCTGGACCCGGAGTCCCTGCCGCACCAGAACGACTTCTCGAAGTGGGGCGAACTCAAGGCGATCTTCACCGAGACCTTCAAGACCAAGACCCGCGACGAGTGGGCCGAGATCTTCGACGGGACCGACGCGTGCACGTCGCCGATCCTCGACTTCACCGAGGCACCGGCCGATCCGCATCTCGCCGCCCGCGGCACGCTGGTGGAGATCGACGGTGTGATGCAGGCGCAGGTGGCGCCTCGCTTCTCTCGGTCGGCGACGCAGACGCCGACCGGTCCGGCCCGCGAGGCCACCGATCCCGCCGCGGTCTGGCAGGACTGAGAGGTCGCCCGGCAGCGACCCCGACCGCGAATTAGAACGTGTTACAGTTGCCGCGTCATACCGACGAGGAGAGGCAACGAGCATGGGGCAGTTCGACGGTCAGGTCGTCTACATCACCGGCATCGCACGAGGCCAGGGCCGTAACCACGCCCTGCGATTCGCACGCGAGGGCGCGGCGGTCATCGGCATGGACATCGCCGCGCCCGTCGCCGACCACATGACCTATCCGCCGTCGACGCCCGACGACTTCGACGAGACCGTCCGTCTCGTCGAAGAGGCGGGCGGCGCCATCCTGGCGCGCCGCGGCGACACCCGCGACCTCGCTTTCCAGCAGGAGCTCATCGCCGAGGGCACGGCGCGCTTCGGTCGACTCGACCACGTGGTCGCGAACGCCGGCATCCTCACCTGGGGCCTCACCTGGGAACTCTCCGAGGAACAGTTCTCCGACGTCGTCGACGTCAACCTCGTCGGCACCTGGAAGACCCTCAAGGCCGCCATCCCGGCGATGCTCGAAGCGGGCAACGGCGGGAGCATCACGGTGATCTCATCGGTCGCCGGACTCAAGGCGATGCCCGTGCAGGCGTCGTACTCGGCCTCCAAATTCGGCCTGCGCGGTCTGGCCCAGACCGCCGCCAAGGAACTGGGACCGCGCAGGATCCGCGTGAACACCGTGCACCCGTACGCCGTCCACACCCCGATGGGCCTCGAAGACACCTCCGCGATGAAGGCCTTCGAGGACTACGGGATGCACTTCCCGTCGCTGCTCGGCCACTACCCCGTCGCCTCCCTCGACGACCTGTCGGACGCGGTCCTCTACCTCGCGACCGCCAAGTCCGTCACCGGCGCCGAGTTCCAGATCGACATGGGCCACTCGAAGGTCTGAACCGCCGCTACGCGCCGAAGACCTGCTCGAATCCGTCGGGGATGATCAGATCTTCGCGCGAGAGGTCCGCGACGTCGGCCCGCCCGAGCCCCATCATGGTCGAGTCGACGCCCATCTGCATGAGGTCGAGGACGTTCTCCACGCCGGCCTGACCGTTGGCCGCGAGTCCCCACAGGTACGCGCGGCCGATCATCACCGCCTTGGCGCCGAGTGCGAGCGCCTTGACCACGTCGCTGCCCCGACGGATGCCGCCGTCGAGCAGCACGTCCAGATCCCGGCCGACGGCGTCGGCGATCGGTCCCAGCACACGGATCGTGGCCGGGGTGCCGTCGAGGTTGTTGCCGCCGTGGTTCGAGACCGAGATGGCCGTGGCCCCGATGTCGACCGCGCGCTTGGCGTCGTCGAGCCGGGTGATGCCCTTGACCATGAACTCGCCGTCCCACTGCTCGCGCAGCCACTGCAGGTCCTCCCACGTCGGCGGAGGCGTGTTCATCCACTGACCGTAGGCGCCGAAGAAGGTCGGCCCCTGCTGACCGCGATCGACGAGGTTGGGTGCCGACAGATCCGGGATCTGCACCCGGCCGTCGCGGATCCAGTCGAGGGCGTACCGCGGCCGGACCGCGATCTCCGGCGCCAGTTTGGCCAACGCCCGCAGATCGACCTTCTCCGGGATGTCCGGCGACCCCCAGTCGCGGCCGACGTTGAACACCCAGTCGGTCGTGACGATGAGCCCCTTGCAGCCGGCCTCACGCGCACGCTGGGCGCGCTCCAGGATCTCCTCGCGGTCACCGAGCCAGTAGATCTGGAAGAACACCTTGTCGTTGACGGCGGTGACCTCTTCGACGGGCCGGCTCGCGAAGCTCGACAGGCCCATCGCCGTCCCGCGCGCCGCAGCGGCCCGGGAGACCGCCACCTCGC
Source organism: Gordonia shandongensis DSM 45094 (assembly GCF_000423025.1). Classification (GTDB taxonomy): domain Bacteria; phylum Actinomycetota; class Actinomycetes; order Mycobacteriales; family Mycobacteriaceae; genus Gordonia; species Gordonia shandongensis. The sequence continues at coordinate 111,238 of NZ_AUHE01000001.1, forward strand.
CGTCGGGGTCGACGGCCTGCACGCCGGTCGGCGAGATCATCACCGGGAACGGCAGGTCCTGCCCCATCACCCGCGTCGAGAGGTTGCGCTCGGGCTTCACGCCGACGACGTGCGGCGCGAACCCCAGCTCCGAGAAGGCGTCGATGTTGTCACTGAGCGTCACGCCGCCCTGGGTTCCGGCGACCAGCGACGAGTACACCGACTTCGGCAGCCGCTTGCGCGCACGCCGCTGCGCTTCGAGCACGGTCTCGAACCACGGATTACGGCGCCACGGGTTCTTCTCCATCACCTCGGAGAATTTGGACATGGGAGCATCTCTCTTCGTCGAACAGTCAGGGTTGTCGAACAGTAAGGGTTGTCGAACAGCGGGGTCGAACGGTCAGGGGGTGAACCCGGCGAGCGGGTTCTCATCGCAGTCGCGCGAGGGCGGCCGGGTCATCAGCGTCAGCGGTACGCCCCGCGAATGATCCTTGTTGGCCGTCGGCATGGTCCGTTCACCGGCGAGGAGTTCCTCGCCGTAGCCCTGCACGCACTCCGGGTCCGGTCCGTCGAGCGGGAGCCCGGTGAAGAACTTGGCCGCCATGCACCCGCCGCGGCAGGCGTCGAAGTGCGCGCAGCTGCTGCACGCACCGGCGCTCTGCGGCTCACGCAGATCGGTGAACAGCTCCGAGTTCTGCCAGATCTCCTGGAAGCCGCCGCCGGTCGTGACGTTGCCCGCCAGGAAGTTCTCGTGGATCGCGAACGGGCAGGCGTAGACGTCGCCGACCGGGTCGATCAGACACACCACGCGACCCGCGCCGCACAGATTGAGCCCGGGCAGCGATCCACCGGCCTCACCGAACGCCGACAGGTGGAAGAACGAGTCGCCGGTGAGCACACGATCGCCGTGCGCCACGAGCCAGTCGTACAGCTCGCGCTGCTGCTCCGGAAGCGGATGCAGATCGTCCCAGACGTCGGCCCCGCGACCCGAGGGGCGCAGTCGGGTGATGCGCAGGGTGGCGCCGAAGCCGTCGGCCAGCGCTTTGAACTCGTCGAGCTGCGAGACGTTGTGGCGGGTCACGACGACGCTGATCTTGGCATCGGTGAAACCGGCGTTCTTCAGGTTCTCCAGGGCGCGGACCGCCATGTCGAACGAACCGGGACCGCGCACCGCGTCGTTGACCTCGGCGGTCGCTCCGTCGAGCGAGATCTGCACGTCCACGTAATCCGACGCGGCGAGTCGCTGCGCCACCTGCTCGTCGATCCGCAGACCGTTGGTGGAGAACTTGACGCCCACCTGGTGGTCGGTGGCGTAGTCGACGAGCTCCCAGAAGTCCGGTCGCACCGTCGGTTCGCCGCCGCCGATGTTCACGTAGAACACCTGCATGCGCTGCAACTCGTCGATGATGGCCTTGCACTGCTCGGTCGACAGCTCGCGGGGGTCGCGTTTGCCCGAGCTCGACAGACAGTGCACGCACGCCAGGTTGCAGGCGTAGGTCAGCTCCCAGGTGAGGCAGATCGGCGCGTCGAGGCCGCGCTCGAACTGGTCGACGAGGCGCCCGACCTTCAGCGGCGGGGTGGTCGATGGCATACCGAGATCCTCGGTGGCGGGCCGGGTTTCCAGGGTGGTCACAGAATCACTCCGATGTCGGGGACGGCTGGTCGTCGACCGGGACGATCATCCCGGAGGCGCTCAGCGATGCGAGCGCCTGGAGGTACGGGGGACGGTCGGCGTCGGCGATCCCGGTGGCCGCCAGCGCATCGTCCGCGCTGCGATGGTCGGCGAGGGAGCGCACGAGATCGACGACGACGAGGTTCTTCAGGAACGAGAGCTTGCGAGTTCCGAAGTGGTACAGGAGGGCGCCGAACGGCTCGGGCCGCAGTGCGACCTTGGGGTTGAGCCGCCATGCGCGTGCGGTGTCGAAGGCCTTGCTTCCGGCGGCCGAGCCGCCGGAAGCAAGGGGTGATGCCGTCGCCATCAGTAGACGCCGCACATTCCGTCGATGGACACTTCCTCCACCAGCGACTCAGCCACCAGATCCTGCTGAGTCGAATCAGCCTGCTCGGCCATATGAACCAACCTCCTTCACGGGTACTGATGTGGTTCGGTTCACACCATAATGGCACCGGGTGCATAATCACCAGTGGTTCAGTGAAATCGATCTCCCGTACCATCGATGACCGGCGATTACGTCCCGGCGATCACATCGAGAACGGCGCCGGGAGGTCACGACACGAGGGGGCGAAGATGTCCAGAGCCGCACGCGGCGGGGTGCTGAGCGGACGTCCGGCCGCGACGACTCGCGGCCGGCTGAGCAGCATCGCCATCGATCTGTTCACCGAGCACGGCTTCGACGAGACCAGCGTCGACGACATCGCCGCGGCGGCGGGGATCGCCCGCCGGACCCTCTTTCGCTACTACCCCTCCAAGAACTCCCTGCCGTGGGGTGAGTTCGACGAGCATCTCGACGGCCTGCGGGACCTGTTGCGCGCCAGCGCCGACGCTCCGCTCGGCCGCCAACTGCGCGACGCCCTGATCGCATTCAACACCGTCGGGGAGGCCGAGGTCACCGAGCATCGGCGCCGGATGACACTCCTGCTCGGGGTCCCCGCCCTGCAGGCGCACTCGATGCTCATGTACGCCGACTGGCGACAGGTGATCGCCGAGCACTGCGCCGCCCGACTGGGGTCGACCCCGGAGTCGCACACCCCGCAGACGATCGCGTGGATGACGCTCGGCGTGGCCCTGGCCGCCTACGAGCAGTGGCTCCACGAACCCGACGCCGACCTCACGGACCTGATCGGCGCCGGCGGCGACATCCTGATCGCGGGCGTGTCGTCGCTGACGGCGGGGTGATCCGGGCGCCGGCGCCTGTGCCACACTCGATGGCGCTGCTACCCTGATGTAGAACACGTTCTAGTTTGTCCGGCTTCGCGCCGGCCCGATTGCACAGAGAGTCACCGGATGACTGAGCTGACCCCGCACAGCACGCGAAGCGCGATCCTGACCGTCGCCGAGGTGATCGACGAGACCGCCGACGCGCGTTCCATCGTCTTCGACATCCCCGAACTCCATTCGGACAAGTTCGCCGACTACCTCCCCGGACAGTTCCTCACCCTCCGCATCCCCAGCGACCGGACCGGTTCGGTGGCACGGTGCTACTCGCTCTCGTCGGCGCCCCGCCACGATGCGCGCCCCAAGGTCACGGTCAAGCGCACCCCCGACGGCTACGGCTCCAACTGGATCTGCGACAACCTCGCCGCCGGCACCCTCATCGAGGCGCTGCCGCCGTCGGGTCAGTTCACGCCCGCGAACATCCACGCCCCACTGCTGCTCATCGCCGCCGGGTCGGGTGTCACCCCCGTGATGTCGATCCTCAAACACGCGCTGGCCGACGGCACCGGCCCGGTGACCTTCTTCTACGCCAACCGCAGCGAGACCGAGGTGATCTTCGCCGAGGAGCTCCGGACCCTGCAGGCCAAGCACCCCGGCCGCCTCACGCTCGTCCACTGGCTGGAGTCGGTGCAGGGCCTGCCGACCGCGCGGACCCTTGCGACCTTCTTCGCGCCGATGGCGCGGACGCACAGCGCCTACGTGTGCGGTCCCGGCCCCTTCATGGACGCCGTCCACGAAGGCCTCGCCAAGGCGAAGTTCGAGCACCGCGACGTGCACACCGAGATCTACAACTCGCTCTCCGGCGATCCGTTCGAGGACATCGAGCTCGAGGAGGTCTCCGAGGAGGAGGCCGCCGCGGCCGCCGAGGTCGAGGTGGAACTCGACGGAGAGACCCACACGCTCAGCTGGCCTCGCTCGCGCACTCTCGTCGACATCATGCTCGCCGCCGGCCTCGACGCCCCGTACTCCTGCCAGGAGGGCGAGTGCGGCTCGTGCGCCTGCACCCTGGTCGAGGGCTCGGTCGACATGGCGGTCACCGGTGCCCTCGATCCCGACGACATCGAAGACGGCTACATCCTGGGCTGCCAGGCCACGCCGACTTCGGACAACCTCAAGATCGAGTTCTGATCCGCCGGGGACCTAGACTGACGGCATGTCGAACGACCGCCTCGCCCGCGTCCTGTCCCTGATCCTGTTGGTCCCCGGAGTCCTGCACTTCGTCGCCCCCAAGCCGTTCGACTCGATCGTGCCCGACGAACTGCCCGGTGAGCCGCGCGCATGGACCCACGCGTCCGGCGCCGCCGAGATCGCCCTCGGCGCCGCGGTGCTGGCACCGCGGACCCGCCGCCGCGCCGCAGGCCTCGCCGCCGCCCTGTTCGTCGCGGTCTTCCCCGCCAACGTCAACATGATCCGACTCTGGGTGAACCAGAGCGCGGCCATGAAATGGCTCGCGTGGGGGCGCCTGCCACTGCAGATCCCCCTGATCGGCCTGGCGCTCGCCGTCCGCCGCGGGGCGCCGATCAGTCCAGGAGCGTCGAGATCGGGGTCGGCGACACCAGGTACTGGCGCGCCTTCATCAGTCTGCCGACGCGGCCGGCGCCGACCACCCCGGTGAGCAGTCCCTCGCGCGAGTAGTACGCGAGGAACTTGCGCCCGTCGTCGTCGACCACGTGGACCTCGTCGTCGGCGCGCGGCGACCCGAGCATCTGAAACTTGAGGCCGTACTGGTCACTCCAGAAGTACGGAACCACCTGGTGGGTGATCGCGTGCTCGAGGAGATGCGCCGCCGTCAGCGCCGCATGGTCGACGGTGTGGGTCCAGTGTTCGACGCGGTGCGGGGTCCCGTCGGCGTCGTGCCAGTTGGCGCAGTCGCCCACCGCGTAGACGTCGGGCACGGACGTGCGCCCCACACCGTCGCAGGCCACGCCGCCTCCCGATGCGCGGTCGGCGATCTCGATCCCCGATCCCGCCAGGTAGTCGAGGTCGGGGTAGCCGCCGATGCCGGCCACCACCAGATCGGCCGCCACGCGCGACCCGTCGGACAGGGCCACCCCCGACGCGCGGCCGTCCGCGACGAGCACCTCGTCGACACCGACGCCGACACGCAGATCGACGCCCGCCTCGCGATGGCGTCGCGTCACCATCTCGCTGACGGTGACGCCGAGCGCTGCGGACAACGGTGCGGGCGTCGGCTCGATCAGCGTGACGGGGACCCCGAGCGAATGCAGGCTCGCCGTGACCTCGCAACCGATGAAACCCGCGCCGATCACCGCGACACGGGACGCCGAGCCGATCGCGTCGCGCAGCGCCAGCGCGTCGTCGACGGTGCGGATCACGTGCACTCCGGCGACCCCGTCGGTGCCCGGGAAGCGACGGGCGACGAGACCGGTGGCGAGCACCAGCGTCCCGTACTCGATGCGCTCGATGCCGGCGCCGGACTCGACGGTGACGGTGTGCGTCCCCGGATCGACCGCCGTCACCCGCGTGGACGTCCGCAGGTCGATGTCCGCGTCCGCGAAGAAGTCGGCCGGCTTCAGGTCCACCCGCTCATCGACCCCGGTGAGCACGGTCTTCGACAGCGGCGGCCGATCGTACGGCGGATGGGGTTCGGCACCGAGCATCGTCACCGGCCCCGCATGTCCGCCGTTGCGGAGATTCTCCGCCAGCCGCACGCCCCCGAGTCCAGCCCCCACGATCACCACCGGTGACTTCATCACACCTCGTCAATCTCGATCTCGTCGCGATCGATCGCAATCTCGTTGCGACCGACCGCAATCTCATTGCGGCGAAACGGATTCGAGCCGTTCCAATCGCCAGCCGTCATCGAATTCAACCATCGTCGCCCACCGCGCGACACCGGTTCGGGAAGGTCGGTCGCGCAACTGGCCCACCGTCACCTCCTGGTCGACGAACATCAGCACGCGGACTCGCCCGTCATGGGCGGACTCCGGCGCCGCACCGGTGACCGTCGCCGTCATCGCGATCCGCGACGCCGTCGCCTCGGGGAAGACGACGTCGGCGCCGCGACTCGCGTAGTCGGCCGCCAGCGTCCCGGTGAGCCGCCGCTCCACGGCCGCACGGTCGGCCGCCGAGTCGTCGGGCGCAAACGTCATGACGGCGGTCACCGCGTCGATCGCGGCCGCGGTGGCCTCCGGATGCCGCGGGGCCGGCTCGTCACGCAGGGCCCGGCCGACGAGCACGCCGGCCACCGCCACCACCGCGGCCACCAGCACCACCGCGACCCAGCCGAGCTGCCGGCGCCGATCGCGCCGCACCTGGTCCGACCACCGCCGGCCCCAACGCGCCCCGATCACGACACGGCCTCCGCCCTGTTCACGAGCCACCTGCCGTCGCGGTCGACCATCGTCACGGTCAGCCCGACCCGGTTGCCCCGCGCCTCGCCGCCGACCAGTTCGGGCCGGCTGGCCTGGACGACGAGGAGCACCGTCACCTCCCCGTCCGTGGCCGCCCCGCCCGTCGCCGCCCCCGCATCGACGCCGGGTTCGTCGACGATCGCCGACGACAGGATCCGCCCCGACATCCGGCTCGGCTGACCGGCGACGAAGTCGCGGAGGTCGGCGGCCGTGCGGTCGACCCGCGAACGCTGGTCTCCGGTGGTCACCGCGCGCACCGTCCGCACGTACTCGTCGGGGTGCGCGGGATCGGCGGTGAGCATCACGGTGACGGCCTCGTCCGCGGCACGGCGGGCGGCGTCCGCTCGGGCGGCGGCCTCCACCGATGACGAACCGCTGCTCTGCGCCCAGCCCGCGACGCCCGCCATCACCGCCGCGGCGATCACCGCGGCGAGGACGGCCAGTCGCACGCCGGCCGCACGCCGCCGGGAACGGCGTCGCGCTGCGGGTCCGGCGGCCACCCGCGCCCGTTCCTCCTCGGCGACCGCGGCGGCATACTCCTCACGCGCCAGCGTCAGCCGTCGCGAGGCCCCAGCGGGATCGGTCACTGCAACTCCTCCACTCCACTCAACAGCCAGCGGTCACCCGGCCGTACGAAGCTCGCCTGCACCGACTTCATCTCGGTCTGCACGTGCCCGGACCGGGAGGTGACGGCGGCCCGCACCACCATGAGCACCTCGCCCGCGCTGTCATCGGCCCAGATCACCGCGACGTGCTCGGGCACCCAGCTGATCGCCCCCACGCCCGACGGCGGCGGCGAGGCGAGAGCTCGGCTCGACGACTTCGACAGCGGCGGCGCCACCTTCTCGCGAGCCTTGCGGCGGTCGTACTCCCACGATCGCGCATCCACCGAGAAGACGTCGGTGACGATCTGTCCGGCCCGATCGTGGAGGCTCGAGCGGGCGTCGGCGTCGCCGATCTCCGCGGTTCGATCACCGAGCGCCACGATGCACCACGACAGGGCCGCGGCCACGATGCCGATCGCGACGACCACCCGGACCGCGACGCCGAGGCGCCCCATCGGTCGCTCGAGGTGCGCGACGACGCGCTGCGCGACCCCGCTCATCCGACGAGCACCAGCCCGGCGACCTTCAGCTCGCCGTCCTCGGGGACCACCGTCACCCGCAGACGCAGCTGCTGGACCGGTTCGGAGTCACGGTCGCCGTCGGCGGTACGGACCTGCACGCTGGCCGCGACGAGGACCTGGGCGCCCCGCAACGACCGGCCGGCCACCGCGGCGCCGTCGATCTCGCCGTCGCCCTCGGCGCCCGACTGCCGGATGTACTCGGTGTAGGCGTCGGCCGACTGCGCGAACGAGTCGCGGAAGGGTCCGGTCGCGCGGGACAGGATCCGCTGCGCGCGGTCCGGGTCGTCGGCATCGGCGGTCACGAGCAGTTCGACCTCCTGCGTCGCCGCCCGCAGGTAGTCGTCATCGCTGTGACGGTCGGGCGCCGAGGCCGCGAACCAGACGGCCCACGCGGCGGTGCCCACCAGCGCTGCGGCGATCACCACCGCGACGGTCGTGGTCCGACGCGACATGGTCGGACGCAGCCCTTCGGCGGCTTCGGCGTCGCGGACGCGATCGCGCGCGCGCCGGACCTCTCGGCGTGCACGGCGCCAGCGCGCCAGGTCGCTCCGCGGAGTCGAGTCTCGTTCACCCACGCGTCCGACCCTAATGTCTTGCGCTCAGCTCTGGCCGATCCTCGAGGAGTACGCGGCCCGCGACTTCGCATCGGGATTCAGGAAGATGCGGCCCGACCCGGTCCCGCGGAGGATCGCGCGTTTCACCGGTCTCGGCAGGATCGGGTAGACGTTGACCCAGCCCATCGTCCGCGGCGCCGCGACCCGGAGACGCCCGGTGGAGCGCGAGTCGGCGATCGACGCGATCACCTCGCGGGCGACGACATCGGTGTCGACCGAGGTGACCATCGCATTGGTCGCGAGCCCGTCGATGAGTCCGGTGTTGGTGAACGTCGGCAGCACGGTGCACACCCGCACCCCGCGGTCCTCGAGTTCGGAGTCGAGCGCTTCGGAGAACTCGATGACGCCGGCCTTCGCCGCGTTGTAGACCGTCAGACCCGGTGTCGGGAGCCGTCCGGCCACCGACGCGATGTTGACGATCCGCCCGTGGCCGCGGTCGGTCATCCGGCGCGCCGCCGCGCGGCTCCCGAGGATCACCCCCAGCAGGTCGATCTCGATCGTCGAGCGGATGAGCGATTCCCGGTAGTCGAGGAACGGTCCGACCGGCATGATCCCGGCATTGTTGACCAGGACGTCGACCGGACCGACACGCTCCTCGACGGCATCGAGGAAGCTCTCGAACGATGCGCCGTCGGTGACGTCGAGGGGCAGGCCCTCCACGCCGAGGTCGGCCGCGGACTTCTCGACGGCGTCGACGTCGATGTCGCCGATCGCCACGCGGGCGCCCGCGGCGAGGAGTTCGGAGGCGACCTCGAAGCCGATGCCGCGCGCGCCGCCCGTGATGGCAACGACGCGACCGGTCAGGGACGCCCGGAGGCGTTCGTTGCGCCGTCGGGCGCGAGCGTTCAGGACGGGGGTGAGCAGGGACATGGTTGGGGACTCCCGGGGTGGTAGGTGGGCTGGACTGCCGCGATCACGGCAGACGGGGCCACCGAGAACAGGGGTTTCAGTGAAGCTGGGCGGTCAGTGAAGCTGGGCGGTCAGTGAAGCTGGGCGGTCAGTGAATCATGGGGGCGAGGAACTTCTCGGCGAACCGTCGGACGGCCGCGGGACTCTGCCGGTCCGGATCCGACGACGGCGTCTCCATGTACGAGATGACGAGCCGGACGTGGATCTCGACGGCCTCGTGCAGGTCGTCGTCGTCCATCACCGCACCGGCGACGCGCAGCGTCGCCGCGATCCGCGCCGTCACCATCTCGATGAACAACGAGCTCACCGATGCCGTGAGGTCGCGGACGGCGTGGTCCTCGAGCACCATCCGGCGCAGCAGTGGATCGGTGTGAACGATGTCGGCGCCGACCGCGAACGCCTCCACCACGGCCGCCGCGGGCGGCAGCCCGGCGATGACGTCCTCGATCCGGCGCATCGTGGTCTCGAAGGTGTCGTGCGCGACGGCGACGAACAGCGTGTCCTTGTTCGGAAATCGTCGGTAGAGGGTCGACCGGCTCACGCCCGCCCGGCCGGCGACCTCGTCCATCGACGTGCGCCGGACCCCGACCTCGGTGAACTCGGCGGCCGCGGCCGCCAGGATGTCACGCTCCTGTTCGCCGACCGACGCCGTGATCCGCGCTTTGCGTACGGCGGGCACGACTACCGGCGACGCATCGTGACCGGCAGCCGATCCTTGGGCACCGGCAGCGCACTGTAGTCCATCGGCATCCGGTAGTCGTCGGGGACCGACCACTCGTACGTCCGCAGCAGGTGATGCAGGATCGTCTTGATCTCCATCTGCGCGAAGTACAGGCCGATGCACTTGTGGACGCCGCCGCCGAAGGGCATCCACGCCATCCGGTGTCCCTTGTCCTCGGCGCGGTCGGGCGAGAAGCGTTCGGGGTCGAAGACGTCCGGATGGGTGTAGTACTCGGCGTCACGATGATTCGCGAGCTGCGGCACCACGACGAAGGTGCCCTCGGGGATGTAGTAGCCCTGCACCTGGGTGTCCTTGATCGCCATCCGCGGCTGCGCCGGGACCGGCGGACACATGCGCAGCGACTCCTTCATGATGACGTCGATGACGTCAAGCTTCCCGAGGTCCTCGTACGTCAGGTTCTCGTCGAACTCGAACGCCTGGGCCCGGGCCTTCTCCTGCCATTCGGGATGCTTGGCCATGTGGTACGCCATCTGCGTCATGGTGATGGTCGACGTGTCGTGCGCCGCCATGAGGACGAAGATCATGTGGTTGACGACGTCCTCGTCGGTGAACGTGTGCCCGTCGTCGCTCTCGGCGTGGCAGAGCACGGAGAACAGGTCGGGTGTCTGCGTCGCGCGCTTGGCGGGGATGTGCTCGTAGAAGAAGTCCTCGAGGATCTTGCGCGACCGCAGACCCTTCCACCAGCGTCCGCCGGGGACGGGCTTGCGGACGAAGGCCACCCCGGCACGGACCGTCTCGATGAACGCCTTGTTGAGACGATCGGCCTCGTGTTTGGGGAGTTCGATGCCGAGGAACACCTCGAGCGCGACGTCGAGGGTGAGCTGCTTGAACTCACTGAGCATCCGGACCCGCCCCGTCGGGAAGGCCGCGATGCGCTCGGCGACCATCGGCTGCAACTCGTCCATGTACCCGGTCAGCACCTTCGGGGTGAACGCCTGCTGCAGGATGTGCCGGTGATGTCGGTGCTCTTCGAAGTCCAGGAGCATGATGCCGCGGTTGAAGAACGGGCCGATGAAGTAGCTCCAGGCCGGAGCGTTGGCGAACGCGCGGTCCTTGTTCATCAGGATCTCGTTGGCGGCGTCGGGGCCGGACGCTGTCACCATCTTGATCCCGAACGCGCTCAGGGCCGAGACCCTGCCGAATTCGACCCGCTTGGCCTCGGCGAAGGCGAACGGGTCGCGACGCATCGAGAGGATCTCGAGGACACCGTTCTTCGTGCTGAGCGGTACGGCCCGCAGATCACTGCCCGCCTCCGGCTGGGCGAATGTGGCAACCATCGTTCCTCCTCGGTGACACCGCACCTCCTGTGATGCGGACAACACCTTGATTGGAACAAACTATTTGATCTGTGTCTAGAGTGCGTTGCGACGGATTTCGAGAATCGTCCCGCGCAACCCGCGCACAGCCTTCCCACGCAGCACCCCTCAGCGCTGGACTCCTTAGCGCAGCACCCCTCAGCGCGGAACCAGCAGGGAGTGACAGCGCCTGAGGCGGTCGTGCCACCAACGCGTCCGCTCCGGCGACGCCACGGGCAGATCGTCGTCCGGGGCGACGATGCGCGGCGTCACCCGGCCGTCGACGATCGGGAAGGGCGCCGCCACATCGCGCTCGAACAGTTCGCCGGTCCCCAACCCGCACGCATGGTCGAGGTAGGGCACCGCGGCCGCCGCCGACACCCCCGCCGCCATGCCGACCGCCGTGTCCAGAGCGCTGGACACGACCACCTGCATCGGCAGCTTCGCGCCGAGCGCGAGCAAGGCGCGCATTCCGCCGAGCGGCGCCACCTTGAGCACCGCGATGTCGGCGGCCCCCAGCTTCGCCACGCGCATCGGGTCGCCCGCACGTCGAATCGACTCGTCGGCGGCGATCGGGACCGTCACGGCGCGCCGGACCTCCGCCAGCTCCTCGACGGTGCGGCACGGCTGTTCCACGTACTCCACGTCGCCGATCGCCGCGATCGCCTCCACCGCCTCGGCGACCGTCCACCCGCCGTTGGCGTCGATGCGGACCGTGCCGGCGATCTCGCGGGCGGCGGCGACTCGCTCCACGTCGTCGGCCAGCGTCTGCCCGCGCTGGGCGACCTTCACCTTGGCGGTGTCGACCCCGGGGTGGCGCGCGAGGATCGACGCCACCTCGTCGGCGGGGACCGCCGGGACCGTCGCGTTGACGGGGACGTCCTCGCGGACCGGCTCGGGCGGCCCGAGGTAGGCCGCCTCGATCCCGGCCGCGAGCCACAGTTTGGACTCGGCGTCGTCGTATTCGACGAAGGGCGCGAACTCGCCCCAGCCCGCGGGCCCCTGGAAGACCAGTGCCTCGCGGACGGTGACCCCCCGGAACCCGGTGCGCATCGGCAGTGCGACGACCTTCGCGGTCTCGAGGAGATCGTCGGCCGACGGCATGGCGGGCGGCGGCGGGGTCTTCGGCGCGACGCGGAAGGTCGGCACCTCCTTCTTGCGATCGTCGGACGTGCCGAACGGCGACTGCTTGTTACGACCGGTGGGTTGTGAGAAGACCATGCGACCAGCGTATCCCCGCGTACCGCAGAGTCGGCCGAGGCGAGGATGCGGCAATGTTGGAACAAATATTTACTTTTGTTCCAACTTGGGGTTAGAGTCGCACCATGACAACGCTGAACGAGTTCGAGACCGGCATCCGCGAGGCGGAGCCGTCGTACGTCGACATCGATTCGATCGAGCTGCGGCTCGGTGCCGACTCACTGGTGTGGAAGTTCTACGGCGACATCCGCGGCGTCCTGGGATTCCAACGCCTCGCAGGCACCGAGAACTGCATCGAACAGCTCGCGAAGGGCGTCGAGGACCATTCGGTGATCTTCTCGGACTTCCTCGGCCGCGCACGCCGGTCGGGGCCGCCCATCATGCGGACCGTCTACTCCGATCAACCCCACGAATGGGGCCGGCGCGTCCGCGACTTCCACCGCGACATCAAAGGCACCATCAGCGACGGGTCTCGGTACCACGCACTGAACCCCGAGCTGTACTACTGGGCTCATGCGACGTTCGTCGATCAGGTGCTGACGATCACCGACACCTTCATCCGGCGGCTCTCCGACGCCGAGAAGGCGCAGATCTTCGAGGAGTCGAAGACCTGGTACCAGCTGTACGGAGTGTCGGCGCGCAGCCAACCCGACACCTACGAGGAGTTCTGCGAGTACTGGGAGCAGATGTGCGACAGGTTCGTCCCCACCAAGACGATCATGTACGCGACCGGATACCTGCGCAAGGGACTCCCCGGACCATCGTGGATGCCGAAACCGCTGTGGCGAATCGCCTCGCGACCGCTGAACTCCACCGTCCAGACGATCGTCATCGGCACCCTCCCGCCCCAGATGCGCGAGGTCTGCGAGCTGGAGTGGAACGACCGCCGTCAGCGGCGCTTCGACCGGTTCGCCTCGGTGATGCGGGCGTGCAATCCGCTGTTCAACCGACTGCCGCTGAGGATGCTCTACCTCCCCTGGGCGGTCGAGGGCTGGCGGCGGACCGGCGTCGATCCGCGGCCACTGCACAACACGGCGGTCTGATCGCCCCGCAGCTCGTCAGCGTCACTGCTCGCGTCGGCGTCACTGCTCGAGATGCGCGAGCATCGCGGCGACGAACTCCCGGCCGCGATCACGGTGGACGCTGTGCCCGGCCTCGACGGTGAGGAATCGTCCGGCGGGCATCGCGTCGGCGACTCGCCGCAGATGCCGCGGCGGCAGGAAGCTGCGCCGCCCGCCGGAGATCACCAGGGTCGGTGACCTCACCGCCGCCAGCCGGTCCCACCACTGCGGATCGGGCGTCTGAAACTGCGCGAGCACCGCATCGGGCAACCCGCGGTGCATCCGCAGCGCCGGTCGCGGATCGGCCAACAGCGCGCCCACGCCCCGGATCCGTTCCCCCAGCGACGCCGACGGCGCGATCCGCTCGGCGACGTCGCCGTCGTCGAAGGGCATCGGCGGGACCTCCTCGAGAACGAGACGGCGCACCGTCTCCGGCCGCCGCATCGCGAACCGCACGGCGCCGTGCGCACCCAACGAATGCCCGACGACGTCGACCCGGCCCCCGCACACCCCGTCGACCACGCGGCCCAGATCGTCGGCGAAGTCGTCGAGGCGATACTCCGCGGAGCGTCCGCTGCGACCGTGCCCGCGCAGGTCGACGGCGATCGTCGGCCGTCGCGCGGCACGCAGCGCGGCGACCGCCCGACGCCACGTCCGATGGTCGCCGCCCATCCCGTGGACGAGCAGCACCGGCGTCGCGCCCGCCGGATCGCCCGCGAGGTCGACCGCGAGATCCGGCAGCGCCGGATCGTCACTGTGAAGAATCCGCATCGACACCAGATTAGTCCCGCCCCGGGCTCCCGGACCCGCCCGCGCCTGATTGAATGTCATGCAGATCACGGCGCCCGTCGCCGTCGCATTCGGATCGCACGTCGACAGGGAGTCCCGCACAGTGAGCGCAAGGCCCGATGCCCGACCGGGACGTCCCGCGCTCGCCGGGCTGGTCCGCAGCGCATTGGCCACCCGCCGCCTCACCGTCGCGGCCATCGCCCTCACCCAGCTCGCCGCGATGGCCGCGACGCTGGCGCAGCCGGCCATCAACGCCCGCATCGTCGACAACGGTGTCGTCGCCGGCGACGTCGGCTACGTCCGCTCGATGAGCGTCGTGCTGCTGGCGGCCACCGCCGTGAGCGCCTTGGCGTCGTTCGGCGGGATCGTCGCGGGCGCCAATCTCTCGGCCGACGCCGCCGCCGACCTGCGCGACCGCGTGTTCCGCCATCTGGGCCGGGTGAGCAGCGCCGACCATCACGCCATCGGCACGCACTCCCTCCTGTCGCGCACCTCCACCGACGTGGCCGTCATCAGCCAGGCCGTCTTCGTCGCCACCACGCTGTCGCTGGCCGCACCGATCGTCACCGTCGGCGCCGTGGTGCTCTCACTGCGCGAGTCGCTGCGGCTCTCACCGGTCATCGCGGTGACCGCCGTCCTCATCAGCGTGTGCGTCGGGGTGTTCATCGCGACCGTGACCCCGCTCGCCGCCCGGCGGCAGCGCGCCGTCGACCGGGTGAACCGCATGCTGCGCGAACAGCTGTCGGGGATGCACACCATCCGTGCGTTCCGCCGCGAAAGCGAGTCCCGCGACCGGTTCGACGCGGACAACGCCGCGCTGACGCGGCTGTCGCGGACCGTGGGAGCCCGCCAACTGCTGTTGGGTCCGGGCACCACGGCGCTCACCGGAATCGCGTCGGCGATCACCCTCCTGTGGGGCGCGGACCTCATCGAGTCGGGGTCGGTCACCATCGGCACGCTCATCGCGTTCACCGGATACCTCGGTCAGGTCGCGACCGGCATCTCCCTGTTCATGCCCCTGGTGACCGTGCTCCCCCGGGCCCGTGCCAGTGCGACGCGCATCGCCGAGGTGCTCGACCTGGCAACCGAGGACCCCGCGATAGGCGACGTCCCCGCGCACGGACTGCCCGAGGTCTCGTTCGACGCCGTGTCGCTGTTCTATCCGGGCGCCGAGAATCCCGCGATCGACTCGGTGACACTGCGCTGCCCGCCGGGGACCACGACCGCCGTCGTCGGCGGCACGTCGAGCGGCAAGTCGACACTGCTGCGCACGGTGCCGCGCCTCATCGCGCCGACCGCGGGAACCGTGCGGGTGGCCGGACTGTCGGTCGCGGACTGGGCGGTCCGCGACCTCCGCGACCGCGTGGCCCTCGTCAGCGGTCGTCAGATCGTCGCCGGCACCGTCCGCTCCAATCTGCGGCTCGCGGGTGACGCCGCCGACGACGCCCTGTGGGAGGCCCTGCGGGCGGCCCGGCTCGCCGACGACGTCGCGGCGCGCGGCGGTCTGGATCTCGAGATCGCCCAGGGCGGCTCGAACCTCTCGGGCGGTCAGCGGCAACGGCTGGCCGTGGCGCGAGCGATCGTCCGCACCCCCGACGTGCTGCTGCTCGACGACGCCTTCTCCGCGATGGACCGCGAGACCGCGCACGCGGTGCTCGCCGGCATCCGCGGCCTGCTGCCGAACACCACGCTCGTGGTGGCCACCCGGCAGATCGATCTCATCGAGGACGCCCCGGTGATCGCGGTCCTCGACCGCGGCGCCCTCACCGCCGTCGGTCGCCACCGGGATCTGCTCGGGCGCAGTCAGGTGTACCTCGACCTCGCCGATGCACAGCGGATCACCCAGACTCGAGCCACCCAGACCCTCGCCACCCAGACCCGGGCCACCCGTTCTCGGGTCACTGGACCGGGCGCCGTGCGCCGGGGCGGCCGATGAGCGGGGCCGTCGGCACGATCCGTCGCCTCGTGGGCCCCGGCGTGTACGCGTCCGTGGTGTTCGCGGTGCTGGCGGCCGCGGGCACCGTCGCGATCCCGACGGTCCTCGCCAAGATCACCGACCTCGTCTTCGTGGGCGCGATCGGCGCCCGACTCCCCGACGGAGTGACGCTCCCCGAAGCCGCGACGCAGCTGCGCGACAGCGGCGACGGATCGTTGGCCAACGTCGTCGAGACCAGCGGTGCGGTCCCCGGCCAGGGCATCGACTGGGACGCCCTCGTCCTCTGGACGATCATCGCGTGCCTCCTCATCGCCGGCGTCTTCGCCGCCCGCGCCACCGGCGGCCTCATCCTCAACGCGCGCGTGGCCGACGCCGTCCGCCGGCTGCGGTCCCGCGTGGACGCCAAGCTGTACCGACTGCCCGTCGGCGAGGTCACCGGCGGCCGACGCGGCCGCGTCCTGGCGATGGCGACCGCCGACATCGACAACATCGCCACCGTCGTCGGACCGATCTTCGTGCAGCTACCGGTGGTCCTGCTCTCGATCCTCACCGTCGCCGTGGCACTGCTGGTCATCAGCTGGTTCTTCGCGCTCATCGTCTTCATCGCGATCCCGGTGACAGCCGTGGTCGCGGGATTCGTCGTGCGCCGCGCCCAGCCGCACATGACCGCGATGTGGCAGGTCAACGCCGAACTCACCGCCGACGTCGAAGACAGCTTCTCGGCACGCGACATGATCGTCGCCTACGAGGCCCAGGACGTCCGCAACGCACAGTTCGCCGAGATCAACGGCCGGTTGGCCCGCTCCATGAAGATCTCCCAACGCTGGTCGGGCGCGGCCGGACCGCTGTTGACACTGTGCAATGCGCTGGTCTTCGTCGCGATCGCCGTGCTCGGCGCCCTCCAGATGCTCGAGGGGGCAATCACCCTCGGCGCCCTGCAGGCCGTCGTCCTCTACGCCCAACAGCTGTCGTCGCAGACGACCGAGCTGGCGTCGATGCTGCCCCGGATCCAGTCCGGCCTGGTCTCCCTGCGCCGGGTCCGGACGTTCCTCGACCAGCCCGACGAGCAGTCGCCCGCGGTCGACGACGATCCGGTCGTCCCGTCGGGCCGCCACGCGGCACCGCCGACGATCGTCTTCGACGACGTCCGCTTCGCCTACGACGACGGCGCCCCGGTGATCGACGGCGTCACCCTCCACGTGCACCCGGGTGAGACCCTGGCCCTCGTCGGCGCCACCGGGTCGGGGAAGACGACGCTCACCACGCTCCTCACCCGGTTCGCCGACCCCGACTCGGGCCGCATCCTCGTCGACGGCGAGGACGTGGCCGACTGGTCGAGGTCGCAGATCCGATCGATGACGGCCGTCGTCACCCAGGAGCCGTGGCTCATGAGCGGGACGGCCGGCGAGAACATCGCGCTGGGCGCACCCGACGGCGACATCCCGCCGCTGCCCGTGGTGGCGGACATCCTCGCCTCGCTCCCCAACGGCGCCCGGACCGAGGTGTCCGACGACGACGAACGACTCAGTGCCGGGGAGAAGCAGATGATCACCGTCGCCCGGGCGCTGGCCGCGCGACCGCGGATCCTCATCCTCGACGAGGCGACCAGCGCCGCGGACCCCCATTCGGAGTTGCTGATCGCTCGCGGCCTCGACGAGCTCAGGCGCCGCACCACGACGATCGTCGTGACGCACCGGATCTCGACGCTCTCCCTCGCCGACCGCGTCGCGGTCCTCGACGGCGGCCGGATCGTCGAATGCGGCCCCGCAGCGGACCTCGCCGCGGCGGGCGGGGTGTTCGCGCGCCGGTACGGCGGGCTCGACGTGTCGGGGGCCGGCTCGAACTAGGGTGGCCCCATGACCACCGCACCCCGCTCTCTCGCGACGTTCGCCGGCCTCTGGCGAGGCCCCGGCGAGGGCCACTACCCGACCATCGACGACTTCACCTACACCGAGGAGATCGAGCTCACCGAGGTCCCCGGCAAGCCCTTCTTGAGCTACCGCTCCCGAACCCGGGCGGGCGATGACGGTCGCGCCCTGCACACGGAGGTCGGCTACCTGCGGCCCGTCGCCGACGGCGTGGAACTGCTCATCACGCAGCCGACGGGATTCACCGAGATCCACCGCGCCTCGGGCGACGGCAGTCTCCTCGACTTCGACGAGCACGACCTCGGGGTGTCGCCCGACGCCAAAGACGTCCGCTCGGTCCGTCGCCGGTGGCGCATCGACGGCGACACCCTGCAGTACGACCTGTGGATGGCGTTCGCCGACATCCCGATGACCCACCATCTGCGGGCCGAGCTCCGACGCGCCTGACCGGGCGAGCCGCCCCCGATCCGGTGAGGACACGACGAAGCCCCGCCCCCGACCGGAGTCGGAAGCGGGGCTTCGCCGAGTTCTGATGCTAGATCAGAGCAGAGATCACTTGATGATCTTGGTGACGCGGCCGGCACCGACGGTGCGGCCACCCTCGCGGATCGCGAAGCGCAGGCCCTCGTCCATGGCGACCGGCTGGATGAGCACGACGCTCATCTCGGTGTTGTCGCCCGGCATGACCATCTCGGTGCCCTCGGGGAGGGTCACGACGCCGGTCACGTCCGTGGTACGGAAGTAGAACTGCGGACGGTAGTTGTTGAAGAACGGCGTGTGACGGCCGCCCTCGTCCTTGCTCAGGATGTAGGCCTGACCCTCGAACTCGGTGTGCGGGGTCGTGGTGCCCGGAGCAACGATGACCTGGCCGCGCTCGACGTCCTCGCGCTTGAGACCGCGGAGCAGCAGACCGGCGTTGTCGCCCGCCTGAGCCGAGTCGAGGAGCTTGTGGAACATCTCGATACCGGTGACGGTGGTCTTGGTGCTCTTCTCGCGGATGCCGACGATCTCGACGTCGGCGTTCACGTTGATCTCACCGCGCTCGACACGGCCGGTGACGACGGTGCCGCGACCGGTGATGGTGAAGACGTCCTCCACCGGCATCAGGAACGGCTTGTCGGTCTCACGGACCGGATCCGGGATCGAGTCGTCGACGGCCTTCATCAGGTCCTGGACCGACTTGACCCACTTCTCGTCGCCCTCGAGCGCCTTGAGCGCCGAGATCGGGACGACCGGGGCCTCCTCGTCGAAGTCCTGGCTGGCCAGCAGTTCGCGGACCTCCATCTCGACGAGCTCCATGATCTCGTCGTCATCGACCATGTCGGCCTTGTTGAGGGCGACGAGGATGTAGGGGACGCCGACCTGGCGGGCGAGCAGGACGTGCTCGCGGGTCTGCGGCATCGGGCCGTCGGTGGCGGCCACGACGAGGATCGCGCCGTCCATCTGGGCGGCACCGGTGATCATGTTCTTGATGTAGTCGGCGTGACCCGGGGCGTCGACGTGCGCGTAGTGGCGCTTGTCGGTCTGGTACTCGACGTGGGAGATGTTGATCGTGATACCACGAGCCTTCTCCTCAGGCGCCTTGTCGATCTGGTCGAACGCGAAGCTCGCGTTCAGATCCGGGTACTGATCGGCGAGCACCTTGGTGATGGCTGCCGTGGTGGTGGTCTTGCCGTGGTCGACGTGACCGATGGTGCCGATGTTCACGTGCGGCTTGGTCCGCTCGAACTTCGCCTTCGCCACTTGTGTCCTCCTGGACTGTTGTCGCTGCCGGGTGGTTCCCGGCAGTGGGTTTGTCACTTCCTGCCGTCGGCAGGAGCAGTATTTCAGTTTCGGCGTCGGGCCGGCCCCGGCGTGAGCCGGGTACTGGCCGTCCACCTTATTCGTTTGTGTGCGCCGATACGATAGTCGCCCCGGGCACGAGGTCCGCCAAAGCGGTCGAGCGAAACTATTCGCCCGTAGCCTTCGCGATGATCTCCTTCGCCACGTTCGCCGGAACCTCGGCGTACGAGTCGAAAACCATGGAGTAGTTAGCCCGGCCCTGAGTCTTCGACCGAAGGTCTCCGATGTAGCCGAACATCTCCGACAGCGGCACCTGAGCCTTGACGACTCGCGCACCACTGCGCTCCTCCATGGCCTGGATCTGGCCACGGCGGGAGTTCAGGTCACCGATGACATCACCCATGTAGTCCTCCGGAGTCGTGACCTCGACGGCCATGATCGGCTCCAGAATGACGGGCTGTGCCATCCTCGCGGCCTCCTTGAGGGCCTGCGAGCCGGCGATCTTGAAGGCCATCTCCGAGGAGTCGACGTCGTGGTACTGACCGTCGAGGAGGGTGACCTTCAGGTTGACCAGCGGGTAACCGGCCAGAACGCCGTACTGCATCGCGTCCTGGGCGCCGGCGTCCACCGACGGAATGTACTCGCGCGGCACGCGGCCACCGGTGACCGCGTTGTCGAACTCGTACGTCGCGCCGTCCTCGGCGTCGACGAGCGGCTCCAGCTTGATGATGACCTTCGCGAACTGGCCCGAGCCACCCGTCTGCTTCTTGTGGGTGAACTCGTGCTTGTCGACGGTCTTGCGAATCGTCTCGCGATAGGCGACCTGCGGCTTGCCGACGTTGGCCTCGACCTTGAACTCGCGCTTCATGCGGTCCACGAGGATGTCGAGGTGGAGCTCGCCCATGCCGCCGATGACGGTCTGGCCGGTCTCCTCGTCGAGATTGACCGTGAAGGTCGGGTCCTCTTCGGCCAGCTTCTGGATCGCTGTGCCGAGCTTCTCCTGGTCGGACTTGGTCTTGGGCTCGATCGAGACCTCGATGACCGGGTCCGGGAAGCTCATCGACTCCAGGACGATCGGCGCCTGCGCATCGCACAGGGTGTCGCCGGTGGTGGTGTCCTTGAGGCCGATCATCGCGTAGATGTGGCCGGCCACCGCGTTGTCGACCGGGTTCTCCTTGTTGGCGTGCATCTGGAAGAGCTTGCCGACGCGTTCCTTCTTGCCCTTGACGGCGTTGAGGACCTGCGTGCCCGGCTCCACCTCGCCCGAGTACACGCGCACGAAGGTGAGCTTGCCGAAGAAGGGGTGCGCGGCGATCTTGAACGCCAGCGCCGAGAAGGGCTCGTCCTTGGCCGGCTTGCGGACCAGGGCCTCCTCCTCGTTGCCGACGGCGTGGCCGGAGATCTCACCGATGTCGAGCGGGTTCGGCAGGAAGTCGACGACGGCGTCGAGGACGGGCTGGATGCCCTTGTTCTTGAAGGCGGTACCGCAGAACACCGGGTAGACCTCGGAGTTGACGGTCATCTTCCGGATGGCACCCTTGATCTCCTCGACGGTGAGCTCCTCGCCGGAGAAGTACTTCTCCATGAGGTCCTCGTCCGACTCGGCGACGGTCTCGAGCAGCTTCTCGCGGTACTCGGCGGCCTTGTCGGCCAGCTCGGCCGGGATCTCCTCGACGGTGGCGTCGGTGCCGATCTCGGTGGTTCCGCGCCAGGTCAGCGCCCGCATCTCGACGAGGTCGATGACACCGTCGAAGGCGTCCTCCGCACCGATCGGGATCTGCATGACGAGGGGCTTCGCGCCGAGGCGATCGATGATCGTCTGGACGGTGAAGAAGAAGTCGGCGCCCAGCTTGTCCATCTTGTTGACGAAGCAGATGCGCGGGACGTCGTACTTGGTGGCCTGTCGCCAGACCTGCTCGGACTGGGGCTCGACGCCCTCCTTGCCGTCGAAGACGGCGACGGCACCGTCGAGCACGCGGAGCGCACGCTCCACCTCGACGGTGAAGTCGACGTGGCCCGGGGTGTCGATGACGTTGATCTGGTTGTTCTCCCAGAAGCAGGTCACGGCGGCGGAGGTGATGGTGATACCACGCTCCTTCTCCTGCTCCATCCAGTCGGTGGTCGAGGCACCGTCGTGGGTCTCACCGATCTTGTAGTTCACACCGGTGTAGTAGAGGATGCGCTCGGTGGTCGTGGTCTTGCCGGCATCGATGTGCGCCATGATGCCGATATTGCGGACCTTTTTGAGGTCGGTGAGCACTTCCTGTGCCATTACGTTCCTTCGGAGATCGAGTGACTGATTCTGTCTGATTGTGCGGCGACGGCCGGGTCCCGCCCGGGCGGACCGGACCGGGTTCGCATGTGCGCACCCGGGTCCGGGCCCTGTGCGTTCGTCGCCGAGCCGCCTCCAGCAGAAGCAGCCCTGCGGTGCAGTGTTACCAGCGGTAGTGGGCGAAGGCGCGGTTGGCCTCGGCCATCTTGTGCGTGTCCTCGCGTCGCTTGACCGAGGCGCCCAGACCGTTCGACGCGTCGAGCAGCTCGTTGGCGAGACGCTCCACCATCGTCTGCTCGCGACGCTGGCGGCTGAACGTGACCAGCCACCGCAGTGCGAGGGTGTTGGCACGGCCGGGCTTGACCTCGACGGGCACCTGGTAGGTGGCGCCGCCGACGCGGCGGCTCTTGACCTCGAGGGTCGGCTTGACGTTGTCCAGCGCACGCTTGAGCGTGACGACCGGGTCGGTGCCGGTCTTCTCGCGTGCCTGCTCGAGGGCCTGGTACACGATGCGCTCGGCGGTCGACTTCTTGCCGTCCAGCAGGATCTTGTTGACGAGCTGGGTGACCAGCGGCGAGCCGTAGACCGGGTCGCTGATCAGCGGGCGCTTGGGAGCGGGTCCTTTACGTGGCATGGCTTAGCTTCCCTTCTTGGCGCCGTAACGGCTGCGAGCCTGCTTGCGGTCCTTGACACCCTGGGTGTCGAGCGAACCGCGGATGATGCGGTAGCGGACACCGGGGAGGTCCTTCACGCGACCGCCGCGGACGAGCACCATCGAGTGCTCCTGCAGGTTGTGGCCCTCACCGGGGATGTAGGCGGTGACCTCGACGCCGCTCGTCAGGCGCACACGGGCGACCTTGCGGAGCGCGGAGTTCGGCTTCTTCGGGGTGGTGGTGTAGACGCGGGTGCACACGCCACGACGCTGCGGGCTCCCCTTGAGTCCGGCCGTCTTCTTGATGGACGGCTTGTCCTTGCGGCCCTTGCGGACCAGCTGGTTGATAGTTGGCACTGAGTTCTTTCTCCTCGACGACCGGCTCGCACCGGTCTGTGTTGTGGTGTCGCGGTTTGTGCTCCGGGCAAATCGACCCGCACGGTGGCGTCCGACTTCCGCAACTCGCCCCACCCGCACGTTTATGCAGGTCAGGATTGAATCCTCCACCCGAGGTCGGGCGTGTCGGACAGGCTCTCCTCCCCGACTCGACGACCGCTCTCGCAGGACGATTCGACCACCGGCCGCCCTCCGCGGAGGACTGGCAGGTGAGCAGCACCGAGCGTGGCAAGGCGCCGACGAAATACTTTACCGCCAGGATTTACAGCGGTCAAAATCATTGACACGTCGCGACGAACGTCACGTGACCGGTTCGCCGCCCGGCGCCGTCAGCCCGCCTCGTGCACGTCGGCGAGCAGGTCGCGGGCGGCCGCCCGGGCCGCCGCGGCGTCGCCGGCGATCACGGCGTCCACCAACTCCGTGTGGATCGCCTCGTGGGACCGGCCGACGCCGATGTGCCGTTGGGCGATCATCGTCCGGAGCGCGGGGAGCAGCAGGTCGTAGAACTCGAGGTACACGGCGTTGTGACTGGCCGCGACCACGAGCCGATGGAGATCGGCGTCGGCGCCGGCCGCCTCCTCCCGCGAGTCGGCGTCGTCCACCGAGGTCGGCCGCCACAGCCGGTTGCGGCGAGTCAGACACTCGCGCAGCGCCGCGACGTCGGCGTCGTCACGCCGTGCGGCCGCCAGTCCGGCGGCGTTCACCTCCAACGCCTCGCGCAGTTCGAGGAGATCCCGGCGATTGGCGGTGGCGAAGAAGTCGCTGAAGGCGACCTCCTGCTCGTCGGTGCCGACCACGTAGGTCCCCGACCCCTGCCTGCGCTCGAGCAGACCGGCGTGGACGAGCGACTGCACCGCCTCGCGCACCGTGTTGCGCGCCGTACCCGTCATCTCGCAGAGCGCCGGCTCGGTCGGGATGCGTTCCCCGAGTGCCCAGCGACCTGAGGCGATCTCGGCCCGCAACTGGCCGGTCACCTGCGCGATGAGACTCTGGCGCTTCACCGTCTGCATGCCGCGAGTGTAGATCACATTGCCCAAATAGGACCATTCATCCTACGATTCATGGAATGACGACGCCCCACCCCACCGCAGCCGGCGCAACGCAGAACAGGTCGGCGATCCCGTCCCACGTGTGGCGCGGCCGCGCGATCGTCCTGATCGCGCTCATCGTCTTCGCGTTCTCACTGCGCACCGCCGTCACATCCATCACCCCGCTGCTCGGCCGGATCTCCGACGACATCGGCTTCGGAACGGCCGTCAACGGCGTCATCGGCATGCTCCCGACACTGATGTTCGGGCTCGCCGGCGTCCTCTCCCCCGGACTCGGCCGACGATTCGGGATCGAACAGTTCACCTTCGTCGCCGTGATCCTCACCGGCGTGGGCCTGGTGACCCGATCGTTCGCGACCGACGTGTGGTCGCTGCTCATCACCTCGTGCATCGCACTGTTCGGCATGGGCGTCGGCAACATCCTCATCCCGCCGCTGGTGAAGCGTTACTTCACCGATCGGATCGCGACGGTCAGCACCGTCTACATCACCTTCGTGCAACTCGGCACCATCATCCCGGCCGCCGTCGCCGTCCCCGCCGCCGACGCGGCGGACTGGCGCTGGTCGCTCGGCATGTGGGCGCTCGTCCCCCTGCTCGCCGTGTTCCCGTGGGTGTGGGTGGTGCGGGAACGCGTGCGCACCCGGCGGTCGATGGCCGACCTGCCCGCCGACGCCCGGCCGGCGGCGGCACCCGACACCCGCCTGCCCGTCTGGCGCGGATCCATCGCCTGGGGCCTGGCGCTGATGTTCGGCATGACGTCCCTGATGACCTACGCCATGTTCACCTGGATCCCGTCGATCATCGAGGACGCCGGCGGCAGCGAGTCCCTCGGCGGGACAACGGTCGCCGTCTTCTCCGCCGTCGGCTTCATCGGCACGCTCGTCGCCCCCACGCTGTGCGCCCGCTTCGCCAACCCCTTCCCCTTCGCGATCCTGTTCGGCCTGTGCTGGCTGGTCGGCTTCTCCGGGTTCCTGTGGGCGCCGCTGACCGCGCCGTGGCTGTGGGCACTGTTCTGCGGCATCGGGCCCACCACCTTCCCGATGGCCCTCACCCTCATCAACCTGCGCACCCGCACCAGCGCCGGATCGTCGTCGATCTCCGGCTTCGGCCAGGGCGTCGGATACCTGCTCGCCTGCGCCGGCCCCCTCCTGTTCGGCGTCCTGCACGATGCGACCGGCGGCTGGGCCGTACCCTTCGGATTCCTCACCGCGACCGTCGGCGTGATGCTCGTCGGCGCCTGGTTCATCTGCCGTCCGCGATACTTGGAGGACCAGCTCCTCGGGGAGGAACGGACCCTCGGGGAGGAACGGGTCGTCTGACCCACGACGCCGCGGCGCACAGGCCGCGACAGGAGGATCCGATGGGCATCACCGTCACCGGAGTCGTCGACGAACCGATCGCGGAGGTGTTCGCCTGGCACGGCCGCCCCGGGGCGCTCACCCGGCTGATCCCGCCGTGGCAGCCGATGCGACCACTCGCCGAAGCCGACTCCCTCGCCGACGGTCGCGCCCTACTCGGCCTCCCGCTCGGGCTCCGCTGGCCGGCCCGCCACGACCCCGACGCCTTCGTCCCCGACCACCGGTTCGCCGACGAACGGGTACGCGACGGGGTGCGGAGCCTGCCGCCGGCACTCGCCGGACCGTGGCGGCACGAACACGTCTTCACCGCCGACGGCGCGTGCGGCACCCGGATGACGGACACGGTTCGCACCGCGGTGCCCGCCCGGGCGCTGCGCGCCACCTTCCGGTTCCGACACCGCCAGGTGGCCGACGACCTCGCCGCCCACCGGACGGCCCGCGAACACGGGCTCGGACCGTCGGTGATCGCGGTCAGCGGAGCCACCGGACTCGTCGGCACCCAGCTCTGCGCATTCCTCACCGGCGGCGGGCACCGCGTGATCCGCCTCGTGCGTCGAGCCGCGACCGGGCCCGGCGAGCGCACCTGGGATCCCGCGGCCCCGGCCGACGGACTGCTCGACGGGGTCGACGCCGTCATCCACCTCGCCGGCGCCCCGATCGCCGGCCGCTTCACCGCCCGGCACCGCGCCGCGATCCGCGACAGTCGCGTCGAACCGACCCGCCTGCTCGCGCAGGCCGCGGCGAACGCGACCGACGGCCCCGCGGTGTTCGCGTGCGCCTCCGCGGTCGGCGTCTACGGACACGACCGCCCCGGCGAACTCCTCGGCGAGACGGCGTCCGCGGGCGACGACTTCCTGGCCGGCGTGGTCGCCGACTGGGAGGAGGCCACGGAACCCGCTCACCGCGCCGGTCTGCGCACCGCGACCGTGCGCACCGGCATCGTGCAGAGCCCTCTCGGCGGCACCCTGCGCCTCATGCGTCCGCTGTTCACCCTGGGGCTCGGCGGCCGACTCGGCAGCGGCGAGCAGTGGCTCTCGTGGATCGACCTGGACGATCTGGTCGACGTCTATCACCGGGTGCTGTTCGACGACTCGCTGTCCGGCCCGGTGAACGCCACCGCACCGACGCCGGTCACCGCCGACGAGTACGCGCGAACGCTCGGCGCCGTCCTGCGCCGTCCCGCCGTGCTCCCCACTCCCGCCTTCGGACCGCGCCTGATCCTCGGCGCTCAGGGCGCCCGTGAGCTGGCGCTCGCCGACCAACGGGCCGTCCCGGACGCACTGTCGGCGCGCGGACACCACTTCCGCCGACCGACACTCCGCGACTGTCTGGCCCACCAGCTCGGCCGCAGCTGACGGGCCGGCCGGACCGCCCCGGATCAGTCAGAGCGTTCAGTCGGCGACCGAGTGCGGCAGCGTCACCGATCCGGGCGCGACGGACGCGGGTCGCGACGGCGGCGGCACCATCGGCCCCACATCGCCGTCCGGCGCGGTGTCGAGATCGACCATCACCGGGGCGTGATCGCTCGGCTTGGTGCCCTTGCGGGCCTTGCGGTCCACCCAGGCGGCGCGTGCCCGCTGCGCCACCGGACCGCCGGCGAGGATGAAGTCGATCCGCATCCCCAGGTCACGATGGAACATGCCCGCCCGATAGTCCCAGTACGTGTAGATCCGTTCGTCGGGCCACCGGTCGCGGACCACGTCGCGAAGCCCCAGATCCACCAGATCGGCGAACGCCTGCCGCTCGGGTGCCGTCACATGCGTGTGGCCCACGAACGCCTCGGGATCGAAGGCGTCCGCGTCGGCGGGGATGATGTTGTAGTCGCCGCACACCATCGTCGTGTCCGCCTCCCCGGCGACCGCGTCGCGCAAGGACGACAGCCAGGCGAGTTTGTACCGGTAGTGATCCGAGTCGACGCTGCGTCCGTTCGGCACGTACACCGAGTGGATGCGAACCCCGTCGCAGACCGCCGACACCGCGCGCCCCTCCGGCTCGCCGTCCGGGTCGGGAAAGCCGGGGACGCCGGGGAAGGCGACGCGCACATCGTCGAGACCCACCCGGCTCAGGAGCGCGACACCGTTCCACTGCCCCTGGCCGGCGTGCGCGAACCGGTACCCCCGCGCCGCCAGTTCGTCACCCAGTTCGGCGGCGAACACCTCGTCGGACACCTTGGTCTCCTGCAGGCAGACGACGTCGGGCTCCCGTTCGTCGAGCCACGGCAGCAGTCGGGCGGAACGCTGCCGCACCGAGTTCACATTCCAGGTCGCCACTCGCATGGCTTCACCGTAGCCGGGCCGCATCGAGACCCCGCACGGGCGACCCGATCGACTCGGACGGTGATCCATGCCACAGTGGAGTCGTGCGAGCCGAGCTCCCCCAGCGTCCCGTGATCGCCGCCGCGTGGCAGCGCGCCGGCCGCGCCGGCCTGCGCCCCGACGCCCGTCCCGAACCGCTCCTGCACGACGTCGAGACCGCCGACCCGCTGCTCGACGCCGCGCGCCCCGTCCTCGAACGGGCCGCGACCATCCTCACCGGGACCGACACCGCACTGCTGCTCGTCGACAGTCAGTGCCGGATGGTGTCGCGCGTCACGGCCGGGACGACCCTCGAGGGGCGCCTCGAGCAGGCCGGCGTGATCCGCGGCGCCGCCTTCGACGAATCTCAGATGGGCACGACGGCGCTGGGCACCACCGCCGAGGTCCGCGGCGACCTCATCATCAACGGCACCGAGCACTACCTCGAGCAGTTCAAGAAGCTCAGCTGCTTCGGCCGGCCGATCATCCACCCCGCCACGCGCCGGCTCGCCGGAATCATCTGCATGACCGAGGTCGCCCCGCAGGTCAACCCGCTGTCGGTTCCGCTGATCCGCGGCCTCGTCGACGACATCGCCGAACGGCTCCGCGACCGCTCGCACTCCGATCACCGCGCGGTGATCGCCCACTTCCACCGCGCATCCACCCGCCGCGACATCGCGATCGCCGCCGTGGGCGACGACCTCCAGCTCACGAACGCCCTGGCCGCAGAACTGCTCGCACCCGGCGACTTCGGAACGCTCCGGACGATGGTCACCGACACGTCCGACGCCGAACGCACGGTCACCCTCGTCTCGGGGCTCGACGCCGACGTGTGGGTCGACCGCGTCGACGGCGTCCGACATGCCGCGGTCTTCCACATCCGTCCGCGCGTGGCCGTTCCGGAGGTCGACGCCGTCGCGGCCGCCGCGCCGCCCCGGACGGCCCAGACCGTGGCGGTGTGCGGTGAGCCGGGCACCGGCCGCTCCACCCACGCCCGCAGCCTGCTGCCCGATGCCGTGGTGGTCGACGTCGCGTCGGCGCTCCTGGACGGCTCCGGTCCCGACCTCGCCGGGGCGGTCCGCCGCGCCCGGTCCGCGGGGCGTGGACTCATCGTCGACGGCGCGGACCTGCTCGACGACCGCTCGATGCGACTCGCCCAGGCCGCGTTGGCCGCGGACGATCCGTCGTCGCCGCCGATCGTCCTCGTCTCGGAGCCGCCGACGGCCGCCGCACCGGTGCTCGCCGCCACCGTCGCCTGCTGCCGGCGCCGCGTCACGCTCCCCCCGCTTCGGCAGCGCACCGGAGAGCTCGCCGCGCTCAGCCACCGACTGCTGGCGGCGATCGACCCGGCCCTGCGGCTGGCGCCCGACGCGGCCGATGCCCTCGCCTCCCAGGAGTGGCCGGGAAACCTCACCGAACTCGGCATCGTGCTCGACGCCGCCGCCACCGTCGCCCTCGCCCGCGGCAGTCGGCAGGTGGCGGCCGCCGACCTGCCCGACGGTTACCGCAGCAGCAGCCGCGCATCACGCCTCATGGGCATGGAGCAGGCCGAGCGGCAGGCGATCATCGAGGCGCTCGATGCGAGTGGCGGTAACAAATCGCACGCCGCGAAGTCGCTCGGCGTCTCCCGCACCACCCTGTACGCCCGGATCCGGGCCCTCGGCATCAACCGCTGACCGCGAGTCGACCGCCGGATCGTCCACCTGTTCAGTCGCACTGTTCAGTTTCCGGACACGGCGGGGCCGCCGAAACCGGGGATAAAGGAAGCACGCCACCAAACGTGGCGCACATCACTTGAACGCTTCGTTTCGACCCGCATCACAGGAGGCCCCATGACCGCCACGCTCGACACCACCCTGCTTCCCGAGGTCGCCGACTTCGTCTCCCGCGATCGTCAGATGCTCATCGGCGGTCAGTGGGTCGACGCCGCGTCGGGGCGCTCGTTCGCCACCCACGATCCGGCGACCGGTCAGATCATCACGAACGTCCCGCACGGTGAGGCCGCCGACATCGACCGCGCCGTCGCCGCCGCCCGCGCCGCCTACGAGGGCCCGTGGGGCCGGATGCGACCCAACGAGCGCGAGCGTCTGATCTGGCGCGTGGGCGACATCCTCTCCGAACGCGCCGAGATCTTCGGCCAGCTCGAAGCCCTCGACAACGGGAAGTCCGTCGCGATCGCGACTGCCGTCGACGTCGCATGGTCGGCCGACGTGTGGCGCTACAACGCGGGTCTGGCCACCAAGATCACCGGCTCCTCGGTGACCCCGTCGATGCCGTTCGCGAGCCCGGACCTCGACTTCCACGCCTACACCCGCCGCGAGTCGATCGGCGTGTGCGGGCAGATCGTGCCGTGGAACTTCCCGATCCTGATGGCGACGTGGAAGCTGGCCCCGGCACTCGCCGCAGGCAACACCGTCGTCCTCAAACCGGCGGAGCAGACGCCCCTGAGCGCACTGATGCTGGCCGCGGTCTTCGAGGAGGCCGGCTTCCCGCCCGGCGTGGTCAACGTCGTCACCGGTTTCGGCGACGCCGGTGCCGCACTGTCGGCGCACAACGGCGTCGACAAGGTGGCGTTCACCGGATCCACCGAGGTCGGAAAGAAGATCGTCCAGGCATCCACCGGCAACCTGAAGAAGGTGTCGCTGGAGCTCGGCGGCAAGAGCCCCAACATCGTCTTCGCCGACGCCGACATCGAGGCAGCCGTCGCCGGGTCGGTGGCCGCGTGGATGTTCAACCACGGCCAGTGCTGCGTGGCGGGCACTCGCCTGTTCGTGCAGCGCAGCATCTTCGACGAGTTCACCCAGGCCGTCGCCGACGCCGCCGCGCAGGCGAAGATCGGCCCCGGCCTCGATCCGACCACCGAATTGGGTCCGCTGGTCTCGCAGGAGCAGTTCGATCGGGTCAACAGCTACATCCAGCAGGGGTTGGCCGACGGCGCCCGCGCACTCACCGGCGGAAACCGGTGGGGCGATCAGGGCTACTTCATCGAGCCGACCGTGTTCGTGGACGTGAAGCCCGAGTTCTCGATCGTCGAGGAGGAGATCTTCGGGCCGGTCGTCGCGGCGCTTCCGTTCGACGATGAGGACGACATCGCCGCGGCCGCCAACGACTCGATCTACGGACTGGCCGCCGGGATCTGGACCAAGGACCTCTCGAAGGCCCACCGCACCGCGGCCCGCGTGCAGGCGGGATCGGTGTGGGTGAACCAGTACAACGGTTTCGACACCGCCCTCCCGTTCGGCGGATTCAAGCAGTCGGGGTGGGGCCGCGA
Source organism: Gordonia shandongensis DSM 45094 (assembly GCF_000423025.1). Classification (GTDB taxonomy): domain Bacteria; phylum Actinomycetota; class Actinomycetes; order Mycobacteriales; family Mycobacteriaceae; genus Gordonia; species Gordonia shandongensis. The sequence continues at coordinate 142,101 of NZ_AUHE01000001.1, forward strand.
ACTGGGCGACTCGGCCATCGACCTCTACACGCAGACCAAGTCGGTGAACATCGCGCTCTGACGCGCTCGCCGACGACCACGCTCCCTCCCTTCCCGCTATCCCGATTCCACCCGGGCCCGTCGCGGGCCACCCGAAAGGAACCCCATGAAGACGAAAGCAGCAGTCCTCCTCGAAGCCGGTCGACCGTTCGAGATCATGGAACTCGAACTCGACGGCCCCAAGGAGGGCGAGGTCCTCATCAAGTACACGGCCGCCGGCCTGTGTCACTCCGACCTGCATCTCACCGACGGCGATCTGCCGCCCCGCTACCCCATCGTGGGCGGTCACGAGGGGTCGGGGATCATTCAGGAGGTGGGGCCGGGCGTCACCAAGGTGAAGCCGGGTGACCACGTGGTGTGCAGCTTCATCCCGAACTGCGGCACGTGCCGCTACTGCTCCACCGGCCGCCAGAACCTCTGCGACATGGGCGCGACCATCCTCGAGGGTGCGATGCCCGACGGGACCTTCCGCTTTCACGGGGACGGCATGGATTTCGGCGCCATGTGCATGCTCGGCACGTTCTCCGAGTACGCCACCATCTCCCAGCACTCGGTGGTCAAGGTCGATGACTGGCTGCCGTTGGAGACCGCGGTCCTCGTCGGCTGCGGTGTCCCCTCGGGGTGGGGAACCGCTGTCAACGCTGGCAATCTGCGTGCCGGCGACACCGCCGTCATCTACGGGATCGGCGGCCTCGGCATCAATGCCGTGCAGGGCGCGGTGTCGGCGGGCTGCAAGTACGTCGTCGTCGTCGACCCGATCGAGATGAAGCGCACCGAGGCTCTCAAGTTCGGTGCCACGCACGCCTTCGCCACCGCCGAGGAGGCTCAGGAGAAGGTCACCGAGCTGACGTGGGGCCAGGGCGCCGACGCCGCACTGATCCTCGTCGGCACGGTCGACGTGCCGGTGGTTCAGGCCGCGACGGCCGTGATCGGCAAGGGCGGAAAGGTGGTCATCACCGGTCTCGCCGATCCGGCCAAGCTGACCGTCCAGGTGTCGGGTGCCGATCTGACGCTCAACCAGAAGACGATCATGGGCACTCTGTTCGGCTCGATGAATCCGCAGTACGACATCGTCAAGCTGCTGAGGCTGTACGACGCGGGCGAGTTGAAGCTCGACGAGCTCGTCACCCAGCGGTACTCGCTCGAGGACGTGAACACCGGGTACGACGATCTGCGCAACGGAAAGAACATGCGCGGGGTGATCATGCACGCGTGACCGTGCAGTGATCGTGCACACCTGACCCCGCCACAGACGCCGCGGGTCCGCCGATGATCCCCTCCGGCGGGCCCGCGGTTCCATTGCGTCGAAGGTCGTCGGGGTGGCCGGCGTTCGGACGTCCGTTTTGTCGGAGGGTCTTGTTAGTGTCGTGTCACAGCTTCAATAGCAGCGATGAGCTGCAGGAACACGCTAGGGGGTGAGGGTCGTGACGACGATCATCGCCGAGCCGCCCTCACCCGACCTGGACGCCCTGCTGCCCAATGATCCGGTCGCCCTGGCCGCCGTCGCGAACGCGGTCGCGGTGAAGCTGGCCGCACTACCGCTGGCCGCATCCACCGAGGGTGAGTTGTTGACGGCCGCGGAGTCGTTGGAGCAGGCGCGGCGCCGGTTCGATGCCGCCGACGCGGCCGTCCTGGTGGAGATCTCCGATCGGGGTGCCTACCGCACGGCCGGCTACCTGTCGTTGCACGCGTATCTGTCCGGTGGTCTGCGGGTCGGAGACGGCGCCGCCCGCCGTCGCCGGGTCGCCGCCGCGGCGATCGGACGATTCACCAGCATGCAAGGTCAAACCCTGTCTCCGCGGTGTCCCGCGACGGCCGACGCGGTGGGCGACGGGGCGATCGGGGTCGATCACGTCCTGGAGATCGACGCCGTCCTGACCCGCATCCCCGCCGCCGTCACCACCGACGTGCGCGAGGGTGCCGAAGCCCAACTGGCGGCCGTGGCCCGCACCCTGACCCCCGCCGGCGTCCGTACTGCCGGTGTGCGTCTCCTGGCCCATCTGGATCCTGATGGGCAGCTCACCGACGACCGCGACCGCCGCCGCCTGCGCGGCCTGGCCCTGATGCCCCAAGACCGCCAGCTGATGAGCAAACTCCGCACCCACCTCACCCCGGGACTGCGGGCCGACCTCGAGATCATGCTGCAGTCCTGGGCCGCCCCGGGCATGAACAACCCCGACGACCCCGCCTCACCCACCGGAGCCGTCGAATCAGCTGACCCGGCCGTGGTGGCCGCGGCGGCCGAACGTGATGACCGCACCCCGATGCAACGCAACCACGACGCCCTGCACGCCCTCCTGATCCTCGCCCGCCAACAATCCAACACCCCGACGTCGGGGTCGGGGTCGTTGCGCTCCGAACTCGTCGTCACCATCACCGACGCCGAGTTGGCGGCCCACGCCGGCATCGCGTTGACCGCCACCGGGACACGGGTACCGATCGGCGAACTGGTCCGATTGGCCGCCGCAGCGACCCCGCACCTGGCAGTGTTCGCCCACACCACCGGCGAGCCCCTCTATCTCGGACGCGGGCGGCGCCTGGCCTCCCGTGCGCAACGGTTGATGCTCTTCGCGCGGGACCGCGGCTGCACCGCCCCCGGCTGCGCAGCCCCGTTCGCGCGGACCGAGGCCCACCACTTCCCGGACTGGCAAGACGGCGGACCCACCGACATCGACCACCTCGGAGCCGCCTGCGGCAGCCACAACCGCACCGTCGGCACCGCACCCGGCCAATGGGAAACCCGCATCGCGGCCACCGGCCCCCACACCGGACGCGTCCACTGGCGACCGACCACACCAACCACAACAGGCACCGGCGGACCACACCGGTGGCAGATCAACACCATCCACCACGCCGAACTGCTCCCGACCACGGACCCCGACCCACCACCGGGGTGACCCTCTACTGTCCGAGGGCGGCTTTCACCTGCTGCACCCATGCGGCGGCGACGCCCGCTCGACGGCGGGAGTCGTCTGTAAGCGTGTCCGCGAGCCCGAACCCGCGGGCCAGGTCGAGGGTGATCTGGGCCAGACGGTGTGCTTCGGGTCGGGTCCCGTCGGGGTCGAGGCCGGCGACGACGAACCGATGGGCCGCCCGCCCCAATTTGGCCTCCAGCGGACGGATCACATCGCCGAGCGCGGGGTCGGAGGCCGCAGCGGCCCACACCTGAAGTGCCGCCTTGAACGGCGGCCCCGTATAGATCGACACCGCCTGATCGACGACCGCGGCCACCCGGTCGGGTCCGGTCGGGATGTCGCCGATCGACGCCGCGGCCTCCGCGGTCATCGTCTCGTACATCTCCTCGATGACCGCGTGGAACAAAGCCTCCCGCGTCGGGAAGTGATGCTGCGCGGCACCGCGGGAGACGCCGGCCTCCTCGGCGACACGCGCCACGGTCGTCGCGGCCCAGCCCCGCGTCGCCAACAACTCGACGGTCGCCGCCAACAGCCGCTCCCGGGTGGCCCGGGAGCGGTCCTGCTGTGGTTCGCGGACTGGTGCGTTCACTGGCGACTAGTGTCCCACTCCGGCCGACGCTTCCCGAGGAAGGCCGTCATGCCCTCCCTCGCCTCATCGGACCCGAACAACGCCGCCGACTCCGCCGCGCGGGCGGCGGCGGCCTCGTCGAAACCGTCGAGCAGCGCGGCCGTCGTGAGTCGTTTGCTCGCGGCCAGCCCCTGCGGCGAGGCCTTCCGAATCCCCTCCAGCACGGCGTTGAGATCGGCATCGAGCTCCTCCGTCGTCGCCGACGCCGACGTGACCACGCCGATCCGAGCAGCGACGTCGGCGTCGAACCGCTCACCGGTGAGGAAGTACCGGCCCGCCGCTCGCGCCGTCATCTTCGCCAGCAGGGGAATCGAGATGATGGAAGGCGCGAGGCCGAGCCGCGACTCGGTGAGCGCGAACGTCGCCGACGGCCCCGCCAGTGCGACGTCGGCCGCCGCGACCAGCCCCAACCCGCCGGCACGGACATGACCGTCCGCCACCACGACGACCGGCTTGTCGAGCTGAACGATGCCGCGGATCAGCCCGACCATCGCCCGGCCGCCCTCCTCGGTGGCCTCCTCGGGGCTCAGCCCCCGCCGCAACGCCTCCCCCAGATCGGCACCGGCGCAGAACGTCCCGCCGGTGTGGGTGAGGACGACGGCGCGGACCGCGTCGTCCGCAGCGGAGTCGAACGCCGCCCGCACCTGGGCGACGAGGACCGAGCTCAGTGCATTCCGGTTCGCCGGCGAGTCGAGCGTGACGGTGAGGACCGAGGCGTCGAGCTCGGTCCGCACCACGGGATCATCTGACATGGGCCCTCCTGGGACGAGAGTCGGCTGGGACGAAAAGCTGCTGGGACGTAAGGCTGTTGGGGCTCAGTACGACTTCGGCAGTCCGAGGCTCGTCTGGGCGACGAAGTTGAGGATCATCTCACGGCTCACCGGCGCGATCCGGGTCAGACGCGACAGCGGCAGCATCGCCGCAAGCCCGTACTCCACCGTGAGCCCGTTGCCGCCGAGCGTCTGGACGGCCTGGTCGACGAGCTTCGCCGCAGCCTCACCGGCCGCGTACTTCGCCATGTTGGCGGGCACGGCCGCACCCCAGTCGTCGCCGGCGTCATACAGGGTGGCGGCCTTCTGCATCATCAGCTTCGCCATCTCCAATTCGATCTTGCCCTGCGCCAGCGGATGGGCGATCGCCTGGTGTGCGCCGATCGGCGCCTTCCACACGGTGCGGTCGTTGGCGTACTCGACGGCACGATCCAGCGCGAACCGCCCCATGCCGACTGCCGACGCCGACGCCATGATCCGCTCGGGATTCAACCCCGCGAACAGCTGGCTCAGCGCGGCGTCCTCCGAGCCGACGAGGGCGTCGGACGGCAACCGCACATCGTCGAGGAACAGCGTGAACTGCTTCTCCGGATTCACCATCTCCATCTCGATCACCTGGGCGTCGAGGCCCTTCGCATCGGTGGGGAGGATGAACAGTGCGGGCTTGAGACGTCCGGTCTTCGAGTCCTCGGTCCGGGCGACGATCAACACGGCCTGCGCCTGATCGACGCCCGAGATGAACACCTTGCGCCCGTTCAGGACCCACTCGTCGCCGTCACGCGCCGCCGTGGTGGTGATCTGATGGGAGTTCGACCCGGCGTCGGGTTCGGTGATGCCGAACGCCATCGTGATCGAGCCGTCGGCGAGGCCGGGGATCCACCGCTGCTTCTGCTCGTCGGTACCGAAGCGGGCGATGATGTTGCCGCAGATCGCCGGCGACACGACCATCATCAGCAGTCCGCTGCCGCCGGCCGCGAGCTCCTCCATGACGATCGCGAGCTCATACATCCCGGCGCCACCGCCGCCGTACTCCTCGGGAAGGTTGACGCCGATGAAACCGAGGCGACCGGCCTCCTCCCACAGTTCGTCGGTCTTGCGGCCCTGCCGCGCACAGTCGGTGAAGTACTGGTGCCCGTACTTGGTCGTCAGGGCCGCCACCGCCTCACGGAGTGCGGTCTGCTCTTCGGTCTCGATGAAACTCATGGATGCTCCTCGCCTACGGTTCGTGGTTCGTTCATGTGGTTCGCGGGACGGTCCGTCCCGTCATGCCGTCTCGCCGGCCCCGGCGTCGTCCGCCTCGATCACGGCGAGAACGTCGCCCACCGAGAGCTGGCGTCCCTCCTCGACCGCGAGGACGGCGACGACGCCGTCGGACGGCGCGGCGATGGTGTGCTCCATCTTCATCGCCTCCAGCCACAGCAGCGGCTGTCCGGCACTGACGCGGTCGCCCTGGGCGACCGCCACGCGGATCACCGACCCCGGCATCGGCGCCAGCAGCGATCCCGGACGCTCCACGGCGGCCGGGTCGATGTACCGGGGCACCCGGACGAGTGCGACCGATCCGCCGGGCCAGTCGACGTACACCTCGTCATCGTGGACGGGGTCATCGTGGACGGGGTCATCGTGGACGGCGACGGCGTACCGCCGGGTCAGTGCGCCGTCACGGACGACGACCGCGTCCGGGGACACGTCGACCACCTCCACCCCGGGCAGATCGGGCAGCTCGCACACCCCGCGGACGTACCGGTAGCGAGCGGTCGTCTCGTCACCGGTCGGCAGCGTGTACGACTTGCTCTGGTACCCGGACGGCAGGTTGCGCCACCCCGACGGGAGGCTGCCGACCGCCCGCGCTGCTCGACGGTTGCGGGCCGCGTCAGCGAGGGCCGCAGCGACCACCGCGGCCGCCGTCGCGGCGTCGTCGGCCAACGGGGCGGCCAGCCGGTCGAGCCCCACGGTGTCGAGGTAGGCGGTGTCGGTGTCTCCCGACAGGAAGGTCTCCTCGCGAAGGGTGTTCACCAGCATGTCGCGGTTGGTGACGAGCCCGTGGATTCGCGCGTCGGCGAGGGCACGGGCCAACATCGCCGCACTGCGACGCCGGTCCGGCGCCCACGAGATCACCTTGGCGAGCATCGGGTCATAGAACGTCGAGACCTCGCTGCCGTCGGCGACACCCGAGTCGACGCGGATTCCCGGCCGCTCCAGGAGGCCGAACCGGGTGTCGGCGGGTAGATCGATGGTTCGCACGGTGCCCGACTGGGGCTGCCAGTCGGCCGCCGGGTCCTCGGCGTACAGGCGGACCTCGATGGCGTGTCCGGAGGCGGCCGGGGCGTCGGCGGGCAACGCCTCACCCATCGCGACGCGCAGCTGCCACTCCACCAGGTCGACGCCCGTGGTGAGCTCGGTGACCGGGTGCTCCACCTGCAGCCGGGTGTTGGTCTCCAGGAAGTAGAAGCGGCCGGCTCCGTCGCTGAGGAACTCCACGGTGCCCGCACCGGTGTAGCCGATCGACGACGCCGCCGATCGCGCCGCCGAGTACAGGCGCTCGCGCATGTCGCCGCCGACATGCTCCACCAGCGGTGCCGGTGCCTCCTCGATCACCTTCTGGTGGCGTCGCTGGATCGAGCACTCGCGTTCGCCGACCGCCCACACCTCGCCGTGCTGGTCGGCCATCACCTGGACCTCGATGTGGTGGCCCCGCTCCACGTACGGTTCGCAGAAGACGGTCGGGTCGCCGAACGCCGACTCCGCCTCCCGCCGCGCCGCGGCGACGGCGTCGGCGAGTTCGCTGAGCTCTCGGACGATGCGCATTCCGCGTCCGCCGCCGCCCGCGGACGCCTTGATGAGCAGCGGCAGATCGTCGGCGGTGACCGCATCGGGGTCGATGTCGGTGAGCACGGGGACCCCGGCCGCGGCCATGAGCTCCTTGGCGTTGACCTTCGATCCCATCGCGGTGATCGCTGCCGGCGGCGGACCGATCCAGGTCAGACCGGCGTCGATCACCGCGCGCGCGAAGTCGGCGTTCTCGGAGAGGAAGCCGTACCCGGGGTGGACGGCGTCGGCGCCCGCCGCCTGCGCCGCCGCGATGATCTTCTCGCCGCGCAGGTAGGTCTCCGCGGACGTCGACCCCGGCAGGTGGACGGCGACGTCGGCGGCCCGCACATGCGGCGCGTCGGCGTCGGGGTCGGAGTAGACGGCGACGGTGCCGATGCCCATCGCCGCACAGGTGTGAAAGACGCGGCAGGCGATCTCGCCGCGGTTCGCGACGAGCACGCGGGTGATCGCAGGCGACCCGGCGGCGGGCTTCGTCATGGACGTAGTCGTTGGTGTTGTCGTGGACGTAGTCGTTGGTGTTGTCGTGGACGTTGTGGTGGTAGTCATCTGGTTCCTCACATCCGGAAGACGCCGAAGTTGGCGGTGCCCTCCACCGGCGCCGACGCGATCGCCGAGAGCGCCTGGCCGAGCACGGTGCGGGTGTCACGCGGATCGATGACGCCGTCGTCGTAGAGCATCCCCGACAGGAACATCGGCACCGACTCCGCTTCGATCTGCGCCTCGATCATGGCGCGCATGCCCGCATCGGCCTCCTCGTCGACCGTGCCTCCGCGGGCTTCGGTGGCGGCGCGCGAGACGATCGAGATGACGCCCGCGAGCTGTTGGGCCCCCATCACCGCGCTCTTGGCGCTCGGCCACGCGAACAGGAAACGCGGATCGTAGGCGCGACCGCACATCCCGTAATGGCCCGCACCGTAACTCGCCCCCATGAGGATCGAGATGTGGGGGACCGTCGAGTTCGAGACCGCGTTGATCATCATCGATCCGTGCTTGATGATGCCGCCCTGCTCGTACTCCTTGCCGACCATGTATCCGGTGGTGTTGTGCAGGAAGATCAGCGGTGTGTCGCTGCGGTTGGCCAGCTGGATGAACTGCGTGGCCTTCTGCGCCTCCTGCGAGAACAGCACGCCCTGCGCGTTGGCGAGGATGCCGACCGGGTAGCCGTGGATCCGCGCCCACCCGGTGCACAGGGACGCGCCGTACTCCGGTTTGAACTCATCGAAGTCGGAGTCGTCGACCACCCGCGCGATCACCTCCCGCGGGTCGAACGGGACCTTGAGGTCGGGCGGCACGATGCCCAGCAGTTCGTCCGGGCTGTACCGGGGCTCCACCGATTCGGCGACCGGCCCGGGCCCCTGCTTTCGCCAGTTGAGTCGCGCGACGATCCGTCTGCCGATCCGGACGGCGTCCTGCTCGTCGGCGGCCAGGTAGTCGCCGAGGCCCGAGATGCGGGCGTGCATCGCGGCGCCGCCGAGCTCCTCGTCGTCGCTCTCCTCACCGGTCGCCATCTTCACCAGCGGCGGTCCGCCGAGGAAGACCTTCGAGCGGTCGGAGATCATCACGACGTGGTCGCTCATGCCGGGGATGTAGGCGCCGCCCGCCGTGGAGTTGCCGAAGACCAGCGCGACGGTCGGGATGCCCTCCGCGGACAGCTGCGTCAGATCGCGGAACATCCGTCCGCCGGGAACGAAGACCTCCTTCTGCGTCGGCAGATCGGCGCCGCCGGACTCCACCAGCGAGATCACCGGGAGTCGGTTCTGGCGAGCGATGTCGTTCGTCCGCAACGTCTTGCGCAGCGTCCAGGGGTTCGAGGTACCGCCCTTGACGGTCGGATCGTTGGCGACGATGAGACATTCGGTGCCCTCGACGACGCCGATGCCGACGACGACCGACGCGCCGACGGTGAACTGCGATCCGTATGCGGCCAGCGGGCACAGTTCCAGGAACGGGGAGTCCTCGTCGATGAGGAGTTCGATGCGTTCGCGCGCCGTCAGCTTGCCGCGGTCGCGGTGCCGCTGCACATATTTCTCACCGCCGCCGTCGAGCACCTTCCGGAACTCGAGGTCGAGTTCGGCGAGCTTGGCGTTCATCGCCTCGACGTTCGCCGAGAACTCCTCGGACGACGTGTCGATCTTGCTCCGCAACACTGTCATCTCACATCTCCCGTCATCAGGTCTCTCGTCGTCAGGCCTGGTAGCCCAGGCGCTTGGCCGCCAGGCCGGTCAGGATCTCGTTGGTGCCGCCGCCGATGCCGATGATGCGCATGTCGCGGTACTGGCGTTCGACCTCCGATTCGCGCATGTACCCCATGCCACCGTGCAGCTGGACGGCCTTGTTGGCCACCCATTCGCCCGCCTCGACGGCGGTGTTCTTGGCGAAGCAGATCTCGGCGATGAGGTCGTCGGACGCCGAGGCGACCGGCTTCTGTCCGCCGATCCCGGTGGTGGTCGCCACCCGGCGTTCGATCACCGCGCGCGTGTAGGTGCGCGCCACGTCGACGCGCCTGGCCATCTCGGTGACGGTGTCCTGCACCGACTGCCGGCTGATGAGGGGGCGGCCGAAGGTCTCGCGGTTCCGGACCCACTCGAGGGTGAGGTCGAGGCACCGCTGCGCCGACGCATACGCCTGGACGGCCAGTGCCGCCCGCTCGGTGACGAAGGCCTGCGCGATCTGCGCGAACCCCGAGTTCTCGGGGCCCACCAGGTTCGCCACCGGAACGCGGGCGTCGGTGAACGACAGTTCGGCGGTGTCGGAGCTGAGCCAGCCCATCTTCTCCAGCTTGCGGGCGACCTCGAAGCCGGGCGTGCCCTTCTCGATGACGAGCAGCGACACTCCCGCGGCACCCGACCCGCCGGTGCGGACGGCCGTGACCACGAAATCGGCGCGGACGGCCGAGGTGATGAAGGTCTTGGCGCCGTTCACCACGTAGTGGTCGCCGTCGCGGACGGCCGTCGTCCGCAGATGGCCGACGTCGCTTCCGCCGCTGGGCTCGGTGATGCCGAGGCTGCCGATCAGCTCGCCGGCGAGCGTCGGGCGCACCCACTTGTCGATCTGGGCGGGGTCGCCGGCCGCGATGAGGTGCGGCAGCGCGATCCCGTTGGTGAACAGCGAGGCGAAGACTCCGCCGGCCACGCCCCGGTAGTGCAGTTCCTCGGCGAGGATCGAGGCGTCGATCAGGTCGCCTCCGCTGCCGCCGACCTCCTCGGGCACCCCGAGTCCGAAGAGTCCGAGTTCGGCTGCGGCGCGGTGCGTCTCGCGGCCGATGAGGCCCTCCCGTTCCCAGTCGTCCTGGTACGGGAGGATGTGCCGCTGCGCGAATCCTGCGATCGTGCTGCGGAGTTCGCGGCGTTCGGGTGAGTCCCAGATGTCACTGGCGATGGGCACGTGTCGGTTCCCTTCGATTGAAGCGGTGGTTGATGCGGATCAGCGTTGGTGCGGGTGAGCGTTGATTCGGCTCAGTGTTGATTCGGCTCAGTGTTGATTCAGCTCAGCGGTCGAGGAAGCGGGCGGGGATCGCCACGACGCGGGAGCGGAGCCATTCGCCGAGGCCCTTCGCCTGCGGATCGAAGCGGACGTTCTCGGCCACACCCCGGCCGAGGACGCCCTCGATCACGAAGTTCACGGCCCGCAGGTTCGGCAGCGGGTACCGGTGCACCGTCAGCTCGGCGACCTCGGGAAGCAGTTCGCCCAGCCGCTCGACGCTGAGGGTTTCGTCCAGCCACGCGTACTCCTCGTCGCTGCGGACCCACAGGCCGATGTTCGCGCTGCCGCCCTTGTCACCGGACCGGGCGCCGGCCACGGCGCCGAGCGGGGCGTCGACCGTCGGCCCCCAGTCGGTGCCGGCCGCCGCGGCCGGCACGCTCTCGTCGACGATCGGATCGGTGCGCAACGGCGACGGCTCGATGGCGACGCTCACTCCGTCGGGCTGATTGACGCGGTGCGGAACGAGTGACGCGTCCACGTATCCGGGCTCGAAGACACCGTACGGCGAGCCGTTCCCCGGCGGCGCCGTGAGCGTGAAACCCGGGTAGCTGGCCAGCGCCAGCTCCACGGCCGTACCGCTGAACTGGCGGCCCGCCTTCGCCGGGTCCGGGTCGCGCGCCACGCAACGCAGCATGGCGCTCGCCTTCTCCTCGGTGTCGGCGTCGGGTCGGTCGAGACGCACGAGCTCCCACGACAGTTCAGCCGGCCGCTCGGGGAGCGCCGCCTCGAACTGGCGTCGGAACAACTCGGCCTTGGCCTCGATGTCCAAACCGGTGAGAACCACCTCGAACTCGTTGCGGATGCCGCCGAGATGGTTCAGCGACACCTTTAGATCCTTCGGCGGCGCCTCACCGCGGACGCCCGAGATCCGCACCCGGTCGGGCCCCTCCTCGCTCAGCGAGACGGTGTCGAGTCGGGCCGTCGCATCCGGGTTGTAGTACCGCGGTCCGGCGACCTCGTAGAGCAGCTGCGCGGTCACGGTCCCGATGCGGACGGCACCGCCGGTGCCGTCGTGCTTGGTGATGACCGAACTGCCGTCGGCGTGCACCTCGGCGATGGGAAACCCGAGTCGGTCCATGTCGGGGATCTCGGTGAAGAACGAATAGTTGCCGCCCGTCGCCTGAGCGCTGCACTCGATGACGTGACCGGCGGCGACGGCCCCCGCCAACTGGTCGAGATCGTCGTACCCCCAGCCGAACGCCGACGCCGCGGTCCCCACCACCAGCGAGGCGTCGGTGACGCGACCGGTCACCACGATGTCGGCACCGCGGTCGAGCGCGGTCTTGATGCCGAATCCGCCGAGGTAGGCATTGGCGGCGATCGGCGTGCCGAGGCCGAGTTCGTCGGCCCGGTCCACGATGTCGTCACCGTTGACGAACGCCACCTGGGTGGGGACGCCGAGCCGCTCCGCCAGTTCGCGGAGCGCGACGGCCAGACCGTGCGGGTTGAGTCCGCCGGCGTTGACGACCACGCGGACGTCCTTGTCGGCGATCAGCCCGAGGTTCTGCTCCATCTGCCGCAGGAATGTCTTCGCGTATCCGAGGTCGGGGTTCTTCATGCGGTCGCGACCGAGGATGAGCATGGTCAGCTCGGCCAGATAATCGCCGGTGATGACATCGAGGTCACCGCCTTCGAGCATCTCGCGGACCGCACCGAAGCGGTCGCCGTAGAAGCCGGAGACGTTGCCGATCCGGATGGGATTCGAGGTGTCGGACATCCTCACTCCTCACTCGTGACTGGGTAGCTGAAGCCGTGGCGGTCTGGGTTCTCAGGTCTGGGCCGCGCGACCGGTTCCGGGCGGCCCGGCGAACGCCTGCGCGATCTGCACCCACTGCTGCGCGTCGTCGCCGATCACCTCGAGGTCGAGGTCGCCGGGCGCCCTGCGCTGGGTCACCAGCTCGCAGAAGTCGACGGCCGGCCCGCGCACCACGTCGGTGGCGTCCTCGGGTCCCCACGTCCACAGCACTCCCGACGGCGCCGTGATCTCGAAACGGAACTCCGCTTCGGGGGCGGTCAGCCCGTTGACCAGGTACGCGAAGTCGCGCGTGCGCACACCGAGATGCACGACGTTCTTGATGCGATCGCCTTCGGGTCGCGTGAGACCCAGTGCGTCGGCCACGTCGAGTCCGTGCGCCCAGGTCTCCATCATTCGGGCCGTCGCCATCGACGCCGCCGACATCGGCGGCCCGAACCAGGTGAGCTTGGTCCCCGGCTCCACCGCGACCAGCGCCCCGCCGAGCCTCGCGCGGGTCCGTCGCCAGTCGGCGAGCAGATCGTCGGGGGATCGCGCCGCTTCGACCTCGGCGGCGGCGCCGACGAATCCGGTGGGGTCGGCCATCGCCTCGCGCAGAACGCCGGTGAATGCGTCGGCGTCGGTGATCGACAGCAGCGAGACGCGGTCGGTCCACAGCAGGTGCCCGATCTGGTGCGCGATGGTCCAGCCCTCCGCCGGAGTGGGAGTGGACCAGGCCTCGGCGGGCAGGTTCGCGACCATGTCGTCCAGCGCGTCCGATTCGGCTGCGAGGGCGGAGACCAGTTCGTCGACTATCGCCATGGGATCAGCGTCACACACCCGCCAAAACAAATCAAGCGCGCATGATTGTTTCCAGCGTTCGGCGACGCCGCACCGCGAGACCCGGGTGAGATCGAGACGGCTCTGCCACAGTGGAGTTCGGTGCCACAGTGCATTCGGTCCGATCCGCGCACCGCGTCCCCGAGAGGAAGCCCGTCCATGTCCGACCCCCTGCTCGTCACGACCTCCGGCGCCGTCCAGACCTGGACGCTCAACCAGCCCGAGACCGGGAACGCGATCACCGACGTCGCCTTCGTCCGCGCCCTGGAATCCGCGGTCGACACCGTCGGCGACGACCTCGACGTGCGAGCGATCATCCTCACCGGCGCCGGCCGGATCTTCTCGTCCGGCGGCAACGTCAAGGAGATGGCCGACGAGCGCGGGATGTTCGGCGTCGACGCCCGCGCGCAACGCCGGGCCTACGGATCCGGCATCCAGCGGGTGCCGCGAGCGCTGGCCCGCCTGGAGGTGCCGATCATCGCCGCCGTCAACGGCGCCGCCGTCGGTGCGGGATGCGATCTGGCGCTCATGTGCGACATCCGCATCGCCTCCGAGAAGGCGTCGTTCGCCGAGAGCTTCGTCCAACTCGGGCTCATCCCCGGCGACGGCGGCACCTGGTTCCTGCCGCGGGCCGTCGGCTACGAGCGGGCCGCCGAGATGACCTTCACCGGCGACCGCATCGACGCCGCCACCGCCCACGAGTGGGGCATGGTCAGCCGCGTGGTGCCCCACGACGACCTGATCCGGACCGCGAACGACCTCGCCGACCGGATCGCCCGCAACCCCGCCGAGTCGCTGCGCATGGCCAAACGACTGCTTCAGGAGTCGCGGACCTCGCCCCTGGAGACCGTCCTCGGCATGGCCGCCGCGATGCAGCCCCTCGCCCACCGCGACCCCGAACATCAGCAGCGCCTCGACCGCTGGCGGACACGGTGATCCGCCTGGTCCCGCCGGCCGGCGACGACTCCGACCACGCGTCGCTGCGCGCCGAGGTCCGGTCCTTTCTCGCCTCCGTCGCCGACCGACTCCCGGCACCGGGGTCGCCCACGGCGGTCGACGCGTGGCTCACCGGGTGGGATGAGGACTTCACCCGCGCTCTCGCCGAGCGCGGCTGGATCGGGATGACCGTTCCCGTCGAGTACGGCGGCCACGGTCGGAGCTTCGAGGAGCGGTTCGTCGTCACCGAGGAGCTCCTCGCCGTCGGGGCGCCGGTCGCCGCGCACTGGATCGCCGACCGCCAGATCGTGCCGTCGCTGCTCAAGTACGGCACCGATGCCCAGTGTCGCGGATTCCTGCCGGGCATCGTCGCCGGGGAGGTCTACTTCGCCATCGGGATGAGCGAACCGGAGTCGGGTTCCGATCTGGCGAGCGTGCGCACGCGTGCGACCCGCGTCGACGGCGGGTGGCGACTGAACGGAACCAAGGTGTGGACGTCGGGTGCGCACCGGGCCCACGCGTTCATCGCGTTGGCCCGCACCGCGCCGGTGGATCCGGAGCGCAGGCACGACGGCCTGAGCCAGTTCATCGTCGATCTGCGGGCACCGGGGGTGCGGGTCTCGCCGATCGTCTCGATGAACGGTGCGCATCACTTCAACGAGGTGTTCCTCGACGACGTCCTCGTGCCCGACGACATGGTGTTCGGTGAGATCGGCCGTGGCTGGACGCAGGTGACGTCGGAGTTGAGTTTCGAACGCAGCGGGCCGGAAAGATTCCTGTCGACCTTCGGCGTCCTCGCCGCGAACGTCGAGTCGGGTGCGGATGCGGCGTCGACCGGTGCGTTGGTGGCCCGGACGGCGGCCCTGCACCAGATGTCGACCGCGGTCGCCGGCGCCCTTCAGCGCGGCGAGCCCGCCGATGTCCCCGCCGCCGTCGTCAAGGTGCTCGGCACCGAGTTGGAGGGCGACGTGGCCGAGGCCGCCGCCCTGCACGGCGACCCGACCGGTCCGTTCGGCGGCGTCCCGCTTCCGGCGGCGGTGACGGCCGCCCTCGATCAGCGCCCCGGTTTCACTCTTCGCGGCGGCACGACCGAGGTGTTGCGCGGCGTGATCGCCCGCGGACTGGGGGCCCGATGAACGCGATGATCCCGGGCGCCGATCCCGCACTGGCGGAAGTGGCGACCGCCGTGTTCGGTGCGCAGCCCGCCGACGCCCCGTGTCGCGCCGGCGCATTCGACGACGCGCTGTGGACGCGACTGACCGGGCTCGGGGTCGGCGACCTGATCGGCGAGGAGGGCGGTACGTGGTTCGACGCCGCCGAGATCCTCTCGCGGGCCGCGACCGAGGGCGTCCGCGCGCCGATCGCCGAACACGCGTTGATCGCCCGGACGCTGATCGCCGAGCCTGCCGATGCGCGGTTGCGGACCGTCGCGTTCGCCGACGCGGACGGCGTGGCGCGCGGTGTCCCGTGGGGACGCGATGCGGAGCGGATCGTGGTCGTGTGGCCCGCCGGAGACGGACATCTCGTGGCCGATGCGGATGCGTCCCGGTACCGGATCGTCGAGCGCACCGCGAATGTGCTCGGCGAGCCCCGGGACACCGTCGCCTTCGACGTGTCGGCGAGTCGGGCGGCGGGTCTCGACGCGGTTGGTCTCGACGCGGCGGGGTTGGAGCGGGCGCGGTCGGCGGCGGCGTTGACGCGGGCGGTGCAGACCTGTGCGGCGCTCGATGCGGCGTTGGCCCTTTCGGTGGAGCATGCCGGCGCGCGGACTCAGTTCGGTCGGCCGCTCGCCCGTTTCCAGGCGGTGCAGCATCTGCTCGCCGACATCGCGGCGCATTGCGCCCTGGCCCGTTCGGCGACCGAGGCCGCGCTGGCCGAGGCGGTCCGCACCGACTGGGGTTCGGAGCGTCTGCCTCTTCTGGTCGCCGTCGCCCGATCGTGCGTCGGCCATTCGGCGTCGAGCGTCGTGCGCGGGGCGCATCAGGTGCACGGCGCCATCGGCACCACGCGGGAGCATTCTCTGCATCGGTTCACGCGCGCCGCCCTGGTGTGGCGCGGCGAGTACGGGTCGGTGGCGCACTGGGATCGAGTGGTCGGCGATGCGGCGGCTGCGGCCGGCCCGGACGGTCTCTGGCATCTGGTCGTCGGCTGACGGTTTCGCGGTTCGACGCTGCTGCTGGTAGGACGTGTAGCCATGACGTTCAGCACCTCGGTTGAGGCCACCGACCCGTTCACGCTCTTCGCGATCGGCCGCGGACCCGACGGTGCGGATCCGGAGATGACGCAGCGGCTCGGGGCGCGGCTCACCGATCATCGGGGCGTCATCGAGGTGCCCGCCCTCACCGTCCTCTTCGATGACATCGGTGGGCTGCCCTTCTTCTTCGCCGACACCGGCGCATCGTCGATGCAGTCGCGCCTGTCGATGTCGATGCTCCATCGGCCGGCCGTCGACGAGGTGTTGTCGGCGCGGGCCGACCTGCGCATGATGGATCCGGCGTACGGGACGACGTCGGTGACGATCACCGGCGAGCGGGGGCGAACCCTGTGTGTCGGCACCGCGCGCAACGTTCGGGTGGGCCGTGCGGTGACGGACGGCGATCTCGAGATCCCGCTGCCGGAGGCCGTCGACGGTGGACTCGTCCTGCCTCGCCCCGACTCATCGTTGTCGGGCGGGGAGGTCGTCACCGGGATCATGCGGGGTGAGCTGCCGATCGGTCCGATCGCCGAGGCGCTCGGCGCGTCGATCGTCCGCGTCGACGACTCCCTGTCGATGACGTATGCGACGGCGCCGTGGATGGCGAACATCATGGGCACGATGCACGGCGGCGTGATCGCGGCGATGCTCGCCCAGAGCTGTTCGCTCGCGGCGCAGCAGCAGGTGCGCGCCGGCGGCGACTATCAGGTCATCGACTTCACGTGCGAGTTCCTCCGCTCCCCCGCGGTCGACGGTCGCTCCGTCCGCGTCGAGGCGGCGCCGGTGAAACTCGGCCGCCGGCTGTCGATCGTCGACGCCCGCATGTACGACGGCGACCAGCTGCTCGGCCGCGCCACCGCGGACGCCCGCTTCGACCTCTGACCGACCTCCCGAAACGAACGTCCCCGACACGGGCCGCCGCGGACGATATGTCCGCGGCGACTGCTCAGGGGGACGATCATCAGCCGAACCGGGCTCTGATCGCCGTCGCGACCATGCCGGGAGCATCCTCGGTGACGCAGTGACCGGCATCGCGCACCTCGGTCATCGTCACGTCGGCGAACGTCTCGGCGATCCGCGGTAGACAATCCGCGGGACGGAAGACCCTGTCTCTCATCCCCCACGCCGCCACCGCGGGGACATGGCCCAGACGGTGCGGAACCTCTCGAGCCAGGTCCGAGAGAAATGGCCGGGCCTTGCGGATCTGCTGCGGCATCACGGCCAATGCGACGCGCGCTTCGGCGTTCGGCTGCACGGCGCGGTAGTGGTCGGCCTCGCTCTCCGTGATGGTGCCGCGCAGGCCCGGCAGCAGCACCCTCTCGATGAGCAGATTGCGGTCGACTATCGCCTTCTGCATCGGGCCCGTGCTCATCGCCGCACTGAAAACGCGGTTCGCCAAGGCCTCCACCGGCCAGAAGATCGTGTTCATCGCGACGACGCCGCGGACTCGGTCAGCACGTCGCACCGCAGCCCCGAGCCCGATCGGACCGCCCCAGTCGTGGCCCGCGACGATGATGTCATCGAGATCCAGGTGGTCGATGAGTTCCCCGGCCACTCCGGACAGAGCGGAGATCTCGTACGTGAAGCCGTCTGGCCGGTCCGACAATCCGAATCCGGGATTGTCGATCGCGATGCACCGAAAGGACCGGGCGAGATCCGTGACCACGTGCCGGTACAGAAAGCTCCACGTCGGCGCACCGTGGCAGAGGATGATCACCGGGCCTTCACCTTCGTCGATGTAGTGCACCCGACCGACCGATGAGTCGAACCATCGCGACGTGAACGGATAGACATCGACGTCGGGCACGAATTCGATGTGCATGGGCACTCCCTCGGTGGATGGGAACACCTCCACTCTACACCTGTAGAGGTAGATTGCATCCGTAGACTCACACCATGCCCACGCCGCCAGGCTCGGACAGGCGAGAACTCATCGCCGAAGCCGGGATCCGGATCATCGCCCGCGAAGGAGTGCGCGCACTGACCCACAGGTCGGTCGATCGAACCGCCGGAATCCCGCCGGGGTCGACGTCCTACCACGCACGCACGCGAGAGGCCCTGCTCACGTTGATCGTCGACACGCTGTCGGCACGCACCGTCGACGAGACCGCGTCCACGGCCGCGCTCATCGACCAGATCGTCGACGACACCGGTGAGATCGGCACCGTCGACCTCGCTCGCATCCTCGCCTCACTGATCGATTCGCTGACCGCACGTGCCGACGACATGCGGGCGCGGTACTCCCTCATTCTGGAATTGGATGGGCACCCCGGCCTGAAGCAGGCATTGACCACGGGATCCACCGTGAACACCGCTGCCCGTCGCGTGATCGCTCCCGCCCTGACCCAGGCGGGCATCGACGCCACCGACGCGGCGATCGACTCCGTCATCACCCTCACCGAGTCGCTCATCTTCCACCGGGTCGCCATCGATCCCGCGTCCCCGGTCCAGCCGATCCTCGCTGCATTCCTGACGGGTCTCGGCCGAACCGGCCCGGTACGCGTCAGAGCACCGTCAACGGAAGCGGTCGCGACGGCCCGCGATCGGCGAAGGTGAAGTCGGAGCCGCCGGAGAACCGCACGATCGCGACCTCCCCGGACTCCGGGAGGGGATCGCCGCGGCCGAAGTCGACGACGAGATCGTCTCCGTCGACACGACTGTCGGCGATCACCCAGGTGGGGTCGACCGCGGTCGCCGCCGCCTGCAGGGCGTCGAGCCGCCCCTCGGCGAGCAGCCGCATCCACGCGCCATCCTCCACAGCCGCCGACGTCCGCGGAATCCGCACGGACACACCGTCATCACCGGCTCGCGCCACGACACCCGTGTACTGGACCGGCCCGAACACCGGATGCACCGACAGCACGTCGGCGAGAGTTCGGGCGTCCGACCGGCCGTCGAACAACGCCGCGGCGAGCCGTTCGGCGGTGATCCCCGCGATCCCGACGAGCTGCCGGGCGAGGATGTCGTCGGCGGATGCGGGGTCGGTGCGCCGCAGCACCGACAGCTGAAAGCCGATCGCCAACAGCTGGTGGGCCACCGCGACCTCCTCGGCGATCCGGACCAGGGCCGACGACGAGAACTCCGCGAAGACCAGGTCTTCGACCAGCGGCCCCCGGTAGTCGGAACGGCCCTCGTCGGCGGGATCGATCGGACTGAGCACCACCGACGCGGCACGCGTCTCGAGGACCGGTTCGGTGACGCGCGGCAGCGGAAGCTCCTCCCGGTCGGGCTCGATCGTGACCGTCCACTCACAGTGCGGAGTCCGGTCGGCCGGCATCCTCGGCGGTCGGTGAACGGGACGGATCCGCGCCCGCCGATTGGTGGCGATCGCCGTCGCATCGAACGTCGGGTCCTCGATGTCGTGGCACATCGACGTCACGTAGTCCTCGCCCATCGGCTCCACGTCGAGCAGGGCGCCGCAGTGATCCAGGACGAACGCGCCGTGATAGCGGTCGGTGATGCGGAAGCGGAAGTCCATGAACTGCGGTGGCGCCCCGATGTCGAGCTGAAGGCACTTGAACATGTCCTCCACGCCGTCGCCGTCGATCCCGAGCGCCGCCCGCATGCGCCCGGTGTAGACCGGGCTCGCGGCCATCCACTCCTCGATCGCCACCTGCGTCATGCCCTCGCGGCCGAAAGCCGTGATGAGATGCGCCATCCCCGACCGGTCGATGAGCTGACCCGACAGCAGCGACTCGGGGACGAGGCGCGCGAGCCGCGCATGCCCCAGCCCGATCAGCGTGGTCACGGCATGTCCCACAGACCGACCGGCGCCTCGCCGCGCGGATACCAGCCCGGGAGCGTGCCGGGTGCCGACCGCTCGATCCGAGCGAGCATCCCGTCGCTGCAGACCTTGTCGGTCAGCATCTCCAGGAACAGGGCCGAGACGTTCCCGAAGTCGAAGAAGTCGCGCTGCCACGAGAACCGGTAGTCGCCCGCGTACCGGAACCAGCTCCCGCCGAGCCCGTGCACCGCGTAGTGGGATCCGTCGGCCCGTGTCGCCTCGTTGATCTGCTGCCACAAGCCGATCATGTCGCCGGTCTGCTCGTCGACGACCCACGCCCGGTACGGGTAGTTCCAGCCGTCGAGTCCCTCCATCTCCTGCCCGAGGGCCAGTTCGCGGATCTCGTCGCGGCCCACCGCCATGAAGTCCTTCTCCGGGCCGTAGTTCCACCCGTAGGTGGCGTCGGCGGTGTAGAAGTCCGCCAGCGGTCTCCAGTCGCCCGCCTTCTCCGCGGCGACGTTGGCCTCGAGCCACCGTCGCTTCATCTCCTCCAGTTCGGCACGGTCGAACGCCATGTCATTCCTCCACGATGGTCAGGGCCCGCGTCGGGCAGTATCGGACGGCGGCCTCCACGTCGGCGCGCCGTGATTCGTCGGGTTCGGATTCGAGGACGGTCACCGAGTCGCGACCGGCCTCGAAGACGTCGGGGGCTTCGAGTTCGCACATGCCGTGCCCCTGGCAGAGGTCCAGATCCACTTCGATGCGCATCAGGCCTCCCCTCGTGGCAGCGGTCGCCGCCGGTACCGCACCCGGCACGGCTGCTGCAGTTGGACGACCATCTTGGAGTGGTCGTTGCGGTAGGTCTCCGACGGCTGCGCCAGTTCGAAGGTGTAGTTGCGCAACAGGACCGAGAAGATCGCCTTGAGCTGCATCATGGCGAACTGGGCGCCGACGCAGCGGTGGCGGCCGGCGCCGAACGGGATCCACGTCCACCGGTTGACCAGATCCTCCTGGCGCGATTCGTCGTACCGTTGCGGATCGAAGTCGTCGGGGTTCGGGAAGTCCTCGGGCAACCGGTTCGACACGGCGGGGGACACCGCGATCGACTGTCCCTTGTGGACGGTCACGCCGGCGACGTCGACGTCCTCCTGGACGAGCCGCATGAGGATGATGAGCGGCGGATGCAGTCGCAGGGCCTCCTTGATGGCGCCCTCCAGTTTCGGGATCTGGCGCATCGCGGCGAACGAGTAGGCGATGCCCTCGGCGTAGATCTCGTCGAGCTCGTCGACGACCTCGGCGAGGTGGTCGGGGTGGCGGAGCAGTTCGATGAGCGTCCACGCGGCGGTGCCGGAGGTGGTGTGATGGCCGGCGAACATCATCGAGATGAAGATCCCGGTGACGGTGTCCGCGCTGAACATCTGCGAGCCGTCGTCGTTCTTCAACGAGACGAGCACGTCGAGGAGGTCGCGGTCCTCCTTGTCCGCAGGCGGGTTCGCGATCCGCCGGTCGAGGACGCCGCCGATGAAATCGACGAGTTCGGCGCGGGCTGCATCGCGGCGGCGGAAGCTCTCGATGTCGGCGTGCATGTCGACGTATGCGATCGGGTCGGTGCCCTTCTCCAGATCGTGGTACAGGTGCGCGATGTGGGCGCTGAGCTCGGCGCGGAACTTCCGGCCGATGAGGCACGACGACGACGTGTAGAGGGTGAGTTCGGCGAAGAAGTCGAGCAGATCGATCTCGCCCTCCTCGCCCCAGTCGGCGATCATCGTCTCCACCTCGTCGGGGATGGTGACCGCGTGCTGTTTCATGTGGGCGCCCTTGAGGGCCTGGTTGTGCAGCATCTCGGAGCGGCGCTCGGGGCTGGTGTCGAAGACGACGCCCTCCCCGAAGATCGGGGTCATGAACGGGTATGCGGCCGCCTGGTCGAGCACCTCGTCGGGGGCACGGAAGAACTCCTCGTTCGCGGCGGCGCCGCTGACGAGGAACACCTCGCGGTCGGCGAGCTGGAAGACGCCGATGTCGCCGTGTTCGTCGCGGACCCGCTGGAACAGTCCGATCGGGTCGCTCGCCATCTCGTCGAGATGTCCGTGTTCGCCGTCGCCGCCGGACACCCTGATGTCGGCGGCGGTCAGGTCGGTGCGTGCGCTCATCGGCTGTCTCCTTCGTCGCGTGCGGTGAGCTTTCCCTCGGCTTCCACATCGACGGCGCGCATGTGCGCGCCCGGCGGCATCGACACCATCGACAGCACCGCCGAGGCGAGGTGGTCGGGGGTCAGGAAGTTGCCGTGCCGGGCCAGTCCGAAGGCGATCCAGTCGTTCAGCATCGCCTCGGTCTGCTTCTGGTCGAGGTTCATCCCCATGCCCGTGAGCGTCTGTCCGGGTCGCACGAGGCCGGCGCGCACACCGGTGCCCTCGAGTTCCATCGTGAGGGTCGCGGCCAGCCCTTCGACGCCGTACTTGGCGGCCACGTAGGCCGACGACCACGGCCGGGGGTGCGCGACGACGTCGGAGCTGATGAAGACGATGTCGCCGCGGCGGCGTCGGATCATCGCGGGCGCGACGGCCCGGTAGATGCGGTGGGCGCCGACGAGGTGGACGTCGATCTGGGCGGCCCAGTCGTCGACGGGCATCTCGTGGGCGCGGCCGATGGCGAGGTCGCCGGCGCCGGTCACCACGACGTCGAGGGCGCCGAGCCGGTCCTCGGCGGCGGCGACGGCGGCGGTCACCGAGTCGTCGTCGGTGACGTCGAGTGGCACGGCGACGGCTTCACCGCCTGCGGCGACGATCTCGTCGGCGATGCGCCGGCACGTCTCGAGGCGGCGTGCGCCGAGGGCGACCGGGTGTCCGGCGGCGGCGAGCGCGCGGGCCGTGGCCTCCCCGATCCCCGAGGAGGCTCCGGCGACGAGGGCCGGTCGACGGTCCGGGTGCGGCGCGAAGGTCATCGTGCCTCCACGGTCATCGGGAGGTCGGCGAAGCCGCGCACGTTGACCGAGTGGACGCGTTGGGCCCGGTCGACGTCGACGTCGAAGCGGCGCACGGTGCGGACGATCTCGCCGAGGCCCAGGTCGGCTTCGAGCCGCGCCAGGTGTGCGCCGAGGCAGTAGTGCGTTCCGAGCCCGAACGAGAGGATGGTTCGGGCGCTGTCGCGGCCGATGCGGAACCGGTCGGCGTCGGGACCGAACACCTCCTCGTCGCGGTTCGCCGATCCGACGAGCAGCAGGATGCGGTCGCCGGCCGGGATGGTGTGTCCGCCGAATTCGACGTCTTCGATCACCCGACGGACGAGCATCTGGGTGGACGTGTCGTAGCGCAGGGTCTCCTGCACCCAGTCCTTCACCGTTTCGACCGGGTCGGCGCCGTCGCCGACGGCCGCGTGGATCGGCGCGATCTGGTCGCTGTTCCGGTGGCCCCAGTACACCGAGTTGGCCAGCAGCTTGGTGGTCGTCTCGTTGCCTGCGACCACCATGAGCATGAGGAATCCGATGATCTCCTCATCGCTCATGGCGGTCGGTCGACCGTCGTCGTCGGTCAGTTCGGCGCCGATGAGCGCCGAGACGAGGTCGTCGCCGAGGTTGCGTTTGCGGTGGGCCAGCAGGTCGCTGTAGATCCCGTGGAGTTCCAGGTAGGCGTGGACGGCGGCTTCCGGCAGGTCGGTGGCGCCGTCTTCGCGGTGGATCAGCAGGTCGGACTGCGTCCGGAGGTGGGCACGGTCGGATTCGGCGACGCCGAGCAGTTCGGAGACGACGTCCATCGGCAGCAGTCCGGCGAAGTCGTGGACGAAGTCGAATTCGCCCATCTCGAGGCAGCGTGCCCAGTGCTTCTCGGTGAGTTCGGCGATTCGGGGTGCCAGTTCGCCGACGCGGCGCGGGGTGAAGGCCTTGGAGACCAGTTTTCGGAGGCGGAGGTGGCGCGGGTCGTCCATGGCGAGGAAGCTCATCGCCTTCTCCGCGTGGGGGTTGTAGGCGGCCGGGTCGAGCGAGACGCCCCAGCTGTTCGACAGTCGGGTGTTGTCGCGGAAGGCGTCGCCGACGTCGTCGTGGCGGGCGAGGGCCCAGAAGTCCGCGACCGTGTTCCGGTAGACGGGGGCTTCGGCCCGCAGCCGCGCGTACGTCGGGTAGGGGTCCTCGTGGAAGTCGTAGTCGTAGGGGTCGAATGGAATCGATTCCTGCATGCCGGTCTCTGCGATCGTCACTCTCTCATTCCCATCAGTCGTGTGGCGGCGGCGACGAGCCGCTCGGAGGTCGCTTCGTAGGTGAGGTGGCCCATGCCCGCGGTGACGAGTGCGCCCGCGTAGAGCATCTGGAGGGCGTCGACGATCGCGTCGGGATCGTCGACGTCGTCGCCGACGGCCGCGGCCAGCCGGTCGTGGATGAATCCGCCGATCTTCCAGCGGAGGTGTTCGGAGTCGGGGTCGTTGCCGAGGAGGGCGACGGTGACGGCCCCGCCGAGTTGTCCTTCGCCGGCGACGACGAGGGACACGGCGCGCAGCACCTGGGCGACCCGTGCGGCCGCGGGCAGGGTCGGGTCGGCGTGGGGGACGCCGGCGGCGAGGCGGCGCCAGAACACCTCGGCCACGAGGTGGCTCTTGGAGCTGAAGTAGGTGTATGCGGTGGCCGGTGCGACGCCTGCGCGTTTGGCGACGTCGCGTACCGACATGGCGTCGAAGCCGTCGGCGGCGAGGATCTCGACGGCCGCGTCGACCATCGTGGCGATCCGCTCGGCTTGGGCCGGGGTCAGGCGGCGGCGTGTCGACTCGGTCTGCAGGCGAGCCGGTTCGGCGCCGAGTGGGGTGGACATGTGACGGACGCTACTCTACGGTTGAACCGAAGTCCAGACACCTGTCCAGATGGAGTTCCGAACATGACCGCACCGCAGTCGACACTGCGTCCCGACACCGCCAGCGAACTGCTCGTCGACGGCCGTCTCGTCCCCGGCGCCGGCGGCGTCTTCGACATCGTCAATCCCGCCACCGAGGAGACGATCGGCCAGGCCGCACAGGGCACCGTCGACGACATGGACGCCGCGATCGGCGCCGCACGGCGCGCCTTCGACACCACCGACTGGTCCCGCGACCACGCGCTGCGCGCCCGCTGCCTGCGTCAGCTCCGCGATGCGCTCGGCGCCCACATCGACGAGCTCCGCGAGCTCACCGTCGCCGAGGTGGGCTGCCCGGTGTTCCTCACCAGCGGCCCCCAGCTGGAGGGGCCGATCACCGATCTCGGCTACTTCGCCGACCTCGCCGAGAACTACGCGTGGGTGACCGACCTGGGCGAGGCCACCCCGATGGGGATCCCGAACCGCCGCGAACTGCGCGCCGAGGCGATCGGCGTCGTCGGCGCCATCACGCCGTGGAACTTCCCGCACCAGATCAACTTCGCCAAGATCGGCCCCGCCCTGGCCGCCGGATGCACGGTGGTCCTCAAACCCGCACCGGACACCCCGTGGTGCGCCGCGCTCGTCGGGCGGGTCATCGCCGAGGAGACCGACTTCCCGCCGGGCGTCATCAACATCGTCACCTCCACCGATCACGCTCTCGGTGAGCAGTTGGCGACCGACCCGCGCGTCGACATCGTCTCCTTCACCGGATCCACCGAGACCGGGCGGAAGGTCATGTCCGCCGCCGCGCCGACGCTCAAGAAGGTGTTCCTGGAACTCGGCGGCAAATCGGCGTTCATCGTGCTCGACGACGCGGACCTGTCCGCCGCGTGCTCGATGGCCGCGATCAATGTCCTCACCCACGCCGGGCAGGGCTGCGCCATCACGACCCGGCTGCTGGTTCCGCGGGAGCGGCTCGACGAGGCGATCGCCGCGACCGCGGGCACGCTCCGCGCCCTGGGCGCGGGCGACCCCACCGACCCCGGCACCATGTGCGGCCCCCTCATCTCGGCCCGCCAGCGCGAGCGGGTCGAGGGCTACCTGCAGTTGGCGCGCGACGAGGGCGGAGTCATCGAGACCGGTGGCGTCCGGCCGGCCGACCGGTCGACCGGCTTCTACATCGAGCCGACGCTGATCTCGGGGCTCGACAATTCCTCGCGCGTCGCTCGGGAGGAGATCTTCGGCCCCGTCCTCGTGATCATCGGGCACGACGGCGACTCCGATGCGATCGACATCGCCAACGACTCCCCCTACGGACTCTCGGGGGCCGTGTGGGGCACCGACCCCGACCGGATCGACGCCGTGGTCAACGGGGTCCGCACCGGGACGATGGGCGTCAACGGCGGCATCTGGTACGGCGCCGACGTCCCGTTCGGCGGATACAAGCAGAGCGGCATCGGTCGCGAGATGGGCGTCGCCGGATTCGCCGAGTACCTCGAGACGAAGGCCGTCGCGACCCCCGTCGGCTGACCGGCGCCGCGCGGCCCACCACCTCGCTCACCCCACTCAACTACACCCCCACACAACTGCAACCCCACAGAACTGCAACCCCACACAACTGCGATCGCACAGGGAGATCACGTGAACACGACCAGATTCGACGGCAAGACCGCCATCGTCACGGAGCAGCCGGAGGCATCGGCGAGGCGTACGCCCGCGCGCTCGCGGCGGAGGGCGCGCGCGTGGTCGTCGCCGACGTCAACGACGAGGCCGGTCGGGCCGTCGCCGAGTCGATCGGGGGACGGTACGTCCGGACCGACGTCGCCGATCCCGAGTCCGCATCCGCACTGGCCGCCGCGGTCGTCGACGACCGCGGTTCCATCGACCTGCTGGTCAACAACGCCGCGATCTACGGCGGCATGAAGCTCGACTTCCTCATCACGGTCCCCTGGGACTATTACAAGAAGTTCATGGCGGTCAATCTCGACGGTGCGCTCAACGTGACCCGCGCGTGCTATCCGCACATGACCGGCGGCGGCGCCGTCGTCAACCAGTCGTCCACCGCGGCCTGGCTGTACAGCGGGTTCTACGGGTTGGCCAAGGTCGGGATCAACGGCCTCACCCAGCAGCTCGCCGTGGAGCTCGGCGGACAGGGCATTCGGGTGAACGCCATCGCCCCCGGCCCCATCGACACCGAGGCCACCCGCAGCACCACCCCCAAGGAGATGGTCGACGACATCGTCGGCAAGCTGCCCATCAAACGGTTCGGCACCCCGGACGACCTCGTCGGCATGTGCCTGTTCCTGCTCTCGGATGAGGCGTCGTGGATCACCGGGCAGATCTTCAACGTCGACGGCGGACAGGTCATCCGCTCATGAGCGACGGCCTGCGCCTCGGTTACGTGGGGCTCGGCAACATCGGCGGTCCGATGGCTGCCCGCCTCGCCGCTGAGTCCGCCGTGACGGTCTTCGACGTCTCCGCCGACGCCGTCGCCACCGCCGTCGACGCCGGGGCAGTCGCCGCCGCCGACCTCGGGACGCTCGCGGGCGCCAGCGATCTGGTGAGCGTCTGCGTCCGTGACGACGTCCAGGTCCACGATGTCGTCGACGGTCTGCTGCCCCACCTGGCGGCGGGCTCGATGATCGCCGTGCACTCG
Organism: Gordonia shandongensis DSM 45094; assembly: GCF_000423025.1. Lineage (GTDB taxonomy): Bacteria > Actinomycetota > Actinomycetes > Mycobacteriales > Mycobacteriaceae > Gordonia > Gordonia shandongensis. The sequence goes on from NZ_AUHE01000001.1 coordinate 169,664, forward strand.
ACGATCTCACCGCAGACGGCGGCCGACGAGGCCCGCCGCTGCGCCGACCGGGACGTGATCCTCCTGGACGCTCCGATCTCCGGCGGCGCGCCCGGGGCCCAGCAGGGCCGTCTGGCGATCATGATCGGCGGCGACCGCGCCGCGTACGACCGCGCCAAGCGGGCCCTGGCACCGGCCGGCGACCTGATCGTGCACGCCGGTCCGGCCCCGGGGGACGGCACCCGGATGAAGCTCGCGCGGAATCTGCTGCATTTCGTGTCGTTCACCGCGACCACCGAGGCGGCCCGCCTCGCCGAGGCGGCCGGCATCGACCTGCAGAAGTTGGGCCGCGTGGTCCGCCACACCGACGAGATCACCGGCGGTGCGGGAGCGATCATGCTCCGCGAGACGACGGCGCCGATCGCCGAGGACGACTTCTGGCACGGAGTCTTCACCCATGTGCGGGATCTCGGGGAGAAGGACCTCGACCTCGCGCTGGCCGCCGCCGATGTCCTCGGCGTCGACCTGCCCCTCGCTCGGAGGGCGCGCACCGACCTGGCCGCCGGACTCGGCGTCCCCCACACCGAAGGAGAACGATGAGCACGGACGACGCGGCGACACCCGAGAGCAGCGACGAGTCTCCGATGACCGAGAGGCGCCGGGCGGGCCTGGCTGTGATGTCGGAGGTGTACGGCTGGGAGATGTCCGATGGTCCGGGCGACTTCTTCGCCCACACCGCCGACCAGGTGTTCGGCGAGGTGTGGAGCCGCGAGGGGCTCACCCATCGCGATCGCAGGCTCCTGCTCCTCGGGGCTCTGGCCGCCACCGGGATGACCGATGTCGCCGAGATCCAGGCGGGTGCGGCGCTGGGCAACGGGGAGCTCACCCCCGAGGAGCTCGACGAGATCGGTCTGTTCCTGTGCTATTACGTCGGTTGGCCGCTGGGCACCAAGATGACGATGATGTTCGGCGAGGTGATCAAACAGCATCGCCGCGCCCGGAAATGAGCCTCGACTTGCCAACGCGCGGTCCGACGGCATAGGAGATGTGGTCATGGATTTCCGTTTGGAGGACATCGACTCCGCCGAGGTCGACCGGCGGCTGTCGATCGTCGAGCCTCTCGCCGACTCCGTCCGCGATCTCATCGACGCCGTGATCCGCACGGAGGTCGACGACGCCGATCTGCTGGCGGCACGCGGTCGGATCGACGCCGTCGTCGACGCGCTGCGCGTCCGGCAGAAGGAGGGCGCGTACGGGGTGCCGTTCACCCGCGACCTCACGGGGATGCCGTGGGGCAATGCCGCCGTCGGGGCGCGCAATGCCGTTGCACCGCCGATGCGGGTGGTGCACGCGGACGGCGCGGCCACCGCGGAGGTGGAGCTGGGGGCGGCGTATGAGGGGCCCGCCGGACGGGTGCACGGGGGGATCGCCGCACTGCTGCTCGACCAGCTCGTCGGCGAGGCCGCGACCATGACGACCCGCATGCCGTGTTTCACCGGAACCCTGACGGTCAAGTACGTCCGTCCGACGGCGTTGGGGCGCGTGTGGTTGCGCGCCGAGGTGATCCGCACCGAGGGGCGGAAGAAGTTCGTCCGCGGCACCATCGCCGACGCCGACGGGGTGACCGTCGAGGCCGATGCCGTCATGATCGCCCCCAAGGACATGCCGTCGGCGGCGCAGATCCGCGAGGCGCTCGGCACCGCCCCGACGGCCGAGTAAGCACTCGTTCAGCAATTCGCCTTCGGGGGTCTCGACCCACGGGTACGGTCGGGGCCATGTGCGACGACCATGACGCAGCACCGTTCTCGGCCGCCGAAGCCGACGCCGTTCGCGCGCTCTGGCAGGACCTCGGACTCCCCGGACTGATCGACGTCCACACCCACTTCATGCCCCGACGGGTCATGGACAAGGTCTGGGCGTACTTCGACTCCGCGGGCCCGATGCTCGGCCGGGAGTGGCCGATCACCTACCGGGCCGAGGAGGACGAGCGCGTCGAGACGTTGCGCCGTTTCGGGCTGCGCGCCTTCTCGTCGATGATCTACCCGCACAAACCGCAGATGGCGCAGTGGCTCAACGAATGGGGCACGCAGTTCGCGGCCGCGCACCCCGACTGTCTGCACACGGCCACCTTCTACCCCGAGGACGGGGCCGCGGAGTACACGGCGGCCGCCGTCGAGGCCGGCGCCCGGGTGTTCAAATCGCATATCCAGGTGGGTGCGTACTCGCCGCTCGACCCGCTGCTCGACGGCGTGTGGGGCGTCATCGACGATGCGGGCGTCCCCGTGGTGATCCACTGCGGTTCGGGACCGGCCCCGGGTGAGTTCACCGGCCCCGGCCGCATCGAGACGCTGCTGGCACGGTTCCCGACGCTGCCGCTCATCGTCGCGCACATGGGGACCCCGGAGTACACCGAGTTCCTCGACCTCGCCGAGCGGTATCCGAATGTGCGCCTCGACACGACGATGTCGTTCACCGACTTCTCCGAACGCGACGCGCCGTTCCCACCCGCCGAGCTGGGGAGGGTTCGCGACCTGGGCGACAAGATCCTGTTCGGCAGCGACTTCCCCAACATCCCGTACGGCTATGCGCACGCGCTGGACGCCTGCGTCCGCCTCGACCTCGGCGACGACTGGTTGCGCGGCGTCCTCCACGACAACGCCGCGGCACTGTTCGACATCGCCTGACCGGCGATCAGGACGAGACTCGGACGACGGCCTTTCCCCGCACCCGCCCTTCGGCGAGGTCGGTGAGGGCCGTCGGGAGGTCGGCCAGGTCGTAGACGTGGTTCACCGGCGGCCGCATACCGTCGCGCACGAGGTCGACGATACGCTGATGCAGTCGGCCCGGCACGTCGGGGTGCGTCCGGATGTACTCGCCCCATGCGGCCCCGACCACCGCGATGTTGCGGAACAGCACCCGGTTGAGCTTCACGGTCGGGATGCCGCCGGCCGCGAATCCGATGACGACGAAGCGGCCGTCGGGGGCGACGGCCCGGAGCGCCTCGTCGAACACGTCGCCGCCGACCGGGTCGATCATCACGTCGACGCCGCCGTCGGTGAGTTCCAGGACCCGGTCCTTCCATCCGTCGGTGAGCGACACCACCTCGTCGGCGCCGAGTCCGCGGAGCATCTCGTCGTTGCCGGTGCGGTGCACCACCGCGATCACGCGGGCGCCGAGGGCCTTGGCGACGATGATCGACGCGACGCCGATCCCGCCGGCCGACCCGAGCACGCCGACCGTCTCGCCGGGCTGCAGGTTCGCACGCATGGTCAGCGCGAACAGTGCGGTCTGGAAGTTGATCCCGAGGGCGGCGCCCTCGTCGAAGGTCAACTCGTCGGGCAGCGGGAACAACTGCTGTTCGGTGACGGCGACCTGTTCGCCGAAGCCGCCGAGCATGGAGGCGACGACCACGTTGTCGCCGACGGCGAACCGGCCCGATTCGGGGGCCTCGCTGACCACGCCGGCGACTTCGGTGCCGGGGGTGAACGGCAGCGGTGGACGCAGCTGGTACTCGCCGCGGCTCATCAGCAGATCGGGGAAGCAGACGCCGCAGGACCGGACGTCGACGAGATACTGTCCCGGATGCACCTCCGGGGTCGGAATGTCCTGGAGCGCCAGCCCTTCCGGTCCGCTTTCCGCAATCAACACCTGTGCCTTCATGAGGTCCACCGTAGCCGTCGGACAGGTGTCTATACGATCGATTCATGGCACAGGAGAAGAACGGGACCGGGCTGTCCGACGAGCGGTTGCGGGTGGCGCGGGACGCCCCCGGATTCATGCCGCTCGATGAGGCGCACGCCCTGTACGCGGCGGCCGCCGCATGCCTGTCGGCCGACGACGCGGTGGGCGTCGGCGTGGAGATCGGCACGTACTGCGGCAAGTCGACGGTGTTCCTCGGCGCCGCCGCGCAGGAGCACGACGCCCTGGTGGTGACCGTCGACCATCACCGCGGTTCGGAGGAGCATCAGCCGGGCTGGGAGTACCACGACGCCGGCCTCGTCGATCCGCACAGCGGCCTGCTCGACACCGCCGCTCGGCTGCGCCGGACCCTGTTCGACGCCGACCTGGAGCAGACGGTGCTCGCTCTCGTCGCCCCGTCGACGGCCGCCGCGCGGGTCTGGGGCCGCGAGGTCGACTTCGTGTTCATCGACGGCGGGCACTCGCTCGAGGCGGCGCAGAACGACTACGACGGGTGGGCCCGCTGGGTGCGCCGCGGCGGCGCCCTGCTGATCCACGACGTCTTCCCCGATCCCGCCGACGGCGGCCGACCGCCGTACGAGATCTACCGTCGGGCCCTGGAGTCGGGTCGATTCACCGAATCGGCGGCCCACGGCTCGCTGCGGGTGCTCACCCGCAGCGGCTGATCGGGGGCTGGAGACCGACCCGTCCGGCGAGCTTCTCCAGATACGCCCGCGCGGTGTCGACGTCCTCGTCGGGAAGCCCGTAGAGCACGCGGGTCACGCCGATCTCCTCCCAGTGGGCCAGTCGGTCGGCGTCGGGGCGGATGTCCAGCGCCGTGATCGCGGGGGTCCCCTCGCGGCCGGCGTCGGCCCAGATCGACGCCAGCAGTGCGACCGAATCGTCGATGTCGGTCTCCCCCGGCGTCGTGATCCATCCGTCGGCGCTCCGTGCGATCCACCGAAAGTTCTTCTCGGTCCCGGCCGCCCCCACCTGGACGGGGATGGTGCGCGACGGTTTGGGCCACGCCCAGCTGGGACCGAAGTCGACGAACTCGCCGTGGTATTCGGCCTCCTCCTGCGTCCACAGTGCGCGCATGGCCTCCAGGTATTCGCGAAGCATGGTTCGGCGTCGCCCGGCGGGGACGCCGTGGTCGGCGAGCTCGTCGAGGTTCCATCCGAATCCGACGCCGAGGGCGACCCGGCCGCGCGAGAGGTGATCGAGGGTGGCGACGGTCTTGGCGAGGGTGAGCGGATCGGACTGCACCGGCAGTGCGACGGCGGTCGACAGTTCGATGCGGGAGGTCACGGCTGCCGCCGCGGCCAGCGATGTCCACGGGTCGAGGGTCCGGGTGTAGCGCTCGTCGGGCAGTGAGGCGTCACCGGTGCGGGGATGGGCGGCTTCGCGCCGCGTGGGGATGTGCGAGTGTTCGGGCACGTAGTAGGCGGCGAAGCCCGCGTCTTCGATCAGTGGAGCGAGGTCCTGCGCACGCAGTCCCCGGTCGCTGGTGAACTGCACGATTCCGTAATCCACATCGCCCTCCGCGACTCGTCGATGGCCTGCCGACCAATGATGGACTATTGACTGGACACCAGTCTAGCTAAGGTTCGAGGGCAGGGACCGCGATCCGGTCCAGCTCGGCGAAGATCCCACCGCCCGGCGTGGCGCGACTGATCGCATCGGCCGCCAGAATCACCGCCGCCGACGTCCAGCAGCTCCGCTCCACCGGCCACCGCTTGCCGTCGGCGAAGACCAGCCCCGTCCAATACGACCCGTCGGGATCGCGCAGATGTTGGATCGAGGCGACGAGCTCCGCCGCACGACTCACGTCACCGACCGCCTCACAGGCCATCGCCAGCTCGCTCGTCTCGGCACCGGTCACCCACGGACGATGACCGACGCACCGCGCCCCCAGCCCCGGCACCACGAACCGATCCCACTGGGCTCGCAGCAGCGCACGGCCGGCATCACCGCGGACCGGACCGCCGAGAACCGGGTAGTACCAGTCCATCGAATGCTCCCCCGGCGCGACGAAGACCTCGTCCGAGACGGCGAAGGCCCCCGCGAGACGCCCCAGCGCATCCGCCCACGAACCGGCGTCCGCCCCCACCTCGTCGGCGATCCGCAGCCCGCAGCACAGTGCCGAGTAGATGCTCGCATTGCCCGTGATGAGCGCGTCGTCGAACATCGCACCCGTGCGATAGTCGGCCGCCCAGCGGAAGGCGCCGTCGACGCGTTGAAACAGCAGGACGCGGTCGAGCGCGGCCCGCACACACGGCCACATGCTCAGCAGGAAGGCCTCGTCGTCGGTGATCAGATAGTGGTGCCACACGCCGACGGCGATGTACGCGCAGAAGTTGCTGTCGACCCCCGGATCGACGACACGGCCCGACCGGAACTCCAGCGGCCACGACCCGTCGTCCCGCTGCGTGCGCGCCGACCACTCGTACGCCGCACGTGCGGCCGCGACGAACCCCGACGCCGACAGCGCCATCGCCGACTCCACGTGATCCCACGGATCGGTCTTGCCGCCCGGAAACCACGGCAGCGCACCGCTGCCCTCCTGCATGTCACGGATCGCGGCACCCGTGGCCCGCACCTGCTCGCGCGTCAGCACACCCGAGATCGACGGGACCGCCACGACTATCCCTCCGGCTTACGCAGGTAGATGGCGACCGACTTGCCGACCACCGGGTTGAGCAGCTGTTCGCCGACGCGGGTGACCCACGGTCTGCTCATCATGTCCCACACCAGCAGCCGGTGATACCCGCGGACCAGCGGGTTCCCGTCGTTCTCGACACCCACCGCGCATTTGAGCCACCAGTACGGCGCGTGCAGCGCGTGCGCGTGATCCGACCCGGTGACCTCCAGTCCGGCACCGACGAGCGCCGCCGTCAGCTCCGACGCCCGGTAGATCCGGACGTGGCCGCCCTCGACCTCGTGATACGCGTCCGACAACGCCCAGCAGATCTTCTCCGGCCAGTACCGCGGGACGGTCACCGCGGCCACGCCGCCGGGACGAAGAACCCGGACCATCTCGGCGATGGCCGCCGCATCGTCGGGGATGTGCTCGAGGATCTCCGACATCAGGACGACGTCGAACACGCCGTCGTCGTACGGCAGCTGCAGGGCGTCGCCGACGCGGGTGGTCCCGACTCCACTCGCAGGCACCTCCCCCGCAGCGTCCAGGGCACCGAACATCTCGGCGACGTCGGCCATGTCCTTCTCGTTCTGATCGAACGCCGTCACCCGGGCCCCGCGCCGCAGCATCTCGTACGAGTGCCTCCCCTGTCCGGCCCCGATGTCGATCGCGCGGACTCCCGGCCCCACGGCCAGCCGGTCGAAGTCGACGGTCAGCACTGTTCGCTCCTCGCAGTCGCGTCGGGACCCGCGTCGATCGCGGCCCGGTATCGATCGGCGGTAGCGCGCGCGACGGCCGACCAGCTGTACCGCTCCACGGCCCGCAGCCGACCGCCGTGACCCAGCCGTCGTCGGCGGTCCGGATCGTCGAGCAGTTCGAGGAGGGCCTGCGCCAACGCGCCCGCATCCGCGGGCGGCACGAGGACCGCGGCCTCCTCGCGGTCGCCGACGACCTCCGGGATCGCCCCGGCGCGCGTCGCGACGAGCGGCACCCCGCAGCTCATGGCCTCCACCGCCGGCAGCGAGAATCCCTCGTAGAGCGACGGAACGACGGCGATCTCCGCATCGGCGAGCACACCTGCCAACTCGTCGTCGTCCAGCCCCGAGACCACGGTGACGCGGTCGCCGATGGCCAACTGGTCGATCAGTCGCGCCGACGGGCCGTCCGGATCGAGTCTCGAGACGAGAGTGAGGTGCACCGGACGTTCGGCACCCACCTTCGCGACGGCCTCCAGAAGGTACGAGACGCCTTTGAGGGGGGCGTCGGCACTCGCGACGCACACGATCGACCCGGGCGTCGTGGTCGCCGACGGCGCGAACCGGTCGACGTCCACACCGAGCGGGATCGTGGCCAGCGCTCCGGGCCGCACCCGGAACGCGTCGCGGATGTCGTCCTCGCTGCTCCGCGAGACCGTCAGCAGTGACGGGATCCGCCGTGCGACCCTGCCCTGCATCGCGAGGAACGAGTGCCAGCGCCAGGCGCTGATCTTCGCCAGTCCCCTCGCGGCACGCACGGCGAGCGTCCGGTCGCGGGTGATCGGGTGGTGGATCGTCGCCACCAGCGGAAAACCCTGCCGTTTGATCGACAGCAGCCCGTAGCCGAGACACTGGTTGTCGTGCACCACGTCGAAGTCGTCGCGTCGCGAACGCAGGACCCGCGCCATCCGCAGACTGAAGGTCAGCGGCTCACCGAACGCCGCCGTCCACATCGCGAGCACCTCGAGCACGTCGGTCCAGTCGCGGATCTCGCTCGGGCGCGGGGTGCGGAACGGTTCGGGTTCGCCGAACAGGTCCAGGCTCGGCACCTTGGTCAGTCGCACGCCGTCGTCGAGCTCCGGGTACGGCTGCCCGGAGAACACCTCCACCTCGTGTCCGAGGCGGACGAGTTCGCGCGACAGATGCCGGACGTAGACTCCCTGGCCCCCGCAATGCGGTTTGCTGCGATACGAGAGCAGTGCGATCCGCACTACGCTTCGCCCGCCGTCGCCGGAACGCCGGCGACGGACTTCATCTCGTCGACAGACACGAACTTCACCCTACGGCGCCCCTGTCCGGCGCCCGCCTCGCGCTCGGCCGCATCGATCCGCTTCCACCCGTCCAGATCGACGGGGTGGGCACCGCGGCCGGCGACCAGGTCGGTGACGTCCGCGGGGTCGACCGTCGGTTCGGGCAGGACGCCCTCGGCGAAATCGGCGAGGATCGATGCGGCCGCCTCCTCACCGCACATCCGATTGCGTCCGATGCCGCCGGTGGGGCCGCGCTTGACCCAGCCGGCCACGAAGACACCGGGGATCGGGTCGCCGCCCGGCGCGTCCAGGACCCGGCTGTCGACGTTCGGGACGACCGACCGCTCCTCGTCGAACGGGAGGTCGGTGAGCGGTTCCACCCGGTAGCCCACCGACCGCAGCGCGATGCCGGTCGCGATGGACTCGGTCCGCCCCGTCGCCTCCACACCGCCGTCGACGTATCGATTGCGCATGACGGTCACGCTGCTCACCCGGTCGCCGTCGCCGCCGATGATCTCGGTGGGCGCCGAGAGGAACTTGAACACGATGCGGCGGTTGCCCTCGGTCTGCGGGGCCTCGGAGAACTCGCGGGCCAGTCGGATCTTGGTGGCGATCACCGAGTCGAGGGAGTCGTCGTCCAACGCGGCGGCCGCGTCCTCGCTCAGGACCAGTTCGTCGGGATCGATCACCACGTCGACGCCCTCGGTGTCGCGCAACGACAGGAACTCGCCGTTGGTGAACGCCGCGTGCTCGATGCCGCGTCGACCCAGCACGACCACCTCGCGAACGTTGGAGGCGCGGAGGACCTCGAGCGCGTGGTCGGCGATGTCGGTGGTGGCCAACTCGTCGGGGTCGGTCACCAGAATCCGCGCCACGTCGAGCGCCACATTGCCGTTGCCGATGACCACCGCGGTCTCGCTGGAGAGGTCGAACCGCAGGTCGACCCAGTCGGGGTGGCCGTTGTACCAGCCGACGAACTCGGTGGCCGAGATCGACCCCGGCAGGTCTTCGCCGGGCACCCCGAGTCGACGGTCGTGGGCCGCCCCGCTCGCGAAGAGCACCGCGCCGTATCGTTCGCGGAGTTCGGCGAGCGTGATGTGCTCGCCGACCTCCACGCCGAGCCGATAGGTGAAGTTCGCCTTCTTCTCGACGGCGGCGAAGGTGTTCTCGACGCCCTTGGTCTGCGCGTGATCGGGGGCGACGCCCGCCCGCACCAGCCCGTACGGCGTCGGCAGACGGTCGTACATGTCGACGCTGATCTGCTGTTTGCGCACGAGTTCCTGCGCGGCGTAGAACGCCGCGGGTCCCGCACCGACGATCGCGACGCGCAGCGGGGCGTCGGGCAGCTTGGGCGGCTTCGGGTGGCGGACGAGCCCGCCGTCGGCGTCGTGGTCTTTGAAGTAGTCCGCGTTGATCTGGAGGAAGGGCTCGTCCTTGGCGGGCAGTTGATCGTCGGGGTAGATCGCGCTCACCGGGCATTCGTCGATGCACGCGCCGCAGTCGATGCAGGCCTCGGGATCGATGTACAGCATCTCCGCGGTCAGGAACTCCGGTTCGTCGGGCGTCGGGTGAATACAGTTGACCGGACAGACGTCCACGCACGAAGCGTCGTTGCAGCAGGCCCGCGTGATCACATGCGCCATCGGAATCTTCCCTCCATCGCCAAGGGTGAACGTGTTCTAATTCTCTCTGAGGGTACCGTATTCCACGTCACAGTCCGAGACGGCCGACCCCGATCGTCTCCGGATCGGTCGCACGAACCGCAGCCACCATACGGGGTGACGGGAGATCCTCGAGATGACCGAACCGGTGCCGTACGCGGCGCTTCCCGACCGCAAGCCCGGAGCCCGATTCTTCGACGCGGACTACCGCGTCCGCACCGGCGACGTCGACCAGGACATGCGCGTCAGACTCGACGCCGTCGCGCGGTATCTGCAGGACGCGGCCAACGACAACATCGCCGTGCTGCCGTTCGCCGACACCGATCCGTTCTGGATCATCCGTCGCACCGTGATCGACGTGCTGGTCCCGCTGACCTGGCCGTCGGACTTCCGAGTGGAACGCTGGTGCGGCGCGCTCTCGACCCGCTGGACCGACATGCGGGTGAGCCTGTTCGGACGCACGGAGACCAACCGGTTCAACCCCGAACCACGCCCCGACGGCCACATCGAGACGGTCGCGTTCTGGATCAACGTCAACGACCGGGGCATGCCCTCGCGCATCAGCGATCTGGCGATGGAGACGCTCACCGGCATGACCGACGAGCACCGGCTCCGCTGGCGGTCGATGAACCCCGCGGCAGCGCCCGATCCCGCCGAGACGGCGCTTCCCGACCGAGACCACGTCCTCCGCAGCACCGACTTCGACCCGTTCAAACACCTCAACAACGCCGCCTACTTCGAGGCGGTGGAGGACGAGCTGGTCGATCACCCCGATCTCGTGGCCGGACCGCACCGGGCGGTCATCGAGTATCTGCGCCCCGTCACGCCGGGGACACCGGTCACCGTGCGCCGCGTGCGTCACGACGACGTCCTGCTGATGTGGCTGCTGATCCCCGGCGACGACGCGCCGGTGGTCGCGGCCTCGGTCTCCGTCGGCCGGATCCCGCGGGACGAGGCGGCGGGGCGATCGGCCGGGCGATCCCCCGCGGACGCTCAGTAGGCGCCGGTGAGGACGAGCTCCATCAACGTCGTCGGGGCCGCGCACGGGTCGCCGCCGGCGGCGTCGCCGCTCGGCTCCACCCACCACGTGTAGATCCCGCCGCGCGGCGACTTCGCCGTCACGGCGCAGACGTTCGGCCGTGCCGGGTCCCGCTGGGTGAACGCGCTCTGGCTGCGCACCGTGACGTTCTCCGTGGTGAATCCCAGCTTCTGGGCGGTCTCCTTCTCCAGGTTGTAGTCGCCCCACTCGAACCAGTTGAACGTCACGTCGACGTCGCCGGGCGAGACGATCCACCGACAGATCGCCCCGGAGAACGTCCGGCGCGCCAGGGATCCGCCGACGGCCTTCGCGACCTGTCCCGGCGACACCACCTCGCACTCGAGGAGGTGGTTCTCGAACTGGTCGGTGTCGACCTCGCCGGTGGTGCCGCCGGGCACGCGGCCCTCGCGGACGGCCTGCCCGTCGACCGTGCACGCCGAGGCGATCACCGCGATCGCCAGCGCGGCGGCGACGGCGAGAAGCACCCGCCGGCCGCGGCCGGCGAGTCCCCGCGCGGCGATTTCGGAGCCTGTGTTCACTTCGCCCCCCTCACGACCTTCTCGGTGATCCGCTTGGTGACCGCGCACAGTGCGTCGATGTCCTTGCTCGGACCAGTGCCGTCGGAGCTCTGTGCGGCCACCGAGATCTCGATGAAGTCCGCGTCCCAGGAGATTCCCGTCTCGCAGATCCCGCCGGCGTGCGCTGCGATGAATCCCGGATGCCCGTCGACCTCGTAGTCGCGGGTGCTGTCGCGCTGGAGTTGTTCGGTGCCGCGCTCACGTCCGATCGGCGACCCCCGGTACCAGTTGAACGACACCGTCTCCTCCCGCGCCGAATCACGGCGCCACTCGCACACCGACGTGTTGTCGACCATCAGTCGCAGTCCCCGCATCCCGGAGATCTCGGTGACGTCCTCGGTCGTGAGGCCGCCGCATCGCTCGAAGGTGGGCCCCGAACCCGCCGTCGGGGTCTCGGTGGTCGCCGACGCGGACTCGTCCTCCCCGGAGCCGCACGCCGCGAGCAGGCCGACCGTCGCGACCGCGACGATCAGGGCCAGACCGGCCCGGAAGCGCTCCATCTGACGGCGTTCGCGTTTGGTGGGTCGTCCCGCACCGGGGTCGCGGCGCGGGACCGCCGCGCGGACCTCGCGGGGCGGCGGGGGCGGACTGTGGTCGATGTAGCAGTCGGCAGCCAGGGGCGCCGAGACGCGCTTGCTGATCAACCGCGTGACCTCGACGATCCGCTCCGTGCCGCCGAGGCGGACGGTCACCCGGTCGCCGACCGAGACGGTCGCCGCGGGTTTCGCAGCGACCCCGTTGAGTCGAACGTGACCGGCACGGCACGCGGCGCCTGCGGCCGACCTGGTCTTGGTGAGCCGTACCGACCACACCCAGCTGTCGATGCGCGTCGCCATCTGTCCCCTTCCCGGCGTTCCGGTCGGTCCTCGAACCGCCGGTTCCTGCGACCGGCTCCGGTCCATGTGACCAACTCTAGTGGGAACAGTAGCCGTCGCAGCGGCGACGACGAGGCCCCGCGTGATTCGGACCCGAGGGGCTCGACCTCGCGAAAACGACTGCGATACCGTATCCCCGTCGTCGAACCCCGTCGTCGACCGTCCCCAGGAGATTCACGACCATGGCAGCTGTCATCCTCTACGGCACCGAGACCGGTACCGGTGAGCTCGTCGCCGACGCGATCGCCGACGTGCTGGCCGCAGATCACGATCCGTCGATCTACGACATGGCCGAATTCGCCGCCGAGGACCTCGATCCGGCGGACTTCCTGGTGGTCGTGTGTTCCACCTACGGCGAGGGCGAACTCCCGTCGAGCGCTCTCCCGTTCGCCGATGAGCTCGACGAGGAGGAGCCCGACCTCTCCGGCCTGCGGTTCGCGGTCTTCGGTCTGGGCGACTCCGTCTACGGCGACACCTACAACCGCGGCGGGGAGATCATGGCCGGCAAGCTCACCGCGCTCGGTGCCGTCCAGGTCGGCGAGCACTTCCGGCACGACGCCTCGAGCACGGTGAAGCCGACGAAGGTCGCCGCCGAGTGGGCCGAGAGTCTGCCGGCGCTCATCGACGAGGCCTGACGCCGGGTTCAGTCGTCGCCGACGGGGACCTGTTCCTCGTCGGGGATCGGCGGACGACCGCGAACGGCCGCGTCTTTGGCCAGTTTGACGACCGCCACCGCCGCCAGGGCGGCGACGATCACGAGGAAGGTCGCCGAGGGGGCGCCGACGTACACGTTCTCGCCGAGCAGCAGCACCCCGAGCAGCATCGCCACGGTGGGTTCCATGACGTTCATGGCGGGGAACGAGGTCTGCAGATCGCCTGCGCCGAATCCCCGCTGCTGTGCGACGACCGCGAACACGGCGACCACGATCAGCAGGTAGAGGTCGGTGCGCCCGAAGGTCGACATGGGGTCGTGGACCACTCGGAGGGACACGGCCTTGACCAGGAGCGCCGACACGCCGAACAGTGCACCGGCCGCCAGCCCGTAGCACAGGGCGCGGAAGTGGGCGCTGCGGACTCGTTCGGCCAGCACCACGAGGGCGACCAGCCCGGCGATGAGTCCGCCGACGGTGCAGATCATGATCAACATGTTGGGCCGCCGGTCGGACGCCACCGGTCGTGCCAGGACCAGGAAGGCCGCGACGCACGCGACCAGGACCGTCCCCCACACGACCTCGACCCGCGCGAGCCTGCGTCGGTCGAGCCACGCCTCCATCGGGATGGCGAAGAGGACGGCGAGCACGACGAGCGGCTGGACCACGAGGATCGATCCCAGTCCCAGCGCCACCGCCTGCAGCACGAACCCGCTCAAGGCGACGCCGGCGCCGAGCCACCAGCCCGCGGTGATGGCCCCGTTGGCGCAGGACGCCCGCTGCCGGACGACGGTCCCGGCAGCGATCAGCACCGCGGCGGAGATCGCCAGCAGGATCGGGGCCCAGGTATGCATCCCCTTCAGATTAGTGCTCGCGGCGGCCGCGGGCGCGATGCTCCCGTGCGTTGCTGGTCACTGTGCGGTGCCGCGCGTCGGCGCGAGTTCGTCGGAGGGTCGTTCTACGGTGTCACCATGACCTATCGCAGCGAGCTCGAACGGCTCACCACACTGACGGCCGAGGAGGTCGCGGACGCCTGCGCGGGGCGACGCCTCTCGGTCCTCACGACGCGATGCATCGACGAGGTGATGGAACTCGACGCGCTGGCCGACGAGGCTCTCGCCGACGACGATTCCGAGGGGCACGCGTACTACCACCAGGAGGCCTCGGCCTGGCGGGAGACCGCCCAGCTCCTGCGGGCGCTGACGCACGCGTCGGCCCGCGGCGGCGCGCACGGGGCGGCGTGACGGTGCCGGCGGTTCCCGATCGGACCCTGGTGCTCCTGCGCCACGGTAAGTCGGCCTACCCGGCGGGGGTGGCCGATCACGACCGGCCGTTGAACGAGCGAGGTCTGCGGCAGGCGGCGCTCGCCGGTGAATGGCTCGCGGCCGACGGACTGCACGTCGACGCCGTCCTCTGTTCCACCGCCGTGCGGACCCGGCAGACCCTGGACCGCACGGGGGTCGAGGCCCCGGCCCGGTTCGTCGCCGATCTGTACGGCGCCACGCCGTGGACGATTCTCGAGACGCTACGGATCGATGCGCCGAGCGACGCCTCGGTGGTGCTGGTGGTCGGGCACTTCCCCGGGCTGCCCGAGACTGCTCTGACCCTGGATCCGGGAGCGACCATCGATCGTTTCCCCACGTCCGCCTATGCCGTGGTCGGCGTCGGCGTCCCCTGGGATCGGGTCGGCCTCGATGCCGACCCCGACGGCGCCATGACCTCGCTGCGCATCCCTCGCTGACCCACCGCCCGACGCTACTGCCTCACGCGTGCCCTCACGGGTGACGTACCACGTGTCGACGGCCTCCTGCGGGCTATGCCCTGTACGGGCTCACGACGTCGAACAGATTGGGCCGACCCGCGGCGTACCGACGATCGTCTTCGTCCCAGAACGGGCGGAACAGCGGCGACGGCTCTTCCAAGGCGCGAACCCACGCGGGTGACGCACTCGAACCGGCCGCGTCAAGGATCGCATTCGCTGCCCGTCTACCTCCCTCGACGGCGGAGTCGACACAGTCCGCCTCCGTACTGGTCATCGCACACGACGATCCGAAGAACAGGTTGCCTATCTTCCTCGCATCGTTGTTGGGGAAGTACTTGTAGCCGCTGACGGGATGCGTGAAGCAGGGTTCGTCATTCACTATTCTTCCGTCTCGACCGAACTGGTACTGCGGACCGAGCTCAAAACGGGCGAGACCGCGAGCGATATCGATGTCGAACCTCCCGTACTGCGCCTTCATCTCGTCAAGGTATTCCATTTTACTCGACATTTGCGGAATTCGTTTTCCGAGAAGACCCTTGCGTTGAACCTGACCGACGTCCACGGTGAGATAGTCACGAACCTTTCCATCGCCATAATAGTCGGAAAAGGTGAACGGCCACAGATCTGAATACTCAAATGCTGCCCAGAACCACCGAGAGTGCAGCATGGGCGCGACGAGATCGGGACGCTTGTAGTAGAAGAGGTGAACCGCAGCGAACGGCTCTTTTCCGTATTTCGCCAGGCCACTCAACCTCGGATCGGCCGAGAGGATCTGCGGATTCATCACCGTGGCACACTTATCAGGCGGCATCGCAAGCACATACCAATCGGCATCCACAGCAGAAATTCTCCCAGCGGAGTCTCTCACAAATGCTCGATCGATGGTCTTGGCCGAGCACGCAAGCCTGACCAAGCGTTGACCCGTGTGAAATCGAACACCACGTTTCTCGAGGTATTCACGCCATGGGCGCACGAGAGCATCGTTGGTGGGAGCAGAGAATATACCCATCAACCGCTGGTCGTACAACCCCTCAGTCCCAAACCAACCCGATATTCGCAGAAGACCGTTGGCCATCGCTTTCGCACTGACCGTGTCGAGCGCATTGCCGAACTGCCCCCAGGCCTCATCCCACACGAAGCTCGTAAACGGATCCAGCTTCTCAGCACCCGTGAACTGCGGCACGCTGACATTCTCCAGGACTTGAGATCGCCGCCTCTTTCCGCTCGTGATGATGGCCATCATCTTCGATACGATTAGAGCGACGTCCGCAGGATTGACCTGAGGAAGCTCCGCGGCGAAGCTCGAAAGAGCCTTGACCATCGCGGCCTCTCGAATGTCGAACCCCTTGCGCGGCGTCACCGCCTTCAGCAGACTGGTCACGAACTGCACCACAAACCCCATGTCGTCGGCTTGGACTTTGAGGATGTTGTCCTGTACCGACCCCCTGCGAGACAAGGGTATTCGCTCGAACATCGGGTTCATGTGAGGGTATCCCCCGTAGAGCACATGCAGCCCCGGCTCGATCGGCAGGCCCTGTCGACCGCCGGATGCCGTGCCGGGCACCGGTTGACTCCGACATTTCCCACCCAGCACCGCGTGCCGCTCGAAGACACTCACCGAGAAACCCCGTTCGGTGAGTTCCTGCGCTGCCGTCAGGCCACCCGGTCCGCCACCGAAGACCGCGACACGGCGACGAGCCCGCGGTGCGGCGGACACCGAAGGCGCCGCCAGACCCAATGCCGCGACGGACGCGGCCGTCGCACCCGCACCCACGATGAAGGCCCGGCGAGAGATCTCACCGTCGTGTGAGTTTCCGATGGCCATTCGGGACCTCCTAAAGCATCGACGTCGCTTTTCAGAAATGTTCCGTCTACTTTTTGATGATCCCGAGGCTCCGCAAGTAGTTTGCGAAGGTGAATGTGGCGAACCGCGTGTGCTCGTAGGTCCCGAAGGATCCGGGGCCGGTCGACGCCGGAACCTCAGCGATGCTCAGCACTCCCCCGGGGATGTAGTCGTGACTCTGCGGGTAGAAGACTTTCGACATACCCGGCTCTTCAGAACCGGGTGCGCACGTCACTTTCACCCACCCCGGAATCGGGTAGCCACGAAACGGCGGGGTGATATCCGGAATCAGTCCACGACCATAGCTGTAGTCGCCGAATTTCAGTGTGGTTTTACTACACATCCGCTGCCGCTCCGGTCGCGCATCGATCAGCATTCCACTATACCGCCCCTGAGCATTAATTATTCCGAAGAACTGGGATGCGCCGCCGTCGGGTTCGAGGATGTCGTCGAATTCCCAACCACGCCATGAGGTAGCCGGGTTCAACACGCTGTTCATTATGCTGGGGAACATGTTCAGTCTGCTGTACTCTCCGCGCCATCCATCCACATTTATTGTGCGACCGTTGAGCGATACAGTTCCGTGAAGCTCACTATTGATGACCGCATCGACGTTGGTCGGCTCGGTCCCGCTGTTCGGCCCTCCGACAGGAATGTGATAGTAGTCCCCCGGAAAAATATGGTCCGCCGTGAAGTCGGCTTCTGCGAGTGGTGATCTACCCTTCACCTGCCAGGTGTTCGAGACCGAGTCGTAGTTGATGTTCAAACTCGACGAACGAAGTCCGGGCTTCCCGTCACCAACCGCCACTCCCGGCCACGGCGTTGCGGGAAGACCCTTTTTCAAGGCGAACATCCCGTTGAGGAATGGAAACTGCGGTGCCGACGTGTACGGCATCCTCAAGAACGTCCATACCATGGGCCCCGACGACCCGACGTTCAGTGCAGGCCACAGCGGTTCCGCATCTATCAAGCCCAAGAACTCCCGCGGATTTCGCGGATTCTTTAACAGCCACCATGCTATATCGGCCTGGCCACTCAGCCGACCGAGTGCAGTGTCTGCCGGCGTCGCTGTTCTCGCCTCCATTCCCGGGGACGGCGGTGCGGTGTCATACGACAGCGGTTCGTACTTCTGCCAATCAGGTACGGCGGCCGATCTCGACCGCGGCGCAGCATGAGCGGTCGCTCCGGCTGCGGGTACGACTGTCAGCGCCGTCAGCAAGATCGCAGCCGTCATGCGCAACCCGAGGGATCCCAGCGCGCGATCGACACCGGATGCGATGGACGCCGCTCCCCCGTGACGTGATGCCGATGTATCGGCGGCCGGTTTGAACATGGATCCGAAAGTACGCGGATACCCGACAGCCCAATGTTGCGAATATGCACAACTCCCGTCGGGATCGGTCCGGTATGGGAGCGTCACCCGCATTGCCGCATACGCGGCGTGGCCTCTGAGTGACCGCAGGCGACGTCGATCTCGAAACTCCATGGCGTCCCGGCTTCATCACCCACCGCCCGACGCGCGTCGAGCACCGGATGTACGGTCGAGGCATGTCAGCCCCGATCACCGCCCCGTCGTCGGCGGATCTGGTTCACCTCCGCCGGTGTCTCACCCTCGCCCGCGAGGCCCTCGACGACGGCGACGAGCCGTTCGGCTCGCTCATCGTCGACGAGTCCGGCGACGTCCGTTACGCGGATGTCAACCGTGTGGGCGGCGGCGACCACACCCGGCATCCCGAGTTCGCGATCGCCCGGTGGGCCGCGGAGAACATGGCGCCGCAACAGCGCGCGGCGGCGACCGTCTACACCTCCGGCGAGCACTGCCCGATGTGCGCGGCGGCGCACGCCTGGGTGGGTCTCGGCCGCATCGTGTACGTCGCGAGTTCACAACAGCTCGCCGCGTGGCGGGAGCAGTGGGGACTGCCGCCCGCCCCGGTGCTCCCCCTTCCGGTCAACGCCGTCGCTCCCGACGTACCCGTGTCCGGTCCGGCGGACGAGCTGCTCGACGAGATCCACGACCTGCATGCCCGATCGGCCGGAATCGCTCCACCCCGCATGGAGTGAACGACACGGGGCGCTATCGATTCGGCAACGGCCCGGCCCGGCGATCTCGCACGTCACCGCCTCGCTCCGTACTCTCAAGACCGTGAAATCACCGGCTGCACACCGACCGTTCGGCGCGCTCCGACCGCGGCGACGACTCCTCGCGGTCCTGGCCGCGGTGACCGCGGTCGCCGCCTCCCTGCTGACGCCGTTCGCGCCCGCCGCGAACGCCGACCCGCGCGTCTCGGTGACCTCGATCAGCCCGACCGTCAGCCTCGCCTCGGTGTACTCCCCGTCGATGCACCGCTGGATCCGCAGCCACGTGCTGCATCCGCCGGGTGCTCCGGCCGGCCTGCCGACGTTCTACATGCTCCCGGGTGCCGGCGGAGCCGAGGACGGCATCTCCTGGTACAACAACACGCCCATCAAGCGGTTCTTCGCGACCAGACGGGTCAACGTGGTCCTCCCGATCGGCGGCCGCTTCTCGATGATGAGCGACTGGCAGCGTCCCGATCCGGCACTGGGGGTCAACAAGTGGGAGACCTTCTTCACCCGCGAACTGCCGGCGGCGGTGAACCAGCACTTCCGCACCAACGGCGTCAACGCCCTCTCCGGCGTCTCGATGTCGGCGGGACCGGCACTGACGCTCGCGGAGCGTTCGGGGCGCCTGTTCCGAGCGGTCGCCGCCTACAGCGGCTGCCCGGGCGCCACCGATCCCCTCGGACTGGCTGCGGCCACCGCGATTCCGGCGCGAGGCGGCGGCAACGTCCTCAACATGTGGGGCCCGCCCGGCAGTGCCGACTGGGTACGCCACGATCCGATCATCAACGCAGGCCGCCTGCGCGGGAAGACGATCTTCCTGTCTGCGGGCTCTGGCCTCCCGGGTCCCGTCGACGGCGACCCGCTGCGCAACGGGTTCGGGCTCGTCGGCGGCAACGCGATGGAGGCCATCGCCTTGCAGTGCACCTCGGCCATGTCACGACGCTTGAACGGTCTGGGCATTCCACACCGCTTCATCCACCGTCCCGACGGCGTGCACACCTGGGGCCTCTTCTACGCCGACTTCCGTGCCTCCTGGCCGATGATCGCCCGCGCCATCGGCGTCTGAGCCGGCCGGCCGGCGGCAGACCCGACGCGAGTCCGGTCCACAAGGATCAGGCCAAAAAGGATCAGGCCCCGCCTCCCTTCACGGGAGGCGGGGCCTGTTCTCTGACTCGTCAGCGGAAGTCGCCGCCGAAACCGTAGTCGTCCAGCGGGACCGCGGCGCCGCTCGGCGCCCCGAACGCCCCGTCCGGGCTGTAGTACGTGTCGTCGTACGTCGGCAGAGCGTAGGCCGCTGCGCGGGCCTCCTCCGTCGGCTGGACCTCGATGTTGCGGTACTGGTTGATGCCGGTACCGGCCGGGATCAGCTTACCGATGATCACGTTCTCCTTGAGCCCGACGAGTCGATCGCTGCGGCTGTTGATGGCCGCATCGGTCAGCACTCGCGTGGTCTCCTGGAACGACGCCGCCGACAGCCACGAGTCGGTGGCCAGCGACGCCTTCGTGATGCCCATCAGGACCGGACGACCCGACGCCGGCTCGCCGCCGGTCTCGACGACCGAACGGTTGGCGGCCTCGAACTCGGCGCGCTCGGTGAGCGAACCGGGCAGGAACTCGGTCGCACCGGAGTCGATGATCGTCACGCGACGGAGCATCTGCCGGACGATGGTCTCCACGTGCTTGTCGTGGATCGACACGCCCTGGCTGCGGTACACCTCTTGAACCTCGTTGACGAGGTGGATCTGCACCTGGCGCGGGCCCATCACGCGGAGCACCTCGTGCGGGTCGGCAGCGCCCTCGAGCATCTGCTGGCCCACCTCCACGTGGTCTCCGTCGGCGAGCAGACGCTCACTGCCGTCCTCATGCTTGAAGACCCGCAGCCGCTGACGCTTCGACAGCTTGTCGTACACGACCTCTTCGCTGCCGTCGTCCGGGATGATCGTGATCTTGTAGAACCGATCGTCGTCCTCGAGGCGAATCCGTCCCGACACCTCGGCGATCGGAGCCTTGCCCTTGGGGACACGGGCCTCGAACAGCTCGGTGACTCGCGGCAGACCGCCGGTGATGTCCTCACCGACGCCGCCCTGGTGGAACGTACGCATCGTCAGCTGCGTGCCGGGCTCACCGATCGACTGGGCGGCGATGATGCCGACGGCCTCGCCGATGTCGACCAGCTTGCCGGTCGCCATGCTGCGGCCGTAGCAGTAGGCGCACACGCCGGTGCCGGTGGCACAGGTCAGCACCGACCGCACCTTGACCTCGGTGATGCCCGCCGCGAGGCACGCCTCGATGGCCGGATCGCCCAGGTCGTGACCGCGTTCGACGACGACGCTGCCGTCCTCGGCGATGGCGTCGGCGGCCAGCGCGCGAGCGTACGCCGAGGTCTCGACGTGCGGGTCACGGATGATGCTGCCGTCCGCCTGCTTCTCGCCGAGCGGCACGATGATGCCGCGTTCGGTGCCGCAGTCGGTCTCGCGGACGATGACGTCCTGCGAGACGTCGACCAGACGACGGGTCAGGTACCCCGAGTCGGCGGTGCGCAGCGCCGTGTCGGCCAGACCCTTGCGGGCGCCGTGCGTGTTGATGAAGTACTCGGCGACGGTCAGGCCCTCGCGGAACGAGGACTTGATCGGACGCGGGATGAACTCGCCCTTCGGGTTCGTCACCAGGCCCTTCATGCCGGACAGGTTGCGGACCTGGGTCATATTGCCCGTCGCACCCGACTTCGGGATCATCGTGATCGGGTTGTCGTCGGGGTAGTACGCCTCGAGGGCCGCACCCACCTCTTCGGTGGCCTGCTTCCAGATCTCGACGAGCGCGTCACGACGCTCGTCGGGCGTCAGACCGCCGCGCTGGAACTTGCGTTCCAGCCCGTCGGCACGCTCCTCGTAGCGTTCCAGGATCTCGGCCTTCGCCGGCGGCACGAGCACGTCCGACATCGAGACCGTGACGCCCGATCGCGTGGCCCAGTAGAAGCCGACGTCCTTGAGCTTGTCGACGGTCTGGGCGACGACGATCATCGGGTAGCGCTCGGCGAGATCGTTGATGATCACGGCCTGACGCTTCTTCGGCATCTGCTCGTCGATGTACTGGTAGTCACGCGGCAGCAGCTCGTTGAAGAGCACGCGACCCAGCGTGGTGACGATCTCCCACGGCTGTCCACGGGTCCAGCCGTCGGGGAACTGCTCGGCCTCGATCTCGGCGGTCGGGCGCTGCTCGGTGAGCCGCACCTTGATGCTCGTCTGGATCGAGAGCGCGCCGCGGTCGACGGCCATGATGGCCTCGGCCGGGCTCGAGTACACACCGCGCTCCACATCACTGTCGGTGGCCGGGGTGTACTCGCCGGGCAGTCCGTCCTTCTGGGTGGTCAGGTAGTACAGACCGGTCACCATGTCCAGACGCGGCATGGCCAGCGGGCGACCCGAGGCCGGCGACAGGATGTTGTTGCTCGAGAGCATCAGGATCCGTGCCTCGGCCTGCGCCTCGGAGCTCAGCGGCAGGTGGACGGCCATCTGGTCACCGTCGAAGTCGGCGTTGAAGGCCTCACACACCAGCGGGTGCAGCTGGATGGCCTTGCCCTCCACCAGCTGCGGCTCGAAGGCCTGGATGCCCAGACGGTGCAGCGTCGGCGCACGGTTCAGCAGAACCGGGTGCTCGGCGATGACCTCTTCGAGGACGTCCCACACGGCGGGACGCTGACGCTCCACCATGCGCTTGGCGGACTTGATGTTCTGCGCCTGGTTCAGGTCGACGAGACGCTTCATCACGAACGGCTTGAACAGCTCCAGCGCCATCAGCTTCGGCAGACCGCACTGGTGCAGTGCGAGCTGCGGGCCGACGACGATGACCGAACGGCCCGAGTAGTCGACGCGCTTGCCGAGGAGGTTCTGGCGGAACCGGCCCTGCTTACCCTTCAACAGATCCGAGAGCGACTTCAGCGGGCGGTTGCCCGGTCCGGTGACCGGGCGGCCGCGACGGCCGTTGTCGAACAGGGCGTCGACCGACTCCTGCAGCATCCGCTTCTCGTTGTTCACGATGATCTCGGGCGCACCGAGGTCGATCAGACGCTTGAGACGGTTGTTGCGGTTGATGACGCGCCGGTACAGGTCGTTCAGGTCGGACGTCGCGAACCGTCCGCCGTCGAGCTGCACCATCGGACGCAGCTCCGGCGGGATCACCGGCACGGCGTCGAGCACCATGGCCTGCGGATCGTTCCCCGACTGCTGGAACGCGGCGACCACCTTGAGTCGCTTGAGCGCGCGCAGCTTCTTCTGGCCCTTGCCGCTGCGGATCGTCTCACGGAGCGACTCGGCCTCGGCCTCGATGTCGAAGGTCTCGAGGAGCTTCTTGATGGCCTCGGCGCCCATCGCACCGGTGAAGTACTCGCCGAACCGGTCTTCGAGTTCGCGGTACAGGCGCTCGTCGACGATCAGCTCGCCGGGAGCCAGCTTGGTGAACTTGTCCCAGATCTCGTCGAGGGCCTCGACCTCGCGGTTGGCGTGGTCGCGCATCCGCTTGAGCTCACGCTCCGCGGCGTCGCGGACCTTGCGCTTGGCGTCGGCCTTGGCGCCCTCGGCCTCGAGCTCGGCCAGATCGGCTTCGAGCTTCTGCTGCCGCTCGGCGAGCGCGGTCTCGAGGTCGTCGAGGATCGCCTTGCGCTCCACGCCGATCTCCGCCTCGCGGGTCGAGAGCTCCGCGTGACGCAGTTCGTCGTCGACGGCGGTGATCACGTACGCGGCGAAGTAGATGATCTTCTCGAGATCCTTCGGCGCCAGGTCGAGCAGGTAGCCCAGCCGGCTCGGCACACCCTTGAAGTACCAGATGTGCGTGACGGGCGCGGCCAGCTCGATATGGCCCATGCGCTCGCGGCGCACCTTGGCCTTGGTCACCTCGACGCCGCAGCGTTCACAGATGATGCCCTTGAAGCGCACGCGCTTGTACTTGCCGCAGTAGCACTCCCAGTCGCGAGTCGGTCCGAAGATCTTCTCGCAGAACAGGCCGTCCTTCTCCGGCTTGAGAGTGCGGTAGTTGATGGTCTCCGGCTTCTTGACCTCACCGTACGACCAGTTGTGGATGTCGTCGGCCGTGGCGAGACCGATCTTCAGTTCGTCGAAAAAGTTGACGTCGAGCACGTGTTACCTTTCAGAGCTCTCTGGGTTCACCGAGGCGAACCCCGTCGTGAGTGGTGAGGGTCAGTTCGCGAGGTCGTCGACCGTGGCGGACTCGTTGCGCGACAGGTTGATGCCGAGGTTGGCCGCTGCGCGCTCGAGATCCTCGTCGTCGGAGTCGCTCATCTCGATCGCGGTGCCCTCGCTGGAGAGGACCTCCACGTTGAGGCACAGCGACTGCAGCTCCTTGAGGAGCACCTTGAACGACTCCGGGATGCCCGGTTCGGGGATGTTCTCGCCCTTGACGATCGCCTCGTAGACCTTCACGCGGCCGACCACGTCGTCCGACTTGATGGTCAGGAGTTCCTGGAGCGTGTACGCGGCGCCGTACGCCTGCATCGCCCAGCACTCCATCTCGCCGAAGCGCTGGCCGCCGAACTGCGCCTTACCGCCGAGCGGCTGCTGCGTGATCATCGAGTACGGTCCGGTCGACCGAGCGTGGATCTTGTCGTCGACCAGGTGGTGCAGCTTGATGATGTACATGTAGCCGACGGCCACCGGGTACGGGAACGGCTCACCGGAGCGGCCGTCGAACAGCACGGCCTTGCCGTCGCTGTCGACCATCCGCTCGCCGTCGCGGTTCGGCAGGGTGCTGCCGAGCAGACCGGCCAGCTCGTCGTCCTTGGCGCCGTCGAACACCGGCGTCGCGGTGTTGGTGTTCGGCTCCGCGGAGTGCATGTCGGCGGGCAGGCGCTTGGCCCACTCCTCCTCGAGCTGCGCGGTGTCGATGTTCCAGCCGGCCTTGGCGACCCACCCGAGGTGCGTCTCCAGGATCTGGCCGATGTTCATACGACGCGGGACGCCGTGCGTGTTCAGGATGATGTCGACCGGCGTGCCGTCGGGCAGGAACGGCATGTCCTCCTGCGGGAGGATCTTGCCGATGACGCCCTTGTTGCCGTGACGGCCGGCGAGCTTGTCGCCGTCCTGGATCTTGCGCTTCTGGGCCACGTAGACGCGGACCAGTTCGTTGACGCCCGGAGCCAGATCGTCGTCGTCCTCGCGGCTGAACACGCGGACGCCGATGACCTTGCCGGTCTCGCCGTGCGGCACCTTGAGCGACGTGTCGCGGACCTCGCGCGCCTTCTCGCCGAAGATCGCGCGGAGCAGCCGCTCCTCCGGGGTCAGCTCGGTCTCGCCCTTCGGCGTGACCTTGCCGACCAGCACGTCGCCGTCGCGGACCTCGGCACCGATGCGGACGATACCGCGCTCGTCGAGGTCGGCGAGGACCTCGTCGGAGACGTTCGGGATGTCGCGGGTGATCTCCTCGGCACCGAGCTTGGTGTCGCGGGCGTCGATCTCGTGCTCCTCGATGTGAATCGAGGTGAGGGTGTCCTCCTCGACGAGACGCTGGCTCAGGATGATCGCGTCCTCGTAGTTGTGGCCCTCCCACGGCATGATCGCCACGAGCAGGTTCTTGCCGAGCGCCATCTCGCCCTGATCGGTGCAGGGGCCGTCGGCGAGGACCTGGCCGGCCTCGACGCGCTGTCCCTCGTCGACGATCGGGACCTGGTTGGCGCAGGTGCCGTGGTTCGACCGCTCGAACTTCCGCAGACGGTAGCTGTCGCGGGTGCCGTCGTCGGCCATGATCGTGATGAAGTCGGCCGAGACCTCCTCCACCACACCGGTCTTGCCGGTGACGATGACGTCGCCGGCGTCGACGGCGGCACGCAGTTCCATGCCGGTACCGACCAGCGGCGACTCGCTGCGGACCAGCGGAACGGCCTGACGCTGCATGTTGGCGCCCATGAGCGCACGGTTCGCGTCGTCGTGCTCCAGGAACGGGATCATCGCGGTCGCGACCGACACCATCTGGCGCGGCGAGACGTCGAGGTACTCCACGGACTGGGCGGGGACGAACTCCACCTCGGCGCCCTTGATGCGGACCAGGACGCGCTCGTCGGTGATGGTGCCGTCGGCGGCGTAGTTCGTGTTCGCCTGACCGATGAGGTAGCGGTCCTCCTCATCGGCGGTCATGTACGCCACCTCGTCGGTGACGACGCCGTCGACGACCTTGCGGTACGGGGTCTCGATGAAGCCGAACGGGTTGACCCGCGCGTACACCGACAGCGAGCCGATGAGACCGATGTTCGGGCCCTCCGGCGTCTCGATCGGGCACATGCGGCCGTAGTGCGACGGGTGCACGTCGCGCACTTCGAGGCCGGCGCGCTCACGGCTCAGACCGCCGGGGCCCAGCGCCGACAGACGACGCTTGTGGGTCAGACCGGACAGCGGGTTGTTCTGGTCCATGAACTGCGAGAGCTGGCTGGTGCCGAAGAACTCCTTGATCGCCGCCACGACCGGGCGGATGTTGATCAGGGTCTGCGGCGTTATCGCCTCGGCGTCCTGGGTGGTCATGCGCTCACGCACGACGCGCTCCATCCGCGACAGGCCGACGCGGATCTGATTCTGGATCAGCTCGCCGACGGTCCGCAGGCGACGGTTTCCGAAGTGGTCGATGTCGTCGACCTCGACGGGCACCTCGACACCGTTCGGGACGGTCATCGTGGTGGTCACGTTGGGGTCCGCCTGGTGCAGGCGCACCAGGTACTCGACCGTGGCGATGATGTCCTCGGTCGTGAGCGTCGGCTCGCCGGTCATCGGGTTGTCGGTGAGGCCGAGCTTCTTGTTGATCTTGTACCGGCCGACGCGCGCGAGGTCGTAGCGCTTCTCCTTGAAGAACAGGTTCTCCAGCAGGCTCTCGGCCGACTCCTTGGTCGGCGGCTCGCCCGGACGCAGCTTGCGGTAGACCTCCAGGAGCGCCTCGTCCTGGTTGGTGGTGGCGTCCTTCTCGAGGGTCGACATCATGATCTCGGAGAAGCCGAAGCGGTCGGCGATCTCCTCGTTGGTCATGCCGAGTGCCTTGAGCAGGACGGTGACCGGCTGCCGACGCTTGCGGTCGATGCGGACGCCGACGGTGTCGCGCTTGTCGACGTCGAACTCCAACCACGCGCCGCGACCGGGAATCACCTTGACCGAGTGCAGGGTCTTCTCGGTGGTCTTGTCGATGGAGGCGTCGAAGTACACGCCGGGGCTGCGGACCAGCTGGCTCACCACGACACGCTCGGTGCCGTTGATGATGAAGCTGCCCTTGTCGGTCATGATCGGGAAGTCGCCCATGAAGACGGTCTGCGACTTGATCTCACCGGTGTTGTTGTTGATGAACTCCGCGGTGACGAACAGCGGCGCCGCGTAGGTCATGTCCTTGTCTTTGCACTCGTCGATCGACGCCTTGACGTCGTCGAAGTGCGGATCGGAGAAGGACAGCGACATCGAGGACGAGAAGTCCTCGATGGGCGAGAGCTCGCGGAGGACCTCTTCGAGTCCACCGACCGGGTTCTCCTCACCTCGCTCGATCGCCTTTGCTCGCCACTCCGGGCTGCCGACGAGCCAGTCGAAGGAGTCCAGCTGCAGATCGAGCAGGCCGGGAACCTCGAGCGGCTCGTCGATCTTGGCGAAGGAGGCGCGATGTGGCGCGCCCGGGATCATACCCGCTGTGGTTGAGGTGGACTGGCGGTCGAGTGCCAAGATGCGTCCTTCCAACACGAAGTTTCTCGGTGCGTGGCCGTTCGGCCTGCGATGGCGTGCTACGGAACGCAATCGCGTCACACCCCGAGAACCACTCCCCCGAGGGAATGGCTGGAAGGTTGATCGATCAGCGGACAGGAGGCAGCCAGCGCAACGTCCAACTGTATCAGATGATCGACAGATCTGGAAAGACCCGACGGCGGGGGATTGTCCGAGGCTGCCTACCTGTGACAATCAGCTTGTCACAGAGTGACCCGCCGAACGTCTCACGTCAAGCGAAACGCGCCGATTCTCAGTGATTCGCCGAACTCGCCCCACGGGTCACAGCTGCGCGTACTCCGTGACGCGCCACTGATCGTCGTCGTTCTTCTCCAGCGTGAACTGGACGAAGAACTGGCTGCTCTCGGGTGGCGCCGCCTGCCCGTTGACGCTGACGATCATCGACGACTGCCCGACGGCCCGGTCTTCGGTCAGATCCTGGATGCCGACCACGTCGACGCGGCAGTCGGACGTCGACTTGGCCTGGACGATCGTCTTCTTCAGCGTCGGGAAGTAGTCGCGGAACTCCTCGAAGGCCTCGCCGGCGTACTGCTCGTTGAACGCCCGCTCGGACTTGTCCAGATCGCGGTAGTCGTAGGCGAACGGCGTGCACACGGCGGTCTTCGCGAACGCCGACGCCCGATCGGTCTCCCCCTGGTCGACGAACGCCTTGTTCTCGGTGACCCCCGCCCCCGGATGCAGTCCGAGGACCGCGGCGACGGCGGCCAGGACGACGGCGACGGCGGCGACGATTCCGGCGAGGAGGTAGGTGCGGCCGGTTCCGTTGACCGACGGCTCGCGGTCGGCGGCCTTGGAGCGCCGCGCCATGGCCTCCCGCGCGGCGGCGGCCGCGCGACGTTTGCGCTCCACCCCCGACACCGTGCCGCGTGCGGCGGCTCGCGTATCGGCGGGCGCCTCGTCAGCGATCCGGGTGGTGCGTGCGGTGTCGTCGCCGTGCACTCCGCCGACCCGCGGCGAATTGCGGCCCGCGACGCGGGGCGTGCGTTTGGGGCCGCCGGTCGCGCCGGTCTTCCGTGGGCGTCCGGTGCTCATCAGTTCCCCCCTTCCGGGTTCGGCACGACGGGCGAGTTGCCCTCGTCGTACTCGATGCCGGTCAACGCCACGATCTTGGACGCCTTCCACGTGCCGTCGTCGTCGACCATCGTCACGAGGTTCGACTGCGGCAGCACATTGCTCGGGTCGGCCGACGAACTGGCCGTCGACAGGACGAGGACCACCGCGGTGTCGTTGTCGGCGTCGACCTCGGTCGCCGAGCTGCGCACGATCTTGACCTTCAGCTTGGGCGCCTCCTTGGCGCCGTTGGCCTCGACGATCTTGGTGATGTCTGCGCTCAGCGCCTGCTGCAGCGCCTCTCCGGTGAACGACGAGCGCACGCGCTTGCGCCACTCGTCGAGCTGCGAGGTGTCGACCGTCAGGCTGTTCACGATGGCCTGTTCGGCGCCGTCGACGGCACCGGTGCGGACCTGTTCGGCGTGCGCCTCCGTGGTGTAGGTGCGGATACCCGTGTAACCGAAGTAGCCGACGCACACCAGGGCCGCGACGAGCGCCGCGACCGCGACTGCGAGGGCCGCCGACGCCAGCGGACTGCGCGCCGAGGCGACCGGCTCCGCACCCGATTCGGCGACGGCGTCCTCGTCGACGGCCGACTCAGCGGTCACGGCCTCGTCGCCGACGGCGTCAGCGGCTGCGGTGTCAGCGGCTGCGGTCTCTGATTCCCCGGCGCCTGATTCCCCGGTCACCGACTCCTCAGTCACCGGCTCCTCAGTCACCGACTGCTCGGTCACCGCGTCATCGGTCGCCGCGCTCGTCGTCACCGACTCCTCAGTCACCGCCTCGTCGGGCGTGCCGTCCTCATCGTGTGTCATCGAGCGCAACTGTAGTCATCACGTGGGCCCCGTACCAATCCGCCGCCACTGTGACGCCGCGGCGGATCGGTGCGGAGATCACTTCGGATGAACACCCATCAGGGCCGCGAGCTGGGTCGCGATCGGATTGAGGTTCAACTTGTCCGGATCCTTCTTCGGGGTGTTGTCCCACGGCTGATCCATATCCGGGTTCGCCAGCTGCGCACGGCGCGCACCGCGGACGTCCGTCGGGCTGCCGACCGGGACGTCACAGTTGGCGGCCGTGTTGAACGGGAAGTCGTCGTAGTTGATGTCGAAGTCCGGATTCTTCTTCTTGATGTCCGCGATCATCTTCTCGGTCGACTCGTAACCGCGCGTACAGCTCGCGGGGTTACCCGTCTCCAATACGATGCCGAAGTGGATCTGTCCGTCGCCCGGCGCCGCGCTGTGGCTGCCCGCCGACAGCGCCGAGAGCATCGCGAACGTCATGCCGGTCGTGAACGACGCGGGTTCCGCGTGATGGAACGTCGCACCGAGCTGATGGATCAGCTTGGTCGCGTCGTCACCGTTGTCGCGCAGGAACTCCGAGACCGCCGTGCCCGCACCGGGAGCGTCCGACAGGATGCGGCGGACCGCCGGATCCGACGCCGCCAACTGAGCGGTGACCAGTTCGATGTTCTTCGACCACGCCAGGATCTCGTCGGACTGCTCGGCCTGCGTGCCGAGCACGGTGTTCGAGTTCTTGATCAGCGAGATCGTCGGATCGAGGTTCTTGACGCCCTCCTGCGACAGCTTGTCGAGGGAGTCGACGAGTCGGGTCAGGTTGTCGCCCTGACCGTTGAACGCCTTACCGAGCTCGGTGACGACCGTCTTCAACTTGTCGACCGGGATCGTCTTCGTCAGATCGATGGTGTCGGCGATGACGTTCTGCAGTTTGGGCGGCGTCGCGACGTCCGTGAGCGTGGAACCGTCCTTCAGGTACGGGCCCGCATTCGACACCGGCTGCAGGTCGATGAACTGCTCGCCGATGGCCGAGCGGTTCGCCAGCACCGGCTTCGCGGACGCGGGCACCTTCGGCGCACCGGACTTCATGTTCAGCGTGACCTCGACACCGTCGGGCACCATCTTCATGTCGCCGACGAGTCCGACCGGAACACCGCGGTAGGTCACCTCGGCGTTCTCGAAGACGCCGCTGGCGTCCTTCATCTTCATCGTGACCTTGTAGGTGGAGATGCCCACCAGCTGATCCAGACGTGCGTACTTGGCGCCCGTGTAGACGATCGCCAGCACGCCGATGATCACGAAGACCACCAGCTGAATCTTGACCAGACGTGTCGTCACTGGTCTTCACCTCCGACGAGCAGACCGAGCGGACCGTCGAGGAACGAGGCCTCCCCCGAGGGGAGCGCCGCGTACTGACTCTTCTTCGACGACTTCTTCTTTTTCTTCGGGTTCATCGGGTAGGTCCCACCCGACGGCGGCGTGTTGGGCCCCGGTTTCGAGTTCGGCGCCGGCGGCAGCAGCGAGATCGTCGGCCAGCCGTGCCGCGGGCCGTTCCCGTTGATCCACGGGTTGCTCGGATCGACCTTCGGCGGACGCACCTTCGGCGCCTGGTACTTCGGATCGCCCTGCCCGACGCCGAGCGCCTCGAGCTGATTCAGCAGACGGAAGTCGAGCGTCATGAACAGGTTCGTCGAGTCGCCGATCAAACCCGGCAGCAGGTCGTCGGGGAACGGGTGGGTCAGCATCAACGGCGCCGCGGTCACGGCGTCCTGAGCCGACTTCGCCAGCTCCGACAGAATCGGTCGCAGCGCACGCAGGTCGGTGATGATCTGCTTGTGGGCCTTGCCGAGGATGTCGGTACCGACCTCGCCGAGATCGTCGAGCTTGGTGAGCAGGTCCACGAACTGCGGGCGCTGCTCCTCGAGCACCTTGATACCCGCCGGAAGCTGGTCGAGGATCCGCTCGATCTGGTCGGTCTGCCGGTTCGCGCGGTCCGACAGGCGGCTCACGCCGTCGATCGCCCGGATGATGTCGTCACGCTGATCGTTGAGATTGCCGATCAGCTTCTCCGACTCGCGCAGCAGCGACGCGACCGTGTCCGGTCGATCACCGAGGGCCGTGTTCAGCGACGTGATGATCGGCTCGAGCTGGTTGATGCCGCCGCCGTTCAGCAGCATCGACAGCGCGCCGAGCAACTGCTCGATGTCGGTCGTCGTCCGGGTCCGATCGGTCTTGATGATGCGGGCCTCGGGCTGCCTCGGCTCCGCCGGCGTGATGCCGTCGGGCTCCGAGAGGGCCACGAACTTCTCACCGAGGAGGTTCGTCTGCTGAATCTTGGCCTGCGACTTGTCGGACAGGTCCACCGAGTTCTTCACCTTGACGGTGACCACGGCGTCCCAGCTGCCCTCGGGCACCTCGACCTTGGTCACCTGCCCCACCGGGATGCCGTCCATCTTGACCACCGACTGCGGCACCAGGTCGAGGATGTTGGCGAACTCGATCTTGTACTCGCGCGGGTTGTCACCGACGTCCACGCCACCGGGCAGCGGCACCGACTGGATGCCGGAACACGCCGTGGTCATGGTGAGAACCGCTGCGAGCGCTGCGCCGACAGCGGCGGCGCGTGCTCGCGTCGTCAGCTTCGCCTTCATCGCTGGCCTCCGGGGAGTCGCTTGTCGGGGTTGCCCGGGTTGGTTCCCGGTGCGGGATGCTTCTGCTGCTTCTTACCGCTCAGCAGACCGAACGGAAGGATCGGAAGCGTCGGCTCGAGCACACCGTCGGTGATCTGCTTCGCGACGCCCTTGCAGTTGTCGAGGACCGGCCGCATCTTCTTGCTGAAGTCCTTCGCCAGCGGATTGCCGGGAAGCAGGTTGCCCAGATCCAGGAAGCGGCACTGCGCTCCCAGCGGATCCTGAAGATCGGTCAGATTCAGACGCATCGCGACGGTGCCGGACTCCGCGTCGTAGGAGTTGATCAGGTTGCTGATGGCCAGCGGGAGGACCGTGAAGATCTCCAGCAGGTGATCCTTGTTGTCGAGCAGAGCCTGTCCGGTCGGCAGCAGATCGCGGATCGCGTCACCGAGCCGCTGGTTGTTGTCGGAGATGAATCCGGCGACATCGCCCAGTGCGTACGAGAGCGATTCGAGTGCCGCCCCGAGCTGCTTGCGCTCGTCGGCCAGGAACGTGTTGAACGACGCCATCTGCGTGTTGAACTGGCGCACCTGGGCGTCGTTCTCCCGCAGCGCCCCGACGAACACGTCGAGGTTCTTGATGGTGTCGCTCAGGTTCCCACGCCCGTCCGAGAGCGTGTTCGCGGCCTTCGACAGGTTCGCCATCGCGGCGCCCAGCTTCTCGCCGTTGCCGTCGAGGTTCTTGGCGAACGTGTCGACGAACTCGTTGACGGCGCCCTTCTTCTCGGGTCCGCCCGGCTTGTTGGCGCCCTCGGAGCCCAACGACTTCGACAGCTTCTGCAGGTTCTTGTAGATCGCATCGATCTCGACCGGGACCTTGGTCTGCTTCTCGGTGAGCGTGATGTCGCTGCCGGCCTCCGGACCGCCGGAGTACGCGGGCGTGAGCTGAACGTACCGGTCGGCGACGATCGAGGGGATGATCTGCACCGCACCGACGTTCTCCGGCAGCTTCACGCCGCGGTTGACGCGCATCTGCACCTCGACGGTCTCGCCCTGCGGCTCCACCTTCGTCACCTTGCCGACGTCGACACCGAGGACGCGCACGTCGCTGCCCTCGTAGATGCCGACCGTGCTCGCGAACGTCGCCCGGATCTTGGTGGTGCCGATGAGCGTGGACGCCCACCAGCCGCCGCCGGCCAGGATCAACGCCAGGATCACTCCGAGCGCGATGTAGACGATGTTGCGCTTGCTCAACAGAGCGGACTTCCCATCCGACGCCGTCATCGGCCGGCCCCCGTTCCGCCGTTAGTGAGATTCTTCTGCATGTTCGGCGGCCGCGTGGTGTTCTGCTGCGGCAGCGCCGGCGGCAGCATGTTCGTCACGGCCGACTCGAACCAGCGGCCGTTGCCGAGCACGTTCGCGTACAGGCGGTAGAACGGCGCCATATA
This sequence comes from Gordonia shandongensis DSM 45094, assembly GCF_000423025.1. Lineage (GTDB taxonomy): Bacteria > Actinomycetota > Actinomycetes > Mycobacteriales > Mycobacteriaceae > Gordonia > Gordonia shandongensis. The sequence continues at coordinate 203,134 of NZ_AUHE01000001.1, forward strand.
CGTCAGCGAATCGCGAACGTTCTTGTTCTGCCTGGTCAGCATGTCGGTGACGCCCTTGAGCGATTCCAGGGCCGGACCGATCTGCTCCTCGTTGTCGCGCACGATCCCGGTGAGCGCCTTACTCAGCGTCGTCGTGCTCGCGAGCAGTGCCGAGATGTCCTTCTGCCGACCGTTGAGCTCCTTGAGCAGGACGCCCGCACCGGCGATGAGTCGGGTGAACTCCTCGTTCCGGTCCGCGAGGATCTTCGACGACTCCTTGGTCGCCTTCAGCAGCTTCTGGACCTCCTGGTCCCGGCTGGCGATGGTGTTCGACAGTCGGGCGATGCCCTCGAGCGACGGGCCGATGTCCGAAGCCGTCCCCGAGAAGGCGTCCGACAGCTTCCGCAGCGACGTCGCCACCTTGTCGGTGTCGACGTTCTCGATCTGGTCGGCGGCATCGGAGAACGCCTCGATCACGTCGTACGGCGAGACCGTGTCGGTGAGCGTCTCGCGCGGATCGGCGAGCTCGCTGCCCCGCGGGTTCAACGCCAGGTACTTCTGCCCCAGGACGGTCTTGATCTGAATGGACGCCTGCGTCTGGTCCCCGATCCACGTGTTGTTCGCGCGGAAGCCGACATCGACCTTGTCGCCGTTGAGCGACACCTTGGTGACCTCGCCGACCTTGACGCCGGCGACGCGCACCTCGTTGCCCTTCTTGAGTCCGGCGGCCTCGCTGAACTGCGCGGTGTACTGCGAGCCGGCGCCCAGCAGCGGCAGATCCTTCAGGTAGAAGGACGAGACGGCCATCATGATCAGGACCACCAGGCCGAGCGCACCGATGCTGGTCGCGCTCCGTCGCCCGGCGAATCGACGGCTCTTCTTCGGCGCCGGATTCTCCGGTGCCGTATCGGGGGTGTTCGTCTGCTCAGTCATGGTCACCCGGGGTTCTGGTCAGCCCAGCACCGCGTCGCGGCGCTCGTGTACAGGACGTGGTTGATGTCGGGCAGCGGCACCACCGGCTGGGTGAGCAGCGTCGACTTGCCGTTGCCTGCGACGACGTCGATTCCGCAGAGGTAGAACTGGAACCACGAGCCGAAGGTGGCCGCGCGCCCGATCTTCTGCAGCTTCACCGGAAGGTTCGTCAGCATCTGCTCGATGTCGTCGGTGCGGGTGTTGAGCTGATCCGACAGCGACTTGATCCCGGCGATGTCGCCCTGGATGGCGGGCCGCGTCTTGCTCAGGATCGACCCGGTCACCGTCGTCAGGTTCGACACCGAGCTGATCGCCGAGCCGACCGAGTCGCGCTGGGCGGCCAGACCGGTCACCAGTTTCTCGGTGTTCACCAGCAGGCTGGTGAACTCGTCGTCGTTCCGGTTCACCGTGTCGAGGACCTTGGTGAGGTTGGTGATCATCTCACCGATCACCTTGTCCTTGTCCGCGAGCGAGTTCGTCAGCGACGAGGTCTCACTGATCAGCTGGCTGATCGTGGTGTCCATGTCGCCCTGGAAGACCTTGATCACGGTCTCCGCGAGCTTGTTCATGTCCTCGGGCGTCACCTGCTTGAACAACGGCCGGAAACCGTTGAACAGCTCGGTGAGGTTCACCGCGGGGTGGGTGCTGGTGTGCTTGGGCGTGTTCTCGAAGAGGTGCCCCTTGCCGACCGTGTCGTTCACCTGGCCCGGGCCCCGCTCGACCGCCATGTACCGCAGACCGGTGAGGTTCCGGTAGCGGATGTACAGCTGTGCGCCGCGCGGGAGGGTGTCGCGGTCGACGGTGAACTTCACGAGCGCCTTGTTGCGGTCGTGGATGTCCACCGACTCCACCTGTCCCACACGGACACCCGCGATGCGGACGTCGTCACCGGGGTTCAGCATGGCGGCGTCGTCGAACACCGCCTGGAAGCCGGTCTTGCCGCCGGCTCCGGCGTTGGCGATGGTGAGGCCGAGCATGGCGGTCGCGAAGACCGTGATCAGCGCGAACACCACCAGCTTCACCAGGGGTGCGATCATTCCCCTCATTTGATGGTCACCTGTGCTCCCTGCAGGGATCCTGCTCCGACGCCGACGACCCACGACGGGACCTCTTCGGGGCGGGTGCCCGAGGAGGCGGCGTAGATCGTCCGCAGCTTGGCCTCGTAGTCGTCATCTCCGGCACCCGGCATGGCGCTGAACTGCGGCTGCGGCAGATCCGGCCAGGTGCTCGGGCCGGCGTTGCGCGACGGCGGCTGGTAGGAGCCGTCCGGGATGCCGCCACCGGGGTACTGCGGGAACGGCCTGCCGTTGGTGGCCGGCGCGTAGCACCGGGCCGGCGGCTCGCGCCACAGCATGCGCGGCTCGTCCTGGTTCGGCAGGTACCGGCCGCGCGGGTTCACGAACTGCAGGTTCACGCGCACGCCCGGGTTCTTCGTTCCCTTGCCGACGATCGCCCCCGTCTTCGGGATGATCGTCGCGAAGTTGTTGAACATGCAGCCGAAGGTCGGCGACTGCTGCGCGAGCCCCTTGAGGAAGCCCTCGGAGTCGACGAACAGATCGACCATGTCCTTCTTGTTCTTCTTCAGGAACTTGGTGCCGTCGACGGCGGCGACGCCGACCGTCTCGATGGTCGAGCGCAGGTCGCCCTCCCGCTCGACGACCGTGTTGCCCGTGATCCGCAGGTTGTCGAGCGCGTCGATGATGCTCGGGACGGCCTCGGCGTACGTCTGCGAGAAGCTCGCCAGCCCCCGGATCGTGCCCTGCAGATCGTCCATGTTCGCGTTCACGCGACGGAAGATCGTGTCCAGACGGTCGATCGTCTCGCCGAGCTGCTGGCCGTTACCGCCGATCGCCTGCGAGATCGACGTGAGCGTGACGTTGAGATCCTGCGGCGGGATCGCCTCGATGACCGGCATCAGAGCGTCGAAGAGATCCTCGACCTCCTTGGAGTTGCCCTTCTTGTCGGTGTGGATCTCCGACCCGTCGTGCAGGGTCGACGAGACGTTCGTCGGCACCTGCAGTGCCACGTAGCGTTCGCCGAAGAGCGTCTTGGGCAGCACGCGCGCCGTCGTCTTGGACGGCAGGTTCTTGAGTTGGTCGGGCTTGATGCCGAGTTCGACGACGACCTGGCCGCCGGTCTTGACGTCGACGTTCTTCACGGTGCCGACGACCACGCCGTTGGCCTTGACGTCGGCGTTCTGCACCAACGCGTTACCGGCGTCGTCGGTCTTGAGCGTCACGATCGCGTAGTCGTCGAAGGTGCCGCGGAACTTCAGCACCGAGACGGCCAGCAGGCCGATCACGACGACGAAGAACAGCAGACCGAGCAGCCTGCGTTTCACAGTGGTCCCCACGTTTCCCTTAACCTCCCACTCGGATCGAGGTCGTCGTACCCCAGATCGCCAGGCCCAGGAAGAAGTCCATCACCGCGATGAGGACCAGCGCTGTTCTGACCGCGTGCCCCACGGCCACACCGACGCCCGCGGGGCCGCCGCTCGCGTAGTAGCCGTAGTAGCAGTGGACCAGGATGATCACGAAGGCGAAGATCAACACCTTGCCGAACGACCAGAGGACGTCCATCGGCGGCAGGAACAGGTTGAAGTAGTGATCGTACGAACCCGTCGACTGCCCGTTGAACACGGTGTTGACCGTTCGGGACGCCAGATAGGCGGCCAGGAGCCCCAGCACGTACAGGGGGATGACCGCGATGAATCCGGCGATCACGCGCGAGCTCACCAGGAACGGGATCGACGGGACGGCCATCACCTCGAGTGCGTCGATCTCCTCGGAGATCCGCATGGCGCCCAGCTGGGCGGTGAAGCCGCAGCCGACGGTCGCCGACAGGGCCAGTCCGGCCACCAGCGGCGCCACCTCGCGGGTGTTGACGTACGCCGACAGGAATCCGGTGAGGGCCTGGGAACCGATCTGATCGAGGGCGGCGTAACCCTGGATGCCGACCACCACGCCGGTGAAGCCCGACATGAGGACCATGACGCCCACCGTGCCGCCGATGACCGCCAGACCACCGGAGCCGAAGGCCACCTCGGCCAGCAGCCGGAGGACCTCGCGGGTGTAGTGGATCAGCGTCTTCGGGATCCACGCGAGTGCCCGCGCATAGAACGACATCTGCTCGCCGGCGCCGTCGAGCACCTTGAGCGGCTTGCCGAGCTGCTTGCGCGTCTCGTACAGGATGTATTCGGGCCGGTTCTTCGCGATCGTCACACCACGAGTCATCGCTAACCTACCTTCGGCGGGACGATCTGCAGGAAGACTGCAGTGATGATCAGGTTGGCGAAGAAGAGCAGCAGGAAGGTCACGACGACGGACTGGTTGACCGCGTCGCCGACGCCCTTCGGGCCGCCCTTCGGATTGAGACCCTTGTAGGCGGCGATCACACCGGCGATCACACCGAAGACCATCGCCTTGAAGGTCGAGACGTACAGGTCCGGCAGCTGCGCCAGCGCGCCGAACGAGGCGAGGTACGCACCGGGCGTACCGCCCTGGACCACCACGTTGAAGAAGTAGCCGCCACCGATGCCGACGACGGCGACCAGACCGTTGAGCAGCATCGCCACGAGCACCATCGCCAGCACGCGCGGCACCACGAGCCGCTGGATCGGGTTGATGCCCAGCACCTCCATGGCGTCGATCTCCTCGCGGATGGTCCGCGAGCCGAGGTCGGCCGCCACCGCGGAGCCGGCGGCTCCCGCCACAAGCAGCGAGGTCACCAGGGGTGACCCCTGCTGAACCACCACGAGCACCGACGCCGCACCGGTGTACGACTCGGCGCCGAGCTGCTTGATCAGCGAGCCCGTCTGCAGCGAGACGATGGCGCCGAACGGGATCGCGATGAGCGCGGTCGGCAGGATCGTGACGCTGGCGATGAACCAGGCCTGCTGAATGAATTCGCGCAACTGGAACGGTCGCACGAATGTCTGGCGGGCGACGTCGACGAACAGCTGAACGATGTTGCCGGTCTGGGTGAGTGCACCCTCACCGGCAGTCGCCACCTTGTCGACACCGCGCGTGGCGGCACTTGTCATGCCTGGTTACTCCCCTGTCCGTCTGACTCGTCACGGTTGACGTTGCGCTCGATGGCCGACGTGTCGATCGGCTCGGTGTGCGCCTCGTCTCCCCCGGTCTCCATGACCTCGGTCGGGGTGTCGATGACGTCCGTCGGACGATCGATCACCTGGGTGGTCGCCTGCGCCTGAGCCTGCGCGATGGAGTCGGCGCTGCTGAAATCGGTTGCGGCCAGGGCCACCAGCGTCGCATTGGAGTCGGGCAGTTCGGCACCGCGCGCGTCCTCCTCGGCGATCGAGTTGCGGATGGCCTCCTGCGCGCCCGGGGGCAGCGACGGCAGCATCGACAGGACGTTCGCGCGGTGACGGATCGCGGCCTTGCGGACCGGCATGTTCGGGTTCGGCTGCACCTGCGGGATGATCTCGGAGAAGTCGTCCTTCGTGCCGCCGCCCGAGATGCCCGCCGCCTGCATCTTGGCCTCCTCCGCGGCCGTGGCGTCGTCCTTCTCCTCGGACATGCCGATGGGGCCGAAACGGTCACCGGAGAGGAACTGTTTGACGACCGGCTGATCGGAGGTGAGGAGCTGCTCGCGCGGGCCGAACATGACCAGTTCCTTGCGGAACAGCATGCCGATGTTGTCGGGGATCGTGCGGGCGATGTTGATGTTGTGCGTGACGATGAGGATCGTGGCGTCGATCTCGGCGTTGATGTCGATCAGCAGCTGCGAGATGTACGCGGTGCGGACCGGGTCGAGACCGGAGTCCGGCTCGTCGCACAGGATGATCTCAGGGTCGAGGACCAGGGCGCGGGCGAGGCCCGCACGCTTGCGCATACCGCCGGAGATCTCGCCGGGGAGCTTGCCCTCGGCGCCGGCCAGACCGACCAGCTCCACCTTCTCCATGACGATGCGACGGATCTCGTCTTCCTTCTTCTTCGTGTGCTCGCGAAGCGGGAAGGCGATGTTGTCGTAGAGGGTCATCGAACCGAAGAGCGCACCGTCCTGGAACAGGACGCCGAACAGCTTGCGGATCTCGTAGAGCTCCTTGGCGGAGCACTCGGTGATGTCGGTACCGTCGATGACGACGGACCCCTGCTCCGGATGCAGCAGGCCGATCAGCGTTTTCAGGAACACCGACTTACCGGTGCCCGACGGACCGAGCAGTGCACTGACCTCACCCGCGGGCAGGGCCAGCGATACGTCTCGCCAGATGTTCTGTGAGCCGAACGACTTGGTGAGCCCTTCGACTTTGACCTCAACACCCACAGTGTCCCTCCAGACCTTTCATGTACCGAGAAGGCGGGGCGACAGTCGCCGTCCCACCCGAAGAGTCAGCCGCCGCTCACTCCGATGCGCCCTTTGTGGCTGCGGTCACTCTAACGCACTACCAGGCGTGGGACACAGTCGAGGTCGCCTCCGACGACCCCGGCCGCTTCCTGTACCCGTTAGTAACATCTCGGTGGCCTGAGAATACCCAAAGAACCCGGGTGGTCCAAAGCGACGGCCCTCCCCGTTCGAGACCGTGCTCACAAAACGACCCCGGCAGGCACCGCGGGCAGTCCCCGCCGAACACGATGCGGCCCGCGGGGATGATCCCCGCGGGCCGCATCGTTTCGCCGCCGTGGGCGGCAGGCTCCCCACCGGGAGCCGATTCTCACTTGAGCGAGACGGTCACTTGAGCGAGACGGAGGCGCCGGCCTCTTCCAGCTTGGTCTTGGCGGCCTCGGCGTCTTCCTTGCTGACCTTCTCCAGGAGTGCCTTCGGGGCACCCTCGACGAGATCCTTGGCCTCCTTGAGGCCCAGGCCGGACACGACCTCGCGGACCACCTTGATGACCTGGATCTTCTTGTCGCCCGCGCCCTCGAGCACGACGTCGAACTCGTCCTGCTCAGCGGCGGCCTCGGCAGCGCCGCCGGCAGCCGGGGCACCCGCGGCGGCAACGGCGACCGGAGCGGCCGCGGTGACCTCGAAGACCTCTTCGAACTTCTTCACGAAATCGCTGAGCTCCAGCAGGGTCAGTTCCTTGAACTGCTCGATGAGCTCGTCAGCGGTGAGCTTCGCCATGATGGCGTCCTTCCTTTGAGTCCCCGCCGGGCGGGGGCGCCTGCGGTGCAGGCTGGTTCATGGGGTGTGTCGGCGACCGTCGGCCGAGCCGGGCCGGAAGCCGTGGGTGGAGCATCCGAACGGTTACGCGGCGTCGCCGGCAGCGTCCTTCTTCTCCTGCAGGGCCGCCGCGAGACGCGCGACCTGCGACGCAGGCTGGTTGAACAGCCCTGCGGCCTTTGCCAAGTTGCCCTTCATGGCACCCGCCAGCTGTGCCAGCAGGACCTCGCGGGTCTCCAGGTCGGCGATCTGCTCGATCTCCGCCACGGACAGCGCACGGCCGTCCATGTAGCCGCCCTTGATGACCAGGTTCTTGTTGTCCTTGGCGAACTTCTTGATCGCCTTGGCGGCCACCACCGGCTCGCCTTCGATGAAGGCGATCGCGGTCGGACCGATGAACAGGTCATCGAGACCCTCAACGCCCGCCTCTGCGGCGGCACGCTTGACGAGGGTGTTCTTGGCGACGGAGTAGGTTGCGCCTTCGCCGATCGAACGACGCAGCTCCTGGAGCTGCGGCACCGACAGACCGCGGTACTCCGTGATCACTGCCGCATCGGCGCCGTTGAACTGATCGACGATCTCCGCGACTGCGGAGACCTTTTCAGCGTTAGCCATACTTCGCCTCCTCTCGTGTCACATTCGTCATGCCCGGCACGTACCGGACACTGCTGTCCAGACATCTGCGTTGGGAGGCGGGCGGCTCGATCGAGTCGGCCCCGAGAAGAGTGAAGCGCCCCGCGCAGGAGCACGGGGCGCACAGGGGCACGACGACCATGTCGTCACGAGACCGTTCCCGGTCTCACCACGTCCATCCTGCGTGGGCCGCCGACTCTCGTCGGGCCTTCGATCGGAACATGTCCGACGACCAACGGTCTCTGGTTGAACTGACGCGGTGAGACGGACTCACCGCACCGGCTAATAGGGTAACCGCCATGACCGGCGACACCAAATCCGTTCAACAGCGTGCGGCCGCGGCCCAGAAGGCCATCGCCTCGCGTCATCTTCGCCGCCTCGGCGGGTGGGTTCCGTTCACCCGGATCGGCGGGGTGGCCTGGCCGCGGCCGGGACGCCCGCTGTCGCGGACGCGCCTCACCGCGTCGTGGAACCTCTGGTGGCAGGCGCACCTGGTCGACCTGCTGGTCGACGGCTTCCACCACCGGCACGAGGATCACGTCGGCGTCACCGCCGCCCGCCTCCTGCGCAGCATCTGGTTGCGCAACGGCTTCCGGTGGACGAATCAGTACTACGACGACATGGCGTGGCTCGGGTTGGCGGCCGAGCGCCTCGACCGGATCGTCCCGCCGGAGCTCGATCCCGATCACTCGCGCGCGATCGGCACCCTGACCTCGACGATGCTCGACGCCTGGCGTCCCGACATCGGGGGCGGGATCCCCTGGCGGACCACGGACACCTTCTTCAACGCTCCCGCCAACGGACCGGCGGCGATCCTGCTGGCCCGCACCGGTCACGGCGAGCGCGCCGTGGAGACGGCCGACTGGATCGATCACGAGCTGCGCCTTCCGTCGGGGCTCATCGCCGACGGACGCTGGGTTCGGGCGAACGGCGAGACCGAGCTCGACGACGCCGTGTTCACCTACTGCCAGGGCGTCGCCCTCGGCGCCGAGGTGGAGGCCCACCGGCTCACCGGCGACCGAAGGCACCTCGACCGCATCGACTCGCTGCTCACCGCCGTCACGGCCGAGATGACCACCGACGGCGTCATCCGCGGAGCGGGCGGCGGCGACGGCGGCCTGTTCGCCGGGATCCTGGCGCGGTATCTGGCGTTGGTCGCCACCGACCTGCCCGCGGACGCCCCCGGGGCGGGCGAACTCCGCGACCGCGCCGCCCGCCCGGTCCTGGCGAGCGCGGATGCGGCGTGGTCGAACCGAGCGGTCGACGCCGACGGGCTCCCGCTGTTCGGCGCGTCGTGGGACGTCCCGGCTCGACTGCCCGACGGCCGGGGGCCCGCCGCGCGGAAGGTGGGCGGCGCCGTCGCGTCCTCCCGGGTCCCGGAACGCGATCTGTCGGTCCAGGTGTCGGCCGGAATCCTGCTCGAGGCGGCCGTCGCCATCACGACGGGGTCAACGGAGCACATCGGTTCGGCAACCCCGGATTAACAATCTGGTACTCGATCGTTTTAGATTGAGAGGGGTTCGCGTGACACAGCACACAGGCGACGTCACGGAGACCGGAGGCCACACCGGCCTCCGTCGACTGCAAAGGGGACCGAGTATGACGCTCCAATACGACGCCGGCGACTTCGATGCGCACGGTGAGGACAGCGCCGCTCGGCAGACTCGCGCCCCGGGTCCTCTGCACCCCGCACCCGAGTACCGCGATGCCGCGGGCGGCGTCGCCGGTCTCGAATGGCGTCGCGCCGTCGACGGCCCCAAGACCTATCCCCGTGTCGCGATCGACCGGAGCGTCACCCTCACCATGAGCGACGGCGTCCGACTGCGCGCCACCATCGTCCGGCCGGCCAATCGACTCGGCCTCCCGGTGCGGACCCCGTTCCCGGCGATCCTCAACGTCAACCCGTACAACCGCGCCGTCCTCGACGGCATCGACCATCTGCTGCACGCCCCCGTGATCGGATCGGCCGTCCAGACCGCCAGCGCCACCCTGACCACCGACGAGGGATCGCTCGCCGGCGTCTCGCGCCTCACCCGCACCTTCTCGAAGGGCCTGTGGGACGTCTTCGGCATCAACCGGAACCTCGTGCGGTCGGGATACGTGCAGGTGCTCGTCGACGTCCGCGGCACCGGCTCCTCGCACGGCAAGTGGGAGATCCTCAGCGCACGCGAACAGCTCGACAGCGTCGAGGTGATCGACTGGATCACCGAGCAGTCGTGGTGTTCGGGCGCCGTCGGCATGACCGGCTGGTCGTACTCGGCGATCAACTCGCTGCAGACCGCGAGTCACCGCCCCGAGGCGCTCAAGGCCGTGTTCGCCGTCGAGGGCAGCGAGGACGTGGTCCGCGACATCTACATCACCGGCGGCATGCCGTCGGCCTTCATCCCCCTGTGGCTGGCGTTGGTCAACGGACTCAAGTGGCTGCCGAATCCGGCGACCGCGGTCGCCGACCTGATCCGCGGCGACGCCTATCGTTGGGCCGCATCCCGCATCCTGTCCCCGGCCACCGAGATCCCGTCACTGCTGTGGGGCTTCCTCACGGCGCGCGACGAGCGGATCTTCGACGACCCCTACTTCACCGAGCGCGATCCGGTGGTCGAGAACATCGTCTGTCCCACGTTCACCGTCGGCGGCTGGCACGATCTGTTCGGTCGCAGCGCCACCCGCGTGTACCGGAAGCTCCAGTTGGAGCCGGGTCGCAAGCAGGCGCTCATCGCCGACGGCTATCACCTCGACCCCGGGTGCGACCACGAGCGCGAGTACACGCCGCCTCGGCTCGACGTGCTGCAGCGTGCGTGGTTCGACCGCTGGCTCAAGGGGGTCGAGAACGGCATCGACGAGTACGGTCCGGTGACCCTCGAGCAGCAGGGCGGCGGCTGGTCGTGCGGTCCGTCGTTCCCGCGGCGCGAGGTGGCCCCGCGGCGACTGTTCCTCAGCGAGGAGCCCACCGGGACGGCGGCCCACGCGCAGCACGACGGCAGCCTCCGCGCCGCCCCGGCCTCCCGGCGCCGGTCGCTGCGGATCCGCCCGAGCCTGAACGGCTTCGCCTCACGCGACGTCTCGCAGGTCACCGCAGGTCTGACGATGGTCCTCGGCGAGCGGTTCACCACCGACGCCCGGTATCAGGAGGAGTCGGGGCTGTCGTTCACCAGCGAACCGGTCGCGACGCCGACGCAGCTCTCCGGTGAGATGAACCTGCGGCTCAACGTCTCGACCACGGCCCACGAGGGGATCTGGGCGGTGACGATCAACGACGTGGCTCCGGACGGCACGTCGACCGTCCTCACCAACGGGGCGTTGACCGCCTCGAACAGGGCGCTCGACACCGAACGCTCCACCTACACCGACGACGGCGTCCTGCTGGACGCATACCACTTCCTCACCCGGGAGCGGCGTCTCCCGGTCCCCGCCGACGAACCGATCCGGATCGACGTCGACCTGGTGCCGACCGACGCGGTCCTGCAGCCCGGGCATCGCCTGCGGGTGGACGTGTACGCGGCCAGTGTGCCGCGGTACCTCACGATCGTCCCGGACCTCATCAAGGCGCGCGGTCGCCGCCAGCAGTTGGTGCTCGACCCGGGCAAACCCAGCTACCTCACGTTCCAGACCGACGGCGACCTCGGCGCCGACGTGTTCCCGCCGCACCGGTACGTCGCCCCCACCTCCTGACCCCCCAGGACAGCCGGAGCCCCCAGGCAGCCGGAGCCCCCAGACAGCCGGGGCCCTCAGGACAGCCGAAGCCCGAAGTCACCCAGGATGACGCGGTACACCAGGGCCGCCTCCGGTCCGAGGACGGCGTCCACCAGGTCGACCAGGGTCGCGAGGTACACCGGGCCGTGCGGTGGATCGGCCAGCGGATCGAGGTGGTGGGCCAGTTCGTGCAGGACGACCGTCTCCCGCAGCGCCCACCGGCCGTCTGCGGAGTCGGGGACCGCGATCGTCGCCCCCTCCCGCTCGTAGTGGGCGGCGCGATCGCCGCGCCTGCTCCGGACCGCCACCGGCATCACCGCCCGCTCGAACCGCTCGGTGATCGCCGGCATCCGCCGCACCCGCTCCACATAGCTCCGCACGTCGTCGGATGAACCGAACCGTCCCTCCGGCGGGAGGGTCAGCTCGGTTCCCGCGAGTTGAACGGTGTGGGCGCCGCCTGCTCTGTCGAACAGGCGGCGGATCATCGCCTCGGCCTCGTAGACCCGCGACCGGGTGCTGTCTCGGCTCACGGTTCGATGGCGCCGCGGGGCCCGCCGAATTCGGGGTCGGCACCCAGTCGGGCGCGTCGTCCCGCACGGTCCCCCGCGGCGCGCGCGGCGCTCGAATACCCGGCTGACGAGCGGTTCGCCCGCCACGTGCCGCGGGCCGTCGACGCGGTCCGATAGTAGTCGCGAACCTCGATCTCCTTGTCCCGCAAGGCGAGTGCGGTCGATGCCGTGGTGTCGCGACTGTCGGCCTCGCGACGCTGTTCGTCACGCGCCTCCTGGAGGCGGGCGCCGATCCTGTTGGCGAACGCGGATTGGAAGTTGAGGCGGGCGGTGATCGGCGCCAACTGCTTCTCCTGCACCACCCGGCGGCGGACGAACCCCCGCGTGGAGGTGACCACCTGGCGCGAGGTCTGTCCCCGGTACGCACCGGATTTCAGGTAGGCGTCGCTCGCGGCGACCATCTGCACCACGAGGGACGTGTACAGGGCCTCGCAGGCGTCGATGTCGGCGGCGAACCCGTAGGCCAGGACGAACGTCGAATTCGACGCCACATCGCACGTCACGTCGTTGGCCTGCGCGATCTGTACGAACAGGGCGACGTAGGTCCGCAGGCCCCGTTTGCCGGCGGCGCCGATCTCGATGCGCCGAGTGATCGGGGCGGCCGCGGCCCGGGCGGCGGCATCGTGCGCCCGCGCCACGGCGAGGTCGATCGACGCCGCGGTCGCCAGTCGCTGAGCCGCGGCCATGAACGCCTCGGCCTCGTGCTCGTTGTCGGTCCCCTCGGCCTGCCGGAGCAGTCCGCCGATCTTGGTGAGCAGTTTGTCGTCGCGCATGCCCCAAGGCTAATCGGGTGGGACGCGACGGCCGATCCCGCCATCCACAGGAAGGATCATCCCGCCATCCGCACGGCGTCACCGTCAGAGCAGGGCCAGCAGACCGACGTAGGCGAGTGTCCCGAGTCCGACGCTGAGCAGCGTGCGACGCCCGCACCCGAGGTGGACGACCACGGTCACCGCCGCCGCGACGAGGGCCGCCCCGACGCGCCCGTCGGTGTCGAACGTCGACTGCAGGGTCGATGCGGCGAGGATCCCGAGAATGCCCGCGGGCAGCCAGGCGGACAGCGTGATGAGCACCCGCGACTGACGCAGCGGCGCCAACACCGCGAACGGGAGTGCACGCAGCGCGAAGGTGATGAACAGGACGGTCACCAGCACCGCGACGAGGTAGGTCGTCTCAGGCATCCGAATCTCGCATCCCGTCGGCTCCCCGCGCCCGCTCGATGACGTACCGCACCACGAGCAGACCCACGAAGACCGCCATGGCCGTGAACAGCACGGCGTCCGGCGTGAGGACCAGTGCGAACCCGAACGCCAGACCGGCCAGCAGCAGCGACGGAACCTGGGCCCGGGTCCGGCAGGCGTCGAGCGTCAAGGTGATGAACAGCGCGCACAGCGCGAACTCCAGGCCCTCGATCGGACCGGAGAGCAGCGAGCCGATCAGCACCCCGAGCAGACCGCCGCCCACCCAGTACACCTGCAGGGCGACCTGCGCGGCCAGCAGACGCGGGTGGGTCCAGGTTCCGGGCGCGGCCGCCGTCACCGCGTACGTCTCGTCGGTCAGCGCGTACACCGAGTACAACCGCGCGAGCCGTCCGCGGACCACGCGGAGCGGGAACGAGAGCGCATAGAACACGTGCCGGAAGTTGACCAGCAGTGTGGTCAACGCGATGGTCGCCACCGGCGTGACGGTCGCGATCATGCCGACCAGCAGCAGTTCCAACGACCCCGCGTAGGCCATGAACGACAGTGCGGGCGCCACCCACCAGGACAGCCCGTGCTGGATCACCAGCAGCCCGAAGGCGATGCCGAGCGGAACGATGCCGAGTCCGGCAGGCAGCGACAGCCGCACGCCGGTCACGATCTCCGCGCGGACGCTCGGGTCACGCGTCGTCTCGTGTTCGGGCGGCGGTGTCACGAATAGAGCATCGCACAGCTCCCCGGCGGCGACGATCTCCGGCGGCGGGCCCCGGGCCGCCGTCTCGGCATCGGCGTCAGAAGCTGAAGAACCAGGGGTTGCCCGCACAGGTGAGTGCGTCGAACCGCTTCGGGTCCAGGGTGCGCAGCGCGATCGACACCGCTCGCGGCGAGTACGACATGGACACGTGATCGGACGTGTCGGCCTCGCAGCCGTCCTGCAGCGTGATGTTCCTGACGTTCCGGTAGCCGCGGATGAACGTGAGGTCGTACGGCGTGGTGACCTCGTCGTACCGGGAGCCGACGATCGTGTAGTCGACATCCGGGTAGATCCGCCGCTGATCGGGGTCGCGGTAGGGCGGCCGGTTGTTCACATACTTCACGGTCGGCGAATCGACGGTCTGGTCGATCCCCGCCGATCCGACGAGCAGGGTCACCGGCGCCAGGACGTCGATCCCGATGTTGTTGATCCCCCGCCCGAGGGCGCCGATGCCCAGGAGGGTGGTCCCGTTGTTGGTGGCCCCGTAGCTGATGAACTCGTCGACCTTGCGATGCCCGTTCCACCGCTTCATCCAGTAGCGGCCGAGAAGCCCGCCCTGGGAGTGCCCGATGAGATCGATCTTCTCGGCGCCCGTCTTCGCGAGCACCTTGGTGATGTACGGATCGATCTGCTCTGCCGAGCGGCTGACCTTCGCCACGCCGTTGGCCCCGGGCAACACGGTGCCCAGGCCGCCGACGTCGAGCAGGTCGGTGCGGCCGTAGTTCGGCGTGAAGACACAGAATCCCGCCTTCTTCAGCGCGGGTGCGAACGCCGCCCAGTTGTCGTAGGCGTTCTCCCAGGTGCCGTGCAGGAGGACGACGGGGTTCTGTCCGGCCTTGGGCTTGCAGTTCCAGTCGTTGGCACCCGGGGGCGCGACCCGCGGGTGCACCTGGCTGTAGGCGAAGGCGGGCCAGAAGCCGCGCTGCCGGGGCCCGACGCCGACGGTCGGCGGGATCGGGGGCAGCTTCCGGGTGGGTCCGGTCCAGTCGGCGTCCGTGGCGAGTCCGTTGACCGCCCGGCGTCCGTCGGGGGAGCCGGCGTTGATGTAGTCGGTGAGCTGCTGCGCCATGTCGGCGGCGGATGCCGCGGTCGGCGCCGCCTGTGCGGGCCCGACGGCGGGCGGCACGGTCAGCATCGTGATCGCCGAGGCCGCGGCGACCGCGCCGCGCCACCGGGTTGACACTCTCATCGTCGACCGTCCCCTCCCGCTACATTACTCGTTAGTAACCTTACAATTGAGTAAGAACGTTAGACCTGGATCACACCCGCGTCAAGACGTGCCTCGGCACCGACACTCCACAGCACCGACACTCCACAGCACCGCCGAAAACCACAGCACCGCCGAAAACCACAGGGCGCCTCCCGCATGTGCGGGAGGCGCCCTGTGAGATCTGATCGAAGCCGCCCCGAGAGATCGGGTCCGGCGGATCAGGCCTGCGGGACCTCGGTGAAGTTACGTGAGACCTGCGGGTCCACCGGGATGCCCGGGCCCGAGTTGGTCGACACGGTGACCTTCTTGACGTAGCGACCCTTCGCCGCCGACGGCTTGGCGCGCATGATCTCGTCGTACGCGGCACCGTAGTTCTCGGCGAGCTTGGCGACGTCGAACGACGCCTTCCCGATCACGAAGTGCAGGTTCGCGGCCTTGTCGACGCGGAAGTTGATCTTGCCGCCCTTGATGTCGTTGACGGCCTTCGTCACGTCCATCGTCACGGTGCCGGTCTTCGGGTTCGGCATCAGTCCGCGCGGGCCCAGAACGCGGGCGATCCGGCCGACCTTCGCCATCTGATCCGGCGTCGCGATCGCGGCGTCGAAGTCGAGCCAACCGCCCTGGATCTTCTCGATCAGGTCCTCGGCGCCCACCTCGTCGGCGCCCGCGGCCGCGGCCTCGGTGGCCTTGTCGCCGGCGGCGAACACGATCACGCGCGCCGTCTTACCGGTGCCGTGCGGCAGGTTGACGGTGCCGCGGACCATCTGGTCGGCCTTGCGCGGGTCGACGCCCAAGCGGACGGCGACCTCGACGGTGGAGTCCGTGTTCTTCGACGACGTCTCCTTCGCGAGTTCCACAGCCTCCAGCGGACTGTAGAGCTTGTCGCGATCGATCTTCTCTGCGGCGGCCCGGTAGGCCTTGCTGTTCTTGCTCATGGTGCTCTGTTCCTTCTCCCCGTCGATACGGGAGTCAGTGGTGACTGGGCCGAGCGCGGCCCTCCCACAGGTGTTCGGTGATGTGTCCGGCGGAGCCGTCAGCCCTCGACCGTGATGCCCATCGACCGTGCGGTGCCGGCGATGATCTTCGCGGCGGCGTCCGTGTCGTTGGCGTTCAGGTCCTCGGCCTTGGTCTTGGCGATCTCACGGACCTGGTCCATGGTCACCTTGCCGACCTTGTTGACGTGCGGCTCGCCCGAGCCCTTCTGCTGATTGGCCGCCTTGAGCAGCAGCTTGGCCGCCGGCGGGGTCTTCAGCTTGAAGTCGAACGAGCGGTCTTCGTACACGAAGATCTCGACCGGGATGACGTTGCCGCGCTGCGATTCGGTCGCCGCGTTGTACGCCTTGCAGAACTCCATGATGTTCACGCCGTGCTGACCGAGCGCCGGACCCACGGGGGGCGCCGGGTTGGCCTGGCCCGCCTGGATCTGGAGCTTGATGATCCCGGCGATCTTCTTCTTCTTGGGAGGCATCTCTCTTGTCCTTTTTCCTACAGATCCGCGCACGCTGGATACGCGGAAGTCTCGTTGTGCCGGTCGGGAGCCTAGAGCTTCTCGACCTGGTTGAAGCCGAGCTCGACCGGCGTCTCGCGGCCGAAGATCGACACCAGCACCTTCACCTTGCGCTGCTCGGTGTTGACCTCGCTGATCGACGCGGGCAGGGTCGCGAACGGCCCGTCCATGACGGTGACCGACTCGCCGACCTCGAAGTCGACCTCGACGAGGTTGCCCGCCGCAGCGGCGGCAGCCTCGACGCTCTCGCCCGCGGCGGCCGCGGCCTTGGCGGCCTCGGCCTTGCGGACCTCGGCGCGCGGCAGCAGGAACTGCAGCACCTCCTTGAGCGACAGCGGCGACGGGCGCGACGTCGTCATACCGATGAAACCGGTGACGCCCGGGGTGTTGCGGACGGCGCTCCACGACTCGTCGTTGAGATCCATCCGCACCAGGATGTAGCCGGGAAGGACCTTGCGGTTGACCTTCTTCGGCTGACCGTTCTTGATCTCGGTGACCTCTTCGGTGGGAACTTCCACCTGGAAGATGTAGTCGCCGACGTCGAGGTTCTGCACGCGGGTCTCGAGGTTGGTCTTCACCTTGTTCTCGTACCCCGCGTAGGAGTGGATGACATACCAGTCACCCGGCGCGCGGCGCAGTTCGGCCTTCAGCTTGGCGACGGGGTCGACTTCCTGCTCCGACTCCTGCTCGCCCTCGGCGTCCGCCGCGACGGTGTCGTCGGCGGCAGCGGTGTCGGCACCGGCGTCGCTCGCCCCGTCCTGCGTGACCCCGTCCTGCGTGACCCCGTCCTGCGTGACCTCTGCCTGCGTGGCCTCGGGGGTCGCGTCACCGGTCTCCGGCGATTCGATCTCATTCTCCGGGGTGCTCACTGCCCCACGCTCCTTCGTTGGTCACTCGGGCCGGTGAGCCCGCTGTCATGCCTGTCAGCCGAACACCAGCAGAGTCAGCTTGGCGAAGCCGATGTCCAGTCCCGAGACGATCGCCGTCAGGATCACCACGAACACGAAGACCGCGATCGTGTAGGTGATCATCTCGTTGCGCGTCGGCCAGATGACCTTGCGCAGCTCCGAGATCACCTGCTTCAGGAAGATCCAGATCCGCATGAACGGGTTGCGCGTCGTGCTCGCTTCCGTCGTCGTGCGGGTGCTGGTCCGGTCGGCCACGGCGGTGGCCGAACCGGCGCCCGCCGCGCGACGGCCACGGGCCGACCGCTTGCCGCTGGGACGCAGTTCAGTGGCGTCGGACTGTTCCAGGTCGTCGTTGTCGATCACCTGATCGTCATCGACGCCGGGAGCCTTGCGATCACGCTTGGCCACCTTCTCACCGATCCCTTCGTCTGCTGGTGCCCCGATGGGCAGGGGCGACAGGACTTGAACCTGCAACCTGCGGTTTTGGAGACCGCTGCTCTGCCAGTTGAGCTACGCCCCTTCGCGCGGACCCGTCGACCCGCACGTGTCCGAGCCTAACAACACCAACGCGCCACCCTCAGGGCAGCGCGCAAGTCGAGAGAACATCAGACTCAGTCAGTGTAGAGCAAAGCCGCCGCTCGCCCCAACTCGCACGCAGCGAAGTCAGTTGAACTGGACCTTCGCCTGCGCCCGACCGAAGATCTTGCGGTCGCCCTGCTTGCCGACGAGTGCGATCACGCCGCGTCGCGTCTCCGGGTCGAGCGATTTGATCCGTCCGGTGAAGTCGACGTGCGCGGCCCCCACCGGGGGAACGTACACCGGGCTGGTGAAACGCACGTTGTACTCGTAGATCGCTCCGGGGTCGCCGACGAAGGCGCCGAGCACGCTCGCCCCGAGCCCCATCGTCTGCATGCCGTGCGCGACCACGCTCTCGAGTCCGAGCGCGCGGGCCACCTCCGGCGAGAAGTGGATCGGATTCGGGTCGCCCGCCACGCCCGCATAGTTGACGAGGTTCCCCAGAGTCAGGGACTTGGTGACCACCGGCAGCTCCTGGCCGACCTCGAGGGTGTCGAAGTCGATCGCGCCGTACGCCTTGGGCTCCACCGCGGGGTCGGGGTCGTCGTACCGGTCGAACGGGCCGAACACGGTCTTCCCGACGGCCGGCGTCGAGTCGACGTGCATCATCACGTCGCCGAGGGTGGCCACCAGATCCGGGTCGACGTCCGCGGCGGCCCGCGCCACCACCGACGTGTGCGTGGTCATGACCGGCTCGTCGTACTGGTTCCAGATGATGTTCTTGCTGACCAGGAGATCGGCTCCCATCGACTGCCGGAACGATTCGAGCGAGACGTCGCACACCAGGCGGTCGCCGAGACGGATCGGCTGGTGGAACTCCAGACGCTGGTCGGTCTGCATGATCTGCCACATGTCGTAGCCGGTGATGACGTCCTCGAAGAGGCGTCGCTGCGCGATCAGCCCGAGCACCGACACGAAGGTCGGCGCGGCGATCATCGTCTCGTGGCCGGCGGTCACGGCGGCGTCGATGTCCCAGTAGACGGGGTGATCGTCCTGGACGGCGCGCGCGTGCTTGCGGATCTCCTGGCGTCCGACCTCGTAGTAGTCGTCCACCGTGTAGGTGAAGCCCACCAACGACTTCGTGTGCTCGGCGACCTCCTGCGCCGTCAACTCTCCGGACTGCAGGGCCTCGATGGCCGAGATTGTCTGCGCATCGCATTCATCGACGATCGCCGTCATCTTCCACACACCTCTCGCGCGGCATCCACCTGCCGCTCACACTCACGATTCGACCAGACGATTCTGCGCCCCCGCCGGCCCGAGGACAATGCAGAAGCGGGACAACTCACACTGTGAGCTGTCCCGCTTCGGTACAGGTCTGTCGGCCGTCACGGCCGCACCACTATGCCGGCCACCCGCTTCGGGTGGCGGCGCAGTGGCGACGCGTCAGCGCGATTCCTTGTGGTTCTCGTGCTTGCCGCAGTTCGGGCAGAACTTCTTGATCTCGAGACGATCGGGATCGTTGCGACGATTCTTCTTGGTGATGTAGTTGCGGTGCTTGCACACCTCACACGCCAAGGTGATCTTGGGCCGCACATCGGTTGACGAAGCCACGTTGTTGCCTACTTTCGCGTCTTGCAGTTCTTCGGACCCACGCTTTGAGGCCCGCAGTCCCACCGGCGTAGGCGGTGTTCGGGCTCGAAGCCGAGCTCGAGGATGTGTAGCGGTGGGGGGACTCGATCCCCCGACCTCACGATTATGAGTCGTGCGCTCTAACCAGCTGAGCTACACCGCCTTGCTGTTCAGCCCCGACCGCCTGGGCGGCCCGGACCGAGCGAGCCCCCTGACGGAATCGAACCGTCGACCTTTTCCTTACCATGGAAACGCTCTGCCGACTGAGCTAAGGGGGCGTGCACCCGGATCGGATCACTCCGTTCCGAAGAGCCTCAGCGAGCTTACACAGCGGCCTCGGCTTTGACCAAAAGCACTGGTCTCACCGCGGCGACGCCGTACGAGTCCGCAGTGGCAGATGAAGGATTCGAACCTTCGAAGCTTTCGCGACGGATTTACAATCCGCTCCCTTTGGCCGCTCGGGCAATCTGCCGTGTCGCCGTTCCTCGACGCCGCCGCACACGGGTGCGCGGCCTCGAAAGCAACGGGAACCATAATACGACGACGTCCCCCGACGGATGCAAATCACCAGTTCAGCGCACTGTAGGGTGAGGGCATGGCTGACTCATCGTTCGACATCGTGAGCAAGATCGACCGCCAGGAGGTCGACAACGCACTGAACCAGGCGGGTAAGGAGCTCTCGCAGCGGTATGACTTCCGCGGCACCAACACCACCGTCGAGTGGTCTGGTGAGGACAAGATCGTCCTCACCTCCGACGCGCAGGAGCGCGCGCTCGCCGGCCTGGAGGTGTTCAAGGAGAAGCTGATCCGCCGCGACATCTCCCTCAAGGCGTTCGACGCGGGCGAGCCGGTCGCGTCGGGCAAGACCTTCAAGATCACAGGCGAACTCGTCCAGGGCATCGACTCCGAGCACGCCAAGAAGATCTCGAAGAAGATCCGCGACGAGGGGCCGAAGGGAGTCAAGGCGCAGATCCAGGGGGACGAGCTGCGCGTCTCATCGAAGAAGCGTGACGACCTTCAGGCCGTCATCGCGTTGCTCAAGGGTGAGGACTTCGGCATCGCCCTGCAGTTCGTCAACTACCGCTGACCGTCGACAACCGCTGACCGTCGACAACCGCTGAACGTCAGTACCGCTGGCCGCCGTTGCGCGCCATCTCTTCCAGACGCGCGATGCGGTCGGCGGTCGGCGGGTGCGTCGAGAAGAATCGCGACAGCTTCTCCCCAGCCCGGAACGGGCTGGAGATCATCAGATGCGACTGGTTGGCCAGTTCGGGGGTCGGCGGGAGGGGCGCGGCCGCGATGCCGCCGGAGATCTTCGACAACGCCGACGCCAGCGCCAGGGGGTCGCCGGTGAGTTCGGCGCCCGAGGCGTCGGCCTGGTATTCCCGAGCCCGCGACACCGACATCTGGATCACCATCGCCGACACGGGACCGAGGACCGCGATGAGGATCATCGCGATCGGGCTGGGTCCGTTGTCGCGGTTCCCGCCGAACATGCCCATCCACATCGCCATGTTCGCCAGTCCGCTGATGACCGCGGCCATCGCTCCGGCGATCGAGCTGATCAGGATGTCGCGGTTGTAGACGTGCGACAGTTCGTGGCCGAGGACCGCGCGCAGTTCTCGTTCGGTGAGCAGGTCCATGATCCCCGATGTGCAGCAGACGGCCGCGTTCTTCGGGTTGCGGCCGGTCGCGAAGGCGTTGGGCGACTCGGTGGGGCTGATGTAGAGCGCGGGCATCGGCTGGTGCGCGTCGGTCGCCAGTTCGCGCACGATCCGGTACAGCGCCGGCGCCTGCACTTCGGTGACCGGTTGCGCGTGCATCGCGCGCAGCGAGAGTTTGGCGCTGTTGAAGTACGCGTACCCGTTCATCGCGACGGCCAGGACGATGGACCCGATGAGGATCAGACGGTTGCCGAATGCGGCGCCGATGCCGACGATGATCGCCGACATCAGCCCCATCAGGGCCGCCGTCTTGAGTCCGTTGAAGTGCATGCCACCTCGCTAGCAGAAAACGCTGTCACGAGTGAAACGTCGAACCGCGCCCCCGAGTTCCCGCACCACCGGTTCCCGCGTCACTCCCGGGTTCCTGCGTCAGCCGAGCACAGCCGCGGACGGTCGAACGGCCGCGGCTGCTCCCCGTTGACGCGGGAGGGGTGGTTGACGCGGGACAGGGGTGGGTCAGCCGACGCGGTCGACGGTGTAGCGGACCAGCGACGCGAACGCCTCGCGCGCATCGCCCGCGGGCAGCGTGTCGAGCAGCCCCGCGGCCTCGGCGGCCATCTCGTCGAGACGCCGGCGGGCCTGCGCCATCCCGTCCGAGGCGACGAGCAGCTCGAGCGCCTCGGCGACGGCGTCGTCGTCGGTGAGCTCGAGGGCCGCCCCGGTGTCCGGGTCCAGCAGCAGGGACGCCAGCCGCGCGGCGTCCTCACCGTCGCCGCGCAGCGCCAGCAGAACCGGCAGGGTGTGCACGCCCTCCCGCAGATCGGTGCCCGGCGTCTTCCCCGACTCCCCGGTGACCGACGTGATGTCGATGATGTCGTCGGACACCTGGAACGCGGTGCCCACGACGTCGCCGAGGCGGGCGAGCGTCTCGACCGTGTGTTCGTCGGCGCCCGCGGTGTAGGCGCCGAAGCGGCCCGCGGTCGCGATCAGCGAACCGGTCTTCTCCCAGACCACCTTGAGGTAGTGGTCGATCGGATCGCCGCCCGCGGAGACGCCGACCGTCTCGCGCATCTGCCCGGTGACGAGTTCGGCGAACGTGTCCGCGATGATGCGGACCGCCTCCGGCCCGAGCGTCGACACCAGGTGCGAGGCACGCGCGAAGAGGAAGTCGCCGGCGAGGATCGCGATGGAGTTCGACCAGCGGGCGTTGGCGCTCAGCGCGCCGCGACGCAGCGGCGCATCGTCCATCACATCGTCGTGGTACAGGGTGGCCAGGTGGGTCATCTCCAGCACGGTCGCCGAGGTGATGACCTCATCGCAGCCCGGGCGGTCGCCGAAATGCGATGCGAGGATCGCGAACATCGGGCGGAACCGCTTGCCGCCGGCCTTCGCCAGATGCGTGGCGGCCTCGACCAGGATGTCGTCGCCCGACGACAGTTCGCTGATCAACAGATCCTCGACGCGCTCGAGTGACGAACGCACCTGCGCTGCGAACTCGCCCGTGCCGAGTTCGAGTCCGGCGAAAGTGGACTTCACGTTGTCTGACCCATTCCGTTCGGTGGTCGATCCGCCGCGGATTCGGCGTTCGACGACACCAGCAGCCTAACGGTTGACGACGACAGACATACTGGTCGGGTGACGAGCACAACCTCCGGCGATGCCCCCGCCGACTCCGCCGACCTCCTCGTGGTGGGTGCGGGTCCCGCGGGCGCCGCCGCGGCCGCGCACGCCGCCTCCCGCGGAATGGACGTCATCCTCGCCGACGCCGCCCGATTCCCCCGCGACAAGACCTGCGGCGACGGCCTCACCCCGCGAGCCGTCGCCGGCCTCCATCGGCTCGGCATGGGCGAGTTCCTCGCCGACCGTCCGCGCATCCGCGGCCTGGAACTCAACGGCTGGGGGACCCGGCAGCGCGTGCCGTGGCCCGGCTCGGACCGGTTCGGCGCGTACGGCAGCGCGGTGGCCCGCACCGAGTTCGACGACGCCGTCCGCCGGTTCGCGGTGCAGTGCGGCGCCCGGATGATGTCGGAGACCAAGGCCGTCGGCGCCCAGCTGATCGGCGGACGCATCGAGTCGGTGACGGTGGTCCGCGACGGGGAGCGCGCCGCGATCCGGGTCCGCGACGTGATCGTGGCCGACGGCGTCCGCTCGGGGCTGGGCCGGTCGTTGGGCCGCACCTGGCATCGGGACACGGCCTTCGGTGTGGCCGCCCGCTCGTACGTCGACTCGGGGCGGTCGCGAGACGAGTGGATGGGCTCGCATCTGGAGCTCCGCGACCCGGAGGGGACCCTCCTGCCCGGATACGGCTGGGTCTTCCCCCTCGGCGACGGTACGGCGAACGTCGGGGTCGGCGCGCTCGCGACGGCCAAGCGTCCCGCGTCGATGGCGTTGCGGCCGATCCTGCGTCATTACGCCTCGATGGTCGCCGACGACTGGCGCATCAGCGGCGAACCCCGGAGCATCACGTCGGCGCTGCTGCCGATGGGCGGAGCGGTCAGCGGGGTCGCGGGCGCCAACTGGATGCTGATCGGCGATGCCGCGGCGTGTGTGAACCCGCTCAACGGCGAGGGCATCGACTACGCGCTGGAGACGGCGACGATGGCCGTCGACCTGCTCGGCGCCGCCGGCGACTACACCGACGCGTGGCCCGCGGCGCTGACCGCGGAGTACGGTCACGCGTTCGCTGCGGCGCGCCGGGCGGCGGGTCTGCTGACCGTCCCCCAGACCGTGCCGATCCTCGGCCGTCCGGGCATCCGGTCGGCGCGGTTGATGTCGACCGTGGTCCGGGTGATGGGCAACCTGCTGACGCCCGACGACAGCGACGTCATCGCCCGCGCGTGGCGCAGCGCGGGCCGCGTCACCGCCGGGCTGGAGGACCGTCCACCGTTCCGGTGAGGTGCTCGGGGTCCCGGGCGTCGGCTCACTCAGGCGCGGGGCTTCTCGCCACGATGGATGGCGACGATGCCGCCGGTCTGATTGCGCCAGCGGACGTCGGCGAACCCCGCGGCGGCGATCCGCTCGGCGAGCCCGGCCTGATCGGGCCACGCCCGGATCGATTCGGCCAGGTAGACGTACGCCGACGGGTTGCTCGACACCCTGGTGGCCACCGCGGGCAGCGCTCGCATCAGGTACTCCATGTACACGGTCCGGAACGCCGCGAGGGTCGGGGTGGAGAACTCGCAGATCACGACGCGCCCGCCGGGTTTGACGACGCGATACAGCTCGCGGAGCGCGTGGTCGACGTCGTTGACGTTCCGCAGGCCGAAGGAGATGGTCGCGGCGTCGAACGAGGCGTCGGCGAACGGCAGGTGCAGGGCGTCGGCCGCCACCTTCGGCACGGTCCGGTCGGCTCCGGCGCGCAGCATGCCCAGCGAGAAGTCGGCGGCCACGCACGTCGCGCCGGACACGGACAGTTCGACGGTCGACACCGCGGTGCCCGCCGCGAGGTCGAGCACCACGTCGCGGGGTTTGAGTTCGAGCATCGCGCGGGTGGCCCGTCGCCAGAGTCGGTCCTGCCCGAACGACAGCACCGTGTTGGTGAGGTCGTACCGGCGTGCGACGCCGTCGAACATCTCGGCGACCTCGGCCGGGTCCTTGTCGAGGGTCGCGCGGGTCCCGGCGCCGGTGTCGTCAGTCATGCCCACCAGGCTAGTCGCGCGCCTCGTCGGCGGCGCGAGTGCGTCGACCGACCTCGGCGACGGTGACCATGAGGATCAGGACCAGCGCCCATCCGGCGCCGACGATCGAGACGGCCGGGACGACCGACAGCTGTGCGTCGCGACCGACCGGCCGCGCGAGCGTGTCGGGGTCGGTCGCGTCGTAGTCGACGAGGATCCGCTGACCCGCCGACAGGTCGGTGGGATAGAGCAGGCCGAGCTTCGGATTGCGCAGCACCCCGTCGGGTGTCACGAAGTTCACGGCGGCGTGCAGCCGGTCGGCGGAGATCACCTCGGCGACGGCGGTCGCCTTGTTGGCGTCGATCTTGGCGTCGTTGCGGTAGGCGCCCGCCACGATCACCGCACCGATCAGCGTCACCAGCACGAAGACCAGGGCGAGGACGATCTGGATGCGTCGCTGGAGGGTCCGGGTCATGGTTGATCAGGATAGCCGGGCCGCGATCGCGGCGTGCAGATCGCGCAGTCGCGTCCGATCGGTGCGGACCTCGATCACCTCGATGCCGCCGATGGGGGCCGGGCTGTTCAGGGCGGCGGGCAGGTCGTTCACCGTCACCGCGCGATGCCGAACGGAGCAGCCCGCGCACAGTGCCGCCAGGTCGGTGCGGTGCGGGGTGCCGAAGATCCGCTCGTAGGCCCCGGCGTACTCGTCGCGCGCGAAGCGCGGGTCGCCCTGTTCGAGCAGCCCGAAGATGCCGCCGCCGTCGTCGTTGGCGACCACGATCCGCAGGTCGGTCGGCCGGGGCTCGTCGGGACCGATGACCAGCCCGGTGATGTCGTGCACGAAGGTGAGGTCGCCCATGAGCGCGACGGTGCGACCCGACGCGGACGCCAGGGCGGCGCCGATCGCGGTGGCGTTGGTGCCGTCGATGCCCGCCACCCCCCGGTTGGAGAGCACCCGCACCCCGTCGGCGACGACTCCGGCGAGGGCGACGTCGCGGATCGGGTTCGACGCTCCCAGCACCAGGGTGTCGCCGGCAGCGGTGGCCGCGGCGACGGTCCGCGCCACGTGCAGTCCCGTGGCGGGGCCCGGCACCTCGAGTTCGTCGGCGACGGCCGCGGTCACCCGGCCGTGCAGGGCCGCCGCCTCGTCGAGCCAGCGGTGCTGCGGCAGTCCGGTCGGGACGGCCCGCGTCCCGGTGGCGCGCACGTTGCCGCTGACGTCGGGCCAGCGCGGTCCCGTGGTGAGGGCGTACACGTCGACGGCCGGGTCGGCCAGGAGTTTCGACACCGAGCGGTGCAGGGTCGGGCGGCCGCAGATGATCGCCTGCTGGGGCGACAGCGCCGACAGCGCCAGCGGGTGCAATCCGGTGGCCGGACGCGGTGCGGTGGGTTCGGCGACGGTCGGGAGGGCGGCGAGTTCGGGGTGTGCCCCGGCGCCGTGTCCGGAGACGACCACGGTGTCGCGCGAGAGGTCGATCTCCAGGGGGACGTCGAGTCTGGCGACGGGCGCGAGGGTCCACGGGGCGCCGTCGGCGCGGCCGGCGAACCGGCCGTCCCCGACCGCCGCCGGATCGGATGCGGGCCGGTCGCCGACGTCGGGGACGAGCGGTTCGCGCAGCGGGATGTCGAATTGGACGGGACCGGCGTTGCCGGTCCGCGCGCCGCGCGCCGCGGCGAGCACGCGCCCCACGGCCGACCGCCACTGCGAGTTCGTGTCGAGGTCCTCCTCGGCGAGTCCGAGGCTGATCGCGGCCCGCACCTGGGTGCCGAACATCCCGAACTGCTCGATGGTCTGGTTGGCGCCCGACCCCAGCAGTTCGTACGGGCGGTTGGCGCTCACGACCACCAGCGGCACGCGCGCGTAGTTGGCCTCGAACACCGCGGGCCCCATGTTGGCGACGGCGGTTCCGGAGGTCATGACGATCGGCACGGGCGCCCCGGCCGCCACCGCCAGCCCGAGCGCGAGGTAACCCGCGGACCGCTCGTCGATGCGGACATGCAGACGCAGTCGTCCCTCCGCGTCGGCGGCGTGCAGTGCGAAGGCCAGCGGCGCATTCCGCGACCCCGGGCACAGGACGGCGTCGGTGACTCCGCCGCGGATCATCTCGTCGACGATCACGGTCGCCTGCAACGTGGACGGATTCATGGCTACAAACCCTATGCGGCACCCTCTACGATCCGAGCATGGGCTTCTACTCCGATCGTGTGCTGCCGCGGATCATCCGTCGTACCTGCGGGTTGCCGATGATGACTCCGCTGCGTCGTCGTGCGTGCGGGCCGCTGTACGGCGACGTCGTCGAGGTCGGGTTCGGGTCGGGGCTCAACGTGGGTCTCTACCCGGCCGCGGTGACGAGCGTGACCGCCGTGGAGCCCAACGACACCGCGTGGCGTCTGGGCCGGGAGCTCGTCTCCTCGTCCGCGGTGCCGATCGACCGGTCGGGGCTCGACGGCAGCGATCTGCCGTTCGCCGACGACGCCTTCGACTGCGCGCTCTCGACGTTCACCCTGTGCACCATTCCCGATCTGCCGCGTGCGCTCGGCGAACTGCGGCGCGTGGTCCGCCCGGGCGGGACTCTGGCGTTCCTGGAGCACGGCCGCGCTCCCGACGCCGCCGTCCGGCGGTCGCAGCGACGGTTCGAGCCCTTTCAGCGGCGCTTCGCCGGCGGCTGCCATCTCACCCGTGACGTCTCGACGCTCATCGAGGAGGCCGGTTGGGAGATCGTCGACCTCGACCGTTTCTACGCCGAGGGGACGCCACGACCGTTCGGCGCCATCCATCTCGGAGCGGCACGGAACTGACCCGAGCGGTCGACGAGCAGTAGGGTCGAGGCCATGAGTCGCGAATTCGACATCGTCGTCTTTGGAGCAACGGGGTTCGTCGGCGAGCTCACCGCCGCGCATCTCGCTGACCGCGCGCCCGCAGGCACGCGGATCGCGTTGGCGGGGCGGTCAGAGACCAAGCTCGCCGCCGTCCGACGTCGGCTCGGGGACGTCGCGGCGCAGTGGCCGCTGATCGTCGCCGACGCATCGACGCCGTCGACCCTCGACG
Source organism: Gordonia shandongensis DSM 45094 (assembly GCF_000423025.1). GTDB lineage: Bacteria > Actinomycetota > Actinomycetes > Mycobacteriales > Mycobacteriaceae > Gordonia > Gordonia shandongensis. The sequence goes on from NZ_AUHE01000001.1 coordinate 231,156, forward strand.
CCCTGTGCGAGCGCACGCAGGTCGTGTGCACCACCGTCGGCCCGTACATGCGGTACGGGGAGAACATGGTGATCGCCGCCGCCACCGCGGGCACCGACTATGTGGACCTGACCGGCGAGGTGCCCTTCGTCCGGTACTCCATCGACAAGGCCGACGACGTCGCCCGGTCGTCGGGTGCCCGGATCGTCCACTCGTGCGGTTTCGACTCGGTACCGTCCGACCTGGGCGCGTATCTCCTGCACCGGGCGATCACCGCGGACGGCGCGGGCGAGATGACCGACACCACGATGGTGGTCACGTCGCTGCGCGGCGGGGTCTCCGGCGGCACCGTCGACTCGGTGCGGGCGCTCGCCGAGATGGCCAAGGACGGCGAGGTCCGACGCCTGCTGCTCAACCCGCAGGCCCTGTCGGGCGGCGCCGGCGACGTGCCGCGCGCGAGCATCAACTCCGAACCCGGCGACATGACCCCGGTCGATGCGAGCAGCGTCGACCCGAGTCTCCGCGGCACGCTGGCACCGTTCTTCATGGCGTCGTACAACACTCGCGTGGTCCGGCGGTCGAATTTCCTCCTCGACGGCGCATACGGTGACGGTTTCCGCTATCAGGAGACGATGTCGGTCGGCGGAGTGCCCGGTCTGTCGGCGGCGCTCGCGGGTGTCGTCACGGTCGGTACCGGCGTATTCCTCGGCGCGATGAGTTTTGCCCCGACCCGTCGCGTCCTGGACGCGGTCCTGCCCAAACCCGGCAGCGGCCCGAGCGACCGGACACGGGAGACGGGCAACTTCGTCACCCAGACCTTCACGACCACCACGTCGGGGCGTCGTTACCGTTCGCAGATGCGCGCGCACGGCGATCCCGGTTACAAGGCGACTGCGGTGATGCTCGGCGAGAGCGCGCTGGCGTTGGCGCTCGACCGCGATGCACTGCCCGACCGGTCGGGGGTGCTGACGCCCGCCGTGGCGATGGGCGACGTTCTCGTCGACCGGCTGCAGACGGCGGGTTTCGTCGTCGAGGCGCACGAGCTCACCTGAGCGCGGCCGCCGGGGGATCGGCGACCCGCCGCGCTCAGGCCTGGCCGGGCCGCAGTGCGATGAACAGGCCGTCCATCTCGGCGCAGAGTCGGTCGCCGTCGTGCAGGGTGCCGACGACGAACAGTTTGCGGCCGTCGCTGCGGTCCACCCGGGTCCGCATCTGCAGCGGCGTGTTCAGCGGGGTCAGGCTGCGGTACTGCACCGTCAGGTATGCCGTGCGGGCGATGCCGTGGACGTTGAGCGCGGCGGCCATGCCGCCGAGGTCGTCGAACGCGACGGCGACGTGACCGCCGTGGGCCACACCGTTGCCGCCGAGGTGGAAGTCGCGGAAGGTGACGCGGGCCTCGACACCGTCGGGACCGCCGTCGAGCACCTCGTACGGCGGGAGGGTGATGTTGCCGCGCGATTCGAGGTCGACGCGTGTTCCGGACGGCGACGTCCACTCGTCGACTTGCACGGCGTCGAGTTTGGCGTTGAGTTTGGCCAGGTCGGCGATCACCTCGTCGGCGATCTCCGGGGTGGGGCACGCGTACCGGACCTTGTCCATGAAGGTGCGGACCTGCTCGATCATCTCGCCGTAGCGGGGGCCGCCGCGGTCGACGGTGACGTCGACCTCGGCGCGGAAGCCGCCCTCGTGGGGCGACTCCTCGGTGGCCGGGACGTTCCATTCCTGCTGCGGTGCACCTTTCATTCGTTCACCGTATCCACCGCGTTCGATCGTTCTTCGAGCAGGATGTCGATCTTGGCCTCGATGGCCGCCAGGCGACCGCCGGTCCCCCCGCCGGAGCCGAGCAGCAGGTCGAGGATCTGTCGGCCGGTCTCGATCGTGTCGACGGACCTGCCCGCATAGCGTTGGCCGCGCGCGGTGTGTTCCAGGGTGCCGAAGATCATGTCGCGCACGAGGTTCGCCGAGAGGTCGGTCGACAGGTCGCCGGCTTGCCGCAGTTCGTCGATCACTGCGGTGTAGAGCCGGGTGTACCGACGGTTGGCGGCGATGACGACCTCCGCCAGCTCGGTCCCGCCGAAGGCCTGCGCGGTGTGGATGTAGACCTGGACCAGGTCCCACTGTCGGGCCATGACGGCGCACCAGTCGTTGACGAGTCGGCGGAGTCGCTCGGCGGGTGTCGCCCCCGTGTCGTCGGCGATCTGTTCGCCGCGTCGCTGCAGGTCGTCGTAGAACTCGCGGGTGACGGCGGTGAGCAGGCCGAGTTTGTTGGTGTAGTGACCGAACACCGTGCCTTCGGCGACCCCGGCGCGGCGCGCGATCTCCGCGGTCGTCGCCGCCTGGAAGCCCGACTCGGCGAAGCATTCGGCGGCGGCGGCGCGCACCGCGGCCCGGGTCCGTTCGCTGCGACCCGGTGCCGGCGGTGGTGGCTCGCGGTCAGCGATGGCTGAAGTTCGGGTCACGCTTCTCGACGAAGGCGTTCATGCCCTCGGTCTGGTCGGCGGTGGCGAACAGCGAGTAGAAGAGGCTGCGCTCGGTGCGCACGCCTTCGGTGAGTCCCGATTCGAAGGCGCGGTTGACGGCCTCCTTGGCGTACGACGCGGAGATGAACGACTTGGCTGCGATGGTGGCCGCCACGTCGCGGGCGGTCCCGAGGACCTCGTCGGCGGGGACCACGCGCGAGACGAGTCCGAGGCGGTCGGCCTCGTCGGCCTTCATCTGGCGGCCGGTGAGGATGAGGTCCATGGCCTTGGCCTTCCCGACGGCGCGGGTGAGGCGCTGCGAGCCGCCGATGCCGGGGATCACGCCGAGGTTGATCTCGGGCTGGCCGAAGCGTGCGTTGTCGCCGGCGATGATCATGTCGCACAGCATCGCCAGTTCGCAGCCGCCGCCGAGTGCGTAGCCCGACACGGCGGCGATGATCGGGGTGCGGGCGCGCGCCAGCTCGTCCCATGCGCCGAAGAACTGTTCGCCGGCGACGTCGCTGAACGATTTGGACGCCATCTCTTTGATGTCGGCGCCGGCGGCGAACGCCTTCTCCGAGCCGGCCAGGACGATGGCGCCGATCTCGGGGTCGGCGTCGAATGCCTGTACTGCGGCGACGACTTCGCCCATGAGCTCGGTGTTCAGCGCGTTGAGCGCCTTCGGCCGGTTGAGGGTGATGACGGCGACGCGGCCGTCGGTCTCGGTGAGGATGGTCTGGTAGTCGGTCATGTGTGTCCCTAACTCTCGTGCGGGGCGCTCAGGCGCCGGGTTCTGTGATGGTCAGTTCGAGGTCGCCGAGCGGTGCGAAGAATTCGTCGACCCTGGCGGTGGTCACGGCGTCGAGCGTCGCCGGATTCCACGCGGGTGTGCGGTCCTTGTCGATCACCTGGGCGCGGATCCCTTCGGCCATGTCGTGGCTGCGGACGCACCGCAGCGAGACGCGGTATTCGCGGTGCAGGGTGTCGTCGAGTGTGGCCAGCGGGTCACGCAGGGCGCGGAGGGTCACCGACAGGGTGGTGGGGCTCTTCGCACGGAGTGTGGCGGCGACGCCGGCGGCGACCTCGGTGCCGTGGGCTTCGCATCGGGCGATGATCTCGGCGACGTCGTCGGAGTCGAAGGCCTGGGAGATCCAGTCGCGCTGGGCCCACAGGTCCGAGGCGGGCGCCGCCTGCGCGTGAGCGGCCAGTGCCTCGTCGACCGAGGTCTCGCCGATCGCGGTGACGAATGCGTCCAGGTCGGCCGACGGGACGTAGTGGTCGGCGATCCCGAGGGCGACGGCGTCGGCGCCGGTGATCGACGAGGCGGTCAGCCCGAGGTAGACGCCGAAACCGTCGGACAGGTGCGAGAGCAGGTGGGTGCCGCCGACGTCGGGGACGAAGCCGATCCCGGTCTCTGGCATGGCGAGCCGTGTGCGGTCGGTGACGATGCGGGTGTTGGCGTGGGCCGAGACGCCGACGCCGCCGCCCATCACGATGCCGTCCATGATCGCCACGTACGGCTTGGGGTATTTCGCGATCTCGGAGTTGAGTTGGTATTCCTCGCGCCAGAACGATGCCGACGGGCAGGCTGCGGCCGCTGCGTCGTCGGCGTCGGCCTCCACGAGCGCCTTGGCGTCGCGGTGGATCGACACGATGTCGCCGCCGGCGCACAGGCCGCGTTCGCCGGCACCCGACAGGACGACGGCGTGCACGGCGTCGTCGTCGCGCCACTCGCGCAGTGCGGCCGTCATGATCTCGACCATCTCGTGGGTCAACGCATTGATCGCTTTCGGGCGGTTCAGCAGCAGGTGGCCGACGCCCCGATTCACCGACACCAACACCGGCTGGTCCGTCACAGTTTCTCCTACAGTCGTTTGTCACTACTGGAATATGAGTAGCACTCAGTTATCGAATCTAACATTGGAACTGTGCAAATAGTAGGTTCCCGTCGATGCCAGATCCCCTATTGTGAGCACTACTGCAATTTTTGTTCCGTGGGCGGCGCGCGTTGATCCCGGTCAGCCCGGGTCGGTCCAGGTCAACGAGTAGCGGAAGTACAGGCGCCGTCGGAGTCGACTGCCCGGCAGCGTCGTCGCGGCGGCCCGCCGGATCTCGGCGAGCGACTCGTGCGGCCGTGCGGTCACCATCGCGTCGTCGGTCGACTCACCGCGGATCAGGCTCATCACATGCACGGGGACGACCAGTGCCGCCGACACGAGCCAGTCGCCGACGCTCCTGTTCGCGGCGAGACCGATGATCCGGAGTTCGCCGCCGGGCGCGACGAGTGCTCGCAGCCGTTCGAGTGCCGCCCGCAGCGGCAGATGGTGGAGAGCGGCGATGCACACGACGAGATCGAACTGCCGGGCCACGAGTTCGGGGGCTGCCATGATGTCGCCGACGATCACCTCCGCGTTCGTCCGGTCGGCCGTCCGCCCACGCGCCCGTGCGATCGCCGTCTCGTCTGGGTCGATCCCGACGACGCGGTCGGCGACCGTCGACAACCGCTCCAGCAGTCGTCCGTCGCCGCATCCGACGTCGAGGACGAGCCCCCGACTCCGCGCTGCGGCTGCGACCAGCTCCTCGTGGTACGCCACGTTGTGGTTCCAGTGGGCGGTCATGGTGTCGACGGTACTGACTACGCTCGTCACCATGTTCGACGAAACCCAGTGGAAGCCCGTCGCCGGCTTCGAAGACCTCACCGACGTCACCTATCACCGCCATGTCGGGGAGGGCCGCGCCAACGGCATCGTTCGCATCGCCTTCGACCGTCCCGAGGTCCGCAATGCGTTCCGTCCGCACACGGTGGACGAGCTGTATCGGACGTTCGACCATGCGCGCCGCTCCCCCGACGTCGGGACGGTGCTGCTGACCGGGAACGGTCCGTCGCCGAAGGACGGCGGGTGGGCGTTCTGCAGCGGCGGCGACCAGCGGATCCGCGGACGCAGCGGCTACCATTACGCGACGACGCACGACTCCGACGTGACCGGAGCGACCGTCGACGGCGTCGATGCGGCCCGGGTCAAGGCCGAGGGCGGCCGCCTGCACATCCTCGAGGTGCAGCGGCTGATTCGCACCATGCCGAAGGTCGTGATCGCGGTGGTGAACGGCTGGGCGGCGGGTGGCGGTCATTCGCTGCACGTGGTCGCCGACCTGACTCTCGCCTCGCGCGAGCACGCCCGGTTCAAGCAGACCGACGCCGATGTCGGCAGCTTCGACGCCGGATACGGCAGCGCCTACCTCGCCAAGCAGGTCGGACAGAAGTTCGCGCGTGAGATCTTCTTCCTCGGCGAGGCCTACGACGCCGAGACGATGCATCGGATGGGCGCGGTGAACCGCGTCGTCGATCACGCGGAACTGGAGGGCACGGCGATCGAGTGGGCGCGCACGATCAACTCCAAGTCGCCGACCGCGCAGCGCATGTTGAAGTTCGCGTTCAACCTCGCCGACGACGGGCTGACCGGACAGCAGGTCTTCGCCGGCGAGGCCACCCGACTGGCGTACATGACCGACGAGGCCGTCGAAGGCCGTGACGCCTTCCTCGAGAAGCGCGACCCCGACTGGGAGCCGTTCCCGTACTACTACTAGACCGGCTCCCCGTTTCACTGAGCCACGCGTCTACCGATCGGCCACATGCTCCTCGGCGGCGGTGCGGGCCGGGTTGGACAGCACCGTCGCCCACACGCCGACCATCACGACGACGCCTATCACCACTCCCACCGCGGGGTGCAGGTGATAGGCGGCGACGTTGGCGACGATCGCGGCGACGGGCAGGCTGGCCGCCCACGCAACGGCCCCGAGATCCCCCTTACACGGCAGTCCGGGGCCATTCTCATATCCCCAGGGGGCTGCTCCGTTCCAGCACGCCGCCCGGACCGCCGCTCGGCATAGGCATCTCCCGAGGGCAGAACCGGCGCACAAATCGGCTGCTCGTGGGTCGGGAGAAGCCGATGAGTCAGAGCGAGTCCCTCGACCGCCTACTTGGACGGAGGCGTCGAAGATAATCTGGGCAGACCGGGTTCGGGCAGCTTGGTGAAGTCACCCGACCACTGAACCCTTTCGATGGTCAGCGTGGCATCCTTCAGCTCGTTCCGGTTGCAGTCGAACTGCCAAGTCACATTCCCCTGAAATCCCGGGTCGACCCCTTTGCCCGGCAACACGTCAGACGCATTGATCCGCCTGCCGCCCGAGACCGTGAAGTACGCTGCCTCCGTACCCATCTTGTATACCGAGTCCGATTTATTATGGAGCGTTCCAATAATATACGTTTGGTCGACCGGTATATCGTCAGGATGATGCGACAGCGCCGAAACGACTACAGAAACATCCGTGGCGATCGACTGAGGCGCCATTCTCAGCGCGGGAGAGCTCGACCTGGTTGACATTTCAATCTCCTCGCTACCATCTTTCGTGCAAGCGGCTATAGATGCACACAACGCTACGACAATACTTATCAAAATGACCATTCTATTCCGTGTCATGCAGCACGCCCCCCAAGTCTTTTCCGTCACCGACAGTGAACGCAGTCACGAGAGCATTAGTCGGGCTGAGAGAAATGACAGCAGACCTACCTGTTTTCGGGTTTGTCCAGATCAGTCCATGCCTTGGAGGATCCGCTAGCGGCTCACCACCTTCGCCTAGCCATGGCTGGCCTACCGAGTTTACCCGGGCCACACAAGTCAGGAAGTCTTGAATGTCTTGGCGTGGAATATCCTGTGGGTCTTCCTGCTGTCGACGGTAGCGTCGGCGGCGCTTAGACGGTGTGCTTGCTCGACTTTTGACTCCGAAGAATACGGACTGCACAGTACATGACGAATCAGATTGCAGTTGGCGCGGCAACGATCCAGTTAATGCCCTGATACCGTGTTCACACTTCAAGTACAAAGATGAACAATTGATCGTCAAAGTTGTTCCACAAGAGACAATAAGCTGCGGAGCTTGGCTGCACGTTGCTCGCAAGCGATACCAACTCGGCAGTGATTGCACGCAATAGGTCCTTCCATTGCCCCACATCCTTGCCCCGACCGACACCTCCGAATAATTCGTGCGGAGAATATCCCTTCGCTCCCTCCATAGAATGAGGTAGAAGTCCTGACGGGATGGCCTGGGTTCTAACGTCGGAGCAGAACTCGCAGGGGCGCATCACGCATGAGCGTTCAGCTCAACCGTATAATGGACGGCGAAGGTTACAATGTAACCTCTTAGTTGTTGCTCACAGCTCGAAGGTTTAATTCATGGCACGAAAGCTTAGCTTCCCCCCAGGTGGAGATATCCCGCTCATAAGGTCAGACTTTTCAGACCAGGAGAAGTGGGAAGCTGCGCGGGACGCTGCAGTTGCTACATACCACGCTGGCCCGACTCCTACGGACTCATTCTCAGCGAGTCTCCAAATAGTCGATGACATCCAATACCGTGATATTTCCCTTGATGAGGCTGTAGATTCCCTGCCAACCACGAACGGAAAATCGGTCGATGAAAGAATCGCTGATATCATCAATCTTCCCGATGGGTCATACCCTGCGGTACTTTTGGCAGATGCACATGCGCTGGATTCAGAAGGTTTCAACTTTCTAGTTATCGACCTATACGAAAACCCCGGGCGGGCGCTACGGGTCCCTGCGAGTAGCCTCTGGATAGTGACTACCGGCTTAGAGTTTGGAACACAACTCTTTCACGAACTGGCTGGCCAGTTCGAAGAGGTCCCCAATTGATGAACGCGGCGAGATCCGCCCCCTCGCACCGACTTCCCTCAGCCGTGAGGTGCCGACACAGCCCGAATCCAGTCGGGCCTGCCTCATAAGCCACCGCGACTGGCCCGGCGAGCTCCTTCAAGCACGACCCGACATACGCATAATCCGGGGTCAATCTCGCCTGTGACGCTGTCGATCGGCCGCTGCCGTGACAGATCATGCGGGCACATCGAGTCCTACACTCGTACGCTCTGAAAACACCGGGGCCTCCCACAACGTCGGATAGGCCGGACAGGGACACCTGCTCGGTAACCCACGAGTCTTTGTGCGTGAGGCCCCGGCCCGCAACCCCCGACCAATGCCGAGCGTCACTCCATACCGTCTAGACCAGCTCCCCGTTTCACTGAGCCACGCGTCTACCGATCGGCCACATGGTCCTCGGCGGCGGTGCGGGCCGGGTTGGACAGCACCGTCGCCCACACGCCGACCATCACGACGACTCCTATCACCACTCCCACCGCGGGGTGCAGGTGATAGGCGGCGACGTTGGCGACGATCGCGGCGACGGGCAGGCTGGCCGCCCACGCCGCGATCACCCCGCCACGCCAGCCGGTCCGGTACACGGCGAACCACATGGCCACGATCCAGACCGGGTTCAACACGACGAACATGATCGGTGTGCCGATGGCGTCGCTCGGCGACGACGCATCGGCCGACCCCACGATCTGCAGGCCCGTCAGCAACGTCATCACACCGAGCAGGGACGCCGACCAGTCCTCGGCACGCCGACGCCGCACACGAGGATCCTCCGAGTCACGACCGCCGGCGCGAATCAACGCCGCGACCACGAGACCCACGACGGCGACGACCGTGACGACGAAGATCAGATGCCACCACGACAACTCCCCCACAGTGATACTCCCCTCCCCGACCTCGCGGTCAGGCCATCAGTTCCCGCAGCACCCGCATGTCCTCGACCCGCTGACGATGCTCACCGGCGGCGGGTGAGGCCAGCAGCACGCCGACGCCCGACTTCGCGAACGCCTCGATCTGCTCGGCGACCCGCGACCGCGGACCGATGAGACTGATCGCGTCGATCAGCTCGTCCGGCACAGCCGCAGCCGCCTCGACCTTCTTACCGTCCAGATACAGGTCCTGGATGGTCGCGGCCTCCTCGACGTAGCCGTACCGCTGCACCAGCGAGTTGTAGAAGTTCTTGCCGCGCGCACCCATCCCGCCGATGTAGAGGGCGGCATGGTGGCGGACGGTATTACGCGCATTCGCGATCTGGTCGGCGTCCTCACTGATCAACGCGCTGGCCTGCACCACGACGCGCAGCTCCGGCAGCGACGGGTCACGCTTGGCGCGACCCGCGGCCAACGCCTCGCCGAACGCGGCGTCGACGTGGTCCGGGTGATACAGGAACGGCTGGAACTCCTCGAACATCTCCGCCGCCAGCGCCACGTTCTTGGGGCCGATCGCGGCGAGGAGCATCGGGATCCGCTCCCGGACCGGATGGTTGATGATCTTGAGGGACTTGCCCAGACCGCTGCCGCCGTCGGCCTCGGTGAGCGGAAGCTGATAGTGCTTGCCGCGGTGCTCGACGCGCTCACGCCGCCACACCGCACGACAGATCTCGGCGTTCTCCCGCGCGCGCCCCAGCGGGTAGTCGTATTTGACCCCGTGGAAGCCCTCGATGACCTGCGGTCCCGAGGCCCCGATGCCGAGCACCGCACGCCCGCCGCTGATGTAGTCGAGACCGGCGGCCGTCATCGCGAGGTTCGTCGGCGTCCGCGAGTACATCGGGAGGATCCCGGTCTGCAGCTCCATCGACTCGGTCCGGGCCGCGATGTAGCCGAGCTGGCTCACCGCGTCGAAACTGTAGGCCTCGGGCACGGCGACCCGCGCCACCCCGACGGACTCGAAGTCCCGCAGATGATCGATGGTCTCGCGGAAGTCGCCCGCATAGTTGATCGGCATGCCCAGCGTCATCGTCATATGCGAATTGTGGCACACACCGCCGACGGGACCGGCGCGAACCCGGCCGCGCACCCCGGCGCGCCGACCCGGGAGTTCACCTGCCGTCCACATGGCCTCCACCACGACTTTCCCAACTTTCGGCAACCGCCGGTGGCCGGCGAGACACCGCAGGGTGAACTTTCCGTTAATTAGCGCGGGATTTCGACAAATCCGCAGGTCAACGCTCAAAAGACTGCGTCACATCGGTTTGACGTCGACTACCGTCGGCACTCCATAGTTATGGTCATGACCGCAGAGATGCTCATTCTGGTGCTGCTGATCGTGACCGCGCTCGGCTTCGACTTCACCAACGGCTTCCACGACACCGGTAATGCGATGGCCACCTCCATCGCCACCGGCGCCCTCAAGCCCAAAGTGGCGGTGGGCCTCTCCGCGATCCTCAACCTGGTCGGCGCATTCCTCTCGGTGGAGGTCGCCGCGACCATCACCAAGGACGTGCTCAAGATCCAGGCCACCGAGGGGCCCGAGGCCGGTCAGCTGCTGGACAACCTCGACGCCAACACCGCGTTGATCATCATCTTCGCCGGTCTCATCGGCGCCATCCTGTGGAATCTGTTCACCTGGTTGTTCGGGCTCCCGTCGAGCTCGTCGCACGCCCTGTTCGGCGGTCTCATCGGATCGGGGCTCGCGGCCATCGGCACCTCGGGCATCAACTGGCACGGCATCCTCGCGAAGGTCGTGGTCCCGGCGCTCTTCGCCCCGGTCATCGCCTGCGTCGTCGCCGCGGTGGGCACGCTCCTCATCTATGCGATCACCAACGGCATCGCCGAGCACCGCAAGGAGAAGGGCTTCCGCACCGGGCAGATCGCGTCCGCCTCCCTGGTCTCGCTGGCGCACGGCACCGGCGACGCGCAGAAGACGATGGGCGTCATCGCGCTCGCCCTCATCGCCACCGGTCACCTCGACTCGGCGAGCGTCGCCCACGGTCTGCCGTTCTGGGTGGTCCTCACCTGTGCCGCGGCCATCGCCCTGGGCACCTGGCTCGGCGGTTGGCGCATCATCCGCACCCTCGGCAAGGGTCTGGTGGAGATCAAGGCCCCGCAGGGCATGGCCGCCGAGGCATCGTCGGCCGCGATCATCCTCACCTCGTCGGTCGCCGGCATGGCCCTGTCGACCACGCACGTCGCGACCGGATCGATCCTGGGCACCGGTCTCGGCAAGAAGGGCGCCGAGGTGCGCTGGGGCGTCGCCGGCCGCATGGTCATCGCCTGGCTCACCACGCTCCCGGCCGCCGCACTCGTCGGTGCGCTGTGCTTCTGGATCGCCCATCTCATCGGCGGCGCCCCGGGCGCCATCGTGATCTTCGGGATCCTGGCCGCACTCTCGGCCTACATGTACTTCCGCGCGCAGAAGCAGAAGGTCGACCACAGCAACGTCAACGCCGAATGGGACGAGGAGACCGACTCACCGGTCCCCGCCGCCGGCGACGCCTCCACCCAGGCCTGATCCGAGTTCTCGAAAGGCACACACGTCATGGACATCGTCTCCGCCATCACCAAGGTCCTCGCCGCCGGCCTGCTGCTCGGTGCCGGCCTGCCGGCACTGTTCGCGATCGGGATGCGCCTGGAGGCCGCCGGCCACGGCGACCTCGGCAGGGCCCCGAACCAGACGCTCCGCATCGTCGGCTACGCGGTCATCGGCCTCGTCGCGGTGGTCATCGTCGTCGGCATCCTGTGGGTCACCCGACAGACGCTCAACTACTACCTCGACCTCAAGATCTTCCCCGACTTCGCCTACAAGAAATGATGATCGTCGCGACGATCCGAAAGGCATAGAACACCCATGGCACCATCGCTGTTCGACAACGTCATCAGGTGGATTCGCGCCGGGTACCCCGATGGGGTCCCCGCAGCCGACTACCCGCCGCTCCTGGCGCTGCTGACCCCGGTTCTGTCAGAGTCGGAGATCACCGACATCGTCCTCACACTGGCCCTCGAGCACGGCACCGAGACGCCCGCGACCCCGGAGCGGATCCGCGACGCGATCCACTCGGTCACCGAGCAGGCGCCGTCGGTCGAGGAGACCCGTCAGGTCGCGGCCCGTCTCGCGGCCGCCGGCTGGCCGCTCACCGATCACGTCATCGCCGCGGATTGACCGCCGTCATGGATCGCCCCTCGTTTCTGCGCGGTATCGTCGACTGGCTGCGCGCCGGATATCCCCAGGGCGTTCCACACGGCGACTACCTCCCGCTGTTCGCGCTGCTGCGGCGGCAGCTCACCGACGACGAGATCGCCCAGGTCGCCGCCGAACTGTCGCAGAACGCCGACGATGAGCCGATCAGCCGCATCGACGCCGGCGTCGAGATCTCGAAGATCACCGAGGAACTGCCTCGGGACGAGGACGTGGCCCGGGTCCGCCACACGCTGGAGGCCGCGGACTGGCCGTTCGACGATGATCCCCTCGCGCCGCGTGCGCAGCGTCCGGACGATGCGGGAGACCAGTCCTGAAAGTCCTGCACCCGCTCCCCCTGCCCGCCGGCCCGGCCGTCCTCCGTGCCGAACGCGCGCTGTCCGCGCTGCTCGACGGTGACGTCGCGTATCTTCCGCTGCCGACCGACGATCCGCCGGTCGCCGACCGTCTCACCTCGGCGCTGGGCGTCGGCGACCCCATCGACGACCGGGCGGCTCTCGTGGTCTCGACGTCGGGCACCACGGGCACCCCGAAGGGTGCCGTGCACACCGTGGACTCGCTGCGGGCGTCGGCGGATGCGACGGCCCGGGTCCTCGGCGGTCCGGGCGGCTGGCTGTTGGCCCTGCCCCCTCACCACATCGCGGGGATGCAGGTGATGCTGCGTTCTCTGGCCGCGGGTTCGATGCCCGTCGTGATCGACCTGCGCGGCGGCTTCGATCCGGGCGATCTGCCCGAGGCGATCGACCGGATCGCCGGGCCCCGCCGGTACACCTCGCTGGTGCCCGCCCAGCTCCGCAGGGCACTCGACCACCCGGACGCGGTGGCGGCGCTCCGCGGTCTCGACGCGATTCTGGTGGGCGGCAGCGCCACCTCACCCGAGTTGCTCGGACGCGCCGTCGACGCCGGTCTGTCCATCGTCCGCACGTACGGCATGAGCGAGACGGCGGGCGGCTGCGTCTACGACGGCGTCGCCCTGCCCGGGACGCGGATGCGCATCGACGATCCCGACGAGAGCGGCGTGGGTCGTGTGGCGCTCGGCGGCGCAACCCTGGCGCTCGGCTACCGGAGCGTGCCCGACCATCCGGCGTTCGCCGAACCCGGCTGGTTCCGCACCGACGATCTGGGGGTGATCGTCGACGGTGTGCTCCGCGTGGTCGGCCGCGCCGACGAGGCCGTCTCGTCGGGTGGCCTGACAGTGGTGCCGCAGGTGGTGGAGGCGGTGATCGACGAGCTCGACGCGGTCGCGGAATGCGCGGTGTTCGGCGTGCCCGACGAGACGCTCGGCGAGCGGGTCGCCGCAGCGCTCGTGGTGCGGGCGGGGGCTCCCGAACCGGCGCCGGAGACCGTCCGCACCCATGTGGCCGAACGATTGGGTCGCCACGCCGCGCCCCGCTCGATCGTCATCGTTCCGGATCTGCCGCTCCGCGGTCCCGGGAAGGTCGACCGGCGCGCGCTGCGACGCCGCTTCTCCTGATCGGTCCCGTCAGGCTGCAGCGGTCTCCGGAGCGGCGGGCTCGGGGACTGCCTTCGCCATCGGATCCGGCTCTGCAGCATCCGGTTCTGCAGCATCCGGTTCTGCGGCATCGGGCTCTACGGCATCCGGCTCTGCGACATCCGGCTCTACGACATCCGGCTCTACGGCATCGGGTTCTGCGACATCCGGTTCTGCAACATCGGGTTCTGCGGCATCCGATCCCTCGTCCCCCGCCTCGTCCTCACGGGTCTCGCTCTCGTGGGCAGCATCCGGCTGCGCGGTGACCGCGACCGCCGGATCGGCGGTCTCCGCGGTGAGCTCCCGCATCGGGTAGAAGGCGTCGGCGGCACGATCCCACCGGTCGAGGGTCTTCTCGCTCACCGGTACCCCGACGGCGTCGAAGATCATCGCATTCAGCAGTGCCAGCGGATGGTAGGTGTCGTAGATCCGGTACTCGGAGTTCCCCTCGGCGCTGTAGAGCGTCCGTACGGGCGCCCTGGCCTCCAGGGTGTCGAGGCGCGCGTACGTGTACGGTCCGGTACCCGAGTGGATCGCGAGGAAGCCCGCCGCGTTCACCAGGAGCGACGACGCGGGCCGGTACGGGTTCCACTGCCAGTCGGCGACGGGGTCGCCCTGAACGATCACGTGGACCACCCGCGCGTCCCCGGTGTCCTTCGGGTTCCGGGCACCGTCGTCGGTGACGCCGATGACGCTCATCGCGGCCCCCACGAGGGGGACCCGGCCGAGGCGCGACTTGACTCCCCACGGTCCGCGCGGATCGGAGACGAGCAGGACCGTGTCGTTCGGGCCGAGGAGCCCGGCGGCCGCGGCCTGCTCGGCGGCGGCGCCGAGTGCGTCGGAGCCCTGCGAGTAGCCGGTGTAGACCACCGCCGTGTCGGCGGCCGCCAACGCCCTCATCACCTCGAGGTTCCGGTCCTTCGCCACCGTGGCCGACGCGTCGTAGCTCGGTGCGAGGAAGGGCAGGAGTCTGCCGGACCTTCCGGAGATGATCGGCGCGAACGACTCCGGATAGTTCACGAAGTAGCTCTCCCGTTCCCCCACCAGTCCGTCGATCCGCGGGTGCCTGGTGTCGTCGGTCCCCGGGGTGACCACCACCAGTGACTCGCGGACACCGTCGCCGAGGATGTCGACGAGCGAATCGTGCGTGCCCGCCGGCGCCGGCTGCTCCGCGCTGACGATCGAACCGGCGACCAGATCGCCCACGGCCGCGGGCGTTGCGGCGAGGGCGGGGCCCGCCGCCGTCGACAGTGCGATTCCGCATGCGGCGATGGATGTGGCGGCGGTGCGTCTCACGGTGCTCTCCCTCTCGCGGGCTGCGCCGACACCCCGCCGACGACCGAGAACATCCGATCACGGCGGACCGATGTCGCATAAGTCCAGAACGCGGTGACGTCCGATCGGAGGACACCGGTCCGTCGATGGGATGATGGGCCGGTGGCAACCGTGAGTGAATGGATCGAAGGCGCACGTCCGCGCACCCTCCCCAACGCGATCGCACCGGTCGTGGTCGGCACCGGCGCCGCATGGCATGTCGGGGACGGCGTCAGCTGGTGGCGCGCGGCGTTGGCGTTGGCGGTGTCGGTCTCACTCATCATCGGCGTGAATTTCGCCAACGACTACTCCGACGGCGTCCGCGGCACGGACGACGACCGCGTGGGGCCGATGCGGCTCGTCGGGTCGGGTGCCGCGTCGGCCGCCGCCGTCCGGCTCGCCGCGTTCGGCGCGCTCGGGGTCGGCGCCGTCTGCGGACTGGTGTTGGCGATCTCGACGGCCTGGTGGCTGGTCGTCATCGGTGCGGTCTGCATCGCCGGTGCCTGGTTCTACACCGGAGGCCGGCGCCCGTACGGCTATCAGGGGCTCGGCGAGCTGGCGGTGTTCGTGTTCTTCGGTCCCGTCGCGGTCCTGGGCACCCAGTTCGTCACCGCGGGCCGGGTCGACTGGTTCGGCGTCGCCTGCGCCGTGGGGGTCGGCAGTCTGTCGAGCGCGGTGCTGGTGGCGAACAATCTGCGCGACATCCCGACCGACGCCGAGTCGGGGAAGGTGACGCTCGCCGTGGTGCTCGGTGACGCCCGCACCCGCGATCTGTATACCGCGTTCGCCGCCGTCCCGGTGGTCGCGACGCTCGCCATGACTGTCGCGGCGCCCGGCGCCGCCGCCGGACTGCTGGCGGTGATCCCGCTGGTGAAGCCGGTCCGCGTGGTCCGCGGGGGCGCGTTGGGCCGCGATCTCATCGCGGTTCTCGCACTGACGGGCATCGCGATGCTCGTGTGGGCCCTCGCGACGGCCGTCGGGCTCGCCCTGTCCTGACTGGATCCCGTCCGGGCGGGCGCCGTCAGTCTTCGACGAGCGACGCCGAGATGCCCATCCGCGCGGCCCGGACGGCCGGCACCGCGGCACCGATGAGGCACAGGACCACCGGAACCACCACGTACCCCGCCGACGACGCGTCCATGGAGAAGACGATGTCGATCGACGTCGTCTCGGCGAGTATCCGATCGGCCGACAGGTGCAGGCCGACCCCCATCAGGACGCCGACCGCCGCACCCACCACCGCGATCGCGGCGGCCTCGCCGACCACCATCCGTGAGATGAAGCGTCGCGACGCCCCCATCGCGCGCAGGACCGCCAACTCGCGACGCCGCTCCAACACCGACAGCAGGAGCGTGTTGAGCAGTGCGATCGCGGCCGCACCGGCGACCACCCACTGGATGGCGACGGTGAACGCGCCGGACTGCTCGGCCATCTGCTGTGTGGCCCGCAGCGCCTCGGGGCCGGTGTAGACCCGCACGGGCCGGTCGCCCTGCCCCGGATGGGCCGCTGCGATCTGTTCGAGCGCACCGCGCACCGCATCGCGATCCGCGCCCGGTTCGAGCATCACCTGAAGGTAGGTGTCGCCGTCGCGGTGGAACCACTGCGCCAACCGCTCGTCGGCGATGGCGCCGACACCCGAGTCGATCGAGACGTAGTCGACCGTGTCGCGCACCACCACCTCGTGATATCCGGTGGGCGTCGCGAGGCGCACGGTGTCGCCGGTGTGGACGTCGAGCAGCCGCGCGAGCACCGTCGAGAGCAGGATGCCGTCGCCGGCCATCGTCTGGCGGGCCGCATCGTCGGACGCCTTGCGGAGGAAGGGCGCCGACGCGCCCGGTGTCAGCCCCTGCAGCAGGACGCGGGCGTCGCCCACGTTCACCGACGCCCACTGTCCGCCGACCACCCTGCGGACGCCGGGCACCGCGCGGACCTCGTCGGCGACCTCCGGTTGGAGCGCCGGCCCCAGGGGCACTTCGTCGGCACCGCGCGACGACACGTAGAAGTCGGGGTCGTCGAGTCCGTCGAGCGAATGCCCGATCGAACCGACGAGATTGTCGAGCGATCCCGAGATGCCCATGCCGACGGCGACGGCCACCGTCACCGTCATCACCGTGGCCCACACCCGTCGGGGCGCCCGCTCGGCGTTCACCGCCGCCAGCGTCCCCGGCCCCGACCAGCGGGACGCGACGAACACCACGGCCCGCACGAGCAGGGTCGTCGCCGCGAAGCAGACGAGCAGCGCACCGGCGGCGTAGACGGCGCCCGCCAGGATCGCGCCGCGCCCCTCGACCACATCGGTCATCACCCACGACCCCGCGAGCAGGGCGGCTCCCAGCACGCCGCTCACCGCGAGCAGCCCGGCCGCCGGCGGCTTGGAGTCGGCTGCGGCGCCGGGCACCATCGCCTCCACCGGGGCCACCGCGAAGACCGATCGTGCCGCCAGCACGGTCGCTCCGACGCAGGCGGCGACGCACGCGAGAGTCGCGGCGACCGGCGCATATGCGGGCAGGTGGTAGCCGATCGGGATCCCGACCGAGTCGGCGGAGTCCGGGAGTCGACCCAGGATCCACCGTCCGATGACGATCCCCACCGGGACGCCGATCACCCCGCCGACGAGGCCGAGGACCGCTGCCTCGGCGAGCAGATCGCCGACCAGGTGGCGACGTCGGGCGCCCAGGGCCCGCAACATCGCCATCGACTGGCGGCGCGAGGCGACGGCCATGTTCATCATGTTGAAGACGAGGAACGCCGCGATGACCAGCGACACCATCGACACCAGGAGCGTCGAGTCGTGGGTCACCGATGCGGCGACCTCCGTCTGCTTGACGCGGAAGTCGGGGTCGAGCACCGCGGCGCGACCGCCGACGGCGTCGCGGACCGCGTCGGTCAGCTGGGCCTTCCCCACCCCGCTCTCGGGGACGATCAGCAGTGAGTCGACGGCATCGTCGAGGCCCGCGAGCCGCTGCGCCAATCCCAGATAGGCGAAGACGAAGCGGCCGCCGAGCACCCCGGCGGCGTCGTCGACCACCCCGAGGACCTCGACGTCGACGCCTGCGATCGTCACGTGGTCGCCGCGGTGCAGTCCGGTCGCGGCGCCGACCAGGATGCCGTCGTCCGTGCGGTCGGTGGAGAACTCGTCGCCGGAGCCCTCGACCGCGCGGCGCAGGTCGCCGGACAGCGCGGTCACGTTGAAGTCCGACCCCAGCAGCAGCGTCGGCCGGTCGTCGATGACGACGGTGCTGCGCACCAGCGGCACCACCGCGGCCGCGTCGGGGACCTCGCGACGCAGTTCGCCGGCCAGCGATGCGTCGACCCCGGTGTCGGTGATGCCCGCGACCTCGACGGTGGCGTCACCGGAGATCGCCTCGTCGAACACCCGGACCGATTCCGACATCGACCCGTAGGTGCCCAGCACGGCCACCAGCAGCGCCGACGACACGACGACGACCACCAGTGACGTCAGCACCCGGAGTCGGTGCCCGGCCAGTTCGCGGAGGTTGAGGATCCGGACGCGCGTGAGGCCTGCCCCGATCATGCGCGTCCCCTCATGCCGGCTCGTCCCATGTCAGTCGGCGATCCTGCCGTCGCGGACCGTGACCACTCTGTCGCAGACCTGCGCGGCCGCATCGTCGTGGGTCACCATGAGCACGAGGCGGTCGGGGTCGTCGTGCGCCACTTCGGCGAGGAGGGCCAGCACGTCTGCGCCGGTCGCGGAGTCGAGGTTTCCGGTGGGTTCGTCGGCCAGCAGGATCGTCGGATCCATCATCAGCGATCGGGCGATCGCCACCCGCTGCATCTGGCCGCCCGACAGTTCCGACGGCCGGTGGTCGACCCGACCGCCGAGGCCCACCCGGTCGAGGAGTTCGACGGCCCGCGGCCGCGCCTTGCGCAGCGACTGCGAGTCGAGGAGCCGCGGCAGGGCGACGTTCTCCCACGCCGACAGGGTCGGGACCAGGTTGAAGAACTGGAAGATGAAACCGACGCGGTGACGCCGGAACGCCGAGGACTCGTCGTCGGAGAGGTCCGCCAGGTCGGTGCCGTCGACGGAGATGGTGCCCGAGGTCGGGGTGTCGAGGGCCCCGATGATGTGCAGGAGGGTCGATTTGCCCGCACCGGACGGGCCGACGACCGAGACGAACTGCCCGCCGTCGAGACTCAGCGAGGCCCCGTCCAGCGCCCGCACCGTCTCGGTGCCCATCCGATACTCGCGAACCAGGTCCACGGCGTCGACGACGGCCACCTGTGCACTCCTCATCCGGCGCGCGTCAGGGCGCGGCCCACACCCCCGTCGCCCAGAACTCCTCGATCGCCCGCGTGGGCGGTGCGAGATCGAGGCGCTGCTCGGCGACCCATTGATCGTTGAAGTAGGTGTGATCATATCGGTCGCCGTCGTCGCACAGGAGCGTTACGACGCTGCCGGACTGCCCGGCGGCGACCATGTCGGCGATCACCGAGCAGACGCCCCACAGGTTGGTGCCGGTGGAGCCGCCGACGCGACGGCCCAACTTCTCGCTGAGGAACCGCATCGCGGCCACCGACCCGGCGTCGGGCACTCCGACCATCCGGTCGATCACCTGGGAGACGAACGACGGCTCCACTCGGGGACGGCCGATCCCCTCGATGCGCGATGCCGTCGGTGAGGTCAGCGACCCGTCTCCGCTCTCGTAGGCGGGCAGGAACACGGAGTTCTCGACGTCCACCACGCACAGTCTGCTGGGGTGACGCCGGTAGCGGATGTATCGGCCGAAGGTGGCCGATGTTCCTCCGGTGCCCGCGCCGACGACGATCCACGCCGGGATCGGATGCCGTTCGAGCTCCAGCTGGCGGAACACCGATTCGGCGATGTTGTTGTTCCCGCGCCAGTCGGTGGCGCGTTCGGCCATCGTGAACTGGTCGATGAAGTGGCCGCCGAGTTCGGCTTCGAGCCGTTGGGCCACCGAGTAGATCTCCGACGGCGAGTCGACGAAGTGGCAGGTGCCGCCCTGCGCCTCGATCAACTGCGTCTTGCGGGGCGACGTCCCGGCGACCATCACCGCGATGAACGGAACCCCGATGAGCTTCGCGAAGTAGGCCTCGGAGACGGCGGTCGACCCGGAGGACGCCTCGATGACGGTCGTCTGCGGACCGATCCACCCGTTCACCAGGCCGTACAGGAACAGTGACCGCGCCAGCCGATGTTTGAGCGAGCCGGTGGGGTGCGTCGACTCGTCTTTGAGGTACAGGTCGATCCCCGCGTCCGCGGCCCAACCGGGGAGATCGACCGTCAACAGGTGGGTGTCGGCGCTGCGTCGGGCGTCGGCGTCGATGACCTGGACCGCGTGATCGGCCCAGTCGCGGTCGGCGGATCGTTCGACGACGCGGGTCACGGTCAGTTCTCGCGGCCGCTGAGTCGGGCGTGGAGGTCGTCGCGCTGTGCCTGCCGGCGGGCGTCCACCGCGGCGATCTGCGCGTTGACCCGCAGTCGGAGGGGTTTGAACAGGAGCAGGCCGAGCGGCAGTGCGACCAGCACGCCGAAGGCCGCGGCCGCCACGAACGGAACGTCGACGCCGACTGCTCTGCCGCCGTAGAAGATGACCGCGCCGATCGCCACGACCAGCGCGATGCGCGCCACGGTGTACGCCAGCAGCGCGAGGACGAGGTTCTTGGTCGACGCCGGGACGGCACCGTTCTCGGGACGCGAGTCAGTCATGCCACCAGAGTAACGACTCCGGGGCCCCACCAGCGAATACCCCGTTCGGACGACCGGTCCGGACAGGGCGCCCAACCGGGCCATTGGCCCCTCATCGGGCATTACGGACTCTTTACCAACGCCTGACTGTTCGAGCAACCGGCACATTCGCGTGTATCTGTGGAGTCACCGGCGACACGCCCCCCGTCACCGGTGACCGCACGAAATGAGGAGAGTCTCCATGACCGCACTCGCCGACAACGCCGCCGACAACGCCGGGATGATCACTCCGGCGATGGCGACGCAGCACAACCTGACTCCCGGTCAGGTCGCCGCGATGTTCAACGTGAACCCCAAGACGGTGGCCCGGTGGGCGTCCTCGGGCGTCCTCAAGTCGATCCGCACCCCGGGCGGCCATCGCCGCTTCCGCGAGGCCGACGTCGTGGAGCTGCTGAACCGCTCCTGACCGCCGCCCCGGCGTCCTCCCGATCCGGGTACCGTGGGGGTCGAGGAGGTGCCGGACCCATGGCTTATCTGTTCGCGATCGCGATCATCGCCGCGACCGTCTACATCTCGTGGCGCCTGGTCCAGACTCGTGCGCACGACCAGCAGGAGCCGTCGATCACGCCGCGGCGCCGGGTGGCGCCGCGCGGGCCGGACGACGATCCGGATTTCCTGCGCAGCCTCGACGACCGCTGAATCCGCGCCGGTCTCCCGACCCCCGCATCGGGGTCTCCTGTGTCAGAGTCCGGCGTACGAGTGCAGGCCGGAGACGACCAGGTTGATGATGAACAGGTTGAACAGCAGTGCCACGAATCCGGCGACGCTGATCCAGGCCGCCGCGTTGCGCCAGCCCGCGGTGGCGCGGGCGTGCAGGTACGCGGCGTAGATCACCCAGGCGATGAACGACACCGTCTCCTTGGGGTCCCAACCCCAGAACCGGCCCCATGACGCCTCCGCCCAGATGGCGCCGCAGATGATGCCGATGCCGAACAGCGGGAAGCCGATCACCGTGCACCGGTAGGCGGCCTTGTCGAGCGCTTCGGCGCTGGGCAGGTGGTCCACCAGTCGACGGAAGAACGCGCCGGCACCGGTCGCGGACTCGTCCGAGCCGAGGGACGGCCAGCGGTTCTTGACCAGGTACAGCACGCTGGCGACGCCGGCGACGAAGAGCACGCCGGTGGCGATCGAGATGATCGAGACGTGGATGGCCAGCCAGTACGACTTGAGCGCCGGGACCACGGGGGCGGCCTGCGTGTACAGGAACTTCCCACCGATGAACATCAGCAGGACCACCGGGATCAGCAGGAAGCTGAGCAGTGGCCGCCACTGCTGTTTGCGGAGGAAGACGACGCCCGCGACGACGGCTGCCAGGCAGGTCAGCGAGATGAACTCGTACATGTTGCCCCACGGGGCGCGATCGGTGGCGAAGCCGCGGGTCGCGACCGATCCGATGTGCGCGACCAGGCCGACGATGATGACCGCGAAGGCCATCGACCCGAGACGTTCGCCGGCCGAGACGCGGTCCTGCGGACCGGACACCCGCCCGGGTACGCGATCGTCCACGGCCGTGCCGCCGGATCCGCGCGATGCACCCGTGCCGGCGCCGACCAGTTCGGCCTGCGTCTCGCGGGCGCCGATGCGGGCGAACCGCGCGGCGCCGAGCGCCATCAGGAACAGCACCATGGCGATCACGTAGACCGTGATGCTCGTGGCGTACAGCCAGTCCGAGTATCGCGCGAGCGTCTCGTTGACGTATCCGGCCGAGTCGTTCATGAACCGATCCTCATCTCATCGCCCATCGGAGCGTGGTCCGCCATCACAGTTTGGTCCGTTCGGTGCGGCCGTCGGCGAACAGACCGCGTGCCTGCTCCTCGAAGCCGTCGCCCCAGCCAGCCTGATCCGTGCGGGCCAGCCCGGCAACCTCTACTACACTACGTCGTTCATCGTCGTCGGCACCAGGTGTGATCCGCGCCCAGATCCGGCGACGCCGGATCATCAACGAGATCACCAGGCCGACGACCATCGCGATCGCCGAGATCAGCACACCGGTCTGGGCCGGATCGTTGGAGACCTGGATCGAGACCCAGCGCTGGTAGCCGTCGAACCGGACGGTGACCCCGTCCGGCAGCGCGGTCTGCTCGCCGAGTGCGAGGTTCACCGACGTCCGCTGCTTGAGTCGCCCCTGGTCGATCAGCTGCTGGTCGAGGGTGTACACGTTCTGCGGCCGACCGGTGTCCAGACCGGTGTCGCCCTCGTAGATGCGAACCGCGACGTAGGGCTTGTCGGGGACCGGCGACGCCGAGTCCAACAGACCCTCCTGCGGGAAGACCGCATCGGGTGCGAACAGTCCCTCGAGCGCCACCTGGTGCTTACGCCGCTGATCCTCATCGGGGTACATGCCGGCCGGCGTGTCGAAACGGACCGCGCCCTCCGAGAGCATCGTCTCCGTCGACTGCGGGACGAACACCGTGGTCTCGGTGCGCTTCTCACCGTTCGGGAAGGTCACCGTGAAGGTGGGGGCGAACCCGTTGCCGAGCACGTACACCCGGCTGCCGGCGATCCGCAGCGGCCGGTTCACCTGGACCTGCGTGGTGTCCCATTCGTCGGGCGGTGCGGAGACGTCGGTCGTGTACCGCATCTTCGCGTCGTACATCGCGGGCTGTCCGCTCGGCAGGAAGTCGGCGTCGAAGTGATCGACGCGGATGCAGAACGGGTCCATCCCGGTGCCGTCGACCATCGCCCCCGACCGGAACGAGTCGTACACGGCGGTCGACGTGTTGCACATGACCTGCTCTCCGTCGGCGACGAGGCTGCGGGTGCCCTCGTAACCCCACAGCTTGCCGACCGCAATGGTGATGAGCAGTGCGAGCAGCGCGAAGTGGAAGACGAGGTTGCCGAACTCGCGCAGGTACCCCTTCTCGGCCGACACCTCCACCGCGCCCCGCGGATACCGGTCCGACGGCTCCACCGTCCGGACCGTCGTCCGCCAGCCGCGCAGGTTCTTCTCGATGCGCTCGGCGATCAGCTCGGGTTCGCCGTCGACGGTCTCGGAGATGTGGCGCGGCATCCGGCGCAGGTTGCGGGGCGCCTTGACCGGCGCGGTCCGCAGCGCCTTGTAGTGCTCCCACGTGCGCGGGGTGAGGCAGCCGACGAGCGAGACGAACAGCAGGACGTAGATCGCCGTGAACCACGACGAGGAGAACACGTCGAACAGTTGGAGGCGGTCCATCCACTCGCCGACGGTGCCCTTGTCGGCGATGTACTCGAGCGTCTTGCCCTCGTTGAGGTCCCGTTGCGGCAGCAGCGCGCCGGGAATCGCGGCGAGCGCGAGCAGGAAGAGCAGCGCCAGCGCCGTCCGCATGGAGGTCAGGCCGCGCCACGCCTTGCGAAGCGGGGTCACGACCAGTCGTGAGAAGAGATTCTGTTTCACGGGGTCACTCGAATCGGTCACTCGAAGTCATTGGAACACTCAGATCGGCGGAACACTCAGATCGGCAGCGTGATGTCGGCGAACATTTCCAGGCGGATCCAGTTGACGGCCTCGTTCCACCATCCGGTCACCAGCATGACACCGACGAGGATCATCATCGCGCCGCCGATGAGCTGGACGGTGCGCGCGTGGCGGCGCAGGAATCCGAGGCTGCGCACGGCCCACGCCGACGAGAACGCCAGAATGATGAACGGGATGCCCAGCCCCAGGCAGTAGGCGATGACCAGCACGGTGCCGCGCGCCGCCGACGGGCCGCTGGTGCTCAGGGCGAGCATCTGCACGGCGCCGAGCGTGGCACTGCTGCACGGGATCCACCCGATGGCGAAGACGGCCCCCAGGATCGGCGCACCGACGACACCGGTGTACCGCTTGGGCGTCAGTCGACGATCCTGCTGCAGGAACGGGACCATCCCGACGAACACCAGACCCAGGATGATGGTGATCACTCCGCCGATGCGCTGCATCCACTCCAGCCGCGAGGCGTCGAGGAACACCGACGTGACGCCGAAGATCGTGACGCTCGCCAGGACGTAGACGATCGTGAAGCCGAGGACGAACAGCGCCGCGGCGCCGCCGACCCGCCATCGGCCGGTCTTGCGGCCCTCGCCGACACCGACCGCCGGGGCCTCCGCCCCGACCAGTCCGGCCAGATACGAGAGGTAACCGGGCACCAGCGGGACGACGCAGGGTGACGCGAAGGAGATCAGTCCGACCAGGAGGCTGATCCCGATCGCCGGGATCAGCGCGCCGGAGGCGACGGTGCCCGCGAACGTGCCGCCCAGGTCGGCCAGGACCATCGTGGTCATCGGCCCGGTGCCTCCTCGGCGGCCACGGCGACGACGGCGTCGCGCAGTTCGTCCTCGGTGATCGCACGCAGGTACACGCGGGCCACCCGATGCTCGCGGTCGAGGACCACGGTGGTGGGCACCACGCCCACCGGGGTGCCGAGCGCCGCGAGGCTGGCGCCGCCGTAGTCGTAGATCGACGGGTAGCTCACGCCGCGGTCGCGGACGAAGTCCTGGGCGGTCGACCGGCTGTCGCGGAAGTCGATGCCGACGAACTGCACACCGGAGTCCTTGGTCTCCTGGTAGACCTTCTCCAGTTCGCGGAACTCCTTGCGGCACGGCGGGCACCACGAGGCCCAGATGTTCACGACGACGACCTTGCCGCGGTAGTCGCCGAGCGACACGTCCTCGCCGCCGAGGAGGTTCTCGCCGCGCACGTCCCCGATGTCCTTGCGGTCACCGGGCCCGTACTCGAGGTAGGTCTTCCCGTCGGGTGAGACGAACTGGTTGCCGTTTCCGGTGGCGACGGCGTCATCGCCGGTCGCGCATCCGGTCAGCGCGGTGGCCGCCACCGCGACCGCGCCCACCAGGGCACCGAGCCTTCGACGGAGTGACGACACTGTCCTCACGCCCCGGTGATGCGCGGGTCGGAGGCGCCTGCGGGCTCCGAGTAGACGATGTCGACGAGGGCGTCGCCGTCGTAGATCAGGGACGTCAGCGAGGCCAGCGAACACTGCCGGACCCGCGGGTCGTGCCACAGCCGCTGGCCTTCGAGGAACCGGCGGAGCGTGTACACGGGGAGCTGGTGGCTCACACACACGGCCTCGTGGCCGCGGGCGGCGTCGCGGGCGCAGTTCGCGGCCGCCAGCATCCGGTGCGCGATCTGGATGTAGGGCTCACCCCACGACGGCGTGAACGGGTCGCGGAGTTTGAACCAGTGGCGCGGTTTGCCGAGGGCGCCGTCGCCGACGGCCACCTTGAGGCCCTCGAACTGGTTGTCCGCCTCGATGAGGTCGTCGGTGGTGCTGATCTGCACCCCGTGGGTCTCGGCGATCGGCGTCGCGGTCTCCTGCGCGCGCTGCAGGGGTGAGGCGAAGACGTGGCTGATGTCGTGATCGGCGAGCGACTCCGCCACGGCCCGCGCCTGCGCGCGACCGGTCTCGGAGAGCCGGTAGCCGGGCAGGCGGCCGTACAGGACCCCCTCCGGGTTGTGCACCTCGCCGTGACGCATGAGGTGGACGATCGTCTTCATCGGGTCTCCTCCCGGGGATCACGAGCAGCGGCGGCTGCGGCGGCGGCCGCCGGCAGTGCGTCGGCGATGCGCGCGAAGGCCTCGTCGTCGAGGGCCGCCGACACGAACCACGCTTCGAAGGCGCTGGGCGGCGCGTACACGCCGTGCGCCAGCAGCGCGTGGAAGAAGGGGGCGAAACGCCAGGTCTGGGTGGCCTTGACGGCGTCGTAGTCGACCACCGGGCCGGGCCGGTCGGTGAAGAAGACGCTGAGCAGGTTGCCTGCCTTCTGCACGCGGTGTGGCACGCCCGCGGCAGTCAGCGCGTCGCCGATCAGTCCGGCGAGGCGGTCGGCGTTGGCGTCGAGCGCCGTGTAGACGTCGGCGGTCGCGGTGCGCAGTGTGGCGAGTCCGGCGGCGACGGCCACCGGGTTCCCCGACAGCGTGCCCGCCTGGTACACCGGGCCGACCGGGGCGAGGCGGTCCATGACGTCGGCGCGACCGCCGAACGCCGCTGCGGGCAGTCCACCGCTGCACACCTTGCCGAACGTGTAGAGGTCGCCGGCCACCCCGTCGAGGCCGTAGTGCCCCGCGGGGCTCACGCGGAAGCCCGTCATCACCTCGTCCATGATGAGCAGCGCGCCGTGGTCGGCGGTCACGGCGCGCAGGCCCTCGTTGAATCCGGGAACCGGGGGAACGGCGCCCATGTTGCCCGCGGCGGCCTCGGTGATGACCGCCGCGATGTCGTCGCCGTGTTCGGCGAACACCGCCGACACGGCCTCGAGGTCGTTGTAGGGCACCACGATGGTGTCGTGCGCCGCGGCGCCGGTCACCCCCGGCGAGGTCGGCAGCCCGAGGGTCGCGACTCCCGACCCGGCGTCGGCGAGCAGCGCGTCGACGTGGCCGTGGTAGCAGCCGGCGAACTTCACGATCTTGGAGCGGCCGGTGAAGCCGCGGGCCAGGCGGACCGCCGACATGGTCGCCTCGGTTCCCGAGTTCACCAGGCGGACCCGCGACACCGGGTCGACCCGGTCGATGATCTCCTCGGCGAGTTCGACCTCGGACGCCGTCGGGGCGCCGAACGACAGTCCGGTGCGCGCGGCGCGGGCGACGGCGTCGACGACGGCGGGGTGCGCGTGCCCGAGGATCATCGGACCCCACGAGCACACGAGGTCGACGTAGTCGTTGCCGTCGACGTCAGTGAGTCGCCAGCCGGCGGCCTCGGCGATGAAACGCGGTGTTCCGCCGACCCCGGAGAACGCGCGGACCGGCGAGTTCACACCGCCGGGGATCGCTCGTCCCGCTCGGTCGAAGAGTTCTGCGCTGACAGTTGTGTCCTGGACGGGCAGGTCTCCGAGTGCGGCCATGACATCCAGTGTTCCAAATGCGGGCCCCACGGCCCAATCGCCGCCGACTCCGTCACACCGGCGATGCCGGGTTCGCGACCTTCGCGGTCACCGACCGAGCGCCGCGGCGACCGCGTCGGCGATGGCCTGCTGGCCGGACTCGTTGGGGTGCAGGACGATCGCGGAGTCGGCGCCGATCTGCGGTTCGATCCACCGGCGGGGCTTCGGGGCGCACGCGTCGTGCCCCACCGATGCCCGCGACATGTCGACGTAGATTGCGCCGGCGGCGTCCGCGGCGGCGCGGACGACCCTGTTGAGCCGTCGCTGCAGCGCACGGACGTAGGCGACGTCGCCGTCGGCGATCTGGACCGCGGGGCGGCACGCGTGCTCGCCGATCAGCCACGGGTACCCGGCGATCACGACGCGGGCTCTCGGTGCGCGGCCGCGCACCTCGCGCAGTGCGCGCTCCAGGTTCGGACCGGTGACCCGGTCGATCTCACCGAGCGGTTCGTCGCCCAGGGCGCGCCGGCACGGGTCGCCTGCCGGATCGTCGCGGGCCGCACGCGAGCATTCGCCGACGATGGTCGAGAACATCGCCGAGTCGTTGCCGCCGAGCATGAGCGTGACGACGGCGGCGTCGGGGTCCAGGGCCTCGAGCTGGCCGTCGACCCCGTCGTACTGCGCGTCGTACAGGTGTCCCGTGGTGGCTCCCGCGCACGACGCGTCGACGATCCGCATCCGTCCGCGCGCGGCGACGAGCTCCCCGAAGTTGCGCTGCGACCGCTGGCACAGCAGCGGCGAGTCCTCGACGAGCGGCTGCGTTCCGGCGCCGGAGGCGTAACTGTCGCCGAGGTGCACGAGCAGGGGGCGCCGCGATCCGGTGGCGTCCGCCTGTTCCCCACCGCCGTCCTGCCCGCCGCCGCCCGACGCGTCGTCGGTCGAGCCGCTCACCCACAGGACCCCGGCGAGCACGACGATCAGGACGACCACCACCGCCGAACCGGCGACGATCGCACCTCTGACCGCGGAGCGCGGCGGATGCGACGACGGGCTCGGCTCACGCACCGGTCAGGAACGCCCCTTCGTGTCCGACGACCCCTTGGGCGCGAGGCCCATGGTGATCGCGAGGTGCGCCTCGGTCAGTTCGGTGCGCAGACGCTCCCCGTCGCGGGCCCACGCCTGAACGAGCTTGCCGTTCTGGAGTCGGAGTCCGATGCCCTTGCGTCGACGCGGCACCGCGTGCAGTTCGCCGAGCGCCGGGGCGCTCTCCCAGTCGCGCGCCTCCGGGCCGGTGTTCGCCGGGAAGATCTTGACGATCTCGCTGATCTTGATGGTCTGTGTGCCCTCGCGCAGCGTCGTCTCGGTGAGGTGCACCGAGACGTGTTTGCGTGCCGCCACCACCTGCAGGACCGAGAAGCCGACGAGGATCACCCCGAAGAAGGTGAAGACCTCCCAGTGGATCGCGCCGCCGCCGGTGATCTCGAGGATGAGGATCGCGGCGATCAGGACGGGACCGATCGCCACGACCCACCACTTGCCGCCGGGTTCGTACAGCAGGGTCTGCCCCGGATCGTCGGTGTCGTCGGTGTCGCCGCCGCTCACGATCTCGCGTCCGTCTCGTCGTCCGTCGCGTCGTCCGTCGCGTCGTCACAGTCGCCGAGCTGGCACCGGAACCACCGGTCGGCCGCCGGACGGTACGCGAGGTAGGTCCCGGCCAGCCCGATGACCGCGGCCACCAGGACGAGCCACAGCCCCCACATCCCAGCGGACGCGCCGAAGCCGATCGCCATCGCCAGCACCAGCGGGACCACCACGCAGGTGAGCGCCGAGAACGACGAACGCCACTGCAGGACGCCGCGGTAGCTGTTGGCGCCCATCACGTAGTACAAGGCGCCGAGCAGGACGATGAGGATGTCGATGCCGACGACGCCGAAATCGAAGCCGGAGGTGAAGAAGGTGTCGACGAGGACGCCCAGGACGCCGAGGGTGACCAGCAGGCTGCCGGCGATCAACCACAGTCGCAGCGACCACACGACGAGCTTCGGCCGATCCTTGGGGTCGGGCCGTTGCGGTCTGCGTCGGGGAGCGATGTCGATCATCGAACGCCATTCTGCCTTTTACGTGCACGGTGTGCAGCGACCTCGCGACAATATGCCGTGCTGTCGCGGTGCATGAGGGTCGCCAGCGCACCGACCGCGCACACGCCGCCGAGGATGGCCGGGATCATCGACCACGTCGACATCTCCGGTCCGTCGTCGGAGAACAGTCCGAAGATCCCGAACGCCAACTGCACGACCACGAAGGCGCTCAGCCAGCCCAGCAGCAGGCGGGTCCAGTTGTAACCCGACCACGTGCCCCACATCAGTGCGGCCGCGAGCAGCGTCAGCAGCACGATCGACATGGCGAACGACACGACGATCAGCACGTCGAGGTTGTCCAGCAGCTGCTGGTCGCCGGACTTCTCGGTCATCTGCTTCGCCATCCGCCGCATCTCCTCGGAGATGGCACCGTAGTCGGCGATCCTCGAGGCGATCTCGAAGACGATGATCGCCACCCAGAACTGGAGGGCCAGGGTGATGGTGTCGGGCCGTTCGGGGCGGGCTTCGGGCGCGCCCGGGGGCGTCGGCCCCGGGTGCTGCGACGTCGGGAGGTGCGGACCGGTCATGCGTCCAGCCTAATCACGGGCGGCCAGCCGACGTGCCACCTGCGGTGCCGCGTAGGTGAGGATGATCGATGCGCCGGCCCGCGCGATCGACAGGACCGACTCGTCGACGGCGGCGTCGAAGTCGATCCATCCGCGCTCGGCAGCCGCCGACATCATCGCGTATTCGCCGCTGACCTGGTAGGCCGCCACCGGGGCGTCCGTGCGGTCGGCGACGTCGCGGACGATGTCGAGGTAGCTCATGGCGGGTTTCACCATCACCATGTCGGCGCCCTCGTCGAGGTCGGCGAGCAGTTCGCGCGCCGACTCCAGACGGTTCGCCGGATCCTGCTGGTAGGTGCGACGGTCTCCGGTCAGCGACGACCCGACGGCCTCGCGGAACGGACCGTAGAACGCCGAGGCGTATTTGGCGGTGTACGCCAGGATCGCGGTGTCGCTGAACCCGTCGGCGTCGAGGGCGTCGCGGATCGCGGCGACCTGCCCGTCCATCATCCCGCTCGGGCCGACGACGTGGGCGCCGGCGCGGGCCTGCGCGACCGCGAGGGATCGGTAGCGTTCGAGCGTGGCGTCGTTGTCGACCAGTCCGCGCCCGTCGATGACGCCGCAGTGTCCGTGGTCGGTGAACTCGTCGAGGCAGGTGTCGGCCATCAGGACCGTGGTGTCGCCCAGGTCGGCGCGCAACGCTGTCAGCGCGCGGTTGAGGATCCCGTCGGGTGCGTCGCCGACCGATCCGTCGCCGTCCTTGTCGGACTCCTGCGGGACGCCGAACAGCATCAGCCCGCCCACTCCGGCGTCCACGGCGTCGGCGGCCGCCGCACGCAGCGAGTCCATCGTGTGCTGGACGACGCCCGGCATCGACGAGATCGGATGGGGGACGTCGATGCCGTCGGCGACGAACATCGGCAGCACCAGCTGCGCCGGATCCAGGCGGGTCTCGGCGACGAGCCGCCGCATCGCTGCGTTCTGCCGCAGCCGTCGGGGTCGGACGATCGGGCCGGTCATCAGCGCGTCTCCGTCACGACCGCGAGCGGCGGGACTTCTTGCGCGGCGGCGGCAGCGCACCCTCGGCGCGCAGCTGTGCCGCGTGCGCGGCCAGGGCGTCGACCAGTTCGACGATCGACGCGTTCTCCGGACGGACGTCCACCCGGAGGCCGAACTCGGCGGCCGTCTCGGCCGTCTTGGGTCCGATGCAGGCGACGATGGTCCGCGCATGCGGTTTGCCCGCGATGCCCACCAGGTTCCGCACCGTGGAGCTCGAGGTGAAGCACACGGCGTCGAAACCGCCGGTCTTGATCATCTCGCGGGTCTCGGCGGGCGGCGGGGCGGCGCGGACGGTGCGGTAGGCGGTCACGTCGTCGATCTCCCAGCCGCGCTCGCGCAGCCCCTCCGAGAGGGTCTCGGTGGCGATGTCGGCCCGCGGGAGCAGGATGCGGTCGACGGGGTCGAAGACCTCGTCGTAGGGCGGGAAGTCCTCGAGCAACCCGAGAGACGACTGTTCGCCGCTGGGCAGCAGTTCCGGTTCCACGCCGAAGGCGCGCACGCGTGCGGCCGTGCCCTCGCCGACGCAGGCGATCTTGACGCCCGAGAAGGCGCGGGCGTCGAGCCCGAACTCCTCGAACTTCTCCCACACGGCGCGAACCGCGTTCGTGGAGGTGAAGACCACCCACTGGTACCGGCCGTCGACGAGGCCCTTGACTGCGCGTTCCATCTGCGCCGGGCTTCGCGGCGGCTCCACCGCGATGGTCGGGACCTCTTTGGGGATGGCACCGTGCGAGACGAGCCGTTCGCTCATGTCGACGGCCTGCTCCCGGGTCCGCGGCACCAGCACGGTCCAGCCGTAGAGGGCCCGCGACTCCCACCACGAGTACTTGTTGCGGCGGCCGACGATCTTGCCGACGGTCACGACGAGCGGTCCGGTCAGGGCGTTGCCCATCTCGTTCGCCGTCGCCAGCGTCGCCTCGATGGTCCGCTGCGAGCACGTGGTGCCGTTGACGGTGATCGCCACCGGCGTCTGCGGCGCCAGACCGTGTTCGGTGAGGGCGCTCGCCAGTTCGGCCAGGTGGCTCGACGTGGCGTGCAGCACCAGCGGTCCGGGTGCTGCGGCCAGGGCGGACCAGTCGACGTCGCCCCGGACGTCGGCCACCGTGTGGCCCGAGCCGAGCGGCATCCCCGCGAAGCTGGGGACCGCCGAGGCCGCCGGGATTCCGGGCAGCACCTCGAACGGCACGCTGGTGCGGGCGACCGCCGTCACCTCGGCGAGCACGGCGTCGGAAGACATCGGGTCGCCGGCGACGACGCGGACCACGTTGACGCCGGTCTTCGCCTCTGCGACGAGGGTCTTGGCGACCTGCGTGGGATCGCCGAGCGCAGGTTTGATGACGTCGGGCGCCGCCGCGGCCTGTTCGGCGGCCGCCTTTCGGCCCGCGCGGGTCGGCGCGGGCTCGGCGGCGGCGTGCGCGGCACCGATCACGGCCAGGACGCCGGCGGGGACGTCCGGATCGACGTACGCGGATGTCGCGTTCACCAGGACGTCTTGCGCTCGCACGGTCAGCAGATCCGGATTCCCGGGACCCGACCCCACGAACAGGATCCGGCCGGGGTTAACCTTCTTCGTACGGCTCATGCTTCTCGCACTCTCCTGCCCCGCCCCCGGGGCTGCAGTTCGTTCCCACCGCGCTGCGCGCGATGAAGGTCCTCCTCTGCGAGAGTCCGGCCGTGCGCCCTACGCCCCCTTGGGGACCAGAGCGGCGGCGCCGAGCTCAAGCAGTTCGGCGGCGAGATCCGTACCGAGTTGAGCGGCCCGATCCACCGGGCCCACCGCCGACGCGCGGATCTCCTCGGATCCGTCTTCGGCCGCGACCACTGCGCGGAGCGACAGCTCGGCAAAGGTGCGCCCGTCGTCGTCGATCGACTCGACCACCTCGGCCAGCGCACCGACCGGAGCGGTGCACCCGGCCTCGAGGGCCGCGAGTACCGCACGCTCGGCGTCAACCGTTGCGCGGGTGGACGGATCGTCCAACTCGGCGAGAATTCTCACCAGTTCGGCATCGTCGGAGCGGCATTCCACCGCCAGGGCACCCTGTGCCGGCGCGGGCAGCATGACCAGGGGGTCAAGCGCCTCGGTGACGACATCGGCTCGACCGATCCGCACCAGTCCGGCACGGGCTACCACAATCGCGTCCAGCTCACCGCTCGCGACTTTGCCCAACCGAGAATCTAGGTTGCCTCGTAGGGGGCGGATTTCCAAACCGAGACCCCGTGCTCTAAGCTGCGCGGCCCGACGGGGCGACGAGGTGCCGATCACCGACCCGGGGGGAAGCTCGCCGAGGACCTTGTCGCCCCTGCTGACCAGGGCGTCCCGGTAGTCCACGCGGGTCGGCACCGCGGGGAGCGCGATGTCCGGCTCCGGCGCGGTCGGCAGATCCTTGTAGGAGTGGATGGCGACGTCGCATTCGTTCTCCCGCAACGCCGTTCGGATCGCGGTGGTGAAGACGCCGACACCGATCTGCGCGACCGGCGCCGTCGAGGTGTCACCGGCGGTGGTGATGATGACCAGCTCGGCCGGATGTCCGGCGGCGATCAGGCGGTCGGCGATGCCCTGGGCCTGGGTGGTCGCCAGGAGCGATCCCCGCGTGCCGATCCGGATGATGTCACGGTTCCCGGTGGAGTCCGTCACGGTGCTCTCGTCCCACTCTCTGTTGTCGGCGCGAACGATGTCGTCGCGCTCAATCGTGTGTGTGCGCGGGTCCGGCGGGCGCCGAGACCAGGATGGTTCAGGTGTCCTCGTCGACGCCGACGCCGCGGGCCGCAACCGATTCGGCGGCGCCCGGCGCCAGCTCGAACAGTTCGCGGAGCGCTTCGGCGTAGTGGTCGCCGCGTCCCGACGACGCCAGCTGTTTGACGCGGACGGTCGGCGCGTGGAGCAGTTTGTCGGCGACGCGGCGCACCGTCTTGGCGACCTCGTCGCGCTGGGTGTCGTCGAGGTCGGGCAGCCGTCCGGCCAGCCGCAGGATCTCGGCCTCCACGACGTCGGCGGCCCGCTGCCGGAGAGCGGCGACGGTCGGCGTCACCTCGGCCTGACGCTGGACGGACAGGTAGTCGGCGAGTTCGCTCGCGACGATCGCGCGCGCGGCGAGCGCATCGGCCTCGGCGGCCCGGGTCTGCTCGTCCCCGCGGAGCCCCTCGATGTCGATGATGTGCACGTTCGGCAGTCGTGCCGCGGCCGGGTCGACGTCGCGCGGGAGCCCGAGGTCGCAGATCATCAGCGGTGCCGGATTGGTGCGCGCCGCCAGCGCCGAGTGGATCTCCCCGACGCCGAGGACGGCGGTCACCGAACCGGTGCAGGTCACGACGATGTCGGCGTCGGCCATCGCCTCGGCGACGCCGTCGAAGGTGGTGCCGCGCGCCGCGACCGTGTACTTCTCGGCGACCGACGCCGCGACGTCGGCGGCGCGTTCGGCCGTCCGGTTGACGACGGTGATGTCGGCGACCCCGTCGCCCGCCAGCGCGCTGGTCGCCAGCGAGCCCATCGCGCCGGCGCCGAGGACGACGGCCGAGCGCAGCGGGGCGTGCTCGCCGCGGACCGTCGAAGCCCGGTTGAGGGCGACCGAGACGACCGATGCGCCGGCCCGGTCGATCCCGGTCTCGGTGTGCACGCGCTTGCCGACGCGCAATGCCTGCTGGGCGAGCTCGTGGAGGGTGCGGCCGGCCGTCCGGTTGGCGTCGGCGTCGGTGTAGGCGCCGCGGATCTGTCCGAGGATCTGCTGTTCGCCGACGACCATCGAGTCCAGTCCGGCGGCGACGGTGAAGAGGTGTTCCACGGCCGCCTCGGAGTAGCGGACGTAGGCGTGGCCGGTGAGTTCGGCGACCGACAGTCCGCTGTGGTCGCCGATGACGCGGCCCACGGCGTCGAGCGCGGGGTGGAAGGCGTCGACCACCGCGTAGATCTCCACGCGGTTGCAGGTCGAGACCATCATCGCCTCGGAGACGGTGCGGGTGGAGAGCAGGTCGTCGATCAGCTTGCCGCGCTGGTCGTCGGCGACGGCGAGTCGTTCGAGCACGGAGACGGGGGCACTGCGATGGGACACGCCGAACAACAAGACACTCACTGACAACAGCCTCCCGTCCGCGGTTCGCCCCGGACATCGCGCACGCCTGCAGACCATCCGCCGACGACTCGTCGAATGGTTCCAGGCTAGAGCAACGCCGTGGACGTTCGCACGCCCCTCCCCCTCGACGCGGTCACCGCGCGGCGGTCAGGTCGGCTCGCAGGCGCGGCTCGTCGACCTCCCAGTACGAGTGCTCCGCACCGTCGAGGACCACGACGGGCAGCCGATCGCCGTATTCGGCGCGCAGCAGGACGTCACCGGCTGCGGCTCGCTCGTCGACGTCGACGACCTGGGGTTCGAGCCCGTAGTCCGCGAGGATTCGCCGCAGGGTCGACTCGGCTGCGGCGCACGCCGAACATCCGGCGCGCGTCATCAGTTCCACTGCATGTCCCACACCGGCGAGTCTACGAGTCCCGGCGGGCGGACGGCGCACGCCGTCGGTGCGGTCGGTGACGCGGATCGCGCACGCCGTCATCGGTCCCACCGGCGCGATAGGCTGGGGCCCGATCGTCCAACCGCGCTAGGAGGTGGCCCGTGGGCCGCGATTCGATGGACCCGTCCGAGTCGGACGCCGCGCAGTTCACCGACCCGGACGCCGCCGACCCGGACGCCGCTGAGGCTGCCGAGGCTGCCGAGGCCGCCGAGGCTCACGAGGCCGAGGCGGCCGAGTTGGCGGCGGAGCAGTTCGACCTCGCAGACGATGACATCCACGGCGACGAGATCCACGAGGACCGCGACGGCGCCCTCCTGCGGCGACCCGGCGCCCGATCGGCCGATCGCGCCGCCACGGCGGACGAGGATATCGACGAGGAACTGCACCGCATCGGCATGTGGATCACCGAGCGTGCGGGACGATTCCGTCAGACGGCCACGGAACTGCGCCAGGCGCTCGCCGGCGAGGCGTCGGCGACCGCGGCGATCGAGTCCCTGCGCGCCCGCATCCCCGACTCGGGGGCCGGTCAGGTCACCGATCTCACCGCCGCCGCATTCTTCGACGTCGACAACACCCTGGTGCACGGCGCGTCGATCGTCCACTTCGCGCGCGGTCTGGCGTCGCGGGACTACTTCTCGTACAGCGACATCATGAGCGTCGCCTGGCAGCAGGCGAAGTTCCGGATCACCGGCCGGGAGAACGCCGACGACGTCGCGCAGGGGCGTGACATGGCGCTGTCGTTCATCGCGGGCCGGGAGACCGCCGAACTCGTCAGGCTCGGCGAGGAGATCTACGACGAGTACATCGCCGACAAGATCTGGCCGGGCACCGCCGCGCTCGCCCAGCGACATCTGGACGCCGGACAGCAGGTGTGGCTGGTCACGGCCACCCCGGTGGAACTGGCTCAGACGATCGCGAAGCGCCTCGGGCTCACCGGCGCCCTCGGCACGGTCGCCGAGAGCGTCGACGGCGTGTTCACCGGGCGGCTCGTCGGCGACATCCTGCACGGTCCGGGCAAGGCGCACGCCGTCCGGACAATCGCGGTCCGCGAGGGGCTGAACCTCAAACGGTGCACCGCGTATTCCGACTCCCACAACGATGTGCCGATGCTGTCGCTGGTCGGCACGGCCGTGGCGATCAACCCCGACGCCGACCTGCGCGAGGTCGCGCGAGTGCGCGGGTGGGAGCAGTACGACTTCCGGACCGCGCGCAAGGCCGCCAAGTACGGTGCGCAGACCGCGGCGGTGCTCGGTGCGGCGGGCGGCGCGGCCGCACTGGCCTCCCGCGCCCTGCGCCATCTGCCCAAGCAGTAAACCCAGTCCGGTCTGTCCCAGTCCGGTCTGCGCTAGCCGAGGTAGACGCTGCCGCGACGGCTCAGCAT
Organism: Gordonia shandongensis DSM 45094; assembly: GCF_000423025.1. Taxonomy (GTDB): domain Bacteria; phylum Actinomycetota; class Actinomycetes; order Mycobacteriales; family Mycobacteriaceae; genus Gordonia; species Gordonia shandongensis. The sequence continues at coordinate 268,361 of NZ_AUHE01000001.1, forward strand.
CCGGAACAGCGTCTGCTGGATCTCCTCGCGGACGTGATCGGTGAGGTCGAAGACGACCATCGGGTCGTCGGCCGCGGCGTCGTCGTATCCGTCGGTTCTGATCGGCGCGCCGAAGTGGATGTGCCACTTGGACGGCAGCGGGATCACGCCGAGCGGCCCGAGCCACGGGAACAGCGGTGTCACCGGAAAATACGGAAGTCCGAGCGTCCGGGCGAGCGGTTTGAGGTCGGCGACCATCGGGTAGATCTCCTCGGAGCCGACGATCGACACGGGAATGATCGGGGCGCCGGTCCGCAGGGCCGTCGTGACGAATCCGCCGCGACCGAACCGCTGCAGCTTGTAGCGGTCCTTGTAGAGCTTGCCGATGCCCTTGTATCCCTCGGGCCAGACCGCCGTCAGCTCTCCCCTGCGCAGCAGCGCCTCGGCGTCGTCGTTGCACGCGAGGGTGGCGCCGATCCGGCGTGCGAGGTCGCCGACGACCGGCGTCTCGAACGCCATGTCGGCGGCCAGGATGCGGAGGTAGCGCTCGCCGGGATGGTTGTCGCGAACGGCCAGCGAGGTGATGACGGCGTCGATGGGGATGCTGCCCGCGTGGTTGGCGACGAGCAGCCCGGCCCCCTCGGCGGGCAGATTCTCGATCCCGCTGACCTCCACGCGGAACCACTTCTCGTACACCTGGCGCACTGCGGGGAACCACACGGATTCGACGAAGTGCGGGTCGAACCCGAACTCGTCGACGCAGTAGTCGCCGGTCATGCGTTCACGAATGAAACCGCTGGTGGCGATCAGGGAGTCGGCGATCGCGCCGCGGATCCCGCCGAGGCTGAACAGCGGCGAACTCCGCACGGGCGTCACTGGCGGCGACGGCTCGTCGTGCAGGTCGATGCCCTCGTGGATGGGCGTCACCTCGGCGCTCGGTCGACCGAATCCGTCGGTGTTGGGGTGTCCGGCCGGTGCACCGCGATGCGCGGTCGGGTCGGTGTAGAGCGCGATCACCTTCGCGGTCCGCGCGTCTCCCGGCTTCTGAGCAGCCGCCATGTCACACCCCCGCCTCACCGGTCGATTTCGTCTGTCGGGTTCTCACCCGGGCCATCTCCATAGTACGGGCAGCGGCGGATCGCAGCGGGACGGGCTACTGCAGGGCCGTCGCCGCCGCGACTGCGCGGCGGGCGAACCCGTCCCACGCGTCGGCCGTGATGACGGGCTCGGTGCGGCCGCGGTCGATGAAGTCGTCGAGGGTCTCCAGCGAGGTGTACCGCGGCTCGAAGCCGAGTTCCGACCGCATCCGCGCGGTGTCCAGGACGCGCCCGTACGTCAGATAGGGCGCCTGTTCCGACCGGATGCCGGGCCGCGAGCTCTGCAGGACCCCGACGATCGGCGAGATCAGGCCCTGGGGGACGGGGAGTTCCACGTGGCCCGCGCGATGCACCGCCTGGGAGAGCGTCACGACGCCGTCGCCGGCGACGTTGAAGGTGCCCGGCCGCGGTTCGAGGGTCGCGTGCTCGAGCGCCGCCAGCGCGTCCTCCTCGTGCAGGAACTGCAGGCGGGGTTGGAAGCCGAAGACGGTGGGGACCACCGGCAGCGAGAGGTAGGCGCTCATCCGGGTGCGGATGCGCGGGCCGAGGATCGACTGGAAGCGGAGGATCGAGACCTCGACGTCCTGCCGTCGGCGCGACAGGCCGCGCGCGTAGCCCTCCATGTCGATCAGATCGCGCCCGTACCCGTTGCGCGGCTCCCGTCGCGCCGGAGTGCCCTCGGTGAAGAACCCGGGATCGCTGGGGCCGGCGCCGTAGACCATCGCACTCGAACGCAGGACGAGGCGTTTCACCGACGGGCTCCGCTGACAGGCGGCGGCCACCTGCATGGTTCCGACGACGTTCAGCTCCTTGATGGCCGCGGAGTGTTCGGCGCTGTCCATGATGGACGGCGCGGCGTGGACCACGGTGTCGACGTCGTACTGGGCGATCGCCTTGGCGACGGCGGGTCGTCTGATGTCGAGGCGAAGGAAGTCGGCGCGCCCCATGCGGCGCATCAGATCCTTGGTGGGGACGCGCGAGTCGACGGCGACCACCCGTTCGACGTCGGGGTTGGCCGCCAGTCGCGCCACGAGGTATCCGCCGAGGAACGTGGACGCCCCGGTCACCAGGACGGAGCGTGGGGCGGTTTCGGTCATGGTTTCAGCCTATCGCCACGCGAAGCAGCGAACCCGCCCCGGTGGGGCGGGTTCGGAGCATCACTTGCCGAGTTTGCGACGCTGGACTCGCGTGCGACGAAGCAGTTTGCGGTGCTTCTTCTTCGACATGCGCTTGCGGCGCTTCTTGATAACGGAACCCATTGGTTCTCCCTCACGATCGGTACTGAAGAAATCTCAGGTGGCGAAATCTCCTGGGGCCTGGCCCGAAGACGCACGCCGGGCCGTCGCCGACTACGAGCGTGGGCTCGGGCGACAGCGACCTGACCGATAATGCTACCGATCCGATGAACTCGAGGCGAATTCGCACCCCGGGGTCGGCGCCCCTCCAATGCCGAGAGCCCCTGGAGACCCGTCGGGTCCTCAGGGGTTCTCGCGGCGATGGGGCCCGGTCAGCCCGCGTCGAAGGTCAACCCTCGTCGAAGGTCAGCCTGCGTCGAAGTACGACGTCTCGAGGTACTCGTGGACGGCCTTCGCGTGCACGCGGAAGGAGCGGCCGACGCGGACGGCCGGGAGCTCACCGTTGTGCACGAGCCGGTAGACGGTCATCTTCGAGACGCGCATCAGGGATGCGACCTCGGCGACGGTCAGGAACTGGGTTGCCGAGGAGTTGCCGACGCCGCGGTCCGCGAAGTCGTTCCGCTCGGCAGGCTTATCTGCTGCAGCCATGAAAATACCAACCTTAAGTGCACGCATCGTGGCCACAGGCTTCCCCTCCTGCGGACATCAGACACGTACGTGCTGCTAGCAGCCTAGCGTGGCAGGTGTGAAAAGTGCGACGTGAGTGGCGAATTTCCTCTCATCGGACCCGCCGACACCGCCGACGATCCCACGAAATCGCAGGCCCGGGCGCTATTGTGTCTCGCTCGCCGTTTCCACACCGAGCTGCACACCCTTCCCAGAACTCTCAACTTCGACTCGACGTGCAGTGCGCGCGCTCACTTCCGCACAGGCGAATGCGGCCTCGTTCACCGCATGCCGCAGGCCCGCCCGCTCGAACTCCCGCAGAGCGGCCGCCGTCGTACCGCCGGGCGAGGTGACCGCCGCCCTGAGCTCCACCGGCGACAGCCCCGACTCGCTGAGCAGCGCGCCCGCACCCCGGACGGTCTGGATGGCCAGCTCCGACGCCTGCGGACGCGTGAGTCCCAGCGAGACGCCGGCGTCGATCATCGCCTCCACCATCAGGAAGAAGTACGCGGGCCCCGATCCGGAGATCGCGGTGACCGCATCCATCAGCTTCTCCGGGACCACCGTCACCTTGCCGACGCTCTCGAGCAGCCGCACCGTGAGGTCGACCTGCTCGTCCTCCGCGTACCGACCCGGACTGACCGCGCACATCGCCTCGTTGACCAGCATCGGCGTATTCGGCATCACCCGGATCACGGGCGACCCCGCCTGCAGGGCCGACTCGTAACGACTCGTCGGGATGCCGGCGACCAGCGTGACGGTGATCCGTTCGCTCTCACCGTCGTCGTCGGTCACCGACAGCTTCTGCAGAACCTGGTCGACGGCGTCGGGCTTCACCGCGATGAAGACCACCCGCGCACCCTCGACGGCGTCGGCCAGATCGTCGGTGACGCGGATGCCGTAGTCGCCGGTCAGTTCCGCCGACCGTTCCGCGGACTTCTCGGCGACGACGAGATCGCGGGCCGGCTTGCCGGATTTGATCAACCCGGCGAGCAGGGCCTCACCGATCTTGCCACCGCCGATAATCGCGACGCGCTCGGTCATGTGCGATCACTGCCTTTCATGAATACGGGTATCTGGGAGATGCGGGTATCTGGGGGGAGCTGACGGCCGACGCGGCCGTGTCACGGACGGGACTCGGCCGGAATCAACGCGAGCTGCCGCGACTGTGCCACCAGCGCCCCGGTGGAGTCGAGCACCACGTGGTCCTCGGCGAACATCCCGGCGCCGACCTCGGTGGACGACGCCGCGAACCGCAGCCATCCGGGCGCGGGCACCCGCCGCAGGTAGGTCGTCAGCTGGACGGTCGGCGCCCAGCCGAACATCCCGAGGTTCATCACCACCGGCGGCGACAGGTCGCAGACGAGGATCGGATAGCCGGCGCGGACCACGTCGGGCAGATCGTCGGCGTCGCGGGGTCGAGTCCACCCGCGAACGACGGGTTCACCGGTCTCACCGCGCAGCGCGGGAAACTCGTCGAGCAGGATCACGTTCTCGATGGCCTGCCCGAGGTGGACGACCTGGCCGACCGGTGTGGTGTAGATGTCCGGGATGTCGGCGGGCGGCTCCACCGGCAGATCGGAGGCGCGGTTGGCGCCCCGATGCACCGGCTCGCCCGTGTCGAGGCGACCGAGGGTGACGGTCGAGGTCACCGCGGTCCGCCCGCCCTGCACCACGTCGACGCGTGCCAGCGAGACCGTCCGCCCGGTCTTCACCAGGGTCACCTCGACGTCCACGTCTGCGGGGTCGGGCGCGGCCAGGAAGTCGCTGGCGATCGCGAGGGCCGTGACACCGTCGCGGTCGGCTCCGCCCAGGTCGTGCACCGCACGCCGCGCGGCCTCGGCGACGATCATCTGGATGCTGCCGCCGTGCACCTTGTCGCCGATGGTGAACACGGGGCTGATGGTCGTGCGGTAGGCCGCGCGCCCACCGTCGGCCCTCCCGGTCGGGGCCAGATCGACCAGGTGGGCCAGATCAGTCGACATCCGTCTGCACTTCCTTTGTTCTCGCCGTGTCGCGCTCCAGATGGGTGCGCGCGAACTCCAACGATCGCACGAGCATCGCCGCCCGTTCATTCCTGGTCCGGGCGGACGCCGTGTGCACCTCGAGGACGACGGCCCCGGCGAAGTCGCTCGCCGCGAGATTCCGGCAGATCTCGATGCACGGCTGCGACCCGTCGCCCGGAATCAGGTGCTCGTCGTGCGCGGCTCCGGTCCCGTCGGTGAGGTGCAGGTGTGTGAGCCCCTCCCCCATCCGGTTCTGCATGCGAAGCGCATCGACGCCCGCCGTCGCCGCATGCGACAGATCGAGCGTGTAATGGTCGTATCCGTGTTCGGTCGGGTCGATCGACTTGCCGAACGCCGACGCGCTCGGCCCGGGGCGCCCGCCGCGCGACGCCATCCGCGCAGCGGAGCGCTCGCCGGCGCCCCACAGCCGATCGGCGCGCATGGGGAACATGTTCTCCACGGCCACCGCGACGTCGGACGACGCCTCCAGCTCGCCGACCAGATCGTCGAAGACGCGGACGTACTCGCGCTGCCAGCGAAACGGCGGGTGCACCACCACCGTCGACGCCCCCAGCTCCTCGGCGGCCTGCACCGACCTCCGAAGCTTCACCACCGGATCGCGGCCCCAGACGCGCTGGGAGATGAGCAGGCACGGCGCGTGCACCGACAGCACCGGCATCTGGTACTGCTGCGACAGGTGCGCGACGTGCGCCACGTCTTGGCTGACCGCGTCGCCCCACACCATCAACTCGACGCCGTCGTATCCCAGGTCGGCGGCGTACCGGAACGCCGCCTCGGTGTTCTGCGGGTACACCGAGGCCGTCGAGAGGCCCACCGGGATCGGAAACTGCAGTGACGACACGCTCAGGCCGCCAGCAGGACCAGCGGGCCGATCGTCACGAGCATGCCGACCCCCAGTGCGAGGAGGGTCGTCGCCAGATCGCGTTTACGCAGGATGTGCGCAAACGTGACGATCGCGAAGATCACCAGTACCGCCAGGATCAACGCCAGGTAGATGTATCGCTTCCACAGTTCGGTGAAGCCCCAGAACAGTCCGGCCCCGATCGCCAGGCCGAGGATCACTTCGCCGGCGAACGCCAGCCAACCCATGATCGCGGCGCGGGTGCCGGGCTCGATCCTCGCGGGCTTCGCCCGCTTCTGCGCGTCCGGCTTCACCCGGCTCTTGAGCTTCGTCGAGCGTTTGGGTTCCTTCGGGGTCTTCTGCTTCTTCGCCCTGGTCTTGGTCTTCGCATTCGCCTTGGTCTTCGGCTTGGTCTTGGTCTTCGCCTTGGTCTTGGTCTTGGTCGCAGCGTCGTCGGCGGCCAGCCCGTCGTCGAGCAGGCCGTCGTCGGGCAGTCGATCCTCGGCCAGTCCGTCGTCGGCCAGTCCGTCGTCGGCCAGTCCATCCTCGAGCAGGCCGTCGTCGAGCAGGCCGCCGGCGGGCACGTCATCGTCGTCGACGGCATCCGGTGCGGCCGGGTCGACGGTGTCGACGGCGTCGCTCACGGCTCCGACGTCATCGACACCCCAGAGCGGCGCCCGCGTCAGCGGCGCGGCGTCCGCGACGTCGTCCTCGGGCTCCGCCGACCGGGTGTTCGGGGTGTTCACCGTCGAGAAGAAATCCAGCTCGTCGGCGGCCGACGACGTGCGGATCTCCGCGGGCGGCAGATGGTAGCCGACGATGTCGTCACCGTCCACGGGGCGCACGTCGTCGGTGACGACGGGGATGATCCCGGTGACCGCGTTGGCGTTCTCCTCCCGCGGATCCTGCACCTCCCGCGGCTCCTGATCCGCGGGGGGCGCGGGCTCGGGCTGCGCCGGCTCGGGGTGCGCGGGCATCCCGCTCGCACCCACCGCCCGCCGACGCGAACGCCGCGGAGTGTCGCGGGTGTCGGCGCCTCGGCCGTCGGACCCGGCGGGGCGCTCCACATCGAGCGGCGACGCCTTGGGGAACGCCGACGACTCGTCGGCGCGCGCGATCAGCTCGGACACGCTGATGCGGCGTCCCCGCGAGTCGGAATCCTTCGCCATATTCCCTCGGCACCCCTGTTGGTCGGCTGATCAGCCGGTGGTCACCATGGCCCCGGCCGGCTCGGCGTCCAGGCGCCGAAGGATGACGCCCTCCCGCAGAGCCCACGGACAGATCTCCAGTGTATCGACTCCGGTCGCTCGCATCGCCGCCTCCGCGACGAGCGCACCCGCCACGATCTGACCGGCGCGGTCGGCGCTCACCCCCTCCAGGTCGGCCCGGTCCGACGCCGTCATCCGCGAGATGAAGGCGATCAGCTGGCGCACACCGTTGGCGGTGACGGTCCGACGCACCCGCGGTCCCGCCCCCGACGGGGCGGCGCCGGTGAGTCGAGCCAACGACCGGAACGTCTTCGACGACCCGACCGCGAGATCCGGCTTCCCCGGCGCCCGCAACTGTTTGGCGACGGGTTTGAGCTCGGCGTCGAGCCAGTCGCGGAGCACCGAGACGTGCCTCTTGCTCGGGGGGTCGCCGGGCAGCCACTCGCGGGTGAGACGACCGGCGCCGAGCGGCAGCGAGAGCGCCACCTCGGGCTCCTCGTCGACCCCGTTGGTCATCTCCAGGCTGCCGCCGCCGATGTCGAACGACATGATGCGGCCGGCGCTCCAGCCGTACCAGCGGCGGACCGCCAACGACGTCAAACGCGCCTCGTCAACGCCTTCGAGCACCTGGATCTCGGTCCCCGATGCCGCCTCGACCTGCGCCAACACATCGTCACAGTTGGTCGCGTCGCGTACCGCGGAAGTTGCGAAGGCCATCACCTGCTGGCATCCGGACGCCACCGCGATCCGCGTGAAGTCCTCCACCGTCGCGGTCAACGCGTCGGCTCCCGACTGCCGCATCCGGCCGGTGTCGTCGATCTCCTCGGCGAGCCGCAACACCGCCTTGGTGGAGCTCATCGGGCTCGGATGGCCGCCCCGGTGCGCGTCGACCACCAGCAGATGCACGGTATTGCTGCCCACATCGAGCACTCCTAGTCGCACCCGATCAAACGTACTGTGCGAACCCGCGCGACGCGAGCGGGGCTACCGTGTACCGGTGAGAACGGGCGCCCGACGAGAGAGGAGGTGGACCGTGACGAGACGGGACACCCCCGCCCCCGAGGTACCGCTGGACTTTCCCCGCGAGTGGTACGAGTTCACCGATCCCGACGACCCCGAGCACATCATCCGCGCGGACCTCACCTGGCTGCTGTCCCGCTGGAACTGCGTGTTCGGCACTCCGGCGTGTCGCGGGATCATCGCGGGCCGCGAATCGGACGGCTGCTGCACCCACGGTGCGTACCTCAGTGACGACGCCGACCGCGAGAACCTCGCCGCCGGCGTCGCGCAGCTGACCGCCGACGACTGGCAGTTCCACGCCGAGGGCTCGGCCGACGACCCGTTGGGCGCGGGCGGATACCTGGAGGAGGTCGACGACCCCGACACAGGGGATTCGGCAGGGGACGCGGCGGGGGACTCCGGCTCTGAGCCGGCGCTCAAGACCCGACTGCACGACGGCGCGTGCATCTTCCTCAACCGCCCCGGATTCGCGGCCGGCCGGGGTTGCGCCCTGCACTCGATGGCTCTGCGGCGCGGCATCGAACCGCTCACCGTGAAGCCGGAGGTGTGCTGGCAGCTCCCCCTGCGCCGCGAGCAGGAGGACGTCGAACGCCCCGACGGCAGCGAGGTCCTGCGGACCACGCTCACCGAGTTCGATCGCCGCGGCTGGGGCGAGGGCGGCCACGACCTCGACTGGTACTGCTCCGGCTCACCGGACGCGCACACCGGTGCGCGCCGCGTCTACGAGTCGTACCGGCCCGAGCTGATCGCGCTGATCGGCGAACCCGCCTACGAGCTCCTCGCCGAGGCGTGCCGCCTGCGCGCCGACCTCGGTCTGGTGGCCGTTCACCCGGCGACGGCGGCGGCCACCGAGCGGCGTGCCACCGACATCAAATACGAGCAGCTCTGAGCTCAGGGCTCGAACTTCTCAGGGCTCGAACTTGTAGCCGAGTCCGCGGACCGTGATGAGATGCCGCGGCTGCGACGGATCGGGTTCGACCTTCGAACGGAGTCGCTTGACGTGCACGTCGAGCGTCTTGGTGTCGCCGACGTAGTCGGCGCCCCACACCCGGTCGATGAGCTGACTGCGCGTGAGCACGCGGCCGGAGTTCCGCAGCAGATACTCCAGGAGGTCGAACTCCTTGAGGGGCAGCGTCACATCGTCGCCCGCGACGGTGACCGTGTGCCGCTGCACGTCCATCCGGACCGGACCGACCTCGACCACGCCGATGGCGGCGTCCTCGTCGTCGGCCACCACACCGCCGCGACGCAGGACCGCCCGGATCCGAGCGATCAGCTCACGCGCCGAGTACGGCTTGGTGACGTAGTCGTCGGCACCGAGCTCGAGCCCGACGACCTTGTCGATCTCACTGTCGCGTGCCGTCACCATGATCACCGGGACCTGCGACTTGGCGCGGATCGACTTGCAGATCTCCGTGCCGGAGACGCCCGGCAGCATGAGGTCGAGAAGGACGATGTCGGGGTTCACGCGCTCGAACGTCGCCAGCGCCTGCGAGCCGTCGTTGACGATGCTCGCCTCGAAGCCCTCCTTGCGGAGCAGGAAGGCCAGCGGATCGGCCAGCGACTCTTCGTCTTCGACAATCAGTACGTGCGTCAACTCGTGGATTCCTCTTGGTTCGTCGACTCCGTGTCGTGGTGCGACGGCGAGTCGATGGGGATGTACAGGCTGAAGGTCGACCCGGTTCCGGGGCGACTCCACAGCCCGATGTGACCGCCGTGGCTGGCGGCGACGTGTTTGACGATGGCCAGACCGAGTCCGGTCCCGCCGGTGGCTCGCGACCGCGCCTTGTCGACGCGGAAGAAGCGTTCGAAGACCCGCTGCTGGTCGGCGGGTGCGATGCCGATGCCGCGGTCGGTGACGGCGATCGCCACCATCTCCTGCTCGTCGACGGTCACCGTCTTGCGGCTGACCGAGACCACCTCGCCCGTCGGCGAGTGGTTGATCGCATTGACCAGCAGGTTCGACAGCGCGGTGAGCAGGAGGGTCCGGTCGCCGAGGATGTGCAGTCCGCTCGGCTCGTCGGTCACCAGGTCGATCTCGGCGACCTCCGCGGAGACGCCCGCCGAGGAGACGGCGTCTTCGACGACGCCGTCGACGTCGATCTCCTGGAAGTCGGGGATGCGCCCCTCCTGCAGTCGCGAGAGTCCGATCAGCTCGTTGACCAGCGACCCCATCCGCGTCGCCTCCTTGAGGACGCGGCGGCCGAAGTGCTCGACGGCTTCGGGGTCGTCGCGCGATTCGAGCATCGCCTCGGCCATCAGGCTGATCGCCCCCAGGGGCGTCTTGAGCTCATGGGACACGTTGGCGGCGAAGTCCCGGCGGGTCGCCTCCACGCGCTGGTTCGTCGAGTCGTCGTCGCCGTACACCAGCGAGTACCGGGCCCCGCCGTACTCGGCGAGCCGCGCGACGCATCGCACGTTCTCGACGGCGCGGGGCGCGGTGCGGCCGGTCGAGAGGAAGCCCAGCGACGAATGCGGCGGCACGAAGTCGAAATGGCGGTCGATACCGGTGACGAAGACCTCGGTGACCGCCTCGGCGACGCCGTCCGAGAGGGTGTCGCGGAGCATGCCGAGTTCCACGGCGCGCTTGTTGTAGAGGACGATGGTGTGGAATTCGTCGACGACGATCGCACCGGTCTCGGTGTATGCGATGAGGAGTGCCAGCAGGTCCGACCGCGAGTCGGCGTTGCCCACATAGACCAGATCGTCGATGCTCGACGATCGCGGCCGGGTCGGGTCTATCGATCCAGGACTCACCGCGCTCGGCACTCCCGCCGCTCTGCTCCCCCAACTGTCACTGACACACCCGAATCCTACGATGGTCGCCGAGAGTTCGCAGCGCGGGCCGCCACAGTTGGGAGTGCGTTCACATCCGGTTCGCCTGGGTTGCGGTCAGGTGAACTGCGGTCGAGTGAACTGCGGTCAAGTGGAACTGCGGCCGACGCTCGCGTCTCAGCTCGCGACGATGTCGGAGTACTCGGGATGCTTCTCGATGTACTTCTGGACGTAGGTGCACACCGGCACCACGGTGCGTCCGGCGGCCCGGACGTCGTCGAGGACCGACTTCACCAGTTGCGCGGCCAGACCGCGGCCGCCGAAACGTTCGTAGATCACGGTGTGGGTGAGCGCGATGCGGTCGCCGTCCTGCGTGTAGTCGATGTAACCGGCCTCCACGGGGCCGTCCTCAGCCTCGGACAGGTCCGCTCGGTAGCGCTCCTGCTCCGTCAGATGGGTCACCTCGAGAGTCGCGTCAGCCATGACTCCAATGTATCTCAGGCCACAGGAGTGCGCACTACTTGTTTCCCTGCGCCGCAACGGCTGCCGCACCCGCGGCCGCCGCCTCCGGGTCGAGGTAGACGCCGCCGGGCGTCACCGGCCGGAGGTTCTCGTCGAGGTCGTAGCGCAGCGGGTTCCCGGTCGGGATGTTGAGCTGCGCGATGTCCGCGTCGGAGATCTCGTCGAGGTACTTGACGAGCGCACGCAGCGAGTTGCCGTGCGCGGCGACCAGCACGGTCTTGCCCGCACGCAGGTCCGCCTCGATCGCCTCGTGGTAGTACGGGATCAACCGGGTCACGACGTCCAGCAGGCACTCGGTGAGCGGCACGTCGATGTCCGCGTAGCGCGGATCGCCGACCTGGCTGAATTCGGCGTTCGCCTCGATGGCAGGCGGCGGGGTGTCGTAGCTGCGCCGCCACAGCATGAACTGCTCGTCGCCGTACTTCGCCTTCGTCTCCGCCTTGTCGAGCCCCTGGAGCGCGCCGTAGTGCCGCTCGTTGAGCCGCCAGTCGCGGACCACCGGGATCCAGTGCCGGTCGGCGGTCTCGAGCGCGATCTCCGCCGTCACGATGGCCCGACGCAGCAGCGACGTGTAGAGGACGTCGGGCAGCAGGTCGTGCTCCACGAGCAGCTCACCGGCGCGAACCGCCTCGGCCCGCCCCTTCTCGGTCAGTGCGACGTCGACCCAGCCGGTGAACTGGTTCGACGCGTTCCATTCGCTCTCGCCGTGGCGCATCAGGATGAGGGTGCCGTTGCTCATGCGAGACATCTTCCCACAGGGGTCGGCGGCGGCCGACACGTGCGTCTACCGGCGCAGATCCTTCCGGAGGATCTTGCCCGCCGACGACTTCGGGATCGCGTCGATGAACTCGACGGCGCGGACCTTCTTGTACGGCGCGACCCGCTCGGCGGTGAACGCGATGACATCGTCCTCGCTGAGTTCTGCACCGTCCTGGGCGACGACGTACGCCTTCGGGATCTCCTCGCCGTCGGCGTCGTTGACGCCGATCACCGCCGCGTCGGCGATCTGCGGGTGCGTCAGCAGCAGGGCCTCCAGCTCGGCCGGCGGCACCTGGTAGCCCTTGTACTTAATGAGCTCCTTGAGGCGGTCGACGATCGTGACGCAGCCGGTCGCGTCGACGGTCGCCATGTCACCGGTGCGCAGCCAGTCGCCGTCGACGATGGTCTCGGCGGTCGCCGCGTCGTTGTTCAGGTAGCCGACCATCACGTTGGGTCCGCGCACCCACAGCTCGCCGGGCGCCGAGACGCCGTCGGCGGGGATGTCGACGTCGGCGCCGGTCGCCGGGTCGACGATCCGGTTCTCGGTGTTCGGGACGGCCCAGCCCACCGACGACAGCGGGGCCCGCACCCCGCGGGTGCCGACACCGCCGTCGAACGGGATGATGTGGCTCACCGGCGACAGCTCGCTCATCCCGAAGCCCTGCAGCATGTGCAGGTCGAGGCGCTGGGCGACGGCGTTGCCCAGTTCCTCGTCGAGCGGCGCGGCGCCCGAGAGCATCGTGTGGATCGACGACAGGTCGTACTCGTCGATGATCGGGTGCTTGGCGAGGGCCACGGCCACCGGCGGGGCGATGAACGCGTACGTGATCCTGTGCCGCTGCACGCTCTCGAGGAATGCGATGAGGTCGAACCGCGGCATCACCAGCAGGGATGCGCGGGCCCTGAGGGCTGCGTTGAGCAGGACGGTCATCCCGTAGATGTGGAAGAAGGGCAGCACGGCGAGCACGACGTCGTCGGACGTCATCCCGTTGAGCGGCTCGATCTGGGCGACGTTGGCGACCAGGTTGCGGTGGCTGAGCTTCACCCCCTTGGGGTTGCCCGTGGTGCCCGAGCTGTAGGGCAGCACGGCGATGTGGGTGGCCGGGTCGAAGTCGACGTCGGGGGCGCGGTGACCGCCGCCGAGGAAGTCGGCGGCGTTCGGGTGCCCGTCGGCGGCCAGACCGTCGCCGTCGAGGATCACCACGGCGTCGTCGGCGAGACCGACCTCGCGTGCCGCTTCGAGTGCCGCGGGGGCGAGGGCGGTGATCGTGATGAGGAGCCGCGCCTCGGAGTCGACGAGCTGCTTGGCCACCTCGGGCGCCGTGAACAGGGCGTTGAGCGTGGTCGCGGTGGCGCCGGCGCGCAGCACACCGTGGAAGACGGTCGCGAAGGCCGGGATGTTGGGCGAGAGGATCGCCACGACGTCGCCGACGCCGAGTCCGCGCGCGGCGACCGCGCCCGCGGCGGCGTCGATCTGGCCGACCAGCTGCCGGTAGGTGGTGGTGGCGCCCGAAGTGGAGTCGATGAGCGCGGTGCGGTCGAGGTCGGTCTCCGTCAGGGAGCCGAACAGGTACTCGTAGACGCTGACGTTGGGGACGACGACGTCGGGGTACGGGGAGGAGAAGCTCATGATCACCTTCGGAGTCAAGGAACAGTGTCAACGACCATTGTCACGGTCGTTCCGGGCTCACCGTACCCGACCCCGCGCCGACGACCCCCGCGACGGTCCCTGCGCGGGTCCCTGCGTCGGCCCCTACGACGGTCGCGAACCGGCGTCGTCGACCGACCAGACCGGCTCGGCGTCCGGATCGTCCAGGGGTGCGATCTCCGGCAGATCATCCTCGTCGATGAGGTGCGCGAACGCCTCCAGGTTGCGCATCGACTCGCCCCGCGCCCGCCGCCACGCCCACTCGCGTCTGATCGACGTGAGGAAACCGATCTCGAGGATCTGGTTGAAGTCGCCGTCCGCCGCCTCGAGGACCTGACCGAGCACCCGGTCGACCTCGGCGCGCGTCAGGGCGTCCAGCGAGATCCGCCCGATCAGGTAGATGTCGCCGATGTTGTCGAGGGTGTAGGCGACCGCATACAGGCGCCGGTTCCGCTTCAGCAGATACCGGTAGACGGCTTCGATGTTCTCGTCGGGCCGACGGCACACGAACGCCTCCACCCGCACACCGTGACCGCCGGCCGTCAGCAGGACCGTCGTCTTGAGTTTGCGTTCACCGGGCAACTCCAAGACGAAGTGCTCCGACTTCGCACCGCCGGTCGACTTCCTCGCGTAGTCGATTCCGGTCTCGTCCAGGGCCGCGGCCAGTGCGTCGATCGTCTCGTCGGGGTTCACGCCATCATCCTCGTTCTGTTCCTCCAGCGGCGCATCGCGAAGCGCCCCTCATCGGGTCCGGTGCTCTCGTCACTTGCGGTGATCGCGCGGGCGTAGCTCTCGAGCAGCGCGTCGACGGTGTGCTCCCAGGAGAAGCGCTGTGCGTGGACCGCGGCCGCCGCCCCCATCCGCGCTCGCCGGTCCGGGTCGGCCAGCAGGGAGCCGAGGGCCTCGGTCCACGCCGGGAGTTCGTGACTGTCCACCAGCAGCCCGGTCCGGCCGTGGTCGACGGCGACGCCGAGTCCGCCGACGTGCGCGGCGACCACCGGCGTCCCGCACGCCTGGGCTTCCACCGCCACCAGCCCGAAGCTCTCCGAGTAGCTCGGCACCGCCACCAGGTCGGCGGCGCGGTACACGTGCACGAGCCGTTCCGGCGGCTGCGGGGGCAGGAAGTCGACGCGGTCGGCGATCCCGAGGTCGCGGGCCAGGTCGATCAGCGACGTCGGGCGCGCCAGACCGTTGCCGGACGGCCCGCCGACCACCAGGACGCGCAGCCTCCCGGCGGAGTCGCCGGTCAGCAGCGGCGCCATCGCCGACAGCAGGACGTCGGGCGCCTTCAACGGCTGGATCCGACCGACGAACGTCACCAGGACGTCGTCGGGGTCGAGGCCCAGTTCGGTGCGGGCGGCGGCGCGGTCGCCCGGGAGATAGCGGTCGAGGTCGGCACCCGGCATCACGACGTCGATGCGGGTCGGGTCGGCGCCATACAGGTCCGCCAGCGCGTCGGCCTCGGTGGCGGTGTTCGCGATCAGCCGGTCGGCCTCGTCGACGACCTGCTGCTCGCCCACCACCCGGAGCATCGGCTCGGCGGCGTCGCCGGCGGCCAGGGAGGCGTTCTTGACGGCGGCGAGAGTGTGCGCGGTGTGCACGAGCGGCACGCCCCAGCGGTCGCGGGCCAGCCAGCCGACCTGCCCGGACAGCCAGTAGTGCGAGTGGATCAGGTCGTAGTAGCCGGGCTCCTGTGCCGCCTCGGCGCGCAGGACGTTCGCCGAGAAGGCACACAGCTGACCGGGGAGGTCACGCTTGTCGAGACCGTCGAACGGGCCGGCCACCACATTGCGCACCGTGACCCCGGGGGCCGCCTCGACGACCGGGACGTCGGTCGACGCCGTGGCCCTGGTGAAGATCTCCACCCCGATGCCGCGGCGAGCCAACCGGGTCGCGGTCTGCCAGACGTAGACGTTCATCCCGCCCGCGTCACCGGTTCCCGGCTGCGCCAGCGGGGACGTGTGCACCGAGATCAGCGCGATGCGCCTCGGCACTGGGCGTACGGTCATGCGTCCACAGTAATGAATGTCGCGTCAGTGCGACGAGGGGCGGGCGACGAGGGGCGGGCGACGGGGGGCGGGCGACGGGGGGCGGGCGGGCGGGGGGCGGGCGGGCGACGACCGTTGACAACTCATCGTCGGCGGAGAAGAGTCACTCAGTGCATATCGTCTGATTCGGTCATGCCCGCTGCGGCAGCGCGGATCGCACGGCTCAGGACATACGACTTCGGGACATACGACTCAGGGGGAAAGACATGGGGATCATCATCGGGACCGTCGGGCGCCGGCATGCTGCGGGGAGGCGGATCGCTGCGGGGAGGCGGATCGCCAGGGCCGTGGCCGTCGGCGCGACGCTGGTGACGGGAGCGGGCATCGCATCGGGGTTCGCGGCGGGTGACGCGGCCGCGGCGGCGGGGTCGTGTCGGGCCGCGACGCCGGTGGCGGCGGTGCAGAAGCTGTTCCGCGCAATCGACGCCGCCGACGTCGACCGCATCCGTGCGTGCACGGCGGGCGTCGCACACCGCGACTCCCTCGGGCCCGCAGAGCCGATGGCCGCGGAGCTTCGGGTCAACCGAGCGCGGCGGGGCCCGTCCACCCTGCACGTGCCCGTCGAATACCGCAGGGCGGGACGTGATGCGACAGTCCTCGCGGCCGTGACCCACGCGAAGCTGCCGGAGGTCCACGCGGTCGGCGCGAGCGTGACGCGGACGAGCAGCGGCTGGAAGGTGACGACTCTCGACTCCGACGTCGCCGCGATCCCCTATCTGGTGGCGCCGCCCGCAGCGTTCCGGTAGTTCGACGGCACGCCGTCGGCCTGTCCGGTGACGTCCGACGTATGCGCAGGTGGGCATTGTTTCGACAATGCGGAATGCGCTGTTTTACACTCTCCCGGTAACGGTTTTCATTATCCTCGATTGTCGTTATCGCCGATTCCATCGTCTCCGAGAGAGTGGCTCCGCCATGCCGAACCCGAGCCCCGCACACCGCGCACTCCTGGCCACCCTGGCCGCCACGACGGCGATCGTCGCGACCGCGTGCAGCGGGGCCGACGGGCCCGCCCCCACCGACACCCCCGTCGTGGTGGCGTCGACCGATGTGTGGGCCGCCGTCGCCGACGCCGTCGGCGGCGAGCATGCCGACGTCGAGGCCCTCTACTCGTCGCCGGACGGCGACCCCCACGAGTACGAGGCGTCGAGTGCCGACACCGCCCGCGTGCAGGACGCCAACGTTCTGGTCCTCAACGGCGGCCACTACGACCAGTTCATGGAGACCGCGGCCGCCGACGCCCGTGGCGCGCGGGTGGTCGCCGCCGATGTCCGGTCGGACGCCGACCGCGGCAACGAGCACGTCTTCTACGACCTGCAGGCCGTCGCCGAGACCGCCCGGGCGGTGGCGCGCGAACTGGGCGAGGTCGCCCCGAAGCACACCGACTACTACACCGATCGCAGTGACGAGTTCGTTCGCGGCATCGACGGCCTGCGCGCGCAGCTCACCGGGATCGCCGACCGGCACCGCGACACCCGCGTGGTCTCCACCGAGCCGCTGGCGGCCGCACTCCTGAGCGACGCCGGCCTCGTCGACGCCGCCCCCGCGGGTTTCGTCGACGCCGTGGAGGAGGGCCGGTCGCCGTCGGCCGCCGACCGCGCGACGTTCGAGGATCTGCTCACCTCGCATCGCGCCGCGGCGATGATCTACAACACGCAGGCCGTCGACCCCGTCACCCGCGAGATGATGGCGACCGCCCGGCGCGCATCGGTCCCCGTCGTCCGCTTCAGCGAGACCCTCCCCGAGGGGGTCACCGACTACCTGGCGTGGCAGGGCGGCCAGATCCGCGAACTCGCCGAGGCGCTCGAGAAATGAGCACACCGGTGGTGAGTCTGCGTGATGCGCGCCTCGACCTCGGCGGCCGCGCCCTGTGGGGCGGCCTCGACCTGGACGTCCATCCCGGCGAGTTCATCGCGGTGCTCGGGCCGAACGGGTCGGGCAAGACCTCGCTGCTGCGGGCCATCCTGCGTCAGACGGCGTTGTCGACCGGGACCGTCGAGCATCGCGGCGACATCGGCTACGTGCCCCAGCAGCATGCGGAGGACTCCGATTCGATGATGCTTCGCGGCCGCGACCTGGTCGGATTCGGCGTCGACGGCGCCTCCTGGGGCCTCGGGTTCCGCGGGCGCGGACGTCGGCGCGCGCTCGTCGACTCGGCGATCGCGCAGGTGGGTGCCGAGCAGTTCGCCGACAGTCCGCTGGGACTGCTGTCGGGTGGTGAGCAGCAGCGTCTGCGGATCGCCCAGGCCCTCACCCGCGACCCGTCCGTCCTCTTGTGCGACGAGCCGCTGGCGAGCCTCGACCTGTCGAGTCAACGCCGCGTCGTCGACCTCCTCGACGCCCGCCGCGCACGCAGCGCGACCGCGATACTGTTCGTCACCCACGAACTCAATCCCGTCCTCCCTTTCGTCGACCGCGTGCTGTACCTGGCCGGCGGCTCGTTCCGCATCGGCGCGGTCGAGGAGGTGATGACCTCGCGCACCCTCACCGAGCTGTACGGCAGTCCGGTCGAGGTGTTGCGGATCGGCGGTCGTCTCGTCGTCCTCGGCGGCGAGGACGACCACCACTGCGACACGCACCCCTACCCGGGTGACGCGCTCGGCACCGATGCCGGGTTCGCGGTGGCCGGAGACGACCTGTGACCGACGGTGCCGTGGTCCTCGCGGCCGATCTCGGTGATTTCTGGAACTACTCGCAGACCGCCGACCTGCTTTCGCGCGGCTTCGTTCAGGAGTCGCTCATCGCCTTGGCTCTGCTCGGCCTCATCGGCGGCGTACTCGGCCCGATGATCGTCGCGCGGCAGATGAGCTTCGCCGTGCACGGCGCCGCCGAACTGTCGTTCACCGGCGCCTCAGCCGCGCTGCTCGCGGGCGTGAGCGTCAACGTCGGCGGGATCGTCGGCGCCGTCCTGGCCGCCGCGGTCTTCGGTGTACTCGGCAACCGGGCGCGTGAACGCGATTCGGTGATCGGCGCCGTGATGGCCTTCGGCCTCGGTCTCGGCGTGCTGTTCCTGAGCTTGTACGGCCGCGTCGGGACGGGCTTCTCTCTTCTCACCGGCCAGGTCGTCAGCGTGGGCCGCGAGGGGCTGATCGCCGTCTCGATCACCGCTGCGGTGATCCTCGTCGTGTTCGCCGCGATCTATCGTCCCCTGCTGTTCGCGAGCCTCGATCCGCGGGTGGCGGCGGCCTCGGGTGTCCCGGTCCGCGCCATCGCGGTGGTGTTCGCGATCCTCGTCGGGCTGGCGGCGGCGCAGGGGGTGCAGATCATCGGCGCGCTGCTGGTGATGAGCCTGCTCATCACCCCGGCCGCTGCGGCCGCTCGGCTCTCGGCGAACCCCACGACCGTCTTGATCCTGTCGGTGGTGTTCGCGGAGGTCTCGGCAGTCGGCGGGCTCATCGCCTCGCTGGCTCCCGAACTCCCCGTCTCGGTCCTGGTGACCACCATCTCGTTCGCAATCTACGTGGTCTGCCGCATCATCGGGTTGCGCGCGCGGGATTAGCGACCGGCCGCACCGGGCTCGCGTCAGCCGATCGCGAACAGAACCCGAATTGTCCGACCCCGCGAGTATCATCGAACATGAGTTCGAGATGGTTCGAGTTCGAGATCACGGCCAACGTGATCGGAAGTTTCGGGGAGGACGCCATGACCGCGACGATGATCTTTCCGCCCGGACCGGGCAACCCCGGTCCCGGTCCGGCATTGCGTGGGCCCGGCGAGTTGGCGGAACCGTCGGTGACGGTCACCGATGAGGAGTTGGTGATCCGACTCCCCCGACCCGCCGGAGCGGCCGGCCGCGCAGCGGACCCCGAGGATGGGGCAGAAGCCGGGGGCGGTCAGGGCGCCGAGGGTGCCGGAGATGCTGGGCGTGATGATGCGGCGATGATGCTCTTCGCCGCCCGCGCCGACTCCTTCCACGGCCTGGTCCTCTGGCACCGGTATCGGGCCATCTACGACCTGGCCAGCGACCGGATCGCCGAGGCGAATGCTGCCGCCGACGCCAACACCGCTGCCGATGCCGCCGGGGACGGGGGCGGTGATGTGTTCACGCGGCTTTATGATCCGCTGTGTCAGGTCGCCGCCTCCTACGCGGTGGTGGCCGGAGTGCGGCAGTGCACCGCCGAACGCTTCGTCGATGAGTCCCTCGCCTGCTTCGACCGCATCCCGGCCATCGGCCGCCTCCTGCGCGACGGGGTCCTGACACCGTTCTGGTTCCGCCGCGCCATCGAACAAACCGCCCTCATCGAGGATCCCGATCTCCTGGCGTTCATCGACACCGAAGCCGCTCGCCGCCTCACGATCATCGGCGGGCTCACCGCACGGCGGGTGGAGAACACCATCGCCCACATCGTGGCCGCACACGACCCCGACGCGGTCACCACCACCCGCGAAGACACCCGCGCCCAGAAAAAGGTCCTCGTCGCACCGGTGACCGATACGGTCTCCGACCTGATCATCACCACCTCCACCGAAGATGCGGTGTTGTGCAAGGACACCATCGATGCGGTCATCGCCGGAGTGTGCCGCCACGATCCGCGCACCAAAGGAGAACGACGCGCTGATGCGGCCGTCGCCCGCCTGACCGGCACCCCGTTCGTCTGCGCGTGCGAACGCCCCGATTGTGCCGCTGAGCTCTCCGATCACGATGTGGCGGCGCGGTGTGCGAGCATCGTCCTGCACGTCGTGGTCCGCCAAGAAACCCTCGACGGCACCGTCGACACACCGGCACTCCTGGACGGCTACGGACCCATCTCCGCCGCCCACGCCCGAGACTTAGCGAAACGCCCCGACGCGGTCACCCGAGACCTCGACCTCAGTCGGCTCCTGGACCGCACCGCGCAACGCGGCAACCCGTACCGACCCACCGCCGTCTTAGACACGGCGGTGCGGGGCCTGTTCGGCACGTGTTCGTGGGTCGGGTGTGATCGACCGGCGTGGCGGTGCGATCTGGATCATGTCACCGAGTACAACCATGCCGATCCGGGTTCGGGTGGGCCGACGTGTGCATGCAACCTCAACCCCAAGTGCCGCTTCCACCACGGACTGAAAACCCACACCCGCGGCTGGCTCGACGACCAGATCACCGACGCCCACGGCATCGTCTGGACCGAGATCACCACCCCCGAAGGCATCACCATCCGCCGCCAGGCCGCCAACACCTGGCTGCTCCCCGAACTCGGACTCCTACCCTGCGATCACAGCGACCCGACCACGGACGACCCGGACGGCGATCCCGCCAACGCGACACGCCGAACAACCGGACACGCCGAGAACGCACCAAAACGCACACGCACCCGCCTCGAGGCCAAACACCGATACCGGATGCAACAACGGGCGATCAACCGCCGCCACCGCGAAACCGACCAAGCACTCGCCGCACTCCATTCGACCGACGACGACCTGCCGCCCTTCTGACCCGCCCCGCCCTTCTGAACCCGGCCGCCTGGCGCCACCGGGTCACTCCTCGGGACCTCCCGGGTTGCATCTGGTCGCGATCATCTCATCGGGCGAGACCACTGGACGGTCGGGTTCCAGGTTCCAACTGGGTTTCTCGGGATCGATGAGGCGGGCGAACGTCCAGTGACAGTCGAACTGTTCCTTCATCCCCGGGGTGTCGGCCCCGGGTTCGCGGTCGAGGACTTCGCGCCACGCCTCATCGCCCGCCGTCGGCGACGAGACGTCACGGCCGTTGCGCGTCGGCACGATCTGCAGGCTCGGCCCGACCTCCGTCTGCACCCACGACAAGGACGCGATGTACGGCGGCGGAAGCACCGGCGTAGTCGAGGGGGTCGCACTGGAAGCCGCTGGATTCGACGTGGGTGGGACGGACTCTGAGGCCGATGCCCGCGTCGTCGGTGCGGTCACATCGTCGGCCGCGTCGGTGCCGCACGCCGCAACGGTCATGGCGACCAGGGTCACGGCGGCGACCACGGTCCCGGCGGCGGCGCCTCGTCTCATCCCCGACTTCCGGCGCCGGAACCGCCGGTGATGCCGGCACCGGGCACCCGTCCGACGCCGGCGCGCACTTCGCGGTGCACTCGTTCCCAGGCACGGCGCTTGACGCCGTCGGGGTCGATCTCGACGCGCGTCGGATCGTCGATCACCATCACCGCCCGGTTGTCGGTGGTGTATCGAGGCCACGACGGCGACGGTTCACCGCTGCGCGCGAACCAGCTCCACAGTCCCTGGATGGTCGCGGTGATCCGCTTGGTCGACCGCCAGCTGCCGGCTGCGGCGAGGCCGGCGCCGATCGGGTCGCGGTAGATCCCGAACACCGCGAACAGCTCGGTGGCGTGAGTCGCGCCGATGCCGCCGACCTTCAACAGTGTCGGCGCATAGTCGTAGCGGTAGACGTAGGTCGGCGCGTGGGCGCTGTGATAGCCGGCGAACATCGTCGTCGGAATCCAGAACGTCGCGTCGGCCGAGAGCCGGACCCGGTCACCGCGGCCCGGGTAGAGGCGTTCGAGTTCCTCGACCGTCTCCTGATCGTCGACACCGACCAGGTACGTGCCAGCGTCGGGCAGGATGTTCCAGAACCTGGCGAACAGTTCACCCTCGTCGCGGTTGTTGCCGATGATCGTGGGGACCGCGTGGGTCCGCCCGAGTCGGGCCGCCTCCATCGGGAGGAGCGGCAGATAGTCGCCGTCGGCGACGGGGGCGAACGGCATCGGATCCGAGGTCTGGGCGCCGCGCGCGAAGCCCATCATCTTGTTTCCCGTCCGCAGCAGGTCGAGGGGTCCGGCACCGTCGACCACGCGGGCCACCGTCTCCGGATCGAGCGGCTCCTCGTCACGCTCCGCACCCCGACGCCTAGTCGGATCCATGAGAAGTCGCACGAACTCGTCGGCGAACAGGTCGGCGTTATCCTTACCGACCGCCAGATCGAGGGCCGGGCTCTGCGCGATCGCCCCCGAGAACAATCCTTCGGCGGCCGGTGTCGCCAGCAGTGCGGTGACGGCCGACCCGCCCGCGCTCTCACCGAAGACGGTGACGCGGTTGGGGTCGCCGCCGAATGCGGCGATGTTGCGTTGCACCCATTCGAGTCCGGCGACCATGTCGCGGAGTCCGGGATTCGCATCGAACTGGCGCTCCGGGGTGGAGTACGAGCTCAGGTCGAGGAAGCCGAACGGCCCGAATCGGTAGTTCAGCGTCACGACGATGACGTCGCGCGCCCGCGCCAGATACGAGCCGTCGTAGATCGGGGTCGACGTGCCGCCCAGAATGTAGGCGCCCCCGTAGATGAACACCAGCACGGGGCGCGGGGTCGTCGAGGCCGACTCGGGCGCGAACACGTTGAGCGTCAGGCAGTCCTCGCTACGCGGCTGGAACCGTCCGGCACCGCGGGCGGTGAACAGTTTCTCCTGGATCGGCGCATACCCGTAGTCGTGGCATTCGCGGACGCCCGGCCACGGTTCGACGGGCCTCGGTGCACGCCACCGGTACTTCCCCACCGGGGGTTCGGCGAAGGGGATGCCGCGCCACGAGATCGTGCCGCGGCGGCCGCCCCGCCCACGCTTGCCGTCGACCACTCCGTCCGCGGTCTGCACCACGGTATTCGCTACTGCCATTCCCCGACCCTAATGCCCGCCCCTATTTCGCGGTCAGGGTCCGCGAGCCCCCGGTTCGGCGAGCGCGTGCCGCCAGGAGACTGTCTGCGGTCAGCACGAGCAACGCCACCCAGACGATGCCGAACCCGATCCACCGCTGCGGCGGGAGGTGTTCGCCGAGGAGCAGCACCGCGCACAGCAGCTGCAGGATGGGCGTGATGAATTGAATGAGACCCACGGTCACCAGCGGTATTCGCCGTGCTGCTGTCGCGAAGAGCAGCAGCGGAACAGCTGTCACCACGCCCGACGAGACCAGCAGCCAGGTGTGGCCGGCCCCGTGGGCGGCGAAGGCCAGTCCCGCGGGGGTGACGCCGACGATCACCAGGACCACGGCGGCTGCCGGAGCGAGGACCGCCGTCTCGAGGGTGAGTCCGTGCAGGGCCGGGAGGTGGGCGCCGACCTTGTTCTTCACGAGCCCGTACAGGGCGAAGGACCCCGCGAGGGTCACCGACACCGTGGGGAATGAGCCGCCCGCCACCGCCAGGTAGACGGCCGCGACGAGTCCGACTCCGACGGCGGCCCACTGGAGGGGTCGCAGCCGTTCGCCCAGGACGACGACGCCCAGTCCGACGGTCGCGATCGGGTTGAGGAAGTATCCGAGTGCCGCGTCGCTGGTGTGGCCGGATGTCACGGCGGCGACGTACACCACCCAGTTGGTCGCGATGAGCAGCGCGGCCGCGGTGACGCCGGCGACGAGTCTCGGTTGGCGGCGCAGCGGAGCGATCCACGCCCAGTCGCGCATCACCAGCAGCAGGCCGCCGCACACGACGAGCGTCCACAGGATGCGGTGCGCGAGGATCTCCCACGGGCCCGCCGGGCGGAGGGCGTCGAAGAACAGTGGGAACAGACCCCAGATGCCGTAGGCGCCGAAACCGGCGACGACCCCGGCGGCCCGGCGATTCACGGTGCGGCGCGGACGCGGACGTCCGCTTCGACCAGCGCTTCCCGTACGCGTCGGGCGTGTTCGACCGCGCCCGGGGTGTCGCCGTGCAGGCACACCGAGTCGGCGTCGATCTCGATCGGGGTCCCGTCGACGGCGTCGATCACGCCCGTCTCGACCAGGCGCACCACTCGGCGTGCGATCTCGTCGGGATCGGTGAGCAGTGCGCCGGGCTCACCCCGCGGCACCAGGGTGGCCTGCGGCGTGTAGCCGCGATCGGCGAACGCCTCGGCGATCACCGGCACCCCGGCCCGTCGGGCGCGGCCCATCGCCTCCGACCCCGGCAGGCACATCAGCCCGAGCCCCGCCGTTCTCGCGGCCTCGACGACCGCGTCGGCCTGCCGCTCGTGGTGGACGATCGCGTTGTAGAGCGCACCGTGCGGCTTCACGTACGTCACACGTCCGCCGGCGGCTTCGGCGAGCGCCGCGAGCGCACCGATCTGATAGAGGACGTCGGCCACCAGGTCGGCGGGTGCGACGTCCATGAAGCGCCTGCCGAATCCGGCGCGGTCGGGGTACGACACCTGGGCGCCGATCCGGACGTCGGCGGCGACGGCGTCGCGGCATGTCGCAGCCAGGTCGGCGGGGGTTCCCGCGTGGAATCCGCAGGCGATGTTGGCGCTGGTGACGAGGTCGATCATCGCGGAGTCGTCGCCGACGCCCTCACCGAGATCGGCGTTGAGATCGATGACGCGCGCTCTGTCTGCCACGCGATCCATGCTACTTGCGGTGGGTGGTCTTCTCGGCCTCGCGGGAGACGGCCGCCAACGCCTGTCCCGCCGTCCGAGTGGCGTCGTGAACGAGTTCCCGTGGGCTGCGCCGGTCGCCGACGTCCAGCGGAGGTCCGGCGAACTCGCCGCGCCCCGGATGCAGTTCGATCGTCAGGAACGCTCCCGCCATCGCCAGCACGACGACGATCAGCGAGACGCCGCCGAGGACACCGCTGGTGGACATCTCGACCGCGAGGTAGCGCGTCGCCAGCAGCATCCCGGTGAACGCGGCGGCGCCGAAGGCGATCACCGACACCCGGTGGCGGCCCCACCCGAGTTCGGGTCGGGTCAACGCGGCCTCGAGGGTGAGGGTGAAGATGATGCCGGCCAGGACGTCGATCGCATAGTGGAAGCCGAAGCCGAGGGTCGCCGAGATCGTGCAGAACAGCCACACGGTGCCGAACACCTTGGCTGCCCGAGATCCGCGCCACCCGTGCAGGAAGATCGACATGGCCCACGCGGTGTGCAGACTCGGCATGCAGTTTCGGGCGATGATCTGGTTGAAGTACAGCGACTCCGGGTCGCCGATGACCGGTAGTTGCAGCGGCCACACGTCTTGCCAGCCGGCGCCGACCATCTCGTGGCCGAACGCGTACGTCGGGCCGACGACGGGGAACAGGAAGTACACCACCGGACCGATGAGGCCGATGAGGAGGAACGTCCGGATGATGTGGTGTCGTGGGAAGCCGTCGCGGGCACTGTTGCGCAGTTGGAAGAACGCGATGATGGCGGCGCCGACGGGCAGGTACACGTACACCTTGGACAGGATCTCGGCCATCCACGCGTGGTCGGAGACCACGGTGCCGAATGCCCACGCCGGGCTGCCGAGGGCCCGGTCGGCGAGTTCGACGTACTCGTCGAGGACTTCGGGGCTCGCTTTGGTCGACAGCACCAGCCATACGTCGCCGACGCGCCCCATCGTGATCAGGAGCATGCCCAGTCCGACGGCCTTCAGTGTGGTGGCGCGTTCTGCGCCGTGGAGTCGCCAGGCGGCGAAGGCGGCCGTGCCGACGAGGACGAACAGGATGCCGTTGCCGATGGTTCCCGGATGACCGACGATCCAGCGTTGCGAGTTCCAGATCAGTTCGAGCGCCACCGCCGAACCGAGGACGGGGAGGCGCAATCGGGACGGCATGCAGATCAGCGCCAGCAGCAGGCCCGCCATCTTGATCTCGCCGATGCGCGGGCGGCCGATGAAGTCGCGGCCGAGGAGGTAGAGCGGACCGTGGATGTCGTTGAGGTTCGCGACGAGTTCGATGAGGAGGATGAACGCGACGAGGACGCCGACGAGCCCCGCCCAGACGGCGCCCGAGAACTCGACCCGCTCGCCCGTGCGCACTCGCGCCCACGCCGAGCGCACCGAGTTCCCTCCAGACATTCCTTACACGATAGTGAACGGAACCTGAACGACAGAATCGGGTACATCGATCAGCGGACCCCGGGGGGTGGACACCGAGCACGGCACGGTTGTCGATGCCAACTGCGACGATGTGGTCAGCTGTCGGCCCGTGCCCATCGCGACGCTGCGAACAGGCTGTTCGTGCGGCAGGCGCGGGAGGACGACTTCCGGGTCTACGGCACCTGGCAGATCCGGAAGGCCGCCCGCCACACTGGTCATGAGATCCGCCGAGACCAGATCGCGCGGCTGATGCAAATCGAAGGGATCGAATCAGCCATGGGTCACCGCCCTGACGTTCGTGTCGACCGGGACGGGGTGGCCCACGTCTGCTTCAACCCACGTCTGTTTCAACACACGTCTGCTTCAACGTACGTGAGTGATTCGTACGGTAACGCTCGCTGCGACCGTGAACGGCTACTACGCGGCCGAACTGATCCGTGGGCCCGCGCGTGAAGGACGGCCCTGGAGGGCGGTCGAGGAGTCCGAACTCGCCACGCCGAGTCGGGTCCACTGGCACAACCACAACCGCCTGCACGGCTACCCCGTCGACGTACCACCAGCAGAGTTCGAAGAAACGTTCTACACTACGAAACCGGCCGAGCAGGCGCTGGTTGGAATCCGATATCCTCGGGTCTCCATCAGACCCGGTGCGGTTCAGACGGCCGACTTCCAAGCGGATCTCAACAGAACTGTAACGAACGACAGCCTCATAACGGCCATCAACACCCTAATCAAAAAACGTCGCCATGATCCGGGAGGACCGTCGATGACCAGTTCCACCAACCGCCGAAGAATGCTGTTCGTGGCAGCACTCTTAAGCATCGTCACGACGGCCGGATGCAGCACCGCCGGCCACCCCGTAGCGAACGAGCGAGAAGCAATGCTCGGGCCGGAAGGGACAAGCATCGTCCCCGCCAACAGAAACCCGCTCACCAGCGACCAGATACCGAACCCCTGCGATATCCCCAAAAGCGTTGTCGAACGTGCAGACCTCGAACCCGAGGGCAAGTTAATCGACACCGAGTGGTGGCGGTTCTGCGGCTACTCAGAAGGAGTCACACCCTGGGACGGATCCTTCAGCGTATCAACCAGCATAACCTCATTCCAGGAGACCGTCGAGGCCAAGCAGGACGATAATCCGAGCACGATCGTCATCGCGTCGCGCACCGCCATCCAATACTACTACGACTCAGGGCTGCGCCATCCCGGCTGCACAATACGGTGGGGAACAACATACGGCACCGCGTCTGTGATGTATTCCGTCCCATCCGATACTCCAAAGGACTGGGACGCCTGCACCCGAACCCGTTCTGTTGCAGAGATTCTGGCGCCAGCAATACCAAACTAAAACACTGCTTTTCAGCCCACCACCACCAAACCGTACCGGACGACGGACTCACTACCGCCATTAACGTGCGAGCCAAGCACGACGTCGCCGTGATCCGAGAGCAGCCCCCGATGAACAGTCACCCGAAGCGCTGGACGGCCGGGATCGTCATCCTATTGATACTGTTCTCGGCCTTGGTTTGGAGAATCGGCGTGTCTCCCCTTGTGGCATCCGGGCCGGAGGATCCAGGTCCTGAAGCCGAGTCGATATCGGTCACACCTCAACGCCCGACCCGCGAACTGTCGATCGACGACCTTCTCGGAAAGAGCTTGGCCGCTGTCGATGACGAGATAGGTCAGCCGAGCGTCGACAACACCCTCCCCGCCAATCTGTCGGCGAAGCCTCCCCGGGCCTACAGCACAGACGGAAGCAAACGGAAGTTCGACGACATCTCCCGAGCCGGTGATTCGATAGTCACTGCGGTCTGCATCGACTTGTCGGAAGACCGGATCGTGTACGGGATCATCCCCAGGTCGGCCCTCTCACCGGAGATCACCGGCGACCTCGAATCCGGGGGCCTCATGGCGGATTACCGACTGCGCGAAGCGAGTGGATGCGGCGTAGACGGGAGTTTCTCCTCGATCAACGTCTACCGTTAGCCGATCCCGGCACCGATCGACGTCCGGCGAATCGTCCCAGAGCAAGGCCGACTCCTTCTATTGAGTTCGACCCCTTTTATCGAGTTCGACCCTATTTTTGAGTTCGACCCTATTCTTGAGTTCGACCCTATTTTTGAGTGCGACGCTGCCGAGCGAACTCGGCGAGCACCACGCCCGCCGCGACGGAGGCGTTGAGGCTCTCCACCCGGCCGGCGATCGGGATCGACAGGACGGAGTCGCAGTTCTCCCGCACCAGCCGCGAGAGGCCCTTGCCCTCCGAACCGACGACGATCACGGTGGGGCCGGTGCCGTCGTAGTCGTCGAGTGAGACGTCGCCGTCGGCGTCGAGGCCGACGATCTGTGCTCCCTGCTTGCCCCAGGAGACCAGGGTGCGGGTGAGGTTCGGTGCCGTCGCGACCGGAAGGCGGGCGGCGGCGCCCGCGCTGGTCCGCCAGGCGACGGCCGTCATCCCCGCGCTGCGCCGCTGCGGGATCAGCACCCCGTGGCCGCCGAACGCGGCGACACTGCGGATCACGGCACCCAGATTCCGCGGATCGGTGATGTTGTCGAGCGCCACGAGCAGCGGCGGGTTCGGCGACGCCAGCGCGTCGGCCATCAGGTCGTCGGGGTGCGCGTACTCGTATTCGGGGACCTGGAGGGCCAACCCCTGATGCAGCCCGTTGGGGGCCATGCGGTCGAGTTCGGCGCGGGAGGCCTCCAGGATCGCGATCCCGCGGTCGCCCGCGGTGTGCACGGCCTCCTTGACGCGCTCGTCGGCGCCGACGGTCGACATCACGTACAACGCGGTGGCGGGCACCTCCGCGCGCAGGCATTCGACCACCGGGTTGCGGCCGACCACGTACTCCGGGCCGTCCTCGGACTTTCGGTGACTGCGCCGAGCACCGGGCGCCGACTTGGCCTTCTCCTTGGACTTCTTGTGGGCCGGGTGATAGACGCGGTCGGCGGCCTTCGGGGTGGCGCCGCGACCTTCGAGGCCGCGCCGACGCTGGCCGCCGGAACCGACGGTCTGCCCCTTCTTGCTTCCGGATTTACGGACGGCGCCCCGCCGCTGTGAGTTCCCGGCCATCAGTGTTCCTTCGCTGCGAGCGCCCACTGCGCTCCGTCGGGGGTGTCGGTGACCTCGATGCCCGCGGCCTCCAGTCGATCGCGGACCTCGTCGGCCACGGTCCAGTTCTTGTCGGCGCGGGCGGCGGCACGGCGGTCGAGCTCGGCCCGCACCAAGACGTCGAGGGCGGCGTCGGCGGCGTCGCCCGCGCCGGCCTCGGCCCACTGTGCATCGAGCGGATCGGTGCCGAGGATGCCGGTCATCGCGCGGACGCGCCCCGCGATCTCCCGGGCCCGGTCCCCGTGTCCCGCTTCGAGTTCGGTGTTCCCTTCACGCACGGCGTTGTGCACCGCGGCCAGCGCGGCGGGCACCCCGAGATCATCGTCGAGGGCGGCGGCGAAATCGTCGGTCACCTCGCCGACGGTCACGTCCCCGACCCGCTCGGCCACGCGGTGCACGAACGACTCCACGCGGCGGTAGCCGGCGGCGGCTTCGACGAGCGCCTCGTCGGAGTACTCGAGCATCGACCGGTAGTGCGCGCTGCCGAGGTAGTAGCGCAGTTCGACGGCGCGGACCCGCTGCAGCATGGCCGGGATCGCGACGACGTTCCCGAGCGACTTGCTCATCTTCTCGCCGCTCATCGTCACCCAGCCGTTGTGCAGCCAGTACCGAGCGAAACCGTCGCCGGCGCCGCGGCTCTGCGCGATCTCGTTCTCGTGATGCGGGAAGATCAGATCCATTCCGCCGCAGTGGATGTCGAATTCGGCCCCGAGGAGCGTGGTCGACATCGCCGAGCATTCGAGATGCCAGCCGGGTCGGCCGTCGCCCCACGGTGTCGGCCACGACGGTTCGCCGGGTTTCGCGGCCTTCCACAGGGTGAAGTCGCGGGGATCGCGTTTTCCGGTGCCCGCGCTCTCGCCCTGGTGGACGTCGTCGAGGCGGTGACCCGACAGCGAGCCGTACTCCGGGAGGCTCCGGACGTCGAAGTACACGTTGCCGTCGGCGGTGTAGGCGTGACCCCGCTCGATGAGCCGTTCCATGTACTGGACCATCTGGGTGATGAAGCCGGTGGCGCGCGGTTCGGCCGACGGCGGCAGCACACCCAGCCGGTCGTAGGCGCGGGTGAACTCGCGTTCGTGGGTCGCGGCCCACTCCCACCACGGCCGGCCGGCGTCGGCGGCCTTGGTCAGGATCTTGTCGTCGATGTCGGTCACATTGCGGACGAACAGGACGTCCAGGCCGCGGTGTTCGAGCCACCGGCGCAACACGTCGAAGGCGATGCCGCTGCGGACGTGCCCGATGTGCGGGACTCCCTGCACCGTGGCGCCGCAGAGGTACACCGACGCCGTTCCGGGTCGCAGGGGAACGAAGTCGCGTACCTCGCGGGTGGCGGAGTCGTACAGGCGAAGAGTCACGGCCTGCGATTCTACTTGAGCCACAGGAGTGCCGTGGCCACGGCCGCGATCCCCTCACCGCGGCCGGTGAGGCCGAGTCCGTCGCTCGTGGTGCCCGAGACCGACACCGGTGCGCCCAGCAGTTCGGACAGGACGCGCTGCGCCTCGTCGCGACGCGGTCCGATCCGCGGCCGGTTGCCGATCACCTGCACGGCGGCGTTGACCGGGGTCAGGCCGGCGGCGTCGACGAGACCGACGACGTGCGTCAGCATGGTCGCGCCGGTGACCCCGTCCCACTCGGGTCGACCGACCCCGAACACGGCGCCGACGTCGCCGAGACCGGCGGCCGAGAGCAGTGCATCGCAGAGTGCGTGGACGCCGACGTCGCCGTCCGAATGCCCCGAGCAGCCGTCGGCGCCGTCGAACAGCAGCCCGACCATCCAGCAGTCACGGCCGGGTTCGATCGGGTGCACGTCGGTGCCGATGCCGGTCCGCAGTCCCACCGGCCCGACCTGCCTCGATGACGCCTCGCTTGATGTCGCAGCTCTTGATGTCGCAGCTCTTGATGTCGCAGCTCTTGATGTCGCCGCTCTTACTTCTGATGTCATCGTCGTGCCTCCTGAAGGAGTCGGGCGGTGGTCAGGTCGAACGGGGTGGTGATCTTGAACGCCAGGTGGTCGCCGGCGATAACCCGCACCGGCACGCCCATCGCCTCCACGAGGCCGGCGTCGTCGGTGGCGTCACCGCCGCCGGCGTGGGCGCGGCGCAGCAGGGCGGCGTCGAAACCCTGCGGGGTCTGGACCGCGCGCAGCGGCGCCCGGTCGGGGGTGTCCAGGACGGTGCCGTCGGCGTCGACGTGTTTGAGGGTGTCGGCCACCGGGATGCCGGGGACCACGGCCGGATGGCCGGCGGACAGCGCGTCGACCACCTCGGCGAACAGCGTCGGCGGCGTCAACGCGCGGGCGGCGTCGTGCACCAGGATCAGGTCGGCGTCGGCGGCCGCAGCCAGTCCGGCGCGCACCGAGTCACTCCGCTCGGCGCCCCCGACGACCACGTCGGCGTCGGGAACCAGTTGCGCTGCACGGGATTCGAGTTCGGCTGGGACGATCACCACGAGCCGGTCGACGACCCCCGACGAACGCGCAGCAGCCGCGCTGAGCTCCAGCAGGGTGACGCCGTCGATGTCGACGAACGCCTTCGGGATCGACTCGCCGAGGCGAGTGCCCGATCCCGCTGCCGGGATCAGCGCGGCTACGCGATGGGAGTTCTTCAGCGTCTGCTCTTGAGCGTCAGGAAGCGGTCGCGAGGATCTCGTCGAGCATGCTGTCGGCCTTCTCGTCGTTCGTGTGCTGAGCGAGGGACAGTTCGTCCACCAGCACGCGCCGGGCGCGGGTCAGCATGCGCTTCTCACCCGCGGACAGCCCGCGGTCCTGCTCGCGACGCCACAGGTCGCGGACGATCTCCGCCACCTTGATGATGTCGCCGGAGATCAGCTTCTCCTGATTGGCCTTGAAACGACGGGCCCAGTTGGTGGGCTCCTCGGTGTGCGGTGCGCGAAGCACCTCGAAGACCTGATCCAGGCCCTCCTGGCCGACCACGTCGCGCACGCCCACGTAATCGAGCTTGCTGGACGGGATCTGTACCGTCATGTCACCGTCGGAAACCTTGAGAACCAGGTACTCGACGTCTTCACCCTTGATGCTCCGCACGACGATGTCTTCGACTCGAGCAGCACCGTGATGGGGATACACGACGGTGTCGCCAACTTTGAAATTCAATGTCCACTGCCCCTTTCGAATGTAACCAGTCTAACACGGGGCTCACCACGGGCTTTAACCAACGGTGCAGGTCAACGGGACGCCAGCAGGTGAACGCGGGTATTGGCCCGCATAGCGGCCTGCTACGGAAGTACCGTTGCCCGGCCCGGCGAGGCCGCGACGGCGTTACGCTTATCGAGGCGATCGGGCGACCCGGGGAACCGTTTCTCGGCACCGCCCACTACGCTGCGTAGTGAGGAGTCCGCACCGACGCGCGGACAATGCGACGACCACCCGGAGGAAATGGTGTCAGTGCTCAATCGGTCCACCCGCCGTCTGGCCTCGGCCGCTGCCGTCGGCGCTTTCGGAGTCGCCATCGCGCTGGGCACCACGGCCTGCGGTGCGGGCAAGATCTCGCAGACCGCCAACCAGGAACCCGCCGTCAACGGGGCGAGCGGAACCATCAAGTTGGCGCCGTCGCAGTTCAACGGCGAGCAGGTCTCCAACGGCACCATCGCGGTTCGCAACGTGCACGTGCTGTACCCGGTCGACAAGGCCGACAAGATCTTCGGCGACGGCGGCCCCTTCAAGCTGTCGTTCACGATCGCCAACGACAGCCCGAGCCGCATGGTCCGGCTCGACCGGATCAGCGTCCCCACCGGCAGCATCCAGGTGACCGACCCGAAGCCCGCCGACGGACAGAAGGCCTCGGCCGACCCGCGTCGGATCGGCCCCGGACAGGCCCTGACCGCCGGCGTCCCGTCGAACGTCGACCCCGACGACGACGACATCGCGCGCTTCGACGTCCAGCTCACTGGCGCCGGTGACACCGTCGCGGCCGGTCTGACCGTCCCGGTCACCTTCGAGTTCACCGTTCTCGACCTGGGGGGCAAGCCGCTCGACACCGTGAAGACCACGGTCGGGACTCCCGTCGACGGCGGCACCCTCGACGATCGCCAGGACGTCGTCCGCGACATGCAGGCCGACGGCGAGCACTGATCGGCGGCCACTGATCGGGCACCGGTGTCGTAGGCGCTGCCTACAGTTGACCCGTGGCTAAACCGAAAGCGGTCTTCCGCTGTTCAGCGTGCGGGCATCAGGTCCCCAAGTGGTTCGGGCGCTGCCCCGACTGCGGTGAATGGGGGACCATCGCCGAGTCGGCGCCCGCCGCTGCGACCCGATCCACGGGGACCGCATCGGTGGCGCCGTCGCATCCGGCGACACGCATCACCGAGGTGTCGGCGGCCACGGCGGGCGCCGAGCCCACCGGGATCGGCGAGTTCGACCGCGTCCTGGGTCGCGGTGTCGTCCCGGGGTCGGTGATCCTGCTGGCCGGTGAACCCGGCGTCGGAAAGTCCACGCTGCTGCTCGAGACCGTGAAGCACTGGGCCGCACAGGACCGCACCGCGCTGTACGTGACGGGCGAGGAGTCGGCCGGACAGGTTCGCCTGCGGGCCGAACGCACCGACGCCGTCGACGAGAACATCTACCTCGCCGCGGAGACCGATCTGGCGACGGTCCTCGGCCACGTGGAGGCCGTCTCGCCGACACTGTTGATCGTCGACTCCGTACAGACGATGGTCGCCTCGGGCACAGACGGTGTGACCGGCGGCGTCACTCAGATCCGCGCGGTCACCACGGCCCTGGTGTCGTTGGCCAAGTCCAGCGGGGTCGCGGTGATCCTCGTCGGCCACGTCACCAAGGACGGGAATGTCGCCGGCCCCCGGTCACTGGAGCATCTGGTGGACGTCGTCCTCGCGTTCGAGGGCGACCGGCATTCGTCGCTGCGCATGGTCCGCGGCATCAAGAACCGGTTCGGCCCGGCCGACGAGGTCGGTTGTTTCGAGCAGCGATCCGACGGGATCCACGAGGTGCCCGACCCGTCCGGGATCTTCGTCCACCAGCACCCGTCGGAGGTCGCGGGCAGCGCGACCCTCGTCGCGATGGACGGTCGGCGCGCGATGGTCGGCCAGATCCAGGCGCTCCTCAACACCACGCAGATGAGCTCGCCGCGGCGCGCCGTCTCCGGACTCGACTCGGCGCGGGTGGCGATGATGCTCGCCGTGGCCGAGAAGCACGCCGGTGTGGCGGCAGGCACCAAGGAGGTGTACGCGTCGACGGTCGGCGGGATGCGGGTCACCGAGCCCGCCGCGGACCTGGCGATCTTTCTGGCCGTGTTCTCCTCCGACCAGGACAAGCCGATCCCGTCGACCACGGTGGCGATCGGCGAGGTCGGTCTGGCCGGTGAGGTCCGCAGGGTGCCGTCGATCGCCCGGCGGGTCGCCGAGGCCGCGCGCCTGGGTTTCCGGCATGTGATCATCCCCGCCGGCACCGACGAGGAGCTGCCGCGCGGTCTGCGCATCAGCCGGGTCTCCGACCTCGCCGAGGCGCAGCGGGCCGCACTGTCACGCCTCGCACCGGTCCCCACCCGCACCCCGTTCTGACCTGCCGTGTTCTGCCCTGCCGTGTTCTGACCTGACCGGTGCGACGGCGCGGATCCGGCTCAGACGTCGGAGGGCATCACACGCTTGTCGAGGTAGTCGGCGAAGTGCTCCTTGAGATCGATCACGACGAAGACCGCGTGGGCCGCCGCGACCGGCTGGTCGCGATCGCCGAAGTGGGCGACGGCGCGGGTGTAGACCTTGCGGCGTTGGCGGCCGAGCACCTCGCCGTGGAACTGGAGGGTGCTGCCGAGGGGGATGGGTGCGGCGAAGTCGATCTCCAGGTGCACGGTCACGACGGGGAGGCCCGTGATGAGCGGCGAGGTGCCCATGACCTCGTCGAACGCCGCCGCCAGGACGCCGCCGTGGATCACGCCGGGTCCGCCCTGCATGCGGTCGACCACGTCCATCCGGGCGTCCACGGTGAGCCCTTCGCCCGCGAAGACGTCGATGTGCAGCCCGGCCGGGACGTCCCTGCCGCAGCCGTAGCACATGCTGTGGTGCAGGTCGATGCGTCGGCCGGGCGGCGTCGCCTTCGGGTGGCGGGTCAGGGGCTCCAGGTCGTCGGGCAGCACGAATGAGGTCTTCACGGACAGCTACGCTAGTCGGGACCAGATCGGCTACCGCTCGGCGCCCCCGAGCGAGGTGAGGACCGCCATGAAGGAGATTGCCCTGCTCGACCCGGCGCGGGCCGAGCGGGTTCGTTCGGCCCTGCGCCGCGTGGCACCGGGGACGGCGCTGCGCGACGGTCTCGAACGAATCCTCCGCGGCGGCACCGGCGCCCTCATCGTCCTGGGCTACGACGAGGACACCGAGCGGATCTGCGACGGCGGTTTCCATCTCGATGTGGAATTCGCGCCGACGCGACTGCGGGAGCTGGCGAAGATGGACGGTGCGGTGGTCCTGTCCGCCGACGGAACGCGGATCGTCCGGGCCAACGTTCAACTGGTGCCGGATCCGTCGATCCCCACCGAGGAGTCCGGCACCCGGCATCGTGCCGCCGAGCGCACCGCCATCCAGACCGACGTCCCGGTGATCTCGGTGAGCTCGTCGATGTCGATCGTCAGCGTCTACGTGGCGGGCCAGCGGCGGGTGGTGGAGAATCCGGATGCGATCCTGTCGCGCGCCAATGTGGCGTTGGCGACGCTCGAACGCTACAAGTCGCGCCTGGACGAGGTGAGCAGCCAGCTCTCACGCGCCGAGATCGAGGACTACGTGCTGCTCCGCGATGCGATGAGCGCCGCTCAGCGGATGGAGATGGTGCGCCGCGTCTCGGTGGAGATCGCCGAGTACGTCCTCGAACTCGGTGTCAACGGCCGCCAGGTCGCGCTCCAGTTGGAGGAGCTCATCAGCGACAACGACACGATGCGCGAACTGCTGGTTCGCGACTACCACGCGAGCCCCGAGCCGGCGAGCACCGAACAGGTGCGGCAGATCCTCGAAGCGGTGGAGTCCCTGTCGGACGCCGAACTGCTCGACCTCACGATGGTCGCGGGGGCCTTCGGGTACCCGACGTCGCTCGACTCGCAGGACACTGCGATGAGTCCGCGCGGCTACCGGCTCCTGGCCCGCATCTCCCGTCTCCAGTTCGGGCACATCGACCGGCTGGTCCGGAACTTCGGGACGCTGCAGTCGCTGCTCGCCAGCAGTGCGGCCGACCTGCAGTCCGTGGAGGGGATCGGGAGCATCTGGGCCCGCCACATCCGCGAAGGACTGTCCCGCCTGGCCGAGAGCAGCCTGGAGCGGTTCGACTAGTGCCGCCTCAGTCGTCTACTGGCCGCCGGGCTCGGCGGGCGCGACGATGTTGAAGGTGATCGGCGCCGACTCGCGCTCCCCGACCTTCGCGGTGGCCTGGTAGCCGCCCGGGACCACCTGGACGCGCTTCTTCTTGCACTTGGGACTGCTGGTGGTGCCCGACCACGTGATCGTGTCGCTGACCTGCTGACCGGGCTGCAGCACCTGGACGTCGACCGTCGGGTCGGGTGCGCAGTCCTGCGCGGCCCACAGGGTGCGGCTGCCGTCGAGTGTCCGGACGATCACGTTCTGCGCCGCCTTGCCGACGTCTCGCGAGCACTCGGCGAGGCCGCCGTTGGTGGTGACGATCGTGAACACCGGGTTGTCGCCGACGCTGTAGGTGGGCTTGTCGGTGTAGAGGACCACCGACAGGCTCTGGTCGGCACAGGTGGCCGGGCCGCCGCCGTCGGCGGGCGCCGGAGTCGACGGCGGGGCGGGCGGCGCACTCGGGTCACCGCCGCCGCCGTGGTCACCGCCGCCGCTGGGCGCCTCACTGCTCGGCGCGGACTCGCTCGGCTGCGCCGGGTCGGACGGGTTCGCGGGGCCGGCGGGTTTCTGGGTGCTGGAGGTCGCGGCGGCGCTCTGGGTGTCGGAGTCGTCGCCCGACCGTCCGCTCAACGCGACGATCAAGATGATGACCGCAATGACCGCCGCCACGACAACGGCGCCGGCGAGCAGACGTCGGCGCCAGTACACCTCGGGGGGCAGTGGTCCTTGTGGTTCGATCACGCCCTCAACGGTATCGTCGCCCGACCCCGCGGAGGGTCCGGGCGACGCGGCGTGTCGGCGATTACCTGCTGTTCTGCCGGGATTCCGGCCCGATCAGGGATCGTTTCGGGTCAGTTGAGGGTCGCGTCACCGATGTCGCCGACGGCGTCGACGAGTTCGACGCGGCCGTCTTCGAGCTTGTAGGTGAGGCCGACGACGGCGAGGGTGCCTGCCTCGACGCGCTCGGCGATCACGCGGCTGCGCTGCATGAGCAGGTGGACGGTCTCCTTGACGTGCCGTCCGACGAATCCGTAGTAGTCGCTGATGCCCTCGGAGCGGCCCG
Organism: Gordonia shandongensis DSM 45094; assembly: GCF_000423025.1. Taxonomy (GTDB): domain Bacteria; phylum Actinomycetota; class Actinomycetes; order Mycobacteriales; family Mycobacteriaceae; genus Gordonia; species Gordonia shandongensis. Next base: position 306,286 of record NZ_AUHE01000001.1, read on the forward strand.
CGAGGATGCTCGGGGTCACCTTCTCGACGATGGCCCGGACGTATCCGTTGGGCAGGGTGTTGTTGTCGAGGGCCTCCATGGTGGCGCCGACGGCGCCGCAGCTGCTGTGGCCGAGTACGACGATGAGCGGGACGTCGAGGACGTCGGGGCCGAACTCGATCGTGCCCATGACCGCTTCGTCGAGGACGTGGCCGGCCGTGCGGACGACGAACATGTCGCCGAGGCCCTGGTCGAAGATGATCTCGGCGGCGAGTCGGGAGTCGCCGCAGCCGAAGAGCACGACGTGCGGGGACTGGCCGCCCACCAGCGCGGTGCGTTCGGCGATATCCTGGTGCGGATGCTGAGGTTCACCGGCCACGAACCGTGCGTTGCCGTCTTTGATCACTTGCCATGCCTGCGCTGGTGTTAAGTTCTCCATGAAAGTCACTATGCCACCGGTCACACTCCTGGAATGGTTCGGGTCCGCCGAACGCGACCTGCCGTGGCGTGAGCCGGGTCTCTCGGGATGGCACATCCTGGTCAGCGAGATCATGTCGCAGCAGACCCCGGTCTCCCGGGTCGTCGAGCCGTGGACGCGGTGGATGGCCCGGTGGCCGACGCCGTCGGCGCTCGCCGCCGAGACTCCGGGCGAGGTGGTCCGCGCCTGGGGCAGGCTCGGCTATCCGCGGCGGGCGCTGCGGCTGCACGAATGCGCGCGGGTGTTGGCCGAGGAGTTCGACGACACCGTGCCCGACGACGTCGACGTGCTGCTCGGGTTGCCGGGGATCGGTGAGTACACGGCGCGCGCAGTCGCCTGCTTCGCCTACGGTCGCCCGGTGCCCGTCGTCGACGTCAACGTGCGTCGGGTGATCGCGCGATCGGTGCACGGCCGCGCCGAGCCGGCGAACCCGGCGCGGCGGGATCTCGCCGACGCCGAAGCACTGCTCCCGCGCGACGCCGACGGTGCGTACGCGGCGACCGCGCCGCGGTTCAGCGCCGCGCTGATGGAGCTCGGGGCGCTGGTCTGCACGGCGCGCGTGGCGCGCTGCGAGCAGTGCCCCTTGGAGCCCTCCTGCGAGTGGGTGCGTCGCGGGAGGCCGGCGCATGACGGTCCGCCGCGGCGCACCGCACGCTACGAGGGCACCGACCGCCAGGCGCGGGGACGGCTCCTCGACGTGCTGCGGGACACGTCGGGGCCGGTGGAGCGCGCCGCCCTCGATCTCGCGTGGGAGCGCGATCCCGGGCAGCGGGCGCGAGCACTGGACTCCCTGCTGGTCGACGGCCTGGTCGAGGTGACCGACGACGGCCTGTTCACCCTCGCCGGAGAGAGCTGAGGAAGGCCTCCACGGCGCCGCGGTACACGTCGGGGACGTCGTCGTGCAGCAGGTGTCCGGCACCGGCCACCCGGAGGTACGCCGACTCGGGGCGGTCCGCCTGGCGGCCGCGGCTCGCCATCTGCGCCATCTGGCCCTCGGGGGTCACCCCGTACTCGGCTTCGAGCAGCAGCGTCGGCGACGCGACGGCGTCCCATTCGGCCCAGAAGTCGCGGCGTCCCCATTCGTCGGCGATCGCCTGCCAGACCTCGAGGCTCCCGTGCAGTCGGCCGTCGTCGAAGGCTTCGTAGAAGTAGCGGCCGGCCACGTCGCCGAACATCGCGAGGGCTTCACCCTCGTCGGCGAAGCGGTCGGGCCAGGTCTCGAACCAGGGGGTCCAGTCGCCGGTGGTGCGGCCCCGGAAGTCGGGGGCCATGTCCTCCACGACGACGGCCTCCACGAGCTCGGGGTAGGCGGCGGCCGTGCACCAGGCGTGCAGTCCGCCCATCGAGTGCCCGATGAGGACGGCCGGGCCGCGGTCGATCCAGGTGATGAGTTCGGCGACGTCGGCGACGAATCGTTCGGTGGACAGCTCGTCGGCCGCCGGCGCGGAGCGGTGGTCCACGCCCTGATGGAATGCGGCGTCGAAGGTGAAGACGCGGCCGTATCGGCGCAGCCAGGGGATCTGTCTGCGCCACGTCCGCCCGCGGCCCATCAGCCCGTGCAGCAGGATGATGGCGCCGGCGCCCCCGGCGCCGCGGCCGGCGCCGCCGTAGTCGAGCAGGCCCACGCCGCCCGGTCGGATGTCTGCGCTCACGCTGTTCGACCCTAACGATCGTCGCCCGTCGACAGTAGTGTGGGCGGTATGGCTGTCGTGAAGATCAACGCCCTGTCCGTTCCCGCCGAGGCGGGCCCCGAACTCGAGAAGCGCTTCGCCGCCCGCGCGGGTGTGGTCGACGAGGCCGCGGGTTTCCGCGGCTTCCAGTTGCTGCGTCCGGTGAAGGGCGATGACCGGTACTTCGTCGTCACCCACTGGGACGACGATGCGAGCTACGAGGCGTGGGCCGGCGGCGACGCCCGTGCCGCGCACAAGAGCTCGAAGAAGCCGGTGGCGTCGGGGGCCGAACTCCTCGAGTTCGAGGTGGTTCTCGACGTGCCGCCGAAGGCCGCCGACTAGGCGAGAATCCTCGCCAGTTTCTAGAACGTGTTCTAGCATCGGTGGAGAGACTTCACCGAGACGAGGAGCACGTATGCCCGAGCCCATCGAGACCACCGCGCTGTACATCGGCGGCAAGTGGGTCGACCCGCACTCCACGCAGGTGCTGGAGGTCCACTCGCCTGCCACCGGCGACAAGGTGGGATCGGTGCCGTCCGCGGACGCCACCGACGTCGACGCCGCCGTCCGCGCGGCCCGCGAATCGTTCGACTCCGGGGTCTGGCGCAACACCCCGCCGGCTCAGCGAGCTGCGGTGATCCGCCGGGCCGCCGACCTCATCAACGAACGCGGCGACGAGATCGGCGCACTGGTCTCCGCCGAGATGGGGGCCACCCCGGGCGACGTCGCGACCCTCCAGCAGCTCGCGGGCACCGGCTGCCTGAGCGCCTACGCCGACGCCGCCGACGAGTACACGTGGGAGGAGAAGCGGACCGGACTGTTCGGCGAGACCCTCGTGGTCCGCGAACCCGTCGGCGTGGTCGGCGCGATCATCGCGTGGAACGTCCCGCTCTTCCTGTTCTGCAACAAGTTCGGGCCCGCGCTGGCCGCCGGTTGCTCGATCGTCCTCAAACCCGCCCCGGAGACCCCGCTGAACGCGAACCTCCTCGCGGAGATCTTCACCGAGGCCGGTGTGCCCGAGGGCGTCATCTCCATCGTCCCCGGCGGCGTCGAGACCGGACAGGCGCTCGTCGACCACCCCGACGTCGACAAGATCACGTTCACCGGATCCACCGCGGCCGGCCGCACCATCGCCGCCCGCTGCGGCGACCAGCTCAAACGGTGCTCGCTGGAACTCGGCGGCAAATCGGCCGCCATCGTCCTCGACGACGCCGACATCGCGGCCAGCGCGCCGATGCTCGTGTTCTCCGGCATCCTCAACTCCGGTCAGGCGTGCGTGGCGCAGACCCGCGTCCTGGTGCCGCGCGACAAGCAGGACGAGGTCGTCGAGGCGATGGTCGCCGTCGCATCCACGTTCACCCCGGGGATGCCCGACGACCCCGACACCAAGGTCGGGCCGATCATCAACGCCAAACAGCACGAGAAGGTCACCGGATACATCGAGAAGGGCAAGGCCGAAGGCGCCACCGCCGTCCTCGAGGTGCCCGCACCCGAGGTCGGCACCGGCAACTTCGTCGGACCGACGATCTTCACCGGCGTCACCAACGACATGACGATCGCGCGCGAGGAGATCTTCGGCCCCGTCATCAGCGTGATCGCCTACGACACCCTCGATGAGGCGATCGCCATCGCCAACGACTCCGACTACGGGTTGGCCGGTTCGGTGTGGACCGCCGACGTCGACAAGGGCGTCGAGGTGGCCAAGCAGATCCGCACCGGCACGATGGGCATCAACTGGTACGCGATCGACCCGTCGTCCCCCTTCGGCGGATACAAGAAGTCGGGCATCGGCCGGGAGAACGGCCGCGAGGGCCTCGAGAGCTACCTCGAGCACAAGGCCATCCTGATGCCGATGGGCTACACCTCCTGACCGGCCCTTCCTGACCGGCCCTTCCCGACCGACCCTTCCCGACCGACCCGCAGTCGGCACACCCGAGCAGTCCGCCCCGCGAACCGATCGGTTCGCGGGGCGGACTGCTGTTCGGAGTTCGGGGCCGGAGTCAGCAGCCGGAGTCAGGGAGTACCCGGCTGGGGCTCCTCGCTGGGCTGGGGCTCCTCGCTGGGCTGGGGTTCCTCGCTGGGTCGGGGCTTGCCCTCCGAGGGGATCGGCACCGCGTTCGACGGCTTCTCATCGACCTCCTGCAGCTTCTTCTGCAGTGAATCGTCCTCCAGCACGTCGAGCCCCTCGACGACCCACTCGCCGTCGTCCTTGCTCATCGTCAGCAGCAGCCGGCTCTTGGTCAGCTGCACCTCGGACACGTCGTGCTGCGTCGACGACTGGTTGATGAACAGGAGCACCTTCGCGGTGTCCTTGGTGTTCGTCACCACGCCCGAACCCTGGATCGTGATCGCCGTGTTGACACCGTTGCGTTTGATGCCCTCGACGACGCGACCCTCGATGACGTTCTTCTCGTATTCCTTCTTGGCCGCTCCGCGAAGCCGGTTCATCGTCGCGGTCACGTGAGAGTCGATGTTCTTCGGATTCCATCCGAACATGTCGGTGACGATCGACTCCGCGGCGCTCTTCGCGTCGTCGCGCGCGTTCTCGGCGGCCTTCGCGTTGACCATCCGCACCCCCAGGACCACGGCCGTCGCCACCGACGCGATGACCAGGATGCCGAACAGTGGGACCAGCCACTTCGCCAGCTTCTTCATCACGCCACCCAATCGAAGTACGTCATCTTCAGCTCACCGTTGATCCGCGTGATGTCCACACGTGCACGGAACGTCTCGAACTGCGTGTTCTTCGGATCGTCCCGCGGGTGCTCCTCCCAGGCGAACACCACCAGCACGGAGCCCTCGTTGTCGTCGGCCTTCGAGACCGCGTCGCTGACGATCGTCGTGGTGCTCACCGAATCGTCGCGCCGCGCCATCTCGGTGATGGCCTTCATGTTCTCCTCGAACATCTGTCGTGCCCGACCGCTCGTCTTGTCGGTGAGGTTCTTCTCGAGCTGATCGGCGTTCGACGACGTCAGCGTCGTCATCGACACCACCATCTGCTGGGCGAACGACGAGTACTCGGCCCGCAGCCGCTCCTTGTCCTGGATGCGGTCGTACTGGACGACGAACACCACCGACAGCACGATGCCGGCCACGAGCACGAGCACACCCAGTGCGGAGGCCACCACGGCGACGGCCCCGCCCGGCGTCAGCGAGCCCCGCCCGGCGGACCGGCGGACCACCGCGTTGGCGCGGCGGCGCTCGCGGTATCCCGCGTTCGCCGAGAGCTCCTCCGGGTCGGGCCCGGACTCACCGGTCCCAGACTCGCCCGTGTCGGTCTCGCCCGTGTCGGTCTCGGCGGTGTCGGTCTGGGCCGTGTCGGTCTGATCTGCCCCGGTCTGATCTGCCCCGGTCTGATCGGTCCCGCCCTCGTCGGGCTCGCTCTCGTCGGTCTCGGTCTCGTCGGGCTCCGGTGCGTCCGCTTCGGACTTCGCCTGCGTCTTCTTCGGTCGCCTCACGCGGCCGAGAGGACTGCTGCGGCGGACCTCCGGGCGCGCCGGTGCGGTCTCGTCCTCGTTCAGGACTCCACCGTCTTCGTGATCAGGTCGTACCATTTCTTGTTCTGACCCCGCGACTTCGTGTTGGCATCGGTCGTGTACGTCTTGCCGTCCGGTCCGACGAACCGGCCGGTCTCCGGATCGTAGGTGGTCGCGTAGACCGCAGGCGAACTGTCGTAGTCCGACGGCGTTCCGGGGACCACCTCGCCCGCCGGCTGCTTGGGCAGATCCGTGCCGGGGAACCCGTTCGGCAGGGCGACGTTGTCGCGCTTCGACGGGACGAACCCGGTCCGACATTCGGCGGGTGTCGGGGCGCGACGGCCCGGGAACTCCACACACGGGAAGTTGCGGGCGCCGCGCACCGAAGCCTGCGCATCCTGCGGCAGTCGGCAGAGCAGACCGGAGGGGAGATCCCGCGCATCCTGCTCCGACGGGAACCGCCACTCGTCGGTCGGCATGAACCCGACCGTACACGTCGGCGGATCCTGGAAGCCGAGCGTGAAGTTCACATTCGGACCGTGCCGGTTGGAACCCGTGTTGATGGCCGTGATCAGCGCCGACAGCACCCGCGGGTACAGGACGATGATCTGCTGCAGATTCGGCAGATACACCGACTGGGTCCGCGCGGCGACCTGGAGGTTCGAGATCGCGAGCGGAAGCGACTGGTTCAGATCCTCGAACAGCTGCTGGCTCTGCGCCGCCACCCCCGGACCGTCGGCCAGGATGTCGGTGATGTCCGGTCGGCTCGCCCGCAGCTGATCGGTGACCTTCGTCAGACTCGACGTCCACGACCGGATCTCGCCGGCCGTCCGGGTCTGCGTCTCCAGGATCGGTCCGGCCTGACGGACCAGATCGATCACCGAGTCGACGTTTTTGTCGAGGGAGCCGACGAACAGCGTCATCGAATCCATGAGGCGCTGCAGTTCGTCACCGTTGCCGTTGAAGACCGTGAACGCCTCGTCCATCACCTCGCGGAGCTTGGTGTCGCTCACCGCGTTCAACAGGGCGTCGGCCTGATCGAGCATCTTGGAGATCTCGACCGGGATGTCCTTGGTCTGCACCGTCGATCCGTCGACGAGATCGTCGTCCGACGGATTCTCCGGCGGCGTGAACTCGACGAACTGCTCACCCACGGCCGACACGCTGCGGACCGAGGCCGCCGAATCCTTCGGGATCGTCGTCGACGAGTTGATCCGCAGGCTCGCCGAGACGCCGTCGGGCGTCAGCCGGACCCCGGAGACCTTGCCGACGTCCACACCCCGGTAGCTCACGTTGGCGTTCTCGTAGAGACCGCCGCTGGCCGGCAGCTGCAGGTTCACGGTGTAGCTGCCGATGCCCACCATCTGCGGGATGCGGATGTAGAACACGGCCATCGCCACCATCGACACCACCGTGACGATGCTGAACACGATGAGCTGCATCCGGACGAAACGGGTGATCTTCATGTCACTTGCCGCCTTGCAGATTCGGCAGGAGGTCCTCCAGCGTCGGGTTGCTCGGGTTGCTCTGCTTCCGCTGAGTGCCCCGCGTCAGCGGATCCTTGAACGGATCGCCGCCGTGCTTGGATCCGCCCGCGGCCTTGCCGACGACCTTCTCCGGCCCCTTCATGCCGACCGACACGCCCATCGTCTTCGCCAGACGACCCGCCGTGAGGTCGAGCACCAGATCGGAGTTCACGTAGTCGCCCTTCACGACCGTCGGAATCAGCTCCTCGATGAACGGGAACGTCAACAGGATCCGCAGCGAGTTGCTCAGCGCCGGACCCGTCATCGACAGCTGCTCCATCAGCTTGCGCATGTTGGGCATGATGGTCTCGATGTCGGCACGGTTCGCGTCGAGGATGTCGTTGGCCGTCGACGACAGTTCGCCGACGCTCTTCATCGCTCGGGTGAGGTTGTCACGCTGGTCGACCAGCAGCTGCAGGATCTCCGGCCCCGCCTTAAGCGCCCGCTCGATGGTGGGCGTCTGTGCGTTCATCGTCGCCGACAGCCGATCGAGACCCTCGGTGGCCGCGATGATGTGGTCGGTCTGCGAGCTGAGGTCGGCGACGAGGGTGTTGAGTCGCGGGACGAGCTTCTTGAGCGTGTCCCCGTTGCCGCCGAACACCTCGCTCAGCTCGTGGGTCACATCGCCGACCTGCGAGATGCCGCCGCCGTTGAGCACCACCGACAGCGAGCTGAGGACCTGCTCGGTGGTCGGGTACATGCACGCGTCCACCTGTTGGGCCGCGTTGACGTCCGCGATCCGCTTGCCCTTCGGCTGCGCGATGTTCTCCTGTTCCGGGCACTCCGGGGCGGCCAGCCGCCCTCCGTCGCCCAGCAGTCCGCCGGCCGGATGCTCGGGCGGGACGATCGCGATGTGCGACGACCCCAGAACGCTGGTCATGCCGACCATCGCGTGGGAGCCCTCGGGGACCTCGGTGGCGGCGTTGAGGCGCATCACGACCTCGGCCTTCCAGTCCTTGATCCGGATGTCGCCGATGCTGCCGACCGTGGTGTCGTGCATCATCACCGGCGCGTTCCGCACCAGTCCGGCCGCCGACGGGATGACCGCGGTGATCTCGAAGGCGTCCGAGCCGGTGCCCTGCGCGCCGATGGACGACATCGACGAGATCACGTCACCGCTGCATCCGGCGACCGGGATCACCAGGAGGGTCGCGACACCGAGGGTCGCGACGACACGCTTGAACCTCACTAGCCCTCACCTCCGAACGGGACGAGGAGACGCTTGAGGGGATCGCCGACCGCCGCGCGGCTCGCGGCGTCCCGATCGCGGACCCCCTGCTGTGCCCTGCGCTTCACGTCCTGATTCTGGTAGGTGATCTGACTGGGATCGGCCACCTTGCCGATCACCGGATTCGACATGAACGGCGGGTAGTTCACCGCGATGTCCTTCATGATCGGCGCCAGCAGGTCGACGCACTCCTCGATGTCCTTCTCGGTGTCGCCGGGACGCTTCGTCGACGCCATCGACCCGCACAGCATGGTGATGAGGTTGTTGCCCATGCCGAGGCCGAACACGCCGTCGAGCGATCCGGTGAGCGGGTTGTAGATGTTGAAGAAGTTGGCCAGCTGGTTGGGCGCCGAGTGCAGGAGGCCGCGGAGCTGCTCGTCCTTGCGTTTGAGCGTCGAGGTCATCTGCGCGAGCTTCTCGACGGTGTCGGAGACCGCCGTCGAGTTGGCGTCGAGGAACCCCTCGAGTTCGCCGATGGCCTCGTTGAGGTTCGTCATCGCGTCACCGAGATCGTCGGCGCTGCCCGACAGCACGCTGCTGACGCTGGCCATCCGACCGTTGAACTGCACCAGCTGCTCATGGCTCGTCGAGAGCTGCTCGGTGAGCTTCTGGAGGCTCTTGATGGTCGCGAAGACGTCGTTGCGGTTGTCCGAGAGGGTGCCCATGACCGCCGACATCTGCTTGATCGACTCGGCCATCGCGCGCCCGTTGCCGTCGAGGTTGTCGTGGGCGACGTCGAGAGCTCGCGCCGCGGTGCCCTTGTCGGCCCCCATCGGTCCGCCGTCGCCCTTGGGGCCCACGGCGTCCGACAGCTCGTCGAGCTGCTTCTTCACATCGTCCCACTCCATCGGGACGGCGGTGTTCTCCATCGGGATCGCTCCCCCGTCGGGCAGCTTGTCGCCCTCGGAGTACACCGGGGTCAACTGGATGAACCGGCCCGAGACCAGCGACTGCGCCACGATCACTGCGCGCGCATCCTCCGGGATGTCGACGCCCGAGTCGATGCGCATCGACACCTTGACGTCCGAGCGGCGGGTGTCGATGGACTCCACTTTGCCGACGCGGACCCCGATCACCCGGACGGCGTCGCCCGGGTAGAGGCCGGTGACCGACTTGAAGTAGGCGACCACCGTGTTGGTGGTGGCCTTCTGGACGATGAAGAATCCGCCCACCACGAGGAGGCAGACCACGACGACGCCGGCGACGGCGGCGACGATGCCACGTGAGATCCGCATGTCAGCCTCCCTGTCCCTTGCTCGGCTTCGGCGCCTTGTACTGGCCGGTCGGCTTCGACGGCACCGACGGCGGCGGGTACTTGCGCTCCGGCGGCGGTCGTTTCACATCCGGCGAGCCGAGGTCCGGTGCGGGACCCCAGTTCTTCGGGAACATCGGGTTGCCGGAGAACTCGTAGAAGTACCGTGCCGCCTCCGGGTACTTCTTCTTGAGGATCCGCATGAAGGTGCCCATGTAGTCGCCGAACGTCGGCAGGCCGACCAGCGACGAGAAGTACGGGCCGGAGCTCACGGCCTCACCGAGGATGTTCGCGTACGGGCCGAGGTTGTCGATCGCCTTGCCGAAGTTCTCCTCGTTGTCGTTCAGGATGTCGAGCACCCGACCGAATTTGTCCAGGACCGGACGGAGCTGTTCGTTGTTGTCCTCCACGAAACCGGTGAGCTCGGCCGTGACGTTCTTGGTCCCCGTGATCAGCTGGCGGATCGCCTCGCGGCGCACGTTCATCTCGCCGAGCAGCATGTTCGCGTCGATCAGCATGGTGCGGATCTGCTTGCTGCGCTCACCGACGATCTCGGTGACGCCCTGCGCCTTGCCGAGCAGGTCGTTGAGCGCCTGGTCGCGGTCGGCGATCGACTTCGACAGCCGGGCCACGCCGTCGACTGCGCCGCGGATGTTCTTCGGCGTCTTGGAGAAGGTGTCCGACAGCGTCTCGAGCGCCTTGTTGATCTCGTCGGTGTCGGTGTCCTTCAACGTCTGCGTCGCATCGTCGAGGACGTCGGTCAGCGTGTACGGCGACGTCGAGTTCTCCACCGGGATGTGTCCGCCCGGCTTGATGCGTTCGGCACCGAGCGGCGTGACGGTCAGGTTGCGGCGCCCCAGCACGGTCTCGCTCTTGATGGAGACGCGCGAACGGTCGCCGAGCTCGATGGTGTCGTTGAGTCGGAAGGTCACCCGCGCCTTGGTGCCGTCGCCGGTGTCGGCGAGCGCGATGCCCTCCACCGCGCCGACGGTGACGCCGGCGACCATCACGTTGTCGCCGAGTTCGAGTCCGCCGGTGTCGTCGAAATCGGCGCTGTAGGTGCTGACCTCGCTGAGAAACGGGATGCGGTCCATGTTCATCGCGACGACGACCACCATCGCGGTGATGAGCACACCGATGATGCCGACCTGGTATTTGGGCCGTCCGGCGCGGTGTCGGCGCGGCTTCTTCGGCGCGCCGCCGGCGATGTCAGTCATTCGAGCACCTCCCTCCGGCGGTCGTCGCGTCACCCGTCGCATCGATGGCGGTGAAGTAGTACTGGCTGTTGCCCGGTCCGGGCAGGAGCAGTCGGATGCGGCAGAAGTAGATCTGCAGCCATGCGCCGTAGCTGCCGAGGTTCGAGAGCTTCTTGAAGTCGCCCGGCAGGCGGCCCAGCAGGTTGCGGATGAAGGGCTCGGCCTTGAGCGCCTGCTCGCTGGTCCGGCCGAGGGCCGTCACCGCGCCCTTGATGTCGGGCCGCGTCTTCTCCAGCAGTCCGGCCAGTCCGGTGGTGGCCTTCGACGCCTCGGTGACGGCGTCGCCCAGCACGGTGCGGTCGCCGGACAGTCCCGAGATCAGCTGCTGCATGCGGTCGACGCTCTGATCGAGACCCTTGTGATCGGCTTCCAGGGTGCCGAGCGTGGCGTTGAGGTTGTCGATGACCGACCCGATCAGCTCGTCGCGGTCGGCGAGGGTGTCGGTGAACTTCGCGGTGCTCGCCAGCAGGTTGTTGAGCCCGGCGCCCTGCCCCTGGAACGCGGCGACGAGTGCCGACGACAGCTCGTTCACCTCGTCGGCGTCGAGCGTGCGCAGCAGCGGCTTGAAGCCGCCGAGGAGTTTGTCGAGGTCGAGGGCGGGCGAGGTCCGCGAGTCGGGGATCTCGTCGCCGGCGGCGAGGGTCTTCGTGAAGTCGCCGGTCCCCGGTGAGATCTCCAGGTAGCGGTCGCCGGTGAGGTTCTCGTAACGGACCATCGCCTCGGTCGACTCGGGGAGCCGGTAGGTCTCGTCGACGGTGAACGTCACACGGGCCTTGTTGTCGCCGGTGACCTCGACCGACTTCACCGAGCCGACCTCAACGCCTGCGATCTTGACCGGCGAGCCGCCCTTCATCGACGATGCGCTGGTGAAGATCGCCGAGTACTGATCCGAGCTGCCGCCCTGGTACTTGCTGAACACCAGCACCAGCCCGGTGAGCACCAGGATCATGGCGACGACGAAGCTCCCCAGCTTGATGATGGTTGCGCGGAACGCGCGTGCGCGACTATCCACGTGGGGTACCTCCGAAGAGCAGGTTGAAGATCTTGCGCGGGTCGGCCTTCGCGGTGGTCCGCGGCTGGTACGGCTTGGGCGCGTTGTCGACGACGTAGAACTTGATGTGCTCCTTGGACTGGATGTCCGAGAGCCCGGCCTGGCAGGTCGGCGGTCCGTCGCCGCGGACCTCGGGGAGGTCCTCGGGGAAGCTGTACGGATCCTGACCGGGGATCAGGCCCGCGTCGAGGAGCAGGTTCCCGTTCCGTCCGCCGAGCAGCGGGGTCGAGATGTCGGTGGCGTCGGAGGCGCCGGTGATGAAGCAGCGCAGTCCGGGGGCCTGGCGGCCGAGGAGTTTGGTGACCGGGTTCAGGTCGCTGAGCGTGGAGATCAGCTTCTTCTTCGACGGCGCCAGCACGCCGTTGGCGGTGTTCGCCATCCCGGTCACGTTGATCAGCAGGGCGTCGAGGTTCGCGGCGTTGTCCACGAGCGTCTCGCCGACGACGGTCGAATTGTCGATCACCCGCATGAGGTCGGGCATCGCGTCGGCGTACACGTCGGTGGCGCCCGCGGCTTCGCGGAGCAGCTTGTTGAGCTCGGGGAGGTGCGGGTTCGTCTTGCCGAGGATGTCGGTGAGTTTGACCAGCGAGTCGCCGATCTGTTTGCCCTTGCCCGAGAGCGCCTGGTCGATCGCACCGATCGTGATGTTGAGCTTCTCCGGTTCCATCCGGGCGAGCACCGTGACCAGCTGCTGGTAGACGGTGTTGAGCTCGACCACCACGTGGTCGGTGCCGATCTCGTCGCCGGCCCGCATGGTGCCCTTCGGCCCCTCGTCGGGGATCACCAGGTTGACGGCCTTGGCGCCGAAGACGGTGTTCGACTTGATGTCGGCCGTCACGTTCGACGGGATCCGCGACAGGTCGCCGCTGCGGATGTCGAGGGTCAGTCGGGCGTGGTCGCCGTCGTTCTTCACCGACGCGACGCGGCCGACCTCGACGCCGCGGAGTTTCACGCGGGCGTCGGGGTTCATCACCAAACCCGCGCGCGGGGCGACGAGGGTGACCGTGGTGGTGTCGGCGAACCAGCCGAGGAACTGCCCCGAGGCGAGCGCGACGATGCCGGCCAGAACGCCGACCATGATGACGGCGGCCAGCTTCCGGATCCCGTCGGCGTGTCCGCGCCCGCGCGACTTCTTCTGTGCCATCCGATCAGCCCGCCAGATTGAAGTTGCCGTCGGCCCCGTAGATCGCGAGCGACGTGAGCAGGGTGATCACGACGACGACGACCAGCGACGCGCGGACCGCGTTGCCGACCGCGACGCCGACGCCCACGGGGCCGCCGGATGCGTTGAAGCCGTAGTAGGTGTGGATGAGCATGACCGCCACGGCCATGCAGATCGCCTGGACGAACGACCACAGGATGTCCGACGGGATGAGGAACGTCGAGAAGTAGTGGTCGTAGACGCCGGACGACTGGCCGTAGAGGACGACCGTGGCGAACCGGCTCGCCAGGAACGAGGCGAGCGCGGCCAGCGAGTACAGCGGGATGATCGCGACGAGGCCCGCGATGATGCGGGTGCTCACCAGGTACGGCACCGACGAGATCGCCATGACCTCGAGGGCGTCGATCTCCTCGCTGACGCGCATGGCGCCGAGTTGAGCGGTGGCGCCGGCGCCGATGGTGGCGGCCAGGGCGATGCCCGCGATCACCGGGACCGCGATGCGCACGTTGATGAACGCCGAGAAGAAGCCGGTGAGGGCCTCGACGCCGATGTTGGCCAGCGAGTTGAAGCCCTGGACGGCGATGGTGCCGCCGGTGAACAGCGTCAGGAAGCCGACGACCACGACCGTGCCGCCGATCATCGCCAGGGCGCCGGTGCCCATCGAGATCTCGGCGATGAGCCGCAGCGTCTCCTTCTTGTAGAGGCGGAGCGCGCGCGGGATCGATGCGACGGCGTCCCAGTAGAACAGGGCCTGATCGCCGATCTTGTTCCAGTCCTCGCCGGCGCGTTTGAGCGCCACGCGGGCGGTGAGGAGTCGTGTCGTACCTGGCAGGACCATCGCGTTATCCCATCGTCGCCTTGAGACCGACCGCGGTGACCACCACGTTCACGACGAACAGCGCCATGAACGAGTAGACGACGGTCTCGTTGACGGCGTCCCCGACGCCCTTGGCCCCGCCCTTCACGTGCAGTCCCCGGTAGCAGCCGACGAGTCCGGCGAACAGACCGAACAGTGCCGCCTTGATCATGGAGATCACGAGCTCGCCGAGTCCGGTGAGGAGGGTCAGGTTCGCGATGAACGCGCCGGGGTTGACGTCTTGCAGGTAGACCGAGAAGACGAAGCCGCCGGCGATGCCGATCGTGCACACGAGGCTGTTGAGCAGCAGCGCGACACCCGTGGAGGCGACCACGCGCGGGACGACGAGCCGGTGCACCGGGTTGATGCCGAGCACCTCAAGCGCGTCGATCTCCTCGCGGATGGTGCGTGCGCCGAGGTCGGCGCAGATGGCGGTGGCGCCCGCACCGGCCACGATGAGGACCGTGACGATGGGGCCGATCTGGGTGATCGTGCCCAGCGCCGCACCGGCGCCGGAGAGATCCTGTGCGCCGATCTCGCGCAGCAGGATGTTCAGGGTGAAGCTCACCAGGACGGTGAACGGGATCGCGACGAGGAGGGTGGGGACCAGGGAGACGCGGGCGATGGCCCACGACTGCTCGATGGTCTCACGCCACTGGAAGGGTCGTCGGAACAGCTCGCGGGCGGATTCGACTCCCAGGGAGACGAATTCACCCACACCGTTCATCGGGGCAGCGAGCTTACTCGACAAAACCCCTCCTCCCGCTTGTGTGCTTGGCAACGTATCACGTACTGGCGACTGCGCCCCGGGTAATCACCGGGCAGAATCTTCATACCCCTGTGCAGTCGGTTCACGTGGGTACTCGGTACAAAATGATCGGTCAGTTCATGGGATCCGTCAGTCCATCAGATCCGACGCCGAGAACGATCCGATGTCCTCGGGCGACTGGAAGTAGGCCGACAGCGTCTCCCCCAGCTCCTCCGGGGACCACTGGTCGCCGTCTGCGGCGAACACCTCGCGGACCTTGGGAGCGGCCATGAGGCTCACCTTCGGCCCGTAGACCACGAAGATCTGGCCGGAGACGTTCTGCGCCTCGGGGCTCGCGAGGTAGCGGACGAGCGTCACGACGTGATCGGGCGACAGGGGGTCGACCGCGTCGTCGGGCGCTTCGCCGAACACCTCGGCGGTCATCGCGGTGCGGGCTCGCGGGCAGATCGCGTTGGCGGTCGCTCCGTAGCGCGCCAGGGCGCGCGACGCCGACACGGTGAGCATCGAGATGCCGGCTTTGGCGGCGGAGTAGTTGGCCTGCCCGGCCCCGCCGAGCAGCGCGGCCTCCGACGAGGTGTTGATGAGTCGACCGAAGACCGGGGCGCCGGCCTCCTTGGACTCGGCGCGCCAGTGGGCGGCGGCATTGCGGTTGAGCAGGAAGTGGCCGCGCAGGTGGACCCGCTGAACCAGATCCCACTGGTCGTCGGTCATGTTGAACAGCATGGCGTCGCGGGTGATGCCCGCGTTGCTCATGACGACGTGGAGGCCGCCGAGGTCGCCGGTGGCCACGCGCATGATCTCGGCGGCGGTCGCCGAGTCGGCGATGTCGCCGGCCACGGGGACGGCGGTGCCGCCGAGTCCGGCGATCTCGTCGATGACGTCGCTGGCGTCCAGAGCGCTCTGGAGATCGTTGACGATGACCTTCGCCCCGTCGCGTGCGAGTCCGATGGCCTCGGCCCTGCCCAGACCTGCTCCCGCACCGGTGACGACGGCTACCCGTCCGTCCAGCGACTGACCCACGTGTCTTCCCTTCCGTCAATAAGTAGAACTTGTTCTAACATAGTTCTTCCCGACCGCGATAGCGATCGGGAAGAACTCGTGCTCACTCGTCGACGATCGACAACGCCGACCGCGGACAGCTCGCGACGACCTGCCGCATCTCCTCGCGACGCGCCTCGTCGACATCGTCCTGCAGAATCAGCAGGTTATCGTCGTCGTCGAGTTCGAAGACATCGGGCGCCATGCCGACGCAGACGGCATTCGACTCGCACAGATCGTAATCGCATGAGATGCGCATGAGTTCCTCCTCCGCTCGGGGCCCGGACAGATTGACGGGTCCATCGCCTACACGTTAGAACGTGTTTCAATACTAGGGAAGCACAGGGCCGAGGAGAACAGATGCAGATCGCCTACACCGATGCGCAGGAGGCACTCCGTCGCGAGTTGCGCGACTACTTCACCGCACTCATGACACCCGAACGTCGTGCGGCCCTGACCGGCGGAGACGGCGAACTCGGCGAGGGCGACGCCTACCGGGACGTGGTCCGCCAGATGGGACGCGACGGATGGCTGGCCCTCGGCTGGCCGACCGAATACGGCGGCGCCGACCGATCGATGATGGACCAGTTGATCTTCACCGACGAGGCTGCGATCGCCGGAGCTCCGGTCCCGTTCCTCACCATCAACTCGGTGGCGCCGACGATCATGCACTATGGGTCCGACGAGCAGAAGAACTTCTTCCTGCCGCGGATCGCCGCCGGCGACCTGCACTTCTCCATCGGCTACTCCGAGCCCGGCGCCGGCACCGACCTCGCATCGCTGCGGACCTCCGCCGTCCGCGAGGGCGACGAGTACGTCGTCAACGGGCAGAAGATGTGGACCTCGCTGATCCCCTACGCCGACTACGTCTGGCTCGCCTGCCGAACCGACCTCGACCCCGAGGCCAAGAAACACCAGAGCATCTCGATGCTCATCGTCCCGACCACCGCCGACGGCTTCTCGTACACGCCCGTGCACACCATGTCGGGCGTCGACACCAGCGCCACCTACTACCAGGACGTGCGCGTACCGGTCGCGAACCGGGTCGGCGAGGAGGGCAGCGGCTGGGGGCTGGTCACCAACCAGCTCAACCACGAACGCGTCGCCCTGTGCAGCGCGGCCCCCATCCAGACCGCACTGCGCGAGACCGTCGAATTCGCCGAGACGCGGGTCGGGGGACGACGCCCGATCGACGAGCCGTGGGTCCGCGCCAACCTCGCCCGCGTGCACGCCAAAGTCGAATTCCTCAAGCTCGTGAACTGGAAGATCGCATCCATCGCGGCCTCGGGCGGATCCCCGTCGCCCGCCGACGCATCGGCGACCAAGGTCTTCGGCACCGAGTTCGCGACCGAGGCGTACCGCCTGCTCATGGAGGTCGTCGGCCCCGCAGCCACGCTCCGTCAGAACAGCCCCGGAGCCCACCTCGCCGGCCGCGTGGAGCGGTTCGCCCGCACCTCGCTGATCCTGACCTTCGGCGGCGGCACCAACGAGATCCAACGCGACATCATCGGCATGCTGGCGCTGAAGCTGCCACCCGCCCGCCGCTGAACGGCCCCAGAGCCACAGCAGCACAGAACCACAGCGGCCCAGAGATTCAGCGGCACGGAAATAAGGACATCACGACATGGATTTCACCCCCACCGAAGCGGCGACCGATCTCGCGGGCCTCACCGCCGACATCACCGCGCGCATCTCCCCCGCCGACCGCGTCGCCGCCCTGGAGACCGAGCGGGCGCCGATCGACGACACCCTGTGGTCGGAGGCCGCGGCCGCCGGACTCCTCGGACTGGCGGCGCCGGAATCCGTGGACGGCGCCGACCTGACGACCATCGAGACCACCGCCGTCGCCGCCGAGTTCGGCCGCGCGCTGGCCCGCATCCCGTACGGTCCGCACGCCGTCGCCGGTGTGCCGCTGCTGGCCGCTCACGCCACCGCGGCCCTGCGCGACCGACTCCTCGCCGGCGCGGTCGCCGGATCGACCGTGCTCACCGCCGCCGTCGAAGAGGACGGGCGCTACGATCCGGCCGATCCCGCCACCGCCCTGTCGACCACCGCCCCGGCCACCGATGCGGCCGACGCCTTCCGGCTCGACGGCACGAAGGTGAACGTCCCCTACGCCGCGGCCGCCGACGTGCTGCTGACCGTCGCCGCCGGCCCCGACGGGGTCGTCGTGGTCGCCGTCCCCGCCGACCGCGCCGGCGTCGAGATCACCGAGACCCCCGCGACCGGCCTGACCCCCATCCACACCGTCGAGTTCTCGGCCGTCGACGTCGGCGCCGACGAGATCCTGGGCGGCGGCGCCGCGACCGTCGCCGAGGCCCTCGACCTGCTGCGGCTCGGGGTGGCCGCCGAACAGTCGGGTGTGGTCGACGCCGCGCTCGCGGCTACCGCGCAGTACGCGCGCGAACGCGAACAGTTCTCGCGGCCGATCGGCTCGTTCCAGGCCGTCGCCCAGCGTCTCGCCGACGGATACATCGACGCCCAGGCGCTCGCCCTCACCGTCACCCAGGCGGCGTGGCTGCTGTCGGGTCACTCCCCCGCCGACGCCGACGAGCGGCACGCCGCCGTCCAGGTGGCGAAGTTCTGGGCCGCCGAAGCCGGCCACCGGGTCGGGCACACGACGGTGCACGTGCACGGCGGCGTCGGCCTCGACACCAGCCACCCGGTCCACCGCTACTTCCTGCGCGCCAAGCAGAACGAGTTCACCCTGGGCAGCGCGCCCGCGGTGCTCGACGAACTCGGCGTCGGCCTCCACGGCGTGTGATCCGGTGACCTCGCGTGCCCCCGTGAGCCCCGCGCCCGCCGTCACCGACGCCCGCACCGTCGCCGAACTGCTGGCGCCGCTGGCCGACGTGACCGACCGCGGACTGCACTTCGGCGACCGGTTCGTCTCCTGGCGCGACCACATCGCCGAGGCCCGCCGACGGTCCGCGGCACTGCGCGACCGACTCGACCCGGACCGCCCGCCGCACGTCGGGGTGCTGCTGCCCAACGTGCCCGAGTTCAGCTTCCTGTTCTGCGCGGCGGCACTGGGCGGCTTCGTCCTCGTCGGTCTCAACGACACTCGGCGCGGCGACGCACTGCTCGCCGACGTCCGCCGCTCGGACTGCCAGTTGGTGCTCGCCTCGAGGGCTGCCGGCGATGCGCTGGCGGGCTCGCCCGTCCCGGTCGTCGACGTCGACGGCCCCGAATGGGCGGCGATGATCGATCGCGAGGCGGCCGTCGACGCCCGCGCGGACGCCGTGGCGCCCGACGATCTGCTGATGCTGATCTTCACCTCGGGAACCACCGGCGACCCGAAGGCCGTGCAGTGCAGTCAGCGGAAGTTCGCGGCCCCGGGAGTGATGCTCGCCGACCGGTTCGGGCTCGGCGCCGACGACGTCGCCCACATCTCCATGCCGATGTTCCATTCCAACGCGCTCATCGCGGGGTGGTCGGTGGCGGCCGCGGCCGGGGCGTCCTTCGTGCTCCGCGAGAAGTTCTCCGCGAGCGGATTCGGCGACGATGTGCGGCGCTACGGCGTCACCTATGCCAACTACGTCGGCAAACCCCTGCACTACATCCTCGCGACCCCCGAGCGTCCCGACGACGCCGAGCTGGGTCTGCGGATCATGTACGGCAACGAGGCCTCGGCCGCCGACCGCGCGGAGTTCCTCCGTCGGTTCGGTGCCCGCGTCGTCGACGGTTACGGCTCCACCGAGGCGGGCGTCTCGGTCACCCGCACCCCCGACACTCCCGACGCAGCCCTGGGGCCGCTCCGCGATCCGGTGGCCGTCGTCGATCCCGACACGCTCGAGCCCGTCCCGCCGGGCACCGTCGGCGAGATCGTCAACACCTCGGGGCCCGGTCTCTTCGACGGCTATTACGGCGACGACGCGGCGACCGCCGAACGCATGCGGGGCGGCGTGTACCGGACCGGCGACCTCGGGTGGGTCGATGACGAGGGCTACCTGTATTTCGCCGGCCGCACCGGCGACTGGCTGCGCGTGGACGGTGAGAACCTCGGCACCCGGCCGATCGAGCAGATCCTGCTCCGGCACCCCGCGATCGACGAGGTCGCGGTGTTCGGCGTCCCCGTCGACATCGGCGACGAGGTCGGCGCGGCCCTCGTCGTCTCTGAACCGGCGGTCTCTGATCCCGCAGTCTCTGAACCGGCGGTCTCTGAACCGGCGGTGTCGGGGCTGGACCGTGCGGCGTTCGAGGCCTTCCTCGACGCCCAGCCCGATCTCGGCGTCAAACAGCGTCCCACCCGGGTGTGGGTGGTCGACGCCCTGCCGCAGACCGCCACGTTCAAGACCGCGCGGGCGGCGCTCAGCGCATCCCTCGGCGCACCGACCTGGACCTCGCCGCGGTAGGGGCGGGGTCCAGGTCGCCGCGGCGACTCACCGCAGGGTGGCGTTCATCCGTTCGACCGCCGCCCGGTAGTCCGCGACCAGCCCGTCGACCAGCTCTTGGACCGGGGTGATCGAATTGCAGCGTCCGACGATCTGCCCGGCGGGCATCGCGACGACCCGCGGGTCGTCGGACGCCGAGATCCGCGCGTGCGCCTCCCCGACCAGCAGGTTCTGCAGCGGCATCGGCAGCGGGTCGGGCGCGTCGGCGGCGTCCCACGCGTCGGTCCACGCCGTCTTGAGCAGCCGTGCCGGCTTACCCGAGTAGATCCGCCGCCGGACCGTGTCGCGCGAGGTCGCCGACAGCAGTGCCTGCTGCACCGTCGACGGCTCCCCCTCCCGGTGCGCGCCGAGGTTGTACTCGGCCGCAGTGAGCCAGTAGGTGCCCATCCACACGCCCTGGGCGCCGAGCGCCACGGCGGCGGCGATCTGCCGGCCGTCGCCCACACCGCCCGCGGCGAGCACCGGCGCCTCGCCGACGGCGTCGACCAGTTCGGGCCACAGCACCATCGACGTGACCTCGCCCGTGTGTCCGCCGCCCTCGTATCCCTGGGCGATGACGATGTCGACGCCCGACTCGATGTGGTGCAGGGCGTGCTCCTTCGCCCCCGCCAGCGCCGCGACCGCGACACCGTTGTCGTGCGCGATGCCGATGACGTCCTCGGGCGGCGACCCCAGCGCATTGGCGATCAACTTGATCTGCCCGTACTTGCGGGTGTGCTCCATCGCGATGTCGACATGCGAACGCGCCACCGAGTGCAGCCAGCCGAGGACACCGGTGTTGACGCGGTCGCCGCCGTCGGGCAGCGGCGGCACCCCGAGGTCGTCGAGCGTGCGTTCCACGAAGGCGCGATGCTCCGGCGGAATCATCGTGTCCAGATCGGTCTTGGACCCCTCGGTGGGGATCTTGGCCGGCATCACGACGTCGACGCCGAAGGGTTTGCCGTCGGTGTTCTCGTGCATCCACTCCAGGACGCCGTCGAGCTCGTCGGGCTCGTTGAATCGGACGCAGCCCAGGACGCCCAGTCCGCCCGCGCGGCTGATCGCGGCCGCCACCTCCTCACTCGGTGTGAAACCGAAGATCGGGTACTCGATCCCGAACTTGTCGCACAGTGCTGTCTTCATGGATGTCCTCGTCCTGTCCTCCCCGGATCGTCCGGGGTTCGTGTACTGCAGGCTGTCGCCTCGGGATCGCTGTCGTCTCGGGAGTGCTGTCGTCTCGGGAGTGCTGTCGGGTCAGGTCGTCGAATGGGGACTCGACGCGGCCGTGATCTCGGCGGCCCAGCGGTAGTCGGGCTTGCCCGCGGGCGACCGCCGCATCTCGTCGACGAACCACACACTGCGCGGCACCTTGTAACCGGCGAGTTCGCGGCGCACCACGGCGCCGAGATCGTCGATCGTCGGCCGCCGGCCGGCGCGGGTCGCGATCACTGCGGCCACCCGCTGGCCGAAGCGGTCGTCGGGCACACCGACCACCACCGCGTCGGTCACGTCGGGATGACCTTTGAGCGCCGCCTCGACCTCCTCGGGATAGACCTTCTCGCCACCGGTGTTGATCGACACCGACCCCCGGCCGAGCATCGTGATGGTGCCGTCGGCCTCCACCCGCGCCTGATCTCCGGGCATCGAATAGCGCACGCCGTGGTAGGTCACGAACGTCTCGGCGCTCTTGACCGGATCGTTGTGGTAGCGCAGGGGGATGTGTCCCGACCGCGCGAGCCGACCGATCACCGGCGACCCCGGCTCCACCGGACGGCCGTCGTCGTCGAGCACATGCGTGTCGGGGTCGGCCTTCACCGTCGGCGCCCCCATCCGACTGCGTCCCTTGACGGCCATCCCCATCCCGCCGAATCCGGTCTCCGACGACCCGATGGCGTCGACGATCACCGCATCGGGCAGGCAGTCGAGGTAGCGATCCTTCACGGCGGGCGAGAACAGGGCGGCCGACGACGCCACCGACACCACGGTCGACGTGTCGTAGTCGCCGGCCTCCAACTCGTCGATCATCGGCCGGCCCATCGCGTCGCCGGTGATGAACACGACGTTCACGCCGTGACGTTCCACGGCGCGCCACACCTCACACGGATCGAACTCCGGGTAGACGACGGCCTTGCCGCCGGCGAACAGCGACTGGAACACCGCCCACTGGCTGCCGCCGTGGATGAACGGCGGGATGGCGAAGCGGACGAGCTGTCCGGCCTCCGCGCCGACGCGCGCATGCTCCCACTCGTCGTCGATCGGCCGGCCCGTGTACCAGTCGATGCCGCCGCCGAGGACGCGCCAGACGTCCTCCTGCCGCCACACGACGCCCTTCGGCTTCCCAGTGGTGCCGCCGGTGTAGAGCAGGTACAGGTCGTCGTCGGTGCGCTCCTCGAAGTCGCGGTCCGGCGACGCCGCGGCGATCGCGTCCTCGAATCCGGTGACGCCGACGGTCGACGTCGCGTCGCCCGCGCTCGCCCCGCTCTCGTCGTCGACGACGATCCGGTGCGTCACGGCCGCCGGCGATTTCGAGAACACGTTCAGCACACGCGGCGTGTACTGCGCCTCGTGGATGAGCACGCGCATCCCGGAGTCGGTGACGATGTGCTCCAGTTCGGCTTCCACGTACCGGTAGTTGATGTTCACCATCACCGCGCGAGCCTTGAAGATCGCGAGCATCGCCTCGACGGACTCGATCGTGTTCCTGCTGTACAGACCCACTCCGTCGCCCGGCCGCACACCGAGCTCACCGAGAGCGTGCGCCAGCGCGTTGGCTCGCGCCTCCAGCTGCGCGTAGGTGCGGGAACGGTCTCCGGACTCGAGTGCCACGCGGTCGGGCATGAGGTCGACGGCATGCTCGAAGAGGTCGCCGATTGTGAAGGCCATACCCTAAAACTAGAACGTGTTACTGTTCCCGGCAAGAACTTCGCGAATGAGGAGACCCCGCGTGTCCGATAGCCCCGTGTCTGATACCCCTGCACCCGATACTTCTGCGCCGGATTCTGCTGCGCCCGAATGCCTGGTCGAGAAGCGCGGCCATGTGCTGATCGTGACGATGAACCGCCCCGAGGCGCGAAACGCCCTGTCGGGGCCGATGATGCGGATCATGGAGGAGGCGTGGGATCGGGTCGACTCCGACCCCGACATCCGCGTGGCGATCCTCACCGGGGCGGGCGGCTACTTCTGCGCTGGCGCCGACCTCAAGGCGATGAACTCCTCGGCCCCCGGCGACTCCTTCGCCAAGGGCGGCTGGGACCTCACTCGTCTCCCCGCACTGCTCAAGGGCCGCCGGCTGACGAAGCCGCTCATCGCGGCGGTCGAGGGCCCGGCGATCGCGGGCGGCACCGAGATCCTGCAGGGCACCGACATCCGCGTGGCGGGTGAGAGCGCCAAGTTCGGTGTCTCCGAGGCCCGCTGGGGCCTGTTCCCGCTGGGCGGCAGCGCCGTCCGCCTCGTCCGGCAGATCCCGTACACGATCGCCGCCGACATCCTGCTGACCGGCAGACACGTGACCGCGCCCGAGGCCAAGGAGTACGGGCTCATCGGCCACGTGGTCCCCGACGGCACGGCGCTCGACGCCGCACTCGAGATCGCCGAGAAGATCGCGGCCAACGGCCCGCTCGCGGTCCAGGCGATCCTCAAGACCATCCGCGACAGCGAGGGCATGCACGAGGAGGAGGCGTTCAGGATCGACGCCGAGCTCGGCGCCGCCGTCTTCCAGTCCAAGGACGCCAAGATCGGTCCGCGCGCCTTCGCGAACAAGGAGAAGCCGGCCTTCACCGGCGAGTGACAGCGCGCATTACCAACGCGTATACGCCGGTGAGAGCACCTATGGCGCGATTGAACTCATATACGCGTTGGTAATGCTCGCAGCGTTATCCACAGATGCGTCGACGCCGGCGCGAACTCACCCGACCCGACGCCGATCCGGCCATCATGGCCGCATGGACACGGGGGTCTATCGCTGGGGGCAGCTGCGCGAACAGGCATCGCGCCGGGAGATCGACGAGGCGATCCGCGACGGACGTCTGATCCGGCTGCGGCACGGGTGGTACGCGACGCGGGCCGCCGATCCCCGCGTGGTACGGGCCGTCGCCGCCGGCGGCGTGGTGAGCTGCGCATCGGCGTTGGACGCCCACGGGGTCTGGGTGCCGCCGAGCCGTCGCCTGCACATCCGCGGCAACGACGCCCGCAGCCGCACCCGCCGCGACTGGTGCCGGTGCCTCGGCCGGCAGCCCGCCGAGGACGGTGCCGTCGACGGGATTCCGACCGCGTTGCGCCACGCGGCGGTCTGCCTGCCGACCGAGGACTTCATCGTCGTCTGCGACTCGGTGCTGCACCTGCGCCTGGTGACTCCCGCCGAGCTGGCGGACCTGTTCTCGGACGCTCCGCGCCGGATCGTCGACGCGTTGGGGCGGTGCGACGGTCGTGCCGAATCGGGGACCGAGACGATGGTGCGGGTACGCCTCACCTCCCGACGTCCACGCCTCCGGGTCCGACCGCAGGCGTACATCGACGGCGTCGGCCGGGTGGACCTCCTGATCGGCGACGCCCTCATCGTCGAGGTCGACGGCTACGCCTATCACTCCGATCCGGAGACCTTCGAGTCGGACCGGCTCCGCGATCTGCGCGCCCGCCTGGTCGGCTACGCGCCCGTGCGCCTCACCTTCGCGCAGGTGGTCTACCGGTGGGAGGTCGTCGAGCCGCTCCTCGCGCAGCTGATCGCGCGCGGGGACCATCGTCGGCGCCGCAGGTGACGGGCGGGGTCGCAGGTGACGGGCGGGTCGCCGGCGTCAGACGAGGTCGCCCAGCTGTCGGACGGTGTCGACGTCACGCGCCGTGACCATGAGCGTCGTGACGCCCGCGGTCTCCCACTGGCGGATCTGGTCACGAACGTCGTCGGCGGTGCCGGCCAGCATGGTCTCGCGGACCATCTCGTCGGGGACCGCGGCGACGGCCTCCTCCCGCCGGCCGGCGCGGAACAGGCGGCCGATGTCGTCGACTGCTTCGCCGTATCCCATGCGGCGGTACAGGTCGGCGTGGAAGTTCTTCTCCTGTGCGCCCATTCCGCCGACGTACAGGGCGGTCGACGGCCGGTATCGGTCGATGGCGGCGGGCACGTCGTCGGTGATGACGCACTGGACGGTCGCCGCGATCTCGAAGTCGTCGCGCGTGCGCCGCGCACCGTCGCGGGCGAACCCCTCGTCGAGCCATTCGTCGTACATGCCGGCCAGTCGCGGGGTGTAGAAGATCGCGAGCCAGCCGTCGGCGATCTCGGCGGTCTGGGCGACGTTCTTGGGGCCCTCGGCGCCGAGCCAGACGGGGATGTCGGCGCGCAGCGGGTGGGTGATCGGTTTGAGGGCCTTGCCGAGTCCGGTGCCGCCGTCGGCGGCGGTGAGCGGCAGTCGGTAGTGGGGGCCGTCGCTGTGGACGGCGCCGTCGCGGGCGAGGACGTCGCGGACGATGCGGACGTATTCGCGGGTGCGGGCCAGCGGCCGGGCGAAGCTCTGCCCGTACCAGCCCTCGACGACCTGCGGTCCCGAGACGCCGAGGCCGATGATGTGGCGTCCGCCGGAGAGGTGGTCGAGGGTGAGGGCGGCCATCGCGAGGGTCGTCGGCGGTCGCGCCGAGAGCTGCGAGACCGCGGTGCCGAGACGCAGGGTGGTGGTCGATGCTCCCCACCAGGCGAGGGGGGTGTAGGTGTCCGAGCCCCATGATTCGGCGGTGAACGCCGAGTCGAAGCCCGACTCTTCGGCCGCTCGCAGGAGTTCGGGGACGCCGGAGGGCGGTTGCGCGCTCCAATAGCCCAGTTGCAGACCCAGTTTCATTCCGACACCTTTCGTGGTTCCCTTGCCAAGGGTAACTAGAACATGTTCTATTTGATGCGTGTCCACTAGTGCAACTCATCCGGTCCCCGAAGTGCAGGTGCCCGCACCCGAGTCACGAATCCTGTCGGCGCCGCTGACCAACACATTCGCGTACACGAGATCGCTGGGCCCCGTCCTCTCCCAATTCGCGCTGGCCCTCCGCGACGGCCGCATCGTCGGCAGTCGCGGATCGGACGGTCGCGTGACGACGCCGCCCGCGGAGTTCGATCCCGCCGGCGGCGCTCCCACCACCGAGATCGTCGAGGTCGCGACGGTGGGCACCGTGACCAGCTGGTCGTGGCAGCCGACACCGCTCGACGGGCAACCGCTCCAGCGGCCGTTCGCCTACGCGCTCATCCGGCTCGACGGCGCGGACACGTCCCTGCTGCACGCCGTCGACGCCGCGAGTCCCGACGAGATGTCGGTCGGCGCGCGCGTGCACGCGGTGTGGAACACCGTGCGCACCGGCGTCATCACCGACATCGCGCACTTCAGCCTCGGCGACACGCCGTCGGCCGCCCCCGCACCCGAGGGCGAGATGACGGTCGACGACGCCGGGAACGTCATCACCGAGACGCCGATCACGACGACGATCATGCATTCGGCCACCGAGTCGGAGACCTGGTACCTGGAGGGGCTCAAGGCCGGGAAGTTCATCGGCGGCCGCGTCCAGACCGGTGAGGTGTACTTCCCGCCGCGCTATGTGAGTCCGTCGGACGGCAGCCCGACCGTCGAGCGCGTGGAACTCGCCCACACGGGCACGGTCACCACGTTCTGCATCGTCAACGTGCCGTTCCTGGGCCAGCAGATCAAACCGCCGTATGTGGCCGCCTACATCCTGCTCGACGGCGCGGACATCCCGTTCCTGCACCTGATCCTCGACGTGCCCGCCGAGGAGGTCCGCATGGGCATGCGGGTGAAGGCCGTGTGGCGGCCGGAGTCCGAGTGGGATCACACGATGCGCAACGTCAGCCATTTCGCCCCGAACGGCGAACCCGATGCCGACTTCGAGTCGTACCGGAACCACCTCTGACGCCTCGGGCCTCCGCCCTCGGAAGGATTTTCACCGCACATGAGTACGTCATCCCTCCCACGCATCGCCGTCGTGGGTTTCACGCACAGCGCCAACGTCCCCGAGACGTCGGGCACCACCAACGGTGTGGAGATGCTGGTCCCCTGTTTCCAGCGGCTCTACACCGATCTGGGCATCGACCGCACCGACATCGACTTCTGGTGCAGCGGCTCGTCGGACTATCTGGCGGGCCGTGCGTTCTCGTTCATCTCCGCGATCGACGCGATCGGCGCCGTGCCGCCGATCAACGAGTCGCATGTCGAGATGGACGGCGCGTGGGCGCTGTACGAGGCGTGGATCAAGATCGCGACCGGCGAGGTCGACGTGGCACTGGCCTATGGCTTCGGCAAGGCCTCGGCGGGCGACTCCGATCGTGTCCAGGCGATGCAGACCGACACCTACAACGTCGCTCCCCTGTGGCCCGACGCCCGGTCGCTCGCCGGCCTGCAGGCGCGTGCCGGTCTGGATTCGGGCGCGTGGACCGAGGCCGACATGGCGGCGGTCGCCGCTCGGAGCTCCGGCGTCGGGGTCGATGAGCTGCTGGCGGCCGACTACGTCGCGGATCCGCTGCGGGCCCACGACATCGCGCCGTACGCCGACGCGGGGGCTGCGGTGATCCTGGCTTCCGAGGACCGTGCTCGCGAACTCGTCGAGAACCCCGCGTGGATCACCGGCTGGGACCACCGGATCGAGACGCCGAACTTCGGCGCCCGCGACCTCACCCGCTCGGAGTCGACGGCGACGGCTGCGGCGACCGCGTTCGGGGACCGCTCGCGGGATGTCGACGTCGCCGAGATCCATGCCCCGTACACGCATCAGGAACTGATCGTCGCGCGGGAGATCGGTCTCGGCGAGCGCACGCGCATCAATCCGTCCGGCGGGGCTCTCGCGGCCAACGCCCTGTTCACCGCGGGTCTGCAGCGGATCGGATATGCGGCGCACGAGATTCTCGCCGGTCGCGCCGAGACGGCCGTCGCGCACGCCACCGCCGGCCCGCTGCTGCAGCAGAACATGGTCGTCGCACTCGCAGGAGGAGAGAACTGATGAGCCGCAATCGCGTCGCCGTCCTCGGGACGGGGCAGACGAAGTACGTCGCCAAACGGGGTGACGTGACGATGGCGGGCATGGTCCGCGAAGCCATCGACCGCGCGTTGGCGGATTCCGGGCTGGCGATGGCCGACATCGACGCCGTCGTCATCGGTAAGGCCCCCGACATGTTCGAGGGGTCGATGATGCCGGAGTTGGCGATGGCGGAGGCGATCGGCGCCGTCGGCAAACCGCTGCTGCGTGTCCACACCGCCGGGTCGGTGGGTGCCTCGACGGCGATCGTCGGCAGCTCGATGGTGAGCAGCGGCGTCCACGGTCGCGTGTTGGCGGTGTCGTGGGAGAAGCAGTCGGAGTCGAACGCCATGTGGGCGCTGTCGATTCCGGTTCCGTTCACGATGCCGGTCGGTGCCGGTGCCGGCGGCTTCTTCGCTCCGCATGTGCGCGCGTACATCAACAATTCGGGCGCACCGGCGCACATCGGCGCGATGGTCGCGGCCAAGGACCGCCGAAACGGCGCCAAGAATCCACTCGCCCACCTGCATCAGCCCGACATCACCGTCGAGAGCGTGATGGCCTCGCAGATGCTGTGGGATCCGATTCGCTTCGATGAGACGTGCCCGTCGTCCGACGGCGCGTGCGCGGTGGTGCTCGGCGACGAGGGGACCGCGGACGACGCGGTCGCCGAGGGCCGGTCGGTCGCCTGGGTGCAGGCGACGGCGATGCGCACCGAGCCGTTGTCGTATTCGCATCGCAATGTGGTCAGTCCGCAGGCCGGCCGGGACGCGTCGGCGGCGCTGTGGCGCGACGCCGGGATCACGAACCCGCTCGAGGAGGTCGACACCGCGGAGATCTATGTTCCGTTCTCGTGGTTCGAGCCGATGTGGCTGGAGAATCTCGGTTTCACACCGGAGTACGAGGGCTGGAAGCTCACCGAGGCCGGGGAGACGGAGATCGGCGGCAAGCTGCCGGTGAACGCGTCGGGCGGGGTGCTGTCGTCCAATCCGATCGGCGCCTCCGGGATGATCCGCTGTGCCGAGGCCGCGATCCAGGTGATGGGCAAGGGCGGCGATCACCAGGTGCCCGACGTCCGGAAGGCCTTCGGGCACGCCTACGGCGGCGGCTCGCAGTACTTCTCGATGTGGCTGCTGGGCGTCGACAAGCCGTGACCGGGGCCGACACCTGACCGGGTCCGACACCTGACCGGGGCCGACAAGCTCTGATGCGGGCTACTACCAGAGCCACGACCGCATCGGGTACATGAGGAAGCCGTCCGCGCCCGAGATGGTCTCGCACTGGATCCCGTCGGCGGGGACTGCTGCACAGATGAACTGACCGTTGCGAATCGACCGGCCGGCAGGCAGATCCTTGCCTGCGGTCGGTCGTTTCTGTGCATCACGTGACCCGAATGCGGCGGCACCGCCAGGTTCGAAACTCGCGATGCCTTCCGCGGTAACGCGGACACTGTCCGGCTTCTGCGGCAGCAGCGCACTATCGGCGCCGGCCGGCACCTCTCCGGTGCAGCCCGCTTCGGCAGCACGGATCACACACTGCCACTTGCCCGACCCCGCCGAGAACTGGAACTCGGCGGCCGTTCCGGGACGCAGGTAGCCGTCGCCGCTGACCGGCTCGCCGGGTGCGACGCGAGCGGCGGGCGGCCCGGCACGCATCGAGGTCGCCGGCGGGTTGGTCGGCGACTGCGTTGACGACACAGGCGATGGCACCGACGAAGAAGGCGCAGCAGAAGACGGCGCAGCAGACGATTCGGGGCCGTCTCCGGAGGAGACGGAGGGCGTCGCGGGTGTCGCCGACCGACTCGATTCCGCGCCGCAGCCGACGAGTACCGCGGCACAGGCTGCCGCTCCGGCCGAGAGCAGGAGGAATCGTCGCATGATCGCATGCTAGCCGTGTGATCGCCGGGGACCGCGACAACACGACAGCGCCGAAGAGAACGAGTCTCTTCGGCGCTGTCGTGTTGCGTGATGCGCGGGCTCAATGCCTGCCGGTCAGGCCTTGCGCAGCGACTTCATCGTCGCTTCGACCTCCCAGAACGCGCGGAGTGCGGCGAGGTCGCCGGCGGCGTCGGCCCGGTAGGTGAAGACGCCCTCGGCTTCGCTGATGTGGCCGCCGATGTGGGTGACGATCGTGCCGATGTAGGCCACCTCGTCACCGCAGATGATCTCCTTGCCGAACTGGAAGTCGATCTTCTCGGTGTTCGCGATGGTCTTGTCCCAGAACTCCGACAGTTCGTCGGCGCCCCGGTGACCCTTGCCCTCTTCGTCGAACATCGACGGTCCGACGGGATCCTCGACGGATCCGTCGGCCGCGAAGTTGTCGAGCCACGCCTGCTTGTCACGCGCCTCGACCGCTTCCCGGGATCGACGCCCGGCCAAGACGGCCGGGTGGTTCTCCCGATCGATGTTCAGGTACGCCGGGGACTCGCTCACGCCTTGCTCCCGTAGTTCACCTGGAGTTCCTTGATGCCGTTGATCCAGCCGTGGCGCAGTCGACGCGGCGCCTCGAGCTTGGTGATGTCGGGCACGAGGTCGGCGAGGGCGTTGAACATCAGGCTGATCTCCATGCGGGCCAGGTTGGCGCCGATGCAGAAGTGGGTGCCGTTGCCGCCGAATCCGACGTGCGGGTTCGGGTCGCGCATGATGTCGAACTCGAACGGGTTCTCGAACACGTCCTCGTCGAAGTTCGCCGACCCGTAGAACATGCCGACGCGCTGGCCCTTCTTGATGTCGACGCCGCCGATCTGCGTGTCGTTCTTGGCCGTGCGCTGGAAGCAGTTCACCGGGGTCGCCCAGCGGACGATCTCGTCGACCGCGGTGGCCGGACGCTCCTTCTTGAACAGTTCCCACTGATCGGGGTGCTCCAGGAAGGCGTTCATGCCGTGGGTGATCGCGTTGCGGGTGGTCTCGTTGCCCGCGACGGTCAGCAGGATGAAGAAGAAGCCGAATTCGGCCTCGGTGAGCCCGTGTCCGTCGACGTCCGCCTCGATGAGCGTGGTGATGATGTCGTCGGCGGGGCACTTGCGGCGTTCTTCGGCCATGTTGTAGCCGTATCCGAGGATCTCCATCGACGCGACCTGCGGGTCCTCGGTGAACTCCGGGTCGTCGGCGTTCATCATCGAGTTGGACCAGTTGAAGAGCTTGGTCCGATCCTCGGCGGGGACGCCGAGCAGGTCGGCGATGGCTTCGAGCGGCAGGTCGACGGCGACCTGGTGGACGAAGTCTCCCGATCCGGTGGCGGCGGCCTCCGAGACGATGCGGCGGGCCGCGGCGTCGAGCTTCTCCTCCAGGGCGTGCACGGCCTTCGGGGTGAAGGCACGCGAGACGACCTTGCGGAGACGGGTGTGGTCCGGCGGGTCGTGGTTGATGAGCAGCGACTTGGTGACGTCGATCTGCTCGGCGGTCATGTCGTCCTCGAAGCGCATGATCACACCGTTCTCGGCCGCCGACCAGTCGTCGGCGTTCTTCGAGATCTCACGGATGTGTTCGTGGCGGGAGATCACCCAGTAGCCGCCGTCGTGGAAGCCGCCGCCCTTTCCGGGAGCTTGGGCGTTCCACCAGACGGGGGCCGTCTTGCGGAGTTCGGCGAACTCCTTGACGGGAATCCCCTCGAGCAGAAGGTCCGGGTCTGTGAAGTCCCAGCCTTCCTGGTGCATGAATGGACACGTGCCGGACGCGTCGACACTCTGCGCCTGAGTCACGTCATCACCTCGATTCTCAACGGTGAACAAGTTCCCGCCGAACGAGAACCCGTTACAATTTGCGTACGTCACACTCTGCCACACTGGATAGACGTGAACAAGAACTTGTTCTAGTTTGATGGAGACTCGTTCGTCGAAGGGAAGTGGCATGGGTGTACCGGTGATCGTGGAGGCCGTCCGGACTCCGATCGGCAAGCGCAACGGCTGGCTCTCGGGCCTGCACGCGGCGGAGATCCTGGGCACCGCCCAGCGGGGCGTGATCGAACGCGCCGGAATCGACGCCGAACTCGTGGAGCAGGTCGTCGGCGGCGCCGTGATGCAGGTCGGCGAGCAGGGCAACAACGTCACCCGCACCGCCTGGCTGCACGCCGGACTCCCATGGCAGACCGGCGCCACCACCATCGACTGCCAGTGCGGCTCGGCCCAGCAGGCCAACCACCTGGTCGCCGGACTCATCGCCACCGGCACCATCGACGTCGGCGTCGCCTGCGGCGTGGAGTGCATGTCGCATGTGCCGCTGGGCGCCAACGTCGGCACACACGCCGGCCCGCGGCGCCCCGAGTCGTGGAGCATCGACATGCCCGACCAGTTCACCGCCGCCGAGCGGATCGCCGAGCGTCGCGGCATCACGCGCGCCGACGTCGACGCCCTCGGCCTGCGGTCGCAGACCAACGCCAAGCGCGCCTGGGACGAGGGGCGCTTCGACCGCGAGGTCCTCACCGTGACCGCCCCCGAGCGCACCAAGGAGGGCGAGCTCACCGGTGAGACGCTGGAGGTCGACCGCGATCAGGGGCTGCGCGACACCACCCTCGAATCGCTGAGCGGCCTCAAACCCGTCATGGACGGCGGCATCCACACCGCCGGCAACTCCTCGCAGATCTCCGACGGCGCCGCCGCGGTCCTCATCATGGACTCCGACCGCGCCAAGGCCCTCGGCCTCACCCCGCGCGCCCGGTTCGTCAGCCAGGCGCTGGTCGGCGCCGAACCGTACTACCACCTCGACGGCCCCGTGCAAGCCACCGAGCGGGTGCTCGAGCGGTCGGGCATGAGCCTCGGCGACATCGACGTGGTCGAGATCAACGAGGCCTTCGCATCGGTGGTCCTGAGCTGGGCCCAGGTGCACGACGCCGACATGGACAAGGTGAACGTGAACGGTGGTGCCATCGCCCTCGGACATCCCGTCGGCAGCACCGGCTCGCGACTGCTGACCACCGCGCTGCACGAGTTGGAGCGCAGCGACTCGTCGACGGCGCTGGTGACGATGTGCGCCGGCGGTGCGCTGTCGACGGCGACCATCATCGAACGCATCTGACACGGACGCCCGCCGATGCGGGCGCAGCGCTCACACGGGCAGACGGGAGCAGTCGTGGATCCGAATTCACGTCCGGGACAACTCGATTCACCGGTGGTCGCGAAGATCATCAAGATCGGTTCGCGCGCGAACACCGCCGTGTACCGGTGGACTCGCGGCCGTCTCGGCGGCTCGTGGCGCGTCGGTTCGGCGTTGCGCAAGCCGGCCCCCGTCTGCCTGTTGACCACGGTGGGACGCAAGTCCGGTCGGGATCGGACCGTCCCGCTGCTGTATCTGCGCGACGGCGAGGACGTGGTCCTCGTCGCCTCCCAGGGCGGCCTGCCCAGCAATCCGGCGTGGTACCACAACGTCCGCGCCGAACCGCGCGTCCGGATCCAGATCGGCGGCGACGAAGGGCGCTACACCGCGCACGTCGCCGATCAGGAGGAGCGCGACGAACTGTGGCCGCGGCTGGTCGAGCTCTACGACGACTTCGACACCTACGCGGCGTGGACCGACCGCGTGATTCCGATCGTCGTCTGCACCCCGGCCGCCTGACCCCGGCAGCCCGGCCTCGGCAGCCCGACCGTTCGCGTTCAGGGCAGGTCGACCGGCGCGCCGTCCGCGAGCAGCCGGAGCGCCGACTTGGGGCATCGGCTCACCGCGGCGATCACCCGCCCCTCGTTCTCGTCGGTCACGTCGGGGCGGTCGACGACCACGAAGCCGTCGTCGTCGAGTGAGAAGACGTCGGGTGCCGCCTTGACGCACTCGCCGTAGCCGTCGCACAGTCCCGTGTCGGCGACGACGGTCAGCTGCGGCGCTCCTGCACCGTCTGCTCCTGCACCGTCTGCTCCTGCATCGGGGGTCACGGCTCAGCCCACCGCTCGATCCGTCGACTCCCAGAACCGCGCCCGCAACGCCTTCTTGTCGGGTTTGCCGAGCGCCGTCAGCGGCAGCTCGTCGGCGAAGACGACCTGCTTGGGCGACTGGACCGCACCCTTGCGCTCCTTGACCGACGCCTGGATCTCGGCGGTGACGCTCGCCTGCGCGTCGGGTGAGGCGTCGGCGTCGGGACGGAGCACCACGACGGCGGTCACCGCTTCCCCCCACTTGTCGTCGGGTACGCCGATCACGCCGACCTGCGCGACCGCCGGGTGTTCGGCGACCACGTCCTCCACCTCGCGGGGGAAGACGTTGAAGCCGCCCGAGACGATCATGTCCTTGGTGCGGTCGACGATGAACCAGAAGCCGTCCTCGTCCTCCCGTGCGACGTCGCCGGTGTGCAGCCACCGTCCGTCGAAGGTCTCGGCGGTCTGCTCGGGCAGCCCGAGGTAGCCGCCGGCGAGCAGCGGACCCGACACGCAGATCTCGCCCGGCTCCCCCTGCGGCACGGGGTTGCCCTCCGGGTCGAGCAGTGCGGTCCGCAGGAAGGCCGAGGGGCGACCGCAGCTGCCGAGTCGGGCGGCGTCGTGCTCGTCCTTGCGGAGGTAGCTGATCACCATCGGCGCCTCGGACTGGCCGTAGTACTGGGCGAAGATCGGCCCGAACCGTTCGATGGCCTCGGCCAGCCGCACGGGGTTCATCGGGGAGGCGCCGTAGTAGACGGTCTCCAGCGACGAGAGGTCGCGGGTTCGCGAGTCGGGGTGGTCCATGAGGGCGTACAGCATCGACGGGACGAGCATGGTGGCCGTGATCCGTTCGCGCTCGATCGTCTCGAGGACCTCGGCGGGATCGAACTTTCCGAGCACCAGCATGGTGCCGCCCTTGATGAGCGTCGGCACGAAGAATGCGGCGCCGGCGTGCGAGAGCGGTGTGCACATGAGGAAGCGGGGGCGTTCGGGCCACTCCCATTCGGCGAGCTGGATCTGGGTCATCGTGGAGATGCATCGCGATGTGCCGATGACGCCTTTGGGTTTGCCGGTGGTTCCGCCGGTGTAGGTGATCGACACGACGTGGTCGGGGTCGAGGGGTTTGGCCGTGAGCGGCGTCGCCTCGTATCCGGCGGCCGCGGCGACGACGTCGGTGCCGACCTCGGCCAGTTCCGGCGGCACGGGTCCGAGGGTGAGCACCTGGGTGAGGCTCTCGACGCGGTCGACCAGTGCGACGGCCCGCTCGACGAACATGGGGACGGGGTCGATGACGAGGGTCGAGACGCCCGCGTCGGACAGCACGTAGGCGTGGTCGTCGAGGGAGCCGAGCGGGTGCAGTGCGGTGCGGCGCCAGCCCTGCGTCTGGCCGGCGCCGATCACGAAGAGAACTTCGGGCCGGTTGAGGGCCAGGAGTCCGACGGCGGTGCCGGTCCCGGCGCCGGCGGCCTCGAACGCCTGGACGTACCGGCTGATCTGCCGACTCATCTCACTGCCGGTCAGCTCGGTGTCGCCGAGCTTGAGCACCGGGGTGGCGTGGTGGCGGCGCAGGGCCGCGACCATCAGGTCGCCGAGGTGGACGGGGTTGCGCAGGAGCTGGTCGTCGATCGAGTCTGAAGCCATGTAAAAATACTAGAACGTGTTCTAGATTTTAGATAGGATCCCACGAAATTCCTTGGGGGCCAACGGCACCGGACATCGGGCCCGCCGTTCATCCCGCCGCGTGAACATCGTGTCGCGCGCCGATGAAATCGTCGTCCACATCATCGAAATCTCCCCCGGGACCGGCCGAACCGGACCTAGTATCGAGTCATGACTGATCTGGACCAGGCCGCAGCCCGACGAGACATCACCGACGCCCTCCTCACCGCACTGGAGCGGCGGCACGAGGTGCTCGACGCCATCGTCGAGGCCGACGACCGCGAGGCCGCCGTCACCGCGATCGCCGACCTCCTCGGCAAGCCGCGCACCGGCGCCGAAGCCGTCCTGAACATGTCGTTCTACCAGCTCACGAAGGACGAGCGCCGCAAGAACCAGGCCGAGCTCGACAACCTCAACGAGGCGATCACCTTCACCCTCGCCGAACGTCCCGCGAGCACCGGCGACTCCCTCACACTGCGCCCCTTCTCCGCCGACGCCGACTCGGACCTGTTCGCGGAGCGGACCGCCGAACAGGGCGTCGCCGGCGACGGTTCGGGCGCCCCCGCCGGCGACGTCCGCGAGGAGATCGCCAAGGCCGTCGACCGCGTCGACTCCGAGGACGCGGTGTGGCTCGTCGCCAGCGACGGTGAGGAGAAGATCGGCATCGTCTTCGGCGAACTGCACGGCGGCGAGGTCGACGTCCGGATCTGGATCCGACCGTCGTCCCGCAAGCGCGGTTACGGCACCGCCGCGCTCCGCAAGTCCCGCTCGGAGATGGCCGCACTGTTCCCGGGCGTGCCGATGGTCGTCCGCGCCCCCAGCGCCTGACCGGGAGACCGGGACGTCGGGCCGGGCCCCGGGACGTCAGGCCGGGCCGGTCCGATCGGTGCCGGTCCGATCGGGGCCGGTCCGATCGGGGCCCAGCACGTGGTCGAGCATCGAGGTGAACCCGAATCGGAGCGCGTCGATCGACGGCACCGTGCCCATCTGATAGCCGATCAGCAGATACAGCGCGACCTGCGCGTACTGCCGCGCCACGGTCTCGTCGCCGATGATCGCCGCGCTCGTGTCGGCGATGACGTCGATGCGTTCGCGGTCGACCTCCTCAAGGTGCCTGCGGACCTCGTCGTCGTGCGTCGACCACACGCGGATCGCGGCCTCCGACGCGCGGTCGAGGCTGAGCCCGATGTCGACCAGCACGTCGATGCGCCCCGTCGGTTCGGCGACCGCCAGTGCGTCGTCGATCAGCCGTCGGCTCCGCTCATGCCGCCAGTACGCGATGAGGTCGGTGGTGAAGTCGGCCCAGCTTCCGAAGGCGTGATAGAAGCTGCCGGTGGTCGCCCCCGCCGCGGCGCACACCTGCGCCAGCTTGAGTCCGGCGTGCCCGTGTTCACCGAGCACCACCAGGCCCGCGTCGAGGAATCGGCGGCGCGCCTGCTGCGAGGGGACCGACTTTTTGACCATGAGTCCAGCTTTTCACACGTGCGGTTCCGCCCCTTGCACAAAACTGTAACTCGACTTACAGTTAGGCTAGTCTGTGTGAAGGAGCACCCATGGCACCCACGACCTCGATCCCTGCGCGGGTCAAGAGCCGCGTCAAGAACACCGCCTCGCTGACCGCCGGAATGGACCCGGAGACCTCGTACCACGAGATCTATCGGACGCTGGCGACCTACGAGTTCCCGTGGGACATCAACCAGGCGCTGAGCTTCGCGCTGTTCCGCACCTACGCGGTCCCCAGCGTCGGTGAACTCCTCGACGAGACCGGCGAGTTCCGCGAACGCGCCCAGCGCCGGTACGACGACACGGTGATCCTGCTCGACATCCCGCTCACCGAGGGATTCGACAGCCGTCGCGGCAAGGACTCGATCCGGCGCATCAACCAGATGCACAAGATGTACGACATCTCGAACGACGACATGCTCTACGTCCTGGCGACCTTCGTCGTGGTCCCGGTCCGGTGGATCGACGACTACGGCTGGCGGAGGCTGACCGCCGACGAGATCCGGGCGACGACGCTGTACTACCGGGATCTGGGTCGCCACATGGCGATCAAGAACATCCCCGAGACCTACGACGAATTCGCCGAGCTGATGGACTCCTACGAGGCCGAGCACTACGTGTCCGGCGGGACGCCGGGCGTCCGCCGCACCGGCGACGCCACGCTGGACCTGTTCGCCACCTTCTATCCGAAGCCGGTGCGGCCGCTGATCAATCCGTTCAGCCGCGCCGTGATGGACGACCCGCTGCTCGACG
This sequence comes from Gordonia shandongensis DSM 45094, assembly GCF_000423025.1. Classification (GTDB taxonomy): domain Bacteria; phylum Actinomycetota; class Actinomycetes; order Mycobacteriales; family Mycobacteriaceae; genus Gordonia; species Gordonia shandongensis. The sequence continues at coordinate 344,149 of NZ_AUHE01000001.1, forward strand.
CCTTCGGCTACCGAGCACCGCACCCGCTGTTCCGACGTCTCTCACTGACCGCCCTCCGGCTGCGCGGACGGCTGGTGGCCTACCTCCCCAAGCGCCGCCGACCCCAGCTCGCCCAGGACATGGCGCGCGTGAAGTCGTATCCCGGCGGCTACCGGATCGAGAGCCTGGGCACCTTCGGCCGCGCCGGCTGCCCGGTGCAGCACTGAGCGTCCGGCGAATCACCGAGCATCCGGAGAATCACCGAGCGTCCGGCTACCGACCCTGCCAGTTCGGTTCCCGCTTCTCGGCGAACGCCCGCGGCCCCTCGAGTGCGTCCTTCGACGTGAAGACCTTGATACCGAGTTCACCGTTGACCGCCCACGGCTCCTCGGCGCCCCACGCCTGATTCCAGTCCGATGCGCCGGACTGCATCCGGTACATCGCCTGCTTGCTGTACTGCACCGACAGCGGGGCGTTGGCCGCGATCGAATCCGCCAGCGTCAGGGCCGCGTCGAGGACCTCGTCGGCGGGGACCACCCGGTTCACCAGACCCCATTCGCGGGCGACCGACGCCTCGATCCCGTCACCGGTGAGCGCCAGTTCGAGTGCACGCTTCATCGGGAGCTGGCGTTGCAGCCGGATCACACCGCCGGCCGCGGCGATGAGACCGCGCTTCACCTCGGGCAGGCCGAAGACGGCGGTGTCGGCGGCGACCACGAGGTCGCAGGCCAGCGCCAGTTCGGTGCCCCCGCCCATCGCGAAGCCGTTGACCGCCGCGATGACGGGTTTGTCGATCCAGTGCTGAGCGACCCCGGCGAAGCCCCATTCGGGATTGTCGTCGGCGGCGATGGACTTCCCCTGAGCGATCTCCTTGAGGTCGGCGCCGGCGCAGAACGCACGACCCGATCCGGTGAGGACGACCACCCGCACGTCGGGGTCGTCGGCCGCCTGCTCGAGGTGGCGACCGACGGCCGTCGCGAGCGCCGCGTTGACGGCGTTCATCGCATCGGGCCGGTTGAGGGTGATGACGGCGACGCCGCCGCGCACCTCGTAGAGGGCGGCCGGGGACTGCGCTGCGGGTGACTCGGTCACGGGATGACTTCCTTTCGGGTGGGACCCTGCCGGGGGCGGGGTGCTGCCGGGATGGGGCTCAGGCCTTGCGACGCGGCATCGAGAAGCGGGCGACGATCGCCGTGATGGCGCCGGCGTCGTCCACTTCGAACGACTCCACCACGCGCGCGGCGAGCCCGAGGGGTTTCGGGTGAACGTGCACGTAGTACGTGGTCTGCACGGTGTGCCCGATCACGGTCGCAGCGAAGTCGCTGATGTGGTGGATCAGCCGGAACTGCGGTCCGCGCTCCAGGCTCCGGATGATGTGGTCGCCGTTGCGGCCGGTGGTCACCCCGAGTTCGATGCGCGTGCAGTCGGAGGTGACGCGCACCGCCGACGCATCGTGACTGACGAGTGCGTCGACGTAGGCGCGGGCCGCCGCGATCCGGTCGGCGTCAGCGAGCGCCATATGCCTTCACCTGCGCCGGTGAGTCCGCGAGGAGTGCGGGCACCACGTCGGACAGTTCGGCCACATCCCAGCGGGCGCCCTTGTCGCGGGAGGCGGCCCGCTGCCAGCCGTCGAGCACCGTGACAGTGCCGCCCTCGACCTCGAAGAGTCGGCCGGTGACGTCGCTCGCGGCCTCGGAGGCGAGCCACACCACCAGCGGGGAGATGTTGGCCGGGTCCATCGCGTCGAACGACCCGTCGGCGGGGGCGGCCATCTGTTCGGCCATCGCCTCGCCGGCGCCGAGCGTCATCTGGGTGCGCGCCGCCGGGGCGATGCCGTTCACGGTGATGCCGTAGCCGCCGAGTTCGGCGGCGGCCTGGATGGTCAGCTCGGCGATCGCGGCCTTGGCGGCCGCGTAGTTGCCCTGCCCGACGGACCCGAAGATGCCTGCGCCCGACGAGGTGTTGACGATGCGGGCCGCGGGTGTGCGGCCGGCCTTCGACTCGGCCCGCCAGTACGCGGCGGCGTGCCGGAGCATCACGAAATGCCCCTTGAGGTGGACGCGGACCACCGAGTCCCACTCCTCTTCGCTCAGCGAGACGAGCATGCGGTCGCGGAGGAAGCCGGCGTTGTTGACCAGGGCGTCGAGCCGGCCGAACGAGTCGACCGCCGTGGCGACGATGGCCTCGCCGGTGGCCCAGTCCGCGACGTCCCCGGTGGCGGCGACGGCTTCGCCGCCGGCGGCGGCGATCTCGTCGACCACCGCGGTGGCGGCCGCGGCGTCGTAGTCGTTGACGACGACCTTGGCGCCGTCGGCGGCGAAGGCGTGGGCGTGGGCGCGGCCGATTCCCTGGCCGGCCCCGGTCACGATGACGACGCGACCCTCACTGGTCTTGGTGCTCACTGGTGATTCCATTCTCTCGACGGTCGCGTTCGCGACGCGGTGCTGGCGGGTCTGGTGTTGCTGTCAGGACTGGTGTGCCTGTCAGGACGGTGTTGCTGTCAGGACTGGTGTGCGGGGGCGCCGTGGTCGACGTTGGCGGCCGCCAGGAAGGCCGGGCGTTCACCGCCGCCGTGCACCGTGACCGTCGATCCGGTCACGAAACCGGCCACCGGCGAGAGCAGATAGGCCACGGCGGAGCCGATGTCGGCGGGCCGGGCGAGTCGGCCCATCGGGATGGTCTCGCCGACCGCCGCGACGCCGTCGTCGTCGCCGTAGTGCAGGTGCGACAGTTCGGTCTCGACGGGTCCGCACACCACGGAGTTCACCCGGACCGCGGGCGCCCATTCGACGGCGAGGGATTCGGTGAGGTTGTCCAGGCCGGCCTTCGCGGCGCCGTAGGCGGCGGTTCCGGGCGACGGCCGATGTCCGCTGACGCTGGAGACGTTGACGATGCTGCCGCCGCCGTCCTGGCGCGTCATGACCGCGTGCGCGGCGCGGGCCACGATCAGCGGCGCGAGGAGGTTGAGTTCGATGATCTTCCTCGAGAAGTTGTCGGAGGCGTCGGCGGCGAGTGCGAACGGTGAGCCGCCCGCGTTGTTGACGACGCCGTCGAGGCGGCCGTGTGCGGCGACGATGTCGGCGATCATCGCGGCGACGGCGTCGCTGTCGCGGACGTCGCACGAGTGGAACTCGAAGTCGCCGTCGCCGGGCCGTCGGGCGCACACCACCGGTGTGGCCCCGAGGTCGGCCAGGACCTGCGCGATTCCGGCGCCGACACCGCGGACACCGCCGGTGATCAGGATCGTTGCGCCGGTCAGCCCGAGATCCACCGCCGGGTGCACTGCTTCAGTCATGGTGCTACCGTATCAAACAACCAAGCATTTGCTTGGGGAGCTTCGGGAGCAGTCCCCGCCACGACACGAAGGAGTCGGTGTGCCGATCACCACCGCCCGGGTCGAATCCGGCATCGTCACCGTCACGGTCGACTTTCCGCCGGTCAACGCCCTACCCAGCGCCGCCTGGTTTCAGCTCGCCGACGAGATCCTCGCCGCGGGCGACGACCCCGAGACCAGCGTCGTCATCCTGCGGGCCGAGGGCCGCGGATTCAACGCCGGCGTCGACATCAAGGAGATGCAGAACACCAGCGGCTTCGACGCGCTCATCGGCGCCAACCGCGGATGCGCGGCGGCCTTCTCGGCCGTCTACGACTGCCAGGTGCCGGTCATCGTGGCCGTCAACGGCTTCTGCGTCGGCGGCGGCATCGGACTCGTCGGCAACGCCGACGTGATCGTCGCCTCCGACGACGCCGTCTTCGGCCTCCCCGAAGTGGACCGCGGCGCCCTCGGCGCGGCGACCCACCTCGCCCGCCTGGTCCCCCAGCACATGATGCGCACGCTGTACTACACCGCGCAGAACGTCACCGCCGAGCAGCTCGTCCACTTCGGCTCGGTCTACCGGGCCGTCCCGCGCGAAGACCTCCTCGAGACCGCCCTGGAGGTGGCGCGCCTCATCGACGCGAAGGACACCCGCGTGATCCGGGCGGCCAAGGCCGCCATCAACGGCATCGACCCGGTCGACGTGAAGACCAGCTACCTGCTCGAGCAGCGCTACACCTACGAACTCAATCTCGCCGGCGTCGCCGATGAGCATCGCGATGCATTCGTCGCCGACGGTGCCGGCAAGCGAGACAAGTGATCCGGCGAGACCGGCACGGCTGAAGGAAAAGAGAACCATGGTTTCGAAGACTGACAAGACGTCGTCGCTCGACGACGTCGTCGCCGACCTGAGCGACGGCATGACGATCGGCATCGGCGGCTGGGGATCGCGCCGCAAGCCGATGGCGCTGATCCGCGCCATCGCGCGGTCGGATGTGAAGGACCTGACGGTGGTCACCTACGGCGGCGCCGACCTCGGCCTGCTGTGCGCCGCCGGCAAGGTGCGGCGGGCGTACTACGGTTTCGTCTCGCTCGACGCCAAGCCCTTCTACGACCCGTGGTTCGCCAAGGCGCGCACCTCGGGCACCATCGAGGCCCGCGAGATGGACGAGGGCATGATCAAGTGCGGTCTGCAGGCGGCGGCCGCCCGGCTCCCGTTCATGCCGATCCGCGCCGGCCTCGGCTCGGCCGTCACCGAGTTCTGGGGCGACGAGCTCAAGACCATCGACTCGCCGTATCCCGACCCCGACGGGCGCACCCAGACGCTGATCGCGATGCCCGCGCTCAAGCTCGACGCCGCGTTCGTCCACCTCGACGTGGCCGACCCGCACGGCAACGCCGCGTACACGGGCGTCGACCCGTACTTCGACGACCTGTACCTGGCGTCCGCGCAGCGCCGGTACCTCGAGGCCGACCAGGTGGTCAGCACCTCCGAACTCGTCGACTCCGTCGCCCGCGAGCGGCTGGTCATCAGCCGCATGAACGTCGACCGCGTGGTGCACACGCCCAACGGCGCCCACTTCACCCTGGCCGGCGGCTACGGACGCGACGACGCGTTCCTGCGCCACTACGCCGAGTCCGCGGGCGACGACGCCGGGTGGGATGCGTTCCGCAGTCGCTTCCTCGACGTCGACGAGGCGACCTATCAGACCGAAGTGGCCCGTTGGCAGGCCGAGCAGGAGGAGAACAAGTGAGCGCCGCAACCGAGTCCCCGGACGCCACCCGCGCCGAGTACTGCGTGACCGCATGCGCGGACATCTTCACCGGTGCCGGTGAGATCGTGGCGTCGCCGATGGCGACGACCCCGCTGATCGGCGCGCGTCTGGCCCGCCTGACCACCGAACCCGATCTGATCCTCACCGACGGGGAGGCGCTGATCCTGGCCGACACGCCCGCGGTCGGCAAATCCGGTCCCATCGAGGGCTGGCTGCCGTTCAGCAAGGTGTTCGACGTGGTCGCCTCGGGCCGTCGTCACGTGGTGATGGGCGCCAACCAGATCGACCGGTACGGCAATCAGAACCTGTCGGCGTTCGGTCCGCTCTCGCAGCCGACCCGGCAGATGTTCGGTGTCCGCGGCGCGCCCGGCAACACGATCAACCATCCGACGAGCTACTGGGTGGCACGGCACACCGCGCGGGTGTTCCCGGAGAAGGTCGACATCGTCTCGGGCGTCGGCTACGACAAGGTCGACGAACGCAACCCCGCGTACGACGATCTCGACATCCACCGCGTGGTCACCAACCTCGGCGTCTTCGACTTCAACGGGCCCGGCCACACGATGCGGGCGCTGTCGCTGCACCCGGGTGTGACCGCCGACGAGGTCGCCGAGAACACCGGCTTCCCGGTCGCCGATCTCGCGTCGGCTCCGGTCACGGCCGCGCCGACCGCGGAGCAGCTGCGGCTGATCCGCGAGGTGGTCGACCCGAAGGGGCTGCGCGACCGCGAGGTCCGCTCGTGACCGCTCCCACCCTGGCGACCCGCTTCACCGAGCTGGTCGGTGTCCGCTACCCGATCGTGCAGACCGGGATGGGGTGGGTGTCGGGTCCGTCGCTGACGGCCGCCACCGCCAACGCGGGCGGGCTCGGCATCCTGGCATCGGCGACGATGACGTACGACGAGCTCGAGTTCGCGATCAAGAAGACCAAGTCGCTCACCGATCAGCCCTTCGGCGTCAACCTGCGGGCCGATGCGACGGATGCCGACGAGCGGGTGGATCTGATGATCCGCGAGGGCGTCAAGGTGGCGTCGTTCGCGCTGGCGCCCAAGCAGGAGCTGATCGCCAAGCTCAAGGACAACGGTCTGGTCGTGGTGCCGTCGATCGGTGCCGCCAAGCATGCGGTGAAGGTGGCCTCGTGGGGTGCCGACGCCGTGATCGTGCAGGGCGGCGAGGGCGGCGGGCACACCGGCCCGGTCGCCACGACGCTGCTGTTGCCGTCGGTGGTCGACGCGCTGGGCGGCCAGGACGGCCCCACGTCGATCCCGGTGATCGCCGCGGGCGGGTTCTTCGACGGCCGCGGTCTGGTGGCCGCCCTCGCCTACGGTGCCGACGGCATCGCGATGGGCACCCGTTTCCTGCTGACGTCGGACTCGGCGGTGCCCGACAGCGTCAAACAGGAGTACCTCAAGCGGTCGCTCAACGACACCGTCGTCTCCACGAAGGTCGACGGCATGCCGCACCGTGTGCTGCGGACCGAGCTCGTGCAGGCTCTCGAGAGCGGTTCTCGCGTCAAGGCGCTGGTCGCCGCGGCCCGTAACGCCAACGAGTTCAAGCAGATGACGGGCATGCGGTGGACCGCGATGCTGCGCGACGGGAAGGCGATGAAGAAGTCGGGCGAGCGGACCTGGCAGCAGATCATCATGGCGGGTAACACCCCGATGCTGCTCAAGGCGGGTCTCGTCGACGGCAACACCGACGCCGGTGTGCTCGCGTCCGGCCAGGTGGTCGGCTTGATCGACGACCTCCCGTCGTGCGACGAGCTGATCCAGTCGGTGATGACCCAGGCGCACGCGCGTCTGGCCGCGCTCCCCCGGTAGCGCCCCCAGTCTCAGGCCCGGTCGGCGATGTCCCCCGCCGACCGGGCCTGAATCCATTCCCGGGGGCGGCGGCCGGTGCGGTCAGATCACCTCCGGCAGCCCCGCCATGCGGAACAGTTCGGGCTCGAAGAAGGCGCCGACGTGGTCGATCCGACCGTCGACGATGGTCAGGACGTCGAATTGGAAGGGTCGCCACACGTCGCCGTCGCGCAGGTACATGGCCGCGGCGGGTTGACCGTTGGCGGCGGTCGCGATCATCTTCAGGTCGCCGGCGGCGGCCGCCGGGCATTGGGTGAGCGACAGGACGCCGATGTTCTCGGCGCCCGTGTACCACTCGGGGTACGGCGGCATCTCCCAGATCGCGTCGGCTGCGAGGACCTCGACGACGCCGGGGATGTCGTGTCGGGCGAACGCGTGGCAGAACCGGTCCCACACCCGTCTGTCCCGCTCGGTGAGTTCTGCGACGCGGCGGCCCTGCCGTGGCGTGCGGTCGCCGACCGTCGCGCGGGCCCGCGCCAGCGCACTGTTGGCCGCGGCCACGGACATGGTGAGCATGTCGGCGGTCTCGGCGGCGCTGAACGCCAGGACGTCGCGCATGATCAGCACCGCGCGCTGCCGCGGCGGGAGGTCCTGCATCGCTGCGACCATCGCCAGCCCGATGCTCTCCCGGGCGGTCACGTGGGCGGCCGGATCGCCGAGGGCGCCGTCGGGCAGCGGCTGCAGCCACGCGATGTCGGCGTTCGCGATGACGGGTTCGCGCGGGTCGGACGCCGGGGCTCCCAGGCCGGTCGGCAGCGGCCGCCGCGACCGGCCTTCGAGCGCGCTCAGGCAGGTGTTGGTCGCGATGGTGTACATCCAGGTCCGGACCGACGACCGGCCTTCGAATCGCGCGAAGCTGCGCCAGGCGCGCAGGTAGACGTCCTGCAGCACGTCCTCGGCGTCGGTTGCCGAGCCGAGCATGTGGTAGCAGTGCGCCAGCAGTTCGGCGCGCAGGGCGCCCGTCGCCTCGTCGAAAGCCCGGTCGTCGGTCATGGCCCGATCAGTCCCTATTCTGTGCGGTGGCGCTGTTCTGTGCGGTGGCGCTGTTCTGTGCGGTGACGCTGTTCTGTGCGGCGGCATATGCCTCCGGACCGGCCTCGGCTGCGGCCGGGTCCATCCACATGATCTCCCAGCCGTGCCCGTCGAGATCGTAGAACGAGGTGCCGTACATGAAACCGTGGTCTTCGGTGCTGCCGACGGTGGCGCCTGCGGCGACCGCCCGGCCGACGAGTTCGTCGACGACCTCGCGGCTGTCGACGTCCAGGCAGAGGATCGCGCCGCTGGTGGAGACGGCGTCGATGACCGCGTGGCCGGGCACGAAGGTCTGGTAGTAGTCGCGCTGCAACAGCATGGCGACCATCGAGTCGCCGAGGATCAGTGCGGCGGCCTTCTCGTCGCTGCAGAAGCGGTCGTCGAACCGGTATCCCATCGCGGTGAAGAACGTCCTCGACGCGTCGACGTCGGCGACCGGAAGGTTCACGAAGATCGTGGAGTGCATGGCGGATCCCATCGTCTGCGGCGTCCCGTGTGGACACCGTCACAGATATAGACCCGCGGCGTCGCCGAAACTGATCGATGGGTCGCCACACGATCGGTTGCAGCACCGCGAATCGGGCCCCGGCGTCGCCCTCGATGGGACACTGGAGGCATGGCTGACATCGAGATCCACATGGACGGTTCCCTCGCTCGCGCCGCCCGGCACCTCATCCAGGTGTCGGCGCGGACCATCGCCCGGTACTCGGGCATCGACACCGAGACGCTTCGGCGCTACGAGAAGGGCGGTGACGCGCTCACCGTCGCAGAGATCGAGCGGGTCACCGAGGCGCTCGTGCACTACGGTGCCCGTTTCGTCCCCGAAGACGAGACCGGCGGCTGCGGTGTACGCCGCAAGTTCTCGCGGACCACGGTCGCGCGCATCGAGAACTGGGAGAGCGAAGGCGGCCCCGTCGCCGACGACGACGTCTAGCTGTACTGACCGGACACGTTGATCAATCGTGAGAAGGGCGGCCGGCCTCCGCAGGCGGTGTGGGGTCGGTGGTGGTTGTAGTAGTGCAGCCAGCCAGTGAGTTCACCGCGACGCTCGCTTTCGGACTTGTAGCAGCGAGCGTAGGACCAGCCATCGGCCATGGTCCGGTGGAAGCGTTCAACTTTCCCGTTGGTCTGTGGCCGATACGGACAGGTTCGTTTGTGCGTAATGCCGCGCTCAGCGCAGGTGTCTCGCCATAGGTGCGACCGGTAGGCACCCCCGTTGTCCGAGAGCACCCGTTCAACAATGACTCCCCGCTGGCCGAACCATTCCACTGCTCGGGACAGAACCGCCGTTGCGGTGATCGCGGTGTCGTCGTCATGGATCTCAGCGTGTGCAACGCGGGAATAGTCGTCGATGACAGTGTGGACGTAGGCCTTTCCCATGAGTGGGTTGGCGTACTTGTTCCGGGGTTTGTCCGGAGTGGAGCTTCGATTTCTCTCTCCTTGCTGCCGGCCGACGTAGCGCCAGCCTCCGCCGTCTGGGATGTTGCCAAGCTTCGTCACATCCACATGAATCCTTGAGCCGGGGTGGTCGTGCTCGTATCGACGGATCGGTTCTCCGCCACGAGACCTGGAATCGGGCTGCGACTTCACTGATCGGCCAGCCGTCGTCAACGACGAGGCGGGCCACTTTCAGTCGGTGGCGCGGTGTGAGAGCAGCGTTTGGATGTGTCATGAGTTCCCTTCGAGACGGAGAAGGGGCCAGCCGGATCGGCTGGCCCCTTCAGGTTGTGGGTGCAGTTCAGCTGGTTTGCGACGCTGCGCGAATGATCTCGGCGAGCTCACGCGGCCGGCTCCACATGGGCCAGTGCCCTGTAGGGAGGTCTACGACATCGACGCGTTCGAGGTTTGCGACCTCCGCGAACATGGGGTGGCCCGCCTTGGCCAGTTTCATCACCTGCTCGCCCGAGATCGAGCAGCACACCAGGGTCGTCAGGACGCTGTTGCGGGCCTCGTTCGTGAGTTCGACGGACTGGCGAAGCACCAGAGCGGGCTCAGGGACTGCCTTCGTTCGGAAGCGCTCGAGTGTTTCGGTGCTCAGCCCTTCGAGGCTAGCCTTCTGCCCAAGGTCATCGAACGACGGCAGGGGCAAGTCTTCAAGCTCGGCCCGGAACTCGGATGCGAACGCAGCGCCATCGGCCACGGGACCGGAATCGACCCACACCACCCGGGCGACCAGCTCGGGGTGCCGGTCGAGAACGAGACTGACGGGGCCGTTGGCACCGCTGTGCGCGACGAGGATCACGGGCTGATCGCCCTGCTCGGCGATCGCGTCCCTGATCGCTGCCGCCTGGTCGTCGACCGTCTTTGCCGCGCGCTCCGCGTCGTCCGCGTCGAGACCCGGCAGCGTCATCGCGACTGCGTGCGTGTCATCGGTTGCGAGGTGCTCAACGACGTCGTCCCAGGCCCATGCTCCCAGCCAATGGCCTGGGATAAGGACGATAGGTCGACTGTTATTTGTTGTTGTCATGGGACAAGCCTCCCAGCCCTGTTGGACAAGAGTGTGTCACCATTTATGTCATGAATTTATCGAGGTTTGAGCGGTGAAGCGAGCCGAGCGACTACACGCACTGTCCGAGATGCTGCGTCGCAGTGGGGCACGGGGCGTCTCGGCCGAGCGGTTGGCGCGAGAGTTCGAAGTGTCGGTCCGCACTGTCAAGCGTGACCTCGACGCGTTGGAGAACAGCGGCGCGCCGATCTGGTCCCGCCCTGGCCCAGGCGGGGGATACGGGCTAGCCAAGGGTGCGACCCTTCCGCCCGTCACCCTGTCCCCGGCGCAGGCCGTGGCGCTCATGGTGGCGGTCTCCGCCGCGTCAGATGCGCCCTATGCAGATCTGGCAGGGGCCGGGGTCCGGAAGATCATGGACGTCCTCGACCCCAAGACCCGAGCGCAGGCCGACGAGCTTGCCCACCGGATCTGGGTCAATTCGCTTCCCTCTTCCTCACGCTCCATCCGGTCAGCCATAGAGGAGGCGATGGCAGAGCAAAGAGTGCTCCGCATTCGCTATACGTCGCGGGAGGGCACCACGACTGCTCGTGACGTCGAACCTGTGCTGTTCGCTTCCACGAGCGGCCGGTGGTATCTAGTCGGATGGTGCCTCCTGCGCGATGCGATGCGTTGGTTCGCCGTGTCGCGCATCGAGCACGCCGCCGTCACCATGACGGCCTGCAGCGGCCACACCATCCAGGAGGTCGGGGAGCCCCCGGCGAACGCCAGGCCCATTCATGGCCACGACGAGTGACTGCCTCGATCAATCTCTACGGTCAGTACTTCAGCAACCTCTGCCGCACGGGTGCGGACATGCCGGTGCCCCGGCCTCCTCGTGGTTACGAGGCGGTCGGGAACCGGACGTCCGTCCCGTCGATCGGTGGACCGTGGTGTGCCGCGAGGTCGGCGAGCAGTCGGTACTCGGCATCGGAGACCACGGGCGACGGCGGGTGGGCATCGGGTGGTCGTCGTCGGATCGGGAGATCCGCGTAATGAATCGGATTGGTGCGTACGGGTCCGTCACGGTCGGCGACCCGCCATCCGACGCGACCGGCCTCGGGCCCGGCTTCGGGACCGAGGACCTCGGTGTCCCACCGCGCCGGACCGGCGCTGGCCGCACGGTTGTGTCCGCCGCACGCCGCGCCGAGATTGTCGATGTCGGTGGGCCCACCGTGCTGCCAGTCGGGCATGTGGTGTGCCTGCGTCATGGAGAACGGTCGATCGCAGCCCGGGGCGGTGCAGCCGCGATCGCGGCCGAACAGAGCCAATCGCTGGGCCCTGCTCGCCAGCCGCCGGCCGCGACCGAAGTAGAGGATCTGTCGTGAACCCGCGGCGAAGACTTCGAGGTACGGGACGGCGTCGGCCGCGAGGTCGACCAGATCCGCCACCGGAACGCGGGTCCCGGTGGCCGTGAGCGCGATGCCACAGCCGGCCGCGAGATCGGCGAGATCAGCGGTGATGACCAGCTGGGACGACAGTGAATCCGAGGGGCCCAGCCCGCCGTGCGCCAAGACGAAGTCGGCGAAGGCCTCGAGTGCATCGTGATTGCGCTGGGCGGGCGAGCGAAGATCTCGATCCGCGGCGGCCTGCAGAACCGCGGGGTCCAGACCGGGGGCGTCGGCGGCACCGCGGGGCGAATCGGGATCGTCGGGATTGTTGACGCCGGGCGCCGCCCACGCGGTGAGGATCACGTCGAGTTTGGCGCGCAGCTGCGGCGTGAGCTCACCGGCGAGCCGCGACATCAGCCGGACGTCCTGCTGTCCCAGCGTGACACTGCGGTTACGGCGCCGATCGCGGTCGTCGGTCTCCTGCCCGTCGGGGTCGAGGTGGGCGAGCAGGCGAATGCCGACCTTGGTGAGCTGGTCCGGCGACAGCGTGCGTGCCGCCGCGGCCAGGTCGGCCTCGGCGGCGGCGATCACGTCGCCGGGAACGCGGTCGGGAATCCGGCGCATCACATCGGTGATCACGAGGACGTGTGCGGCGGAGACCTCACCGTCTGCCACGGCATCGGCCGCGGTCGGCAGGACGGGATCGAGCAGTTCCCCCTGGAGGTTGGTGAGGCGACCGATCTGCGAGGCCGCCACGGTGCGCCGCTTGACCTCGCCGGGAGACAGGCGCAACCCGAAGCCGAGGAACTGGGACCGACGGATCCAACCAGCCTTACGGTAGGCGGCCCGGTCGGAGACCGCGGTGATGATCGACGCGTCGGCGGCCTCGGCTTTGCGGCGTGCGCATTCGACGGTCTCGGCCACCGTGACGAGATCGTCCTCGGTGAGCGAGTCGAGGTTCGCGTCGCGGAGCGCGTCGGTCACCTGCACCAGGAGGCGAGCGAGGTCGAGCGCATCGTCGGGAAGCGTGGCCGGTTCGGTCGACATCGGAAACACCCCCTGAAACCGTTCGTCCATCAGACGCTCATACATTCGATGTATCTGTGAGTTATATTACTCTGAATTTCTCACGGCGTCCAGAGGGAATCGTTCATGCGTTCGATGTCGACAGGCGGGTCGAGACGCGGTGATGGGCCGGCCTCCCGAAGATCATTCGCGCAGCGTCGTCGCGAACGCAGCGGCCGAGAGCAGGGTGCAGACCAGGACGACCGTCGCCATGGGGATCGCACTGGATGCGCCGCCGAGTCCGGCCAGCGGCGGGACGATCGCGCCGATCAGGAACTGCAGGGTGCCCAGCACCGCCGATCCCGATCCCGCCGTCTCCCGCACCTGGCCGAGCGCCAGGGCGGTCGCATTGCCGGCGGTGAGGCCGAACGACGAGGTGAGGCAGAACATCAGAACCAGCAGCAGCCAGTGCAGATCGGGCGCCAGCACGGTCGTCAGCATCATGGCGACGCCGACCGTCACGAGCATGCCGACGCCGATCGCGAGCAGTCGCTGCGGCCGAACCAGCCCGACGAGCCTGGTGTTGACGGTGCCCGCCATCCCGATGCCGACGGCATTGATCGCGAACAGCAGCGAGAAGACGCCCGGGGAGAAGCCCATCAGATCCTGAATGATGAACGGCGACGCCGAGATGTAGGCGAACATCGCGCCGAAACCGACGGAGAAGCACAGCGTGTATCCCAGGTAGCGGCGGTTCTTCAGGACCGTTCCCACATTCCGAGCGATCGCCCCGGCGTGGAAGTCGTGTCGGCGTTCACGCGGCAGACTCTCCGGAACGAAGGCGAGGACAGCGAGCAGCATGAGCACCGCCAGACCGGTGAGCACGCCGAAGATGCCGCGCCAGCCGATCGGCCCGATGAGGGCGCCGCCGATCAGCGGGGCCGCCACCGGCGCCGCGCTGGTGATGATCATCATGATGCTGAACAGCTTCGCGGCACTGTCGCCCTCGGTCCGGTCGGCGATCACCGCGCGGGCCACCACCACGCCGATCCCGCCGGTCAGTCCCTGAATGAAACGGAACGCGACCAGGACCCCGATCGAGGGCGCCACCGCGCACCCGATCCCGGCGACGATGAGCAGCGTCGTCCCCAGGACGAGGGGGCGCCGCCGTCCGAGACTGTCCGACAGCGGCCCCATCAGCAGCTGTCCCGCGGCCAGGCCGAGCATGAACGTGGTGAGCGTCAGCTGCGCCGCCGCGGGCGAGGTGTGCAGGTCGGCACCGAGCGCGGGCAGACCCGGCAGGTACATGTCGATGGCCAGCGGCGCGATCGCCGAGAGCAGCGCGAGGGTCGCCAGCATCGGTACGGGGATCGCCCGTCGCGGTGCCGCCGTGGGAAGCGAAGACATGCCCGCGACGCTACCGCCGACGACATGCGATTCCGGAATCGCCCCGACCCTGGAGCACACGCTGTGCACCGCGCATCGTCCCGACGGCCGACCCTCGTCGATTCCGGAAACTTCCGCAGGTCGGTACGCTGCCGAGGGTGGACTTCACTGCGCTGCGCCGCGATCCGGACGTCGGTGGTGCCGATCTGGCGGCGTCCGACGCTGCGGACCGGCTGATCCTCGATGAGGCGTCCGCACTGTTGGCGGCCAGTGCACCGGGCACGGTCGCGGTGATCGACGACGCCTACGGGGCGTTGGCGCTCGGGGCTGTCGCCGCCGGCGCCGCGGAGGTGCGCAGTCACCAGGATCTCGTCACCGGAGAGCGGGCGACGGCCCGCAATGCCGACCGGCTCGACGCCCGGGTGACGTCGGTCGCGTTCGGGCCGGGCGCGGTCGCCGGCACCCGGGTGGTGCTCATGCGTCTGCCGCGCAGCCTCGATCGGTTGGCGCAGACCGCGGCGCTGATCGCCGCGCACGCCGACCCCGCCGTCACCGTGGTCGCGGGCGGCCGGATCAAACACATGACGCCGACGATGAACGACGTCCTGGGCGACGTCTTCGGTCGCGTCGACGTCAGCCGTGCGCGGCAGAAGTCGCGTGTCCTGTTCGCGCGGTCGCCCGATGCCGACGCCGGCGCCGGCGCCCTCGCGTCGTGGCCGCGCAGCGAGCGGCACGATGATCTGGGGCTCACGGTCGTCGCGCACGGCGGCGTGTTCGCGGGGACGCGGATCGACGTCGGCACCCGTCTTCTGCTGTCGGTGCTGGGCGATGCCCTCCCCGATGCGACGTCGGCCGTCGACCTCGCGTGCGGCAGCGGTGTGGTGGCCGCGCAGCTGGCGTGTTCCCGCCCGGAACTCCGCGTCGTGGCCACCGACCGTTCGGCGGCGGCCGTGGCGTCGGCGCGGGCGACCGTCGCCGCCAACGATGTCGCCGACCGCGTGCGGGTGGTTCAGGCCGACGGATTGGAGACGCTCGGTGCGGCCTCGCAGCAGCTCGTGGTCGTGAATCCGCCGTTCCACTCCGATGCGGCGCTGTCGACGGGAATCGCCCGGCACCTCTTCGCCGAGGCCGCCCGCACCCTGGTTCCCGGCGGCGAATTGTGGTGCGTCTGGAACTCGCACCTGCGCTACCGCCCGGTGGTGGAGACGATCGTCGGGCCGACGCGTCAGATCGCCCGGAACTCGAAGTTCACGGTCACCGCGTCGGTCAGGCGCCCCTCCCCCGCCTGACTTCGCGGGACGCTACCGCGGGAGGATGCCGTCCAACACGATGGACAGGTACTGGTCGGCGATCTGTTCGACGCTCTTGGCACCGCCCGGCCGGTACCAGCGGACGGCGATCCACACGGTGTCGCGGATGAAGCGGTAGACGAGTTCCACGTCGAGGTCGGCGCGGAAGTCGCCCTCGCGGACGCCGCGGTGCAGAACGGCCTCCCAGAGGCTGCGGAACTCGACGTTGCGCTCGCCGATGTAGGCGAAACGCTCCTGACCGGCGAGCTGTCGGGCCTCGTTCTGGTAGATCGCGACGGCGTTGTGGCGGGCGTCGATCGCCTCGAAGGAGGCGATGACCAGGTGGCGCAGGGTGTCGGTGGCGCTCAGGTCGGCGTCGACGATGCCGCGGTAGCGGGTGAACAGCGAGTCGAGGAAGTCGCGGAGCAGTTCGTCGACCATCGCCTCTTTGGAGTCGAAGTGGTGGTAGAGGCTGCCCGAGAGGATGCCCGCACCGTCGGCGATGTCGCGCACCGTGGTGGAGCGCAGGCCGCGATCGGCGAACAGTTCGCCGGCGATGCCCAGCAGTTCGTCTCTGCGGCGCGATCCGCCGGTCGATGCCTTCGACGCCACTGCAGTCCTCCTCGTCCGACTCCACCCACCCTAACAAGTGCTTGCTTGTTCGACGAGGCCGCATCGCCGTCGGGGCGCTGCCCCCCGAACGAGTATCGCACCGGCTCGGACCCCGCCGGCATCAGCCGGGACGGGATCGGAACCGGTGCGACAGCCCGATCGAGAATCGATCAGCGGCGGATCGATCAGGAGTGAATCATCAGCGGCGGCGCTTGGCGACCTTCTTCATCGCCCGGCCGTTGAGGAACCGCCACGCCGTCATCTGCATGTTCGTCAGACGCGTGTCGCGCTTGCTGAACGGGGCGGTGACGATCTCGGCGAACTTGATCGGCATCGTCGACACCGTGACCGCGCGAGCATGGCTGAAGGTGTTGAAGCCGAACTCACCGTGGTAATTGCCCATGCCCGAACGGCCGACACCGCCGAACGGCAACCCCTGAGAGAGCAGGTGCAGCGCGAAGTCGTTGCCGGAGATCGAACCGCTGCGGGTGTTGTCGGCGACCTTCTTGAGGTTGTCGTTGTCGTCGCCGACCCAGTACAGGGTGAGCGGATGCCCGGCCGAGTTGATCTTGTCGATCGCCTCGGACAGCTCGCGGTACGGGTACACGGTCAGGACCGGGCCGAAGACCTCGTCGTCCTCGATCTTCATCCCGGGCTTCACGCCCGTGAGCAGGGTCGGCGGGATCTTGCGCGCATCCGCGTCGGGGAGGGTCTCGCCGGCCGGGATCACCTGGGTCTTGGTGGCGCCGAGCGACACCGCGTCGTCGATGAGATCGACGATCCGCGTGTAGTTCTTGTCGTTGACGGTCGACGTGTAGTCGCCGTTGCCGAGGACCGTCGGGAAGTTCTTCTTCCACCGGGCGATCACCTTCTCGGTGAACTCGCCGACCTTGGCCTCCGGGACGAACACGTAGTCGGGGCACAGGCACACCTGGCCGCCGTTGATCATGCGGGCGTCGGCCAGGAAGTTGGCCGCCTTGGTGATGTCGGTGGTCGCATCGACGATCGCCGGGTTCTTACCGCCCAACTCGAGGGTCACCGGGATGAGGTTCTTCGCGGCCTCCTGGGCCACCGACGAACCCACCTCGGGCGAGCCGGTGAAGAACATGTGGTCGACCTTGAGCTTCGCGAAGTCGGCGCCGCCGCCGTGCTTGCTCGTGATGACGGCCAGCTCCTCGATGGAGAAGTAGTCCGGCGCCACCCTGGCGATCACGTCGGTGGTCCGGGCCGTGACCGACGACGGACGCATGATCACGCGGTTGCCGGCGGCGAACGCCGACCCCGCGGGCACGATCGTGAGCTGCAGCGGGAAGTTCCACGGACCCATGATCCCGACGACGCCGAGCGGATCACGGCGCAGACGCTGCTTGTAGCCGAGCAGCCCCTGGATCTTGGCGACGTTGCTCTCCTTCATCCACTTCTCGGCGCTGTGCCGCTGGTGGGCGAGGTCGATCATGCAGCCGGCGATGTCGGTCGCGACCGACAGGTCACGCGGCCGCGTGCCGAAGTCGGCGTTCAGCGCCTCCGTGATCTCGGCCTCGTGGTCGAGCAGCATCTGGCACAGCCGGTTGATCCGATCGATGCGGGTCGTGGCATCCGGGATGCCGTCGCGCAGGAACGCGGCCTTCTGGATCTCGAGCAGTTCTTCCATCGTGTGTGCTTCGGACGACACCTTGTCGCCGGCGCGCACGGCCACATCTGCAGGCTTGGTCATTCGGATCTCCCACTCCCTGAGCTCTCACTGATTGAGACGATTTTTCTCACTCATCCCAAGTGTACCGGTCGCGTGGCGCGAATCACAGGGAGCGTCCGCGGGAGATCGCTCGGCGTCAGGCGCCGATCGCCCGACCGATCTGCGGCCACGACTTGTGGAGCTGGTCCTGCCAGTACGGCCACGAGTGGGTGCCGCCGATCGGACGGTCGACGGTCGCCGGGATTCCGAGGCGGGCCAGCTTGCCCGCGAGCTGTTCGGTGCACAGTCGGGTCGCGGCCTCGATGACGCCGCCGGTGACGATGCGGTCGCCGAGCACCATCGGGTCGGGGACCTCGGCGAGGTTGTCGTGCTCACCGGGGAGACCGGTCGCCGCGCTGAGGTACAGCGACGTGCCGCGCAGTCCCGCCGCATGGATCACCGGGTCGTTCTTCTTCCACAGCGGACCGCGGAGCTCGCCCCACATGTTGCGGACGTCGCCGCCGCCGCGGGTCTCCACGACGATGCGCATGAACAGGATTCCGTACTCGCTCGAGGTGCTCGCACATCCGCTGTACGAGCCGACGGCCTTGTAGAGGCCCTTGTTCTGGATCGCGAGGTTGAGCACCGAGGTCGCCGACGACGAGATGCCGGCGATCGCGTTGGAGCCGGTGGTGTTGTACGTGGTGTCGATGGCCGACGGCAGCTCGTCGGCCAGGAAGGTGGCCCACTTGTTGACGCCCAGCTTCGGATCGGTCTTGATCCAGTCGGTGTAGTACGAGAACGCGCCCTGCATCGGGATCACGACGTACACGTTCTTGTTCTCGAAGAACTTCACGACGTCGGTGTTGCGCTGCCAGGTGGCCTTGTCCTCGCCGCCGCCGGCGCCGTTGAGCAGGTAGAGCACCGGCGCGGGCTTCGAGCGGTCCTTGGGGGTGAGGATCGTCAGCGGGATGTCGCGGCCCATCGCCGCCGAGTGCACCGTGATGTCGGCCTGCTGCGGTCCCGTCGAGGTCGACGAGACGACTCCCGGCGCCGCCGAGGCGACGGGCGCGGTGAGGCTTGAGACGGCGAGCGCCGCCGAGGCGACGACGGCCGCGAGGGCGCGACTGGGGCGTGAGCGCTTCATGAGCAGGACTCCTCGTGCGGCACGGGCCGCGACATGGTGATCGGGGATGGGGAGGGATTCAGTTGTGGGGCCGGGCGGTGCCTGTTCGGGCGCCGCATCCGGGCGGTGCGCGTTCGGGTCGGGGCCCGGGTCAGCGGGAGCCGGAGAAGACCGGCGGTCGGTCGGAGACCAGTCCGTAGAGCGTGGATCCGTCGACGAACTCCACTTCGGCGAAGGGCTCTACGCCCCAGCCGCCGATGTAGACGTCGCGGAGCGATTCGAGTCCGGTCCAGACGTAGTAGGGGATCTCGTGGTGGATGCAGTACTTCTCCACCGGTTCCATGAGGGCGCGGATGACGCCCGCGTGGCGCCACTCGGGTTCCACGGCGGCGAAGGTCAGATCGACGGCGTCCGGTGCCGGTGCGTACATCGGCGAGTTCGACCAGAAGTCGACGAGTCTGCGGGCCATGTCCGGTCGGGCGACGAGGTCGCGGGCGTCGCGTTCCTGATCCGCGGGGTCCGGGGCGGGGCCGTCGACTCCCGGGGGGAGCCAGGCCAGCACACCGATCACCTCGGCGGGGTCCGCCTCCTCGGGGTCCGCCTGCTCGGGATTCATGACGCCGAGCAGGTGCCCGGAGTCGGCGATCGATCGAAACAGGATGCGGGCCAGGAGGGAACACGCCTCGGGGTCGGCGACGTGCTCGCCGAGGATCCACCGGTATACGGGGATCTCGGCCAGTGATCGTCCGATCAGACGAAAAGCGCTGGCGAAACGGGGTGCGTCGAGAGTGTCGACCTTCATCGGGCTGCTACCGTCCCAGAGCGGACCGCGGCGCTCGCAGCGCGCCGCGGCCCGCTCCTCGGGTCGGATCGTCATCGACGACCGAACCTCATCGGAGGTCGGACGTCACTCCTCGTCGCCGCCACCGAACTGGCTGCCGCCGTTCTCGTTCGAGCCGAGATCACCGAGCAGTGCGTTGAGGGTCTTCATGAGGCCGTTGACGCCGGAGATGTCTGGGATGTCACCCATGATCGTGCCTTTCGTTCGTACATCGGGGAATTGTCGGCCACAGATAACCGGCGAGCCGGTCTCTGTGGTCCATTCGGACTATAGCGACATGAGATGCGGGTAACACTCGAATCGGAAACCGCTTCGTGTCTCATCGAGGCGAGAATCACCCTCGATGTCGCCGTCTGTCCTGCTCAGGACACTATGACGAGACCGCTGATCCTTCCATCGGAGGACAGAAACACGGCACAGAAGTGCACTCGCCGCCCCAAAATCGTCGTCCGGCGACCACCGCTCGCCCCCCCGCGAACGCCGCCGGGCGGGTCACGGTGCTCGCAGCGCACCGTGACCCGCCCGGGGGTCGATTCGGGGGTCGGACTCAGTCCTCGGCGTCGTCCTCGCCGCCGCTGGAGCCGACCTGGGCCATGAGGGCGTTGATCGTCTTCATGAAGCCCTCGATGCCGGACGTATCGGGCAAGCTACCCATGGGAACACCTTTCACTCACTGTCGGGGAACGACGATCCGGCCCCGTCCCCGAGCGGTCCGGATCGTCTGTTCGGACGATACGTCGGGCCGTGCGGAAACGGGGCCGGATCCGGTCACGACGGCACATTCGTGACGCGGCGAGTCGGCGCTCGGCGGTCAGCCGAGGCGTTCGATGACGGTGACGTTGGCCGTGCCGCCGCCCTCGCACATCGTCTGCAGTCCGTAGCGTCCGCCGGTGCGCTCCAACTCGTTGAGCAGAGTCGCGAACAGCTTGGCCCCGGTGGCGCCCAGCGGGTGCCCGAGTGCGATGCCGCCGCCGTTGGGATTCACCCGATCCGGATCGGCACCGGTCTCCTTGAGCCACGAGAGGACCACCGGCGCGAACGCCTCGTTGATCTCCACCACGTCGATGTCGTCAATGCTCAGCCCGGTCTTCGCCAGCGCGTACTCGGTCGCCGGGATCGGTGCCGAGAGCATCATCACCGGATCGTCGCCGCGCACCGACATGTGGTGGATGCGGGCCCGCGGCGTGAGACCGTACTGCGCCAGCGCCCGCTCGGACACCACGAGCGTCGCCGAGGCGCCGTCGCAGATCTGCGAAGCCACCGCCGCGGTGAGCTGCGACCCCTCGGCCAGGACGTCGAGGGACGCCATCTTCTCCAGGCTCGTCTCCCGCGGGCACTCGTCGACCACGCAGTCGCCCAACGGCACGTATTCGTCGTCGAAGCGACCGGCGTCGATGGCCGCCCGAGCGCGCTGATGACTGCGGAGCGCGAACTCCTCCATCTCCAGTCGGGAGATGTTCCACTTCTTCGCGATCATGTCGGCGCCGACGAACTGGCTGATCTCCTGGTCGCCGAACCGCTCCACCCAGCCCGTCGACTCCGCCGTCGGGGTGGTGAAGCCGAACTGCTGACCGGCGATCATCGCCTGGCTGATCGGGATGGCGCTCATGTTCTGGACACCGCCGGCCAGGACGACGTCCTGCGTGCCGCTCATGACGGCCTGCGCCGCGAAGTGGATGGCCTGCTGGCTCGACCCGCACTGGCGGTCGACGGTGGTCCCCGGGACGCCCAGCGGCATCCCGGCCGCCAGCCAGGCGGTGCGCGCGATGTTGCCGGCCTGCGGACCGATCGTGTCGACGCAGCCGAACACCACGTCGTCGACGACCTCGGGGTCGATCCCGGTGCGCTCGACGATCGCGCGGATCACGTGCGCGCCCATGTCGGCGGGGTGGACGGCGGCGAGCGAGCCGCCGCGCTTGCCGACCGGCGTGCGGACGGCGTCGACGATGTAGGCCTGGGGTGTGGTCATGGTGTCTCCCTGGTGGTGAAGTGCTGGAACGTCGGGCGCCGACCGTCAGGCGCGCTGACTGGAGATCGAGACGATCTCGCCGGTCAGATAGGTGGTGTAGTCGCTGGCGAGCATCGCGATGGTCGCCGCGATCTCCCAGACCTCGGCGGCGCGACCGTACGCCTCGCGGGAGGCCAGTTCGTCGAGCAGCTCGTCGGTCGTGACCTTGGCCAGGAACGGGTGCTTGGCGATCGACGGCGCGACGGCGTTGATGCGGACCCCGTGGTCGGCGGCCTCCACCGCCGAACACCGGGTGAGCGCCATGACTCCGGCCTTGGCGGCCGCGTAGTGCGCCTGACCGCGCTGAGCCCGCCACCCCAGAACCGAGGCGTTGTTCACCAGGACGCCACCGTGCCCGGCGTCGCGGAAGTACCGCAGCGCGGCGCGGGTGGCGCGGAACGTGCTGTTCAGGGTGATGTCCAGGACGCGGTCCCACTGTTCGTCGGTCATGTCGGCCACCGGCGTCTCACCGCCCAGTCCGGCGTTGTTGACCATGACGTCGATGCGGCCGAGCTGCTCGGCGGCCGAGGCGACGAGGGCGTCGACCTGGTCGGTGCTCGAGACGTCGCAGACGAACGACGTGACGGTGCGGTCGCCGAACTCGCCGCGCAGCGTGTCGACCGTCTCGCCGAGGCGCCGCTCATGGAAGTCGGAGACCAGCACGTCGGCGCCCTCCATGAGGGCGCGTCGGGCGGTCGCGAAGCCGATGCCGGTGCCGGCGGCCGCGGTGACGACGACCTTCTTGCCTGCCAGCAGGTTGTGGCCGGCCACCTCGGCGGGCGGGGTGGCCAACGGTGAGACGGGAGTGTTCATGCGCGTGCCTCTCGGGGTAGGCCGAGCACTCGCTCGGCGATGATGTTGCGCTGCACCTCGTTCGAGCCGCCGTAGATGGTGTCGGCGCGAGTGAAGAGCAGGAGTCGTTGCCATTCGTCGAGTTCGACGTGCTCGGGGTCGCGGATGTCGTTGGCGCGGCCCTCGGTGGTCGCGGCCGGTCCGATGAGCGACGGCGCCCCCACGACGGCGACGGCGAGTTCGCCGAGGTCGCGGTGCCAGTTGCCCCACAGCAGTTTGGTCACCGACGCCGCGCCGGTCGCCGAGACGATGTCGCCGGCGAGGGTCCGCTGGGCGTTGGCCTCCATGACGGTCAGGCCGACCTTGGCCCGTCGCAGGCGAGCGGCGATCTCGGGGTCGTCGATGGATCCGTTGCGGCGGGCGAGGTCGATGATGCTCTCGAGTTCGCGCCGGAAGCCGACCTGTTGGCCGAGTGTGGAGACGCCGCGCTCGAACTGGAGCAGGCCCATCGCGACCTTCCATCCCTCGCCGGGGTCGCCGACGATGAGGTCGGCGTCGGTGACGGCGTCGTCGAAGAAGACCTCGTTGAACTCCGAGGTCCCGGTGATCTGTTGGATCGGCCGGATGGTGACGCCGTCCTGGTCGAGCGGGACGAGCAGGAAGCTGAGGCCCCGGTGTCGGGCGGAGCCCTTCTCGGTGCGGGCGATCACGAAGCACCACTGCGACAGGTGGGCCAGCGACGTCCAGATCTTCTGCCCGTTGATCACCCAGTGGTCGCCGTCGAGGGCCGCGGAGGTGGCGACGGCCGCCAGGTCGCTGCCGGCGCCGGGCTCGGAGTATCCCTGCGCCCAGAGTTCGGTGACGTCGACGATCGGCGGCAGGAAGCGCTTCTGCTGTTCGGGTGTCCCGTATTCGATGATGGTGGGACCGAGGAGTTCTTCGCCGAGGTGGTTGACGCGGGCCGGCGCGTTGGCGCGGGCGTATTCGCGGTGGAAGATGATGCGCTGTTCGATGGTGGCGCCGCGGCCGCCGTGTTCCACGGGCCAGCCGAGGCAGGTCCACCCGGCGGCGGCCAGGTGGCGGTCCCATTCGAGCCGCTGCTCGAAGTACTCGTGTTCGCTGCCGGGTCCGCCGCGGCCGCGCAGTTCGGCGAAGTGCCCGACCAGGTTCTCGTCCAGCCAGTCGCGGACCGCCCCGGCGAACACGTCGGCGGCGTTCTCGGTGCGTGCTGCCCATTCGCCGAGATCGACGCTGCGATCGGCGAGATTGATCGACGTCATATCGCTAGCTTAACCTACCAAGCATTTGCTAGGTTTTGTTCATGCTTCCGACACCGCTGACCACCACCGCCGCCCTGCTCGACGCCGAGTCGCAGTGGCCGGAGGAACTCGCGATCGTCGACGACCAGTGGGCCGAACCCGTCTCCCTGACCTGGGCGCAGCTCGCCGACCGCGCCCGCCGCTTCGCCGCCGGACTGGTGGAACTCGGCGTCCGACCCGGCGACCGCGTCGCACTGTGGGCGCCCAACAGCCACCACTGGCCTGTCGCGACGCTCGGCATCCACTCCGCGGGCGCCGTGCTGGTGCCGCTCAACACCCGGTACACCACCCACGAGGCCGCCGACATCATCGACCGCGCCGGGGCGCGCGTGGTGATCGCGTCGGGACTCTTCGCGGGCATCGACCGCCTCGCCGAGGTGATGGCCTCGCCGATCCCCGCCGGCCGAACCGTCATCTCCATCCCGCTCGAGGACGACGCCGCCCACGACGGCGCCGTCACCTGGGACGCCCTGCTCGACTCGGCCACCGACGCCTCCGTCGCCGTGGTCCGCGAACGCGCCGCCGCGGTCCGAGAGGACGACCTGTCCGACATCCTGTTCACCTCCGGCACCACCGGAGCCCCCAAGGGGGTGATGGCCGAGCACCGTCACACCCTGCACGGCGCACACGCGTGGGGCGCCAACATCGCGCTGCGCCCCGGCGACCGCTACCTGATGGCCAACCCGTACTTCCACACCTTCGGCTACAAGGCCGGCATCCTGCCGGCGCTCCTGTTCGGCGTCACCATGCACCCGTTGGCCGTGTACTCCCCCGCCGACGCGATGCGCGCGGTCTCCCGCCACGGCATCACCGTGTTCCCCGGCGCGCCGACGATCTTCCAGACCATTCTCGACGATCCGGCGCGCGCCGAGCACGACCTGTCGACCCTGCGGGCCGTCGTCACCGGCGCGACCATCGTCCCGGTGGTCCTCATCGAACGACTCCAGTCCGAGCTGGGCGTCGACACCGTCGTCACCGCCTACGGGCAGACCGAGACGAGCGGCTTCATCACCACCTGCCGCCCCGATGACGACGCCGTCACGATCGCGACCACGTGCGGCCGCGCGTTCGACGGCATGGAGGTCGCGCTCGGCGAGGTCGACGAGAACGGCGCGGGCGAGGTCCTCACCCGCGGAACCATGGTGATGCGCGGCTACCTCGACGATCCCGCGGCGACCGCGGAGACCATCGACGCCGACGGCTGGCTCCACACCGGCGACGTCGGGCGGCTCGACGCCGACGGCAACCTGACCATCACCGACCGTCTCAAGGACATGTACATCTGCGGCGGCTTCAACGTCTACCCCGCCGAGGTGGAGCAGGCCCTCGCGCGGATCCCGGGCGTCACCGAGGTGGCCGTCATCGGCGTCCCCGACGATCGCCTCGGCGAGGTCGGGAAGGCCTTCCTCACCGTCAGGGACGGCGCGCGGGTGAGCACCGACGACGTGATCGCCCACGCCCGCGAACACCTCGCGAACTTCAAGGTGCCGCGTTCGGTGGAGATCATCGACGCCTTCCCGCGCAATGCGTCGGGCAAGATCCTCAAACGGTCGATGCGCTGAGGTTCGGTCGTCAGGCCCCGTCGCGGAGCGACACCGGTCAAACCCCGTCGCGGAGCGACACCCGTCAAACCCCGTCGCGGCGGAGCAGGAACCGCTGGATCTTTCCGCTCGGCGTCTTGGGCAGCCCGTCGACGAAGTGCACGGTGCGCGGATAGGCGTGCTTGGAGTACTCGTCGCGGACGAGGTTCTTCAGCTCGGCCGCCAACTCGTCGCCCGCCTCGTAGCCGCCGTTGAGGACCACGAAGGCCTCCACGACCTCGCCGCGGATGCCCTCGGGGTCGGGACGGCCGACGACGGCCACCTCGTTGACGGCCGGGTGGCCCGCCAGGACGCTCTCGACGTCGAACGGTCCGATCCGGTAGCCCGCGGCGAGGATCACGTCGTCGTCACGGGATGTGAACGCGAAGTAGCCGTCGGAGTCGACGGTGCCGGTGTCGGCCGTCAGGTACCAGGCGCCGTCGGCGGTGAACCGTTCGGCCGTCTTGTCGGGCGCCGCGTCGTACCCGGTGAACCAGAGCAGCGGGCTGCCCGCCACGTCGATCGCGATCTGCCCGTCGACGAGGCCCGCCGCATAGCCGGGCATCGGATGCCCCATCGACCCCGGTTTGAGCGGCTGCGCCACCTCCGGATGCCAGTGGTTGCCGATGACCATGCCGAGTTCGGTCTGCCCGTACTGGTCGCGGACCTCGCAGCCGAGTTCGCGCACACCCCACGACACGATGTCGGGCGTGAGCGGCTCACCGGCCGACGACGCGCGGCGCAGCGTGATCCCCGACAGGTCGGCGCCGGCCCGCATCGCCCGGTAGATCGTCGGCGCCGCGGCGAAGTTGGTGACACCGAATCGGCGGATCACCGCCACCGTCGACTCCGGTGTGAACCCGGTGTCGAACAGCAGGCTCGTTCGGCCGGCGACCATCGGCGCCAGCAGCGCGTAGTACAGGCCGTACGCCCATCCCGGGTCGGCCGCATTCCAGAAGACGTCGTCGGCCGACACGTCGAGCGAGTAGTGCAGGTAGGTCTGGAACGACGCGAGGCAGCGCAGCGGCACCGGGACGCCCTTCGGCTTGCCGGTGGTGCCGGACGTGTAGAGCTGCACCAGCGGTGCATCGCCGCCGATCGCTACGGACTCCGCGAGGGCGTCGGCCGTCGTCGACTCGGCGACCAGCTCGTCGACGTCGAGCACCGTCACCGTCTCGATGGGATCGACCTTGGCACGCTGGCCGGCGTCGGTGACGACCACCTCGGCCTTGGCGCCCTCGGTGCGCAGTTCGATGGCGCCGGTCGCGAACGCCGTGAACAGCGGGACGTGGACGGCGCCGAGACGCCACAGCGCGAGGAGCGTGACCACCAGGGCGCGCCGCTTGCCGAGCAGCACCGGCACGCGGTCGCCGCGGCCGACGCCGTGCCCGCGCAGGACCGTCGCCATCCGCTTCGACTCGTCGGCGAGTTCGCCCCACGTCATCGACACGGCCGTCAGATCCGGGTCGACGAGGGTGAAGGCGATCGCGTCCCGGTCGTGCCGGTCGCAGAGCAGATCCGCGGCACTCGCATCGCGGGCGCCGTAGGCCTCCAGCCAGGCTCGGGTCTGCTGCTCCGCGTTCATAAATGGTCTCCGTTCGATGGTGGTCGCACTTGTCTGGAACAATCGTTGTTGTGACGCCCACCACCGACAACCCTCCGAAGAGGGGTACACCGCACAGGGGTGCTCCGAGCTGGGGTGCTCCGAGCAGGGGTACTCCCCTCGGGGGCGACGAATTGGCTCGCCAGCTCCGGCGGCCGCTCGAGCGGCTCCGCGAACGCAGCGGTGCCCACCTCACATTCGCCGGTCGCGTGGTCTCCGGGCGCGACGCACACGGCCGCGGTGCCGCCGACGAGACCGACGGCGGGACTGGCCGGAACATCGAGTTGAGTTACTTCGACGGCGATGTCGTCGGACCGCTGCGCGGTCTGCTGCTCGACTACGGTCACGGGCTCGGCGGTCGAGTCCTCACGCGGCGGCGCGCCACCGCGCTGCACGACTACTTCCAGTCGCCGCTCATCACGCACACCTACGACGCGATCATCCGCGCCGAACAGCTGTACTCGATGGTCGCGGCGCCCATCATCGTCGGCACCAAGCACATCGGCGTGCTGTACGCGGCGCGGCGCAGTCGCCACGATCAACTCGACGCCGCCCTCGACGCCGTCACCGACGAGGCGCGGGCCGTGGAGCAGCAGCTGACCGTCTCCGAGGTGCTCGGCACCCTCCGCACCGACGAGGATGAGCACGAGCTCGCGTCGTGGCGTGCCCGGGTGCAGCAGTCGCACGCCCGCCTGCGGTCGTTGGCCGACGCGGTGTCGGACGAGACGGTCCGTCGGCAGATGTTGGAGATCGCGGCGGACCTCGCGGGCGACGCCCCCGGCGACGACGTCCCCGTCCACCTGACGCCCCGCGAGCAGGACGTCCTGTCGCTGCTCGGCGCCGGCCTGTCGAACCCGGCCATCGCCGAACGGCTCGGCATCGGCCTGCACACGGTGAAGGGTTACGTGAAGTCGCTCCTGCACAAGCTCGACGCGACCACCCGTTTCGAGGCGGTCGTCAACGCTCGGCGGGTCCGTCTCATCCCCTGAGCAGCCGTCTCCTGAGCAGCCGTCTCCCGAGCAGCCGTCTCCCGAGCCCCCGTGCCCTGCCTCGCCGGAGCGAAGGCGGCGTCTGCCTCTTCCCCGCCGACGGTCAGTGGCTCGGCTTCACGAGCGGGAACAGCACCGTCTCGCGGATGCCGAGGCCGGTGATCGCCATGAGCAGCCGGTCGATGCCCATCCCGGTGCCGGCGGTCGGCGGCATGCCGTACTCCATCGCCGCCAGGAACTCCTCGTCGAGAACCATCGCCTCATCGTCGCCCTCGGCCGCGAGCCTCGCCTGGTCGACGAAACGCTCACGCTGGATCACCGGGTCGATGAGCTCCGAGTAGCCGGTGGCCAGCTCGAAGCCGCGCACGTACAGGTCCCACTTCTCCACGACACCCGGGATGGATCGGTGCGCGCGGACCAGCGGCGACGTCTCGACGGGGAAGTCGCGGACGAACACCGGCTCGTCGATCGTCGACCCCACGAGGTGCTCCCACAGTTCCTCGACCAGCTTGCCGTGGCCGTATCCCTTGTCCTTGGGGACGTCGAGGCCGACCTCCTCGGCGATCGCGAACAGTTCGTCGACCGTCGTCTCCAGCGGCACGATCTCGCGACCCAGCGCCTCCGACAGCGACGGGTACATCGACACCGACTTCCACTCGCCGGACAGGTCGTACCGGGTGCCGTCGGGCATCGTCGGCGTGAGGGTTCCGGTCGCCGCCAGTGCGACGGCCTGCACGAGTTCGCGGGTCATCACCGCGGCGTCGTCGTAGGTGCCGTAGGCCTGATAGGTCTCGAGCATCGCGAACTCCGGCGAGTGCGTGGAGTCGGCGCCCTCGTTGCGGAAGTTGCGGTTCACCTCGAACACCCGCTCCAACCCGCCGACGACGGCGCGCTTGAGGAACAGTTCGGGTGCGATCCGCAGGTACAGGTCCATGTCGAAGGCGTTCGACCGCGTCACGAACGGTCGCGCCGCCGCACCGCCGTGCAGCGTCTGCAGCATCGGCGTCTCGATCTCGAGGAAGTCGCGATCGGTGAGGAATCGGCGGAGTTCGGCCATCGCCGCCACGCGGGTGCGGGCGACGGCGCGCGCCTCGGGGCGGACGATGAGGTCGACGTACCGCTGTCGGACGCGCGACTCCTCGTTCATCTCCTTGTGCGCCACCGGCAGCGGCCGGAGCGCCTTGGACGCCATCTCCCACGAGTCGGCCATCACCGAGAGCTCCCCGGTGCGCGAGCTGATGACCTCGCCGTGGACGAAGACGATGTCGCCCAGGTCGGTGTCGGCCTTCCATCGGGCCAACGAGTCCTCGCCGACGCCGTCGCGGCTCACCATCGCCTGCAGCTGGGTGCCGTCGCCCTCCTGCAGGGTCGCGAAGCACAGCTTGCCCTTGTTCCGCAGGAAGATGATCCGGCCGGCGACGCCGACCTGCTCGCCGGTGGCGGTGTCGGCGACGAGGTCCGGATGGGCGGCGCGGATCTCGGCGAGACTGTGGGTCCGCCCGATCTGCACCGGGTAGGCCTCGCGTCCCTCCCCGAGCATCCGGTCGCGCTTCTCCCTGCGCACACGCATCTGTTCGGGAGTCTGGTGATCGGAACTTGCTGCGTGGGCCGCGGAGGCGCCGGAAACCTGGTCAGTCACGCACCCTAGATTAGGGCCCGGCGGAGTCGGCTGCTAAATCAGTGCGCGTCGTAGAGGCCGAGCGCGTCGTCGTCCACCGCCCCGGTGAGTCCTTCGGCGCGCAGGGCGGCGTAGCCGCCGACGACGAATCGGGCACCGTGCACTCCGCGGGCCTGCAGATGCCAGGCCAGCATCTCGGCGTCGTAGCCGTCGGTGCTGACGATCACCCAGCGGGAGTCGGCCGATGCCGCGCGCAGTCGGCGGGCGGAGTCCGGGGACAGCAGGTCGAGGGCGGTGTCGGGAGCAGCGGTGCCGGAAGCAGCGGTGCCGGAAGCAGCGGCGTCAGGGGCAGCGGTGTCGGAAGCAAGGGCGAGCGCGCCGACGAGGACGCCGTCGGCGGCGCGCGACGATGCGGAGCGCAGGTCGACGGCGACGGCGCCGTCGCTCAGCGCATCGAGGTAGTCGCGGGGTTGCAGCGACAGCGGGATCTCGACGTACGAGGTGGTGACGGGTGCGCGGAAGGCGAGAGTCATGGCGAGGGAGTCCTCAGGTGATCGAGACGAGCGGGGGTGGGCGGGGCAGCCGACCGCACGGGGCGGCGACTAGCGGCGACAACACTCCAGAACGCTCTTGATCACGACTGCCACTCTGCCACACCGCACTCGCCCGCTCCACCCGTTTGCCTCACACTGATTTTTACTGTCGTTTCGCGGCCCGACGGCTTGTGCCGTATTTCGTGACCCGATTCGGGTAACGAAATACGGCACAACACGGCACACCTCATTCCAGTGGGCACTGGGGCGAGCAGCGGACCGCAGTGCCGCGCCAACCGAGGGCGCCCAGGATCGTGGCGACCTTGCCCGCGGTGCGGCAGGGACGGTCGACGGCCTGCCCCCAGCCGAGCCGGATGCTCGGTTTGCCCGCGAACACCATCGCGTCGAGGTCGCGTTCGAGGTCGGCGTCGCGCGCCGCGGCGTCGTCGTGGTGGGCGCGGCCGTCGAGTTCGACGATCAGCCCCCACTCGGGGTATTCGACGTCGCGGAATCCGCGTCGCCCCACCCCCGTCGGCGTCTGCCGCACCGATGTGGGCAGTCCGTGCGGCCGTTCCACATCGACGAGATAGCGGTGCTCGAGGACCGAGCACGTGCCGTCCCGGACGTCCGCCAGCACGGCACCGATGAAGTCGCGACGCCCGGTCCGCCGTCGACTCGCCAGCGCCGCGAGCAGCCGGTCCGGGGTGGTGAGCCGTTCTTGGACGACGCCGGACAGACAGGCGATCGCCGCGAGGTCCGACGACGCCCCGCCCGCCACGTCCAAGACGGCGTGCTCCAGCCGGACGCGGGGTGGATGCGTGTGGTCGAGCACCCGCTCGGCCATGTGCCTGCTGTAGTGGACGACGATCCCCGGCCGTGGCGACACCCGCCTGCTCGCGTCGACGACCACGTGGATCGGACCGTGCACGGTCCCCGCCTGCGCGGTCGCCGCCGCCCTGCGCGATGCCGCACCGCTCGTCACCGCACCGCCGACTGCTGCGGCCCGGATCGCCGTCTCGTGACTCAGTGCCGCGGGCATCGCGTGCAGGACCGCGGCCCATCGACGTTGCCGGTCGGTCAGGGGCCCGGTGTGCTCCACGTAGACGCCGGGGTGGACCGCCACCCAGTCGCGGGCGCGCAGCCGTCGTCGCACGTGTGCGGAGCCGAGACCGCAGTCGAGCACCTGGCTCCGTGCGACGACGCCGTCCTGGTTGCGCAGGATCGCCTCGAGTTCCTGCGTCGTCTCGGTGTTCCGGAGAGTGGTCATCTCGTCACTGTCGCCGCCCGGAGCCCCGGACGGCAGCCGATGACGGTGGATGTGGATCGTTCCGGCGGTCGTCCACAGGTCCGCGGTCCAGCGTTGTGCCGTATTTCGTGCCCCGAATCGGGTAACGGAATACGGCACAACGGCGTGACGATCTGACACGATCCGGTTCCAGAACGGGTGTGGCCGGGGTTACAGTGACGGGCATGTCGAATCGCTACTCACGCCGTGCATTCTTGGCGACGTCCGCCGGGGTCGTCGCAGCCGGAAGCGCGTTCGCCGCGCGAGCGCACGCCGAGCCCGCCGCGCCGTCGGCCGCCGCGGGCACCACCCTCGCGAAGGTCGGTGTGCCGGGTCGGGCACGCAAGGGCGGTTACCGTCCGCTCGTCGCCGGCCCCGGCTGGCCGCTGGTGGTGCGGCGCGATCTGGCGACCGCCACCCCGGGACGCGATGGACGACGACGGGCCCTCGCCTCGTTCGTGCAGCTCACCGACATCCACATCGTCGACGTCCAGAGTCCGGCCCGATTCGAGTACGTCCACCAGCTGGCGCCCGGCGCGTTCCGTCCGCAGGAGGCGCTCGGCACCCAGGGCGCGGTCTCGCTCGTCCGGCGGATCAACGCGGTGCGGCAGGGACCGTTCACGGGACGGCGATTCGACTGCGTCGTCACGACGGGCGACAACACCGACAATCACGAGCACCTCGAACTCGACTGGTACCAGCGCATCCTCTCGGGCGGGGCGATCACCCCCGACTCGGGTGCGCGCGGACGCTTCGAGGGTGTACAGGCCACCGGCAGCTCGCAGTACTACCGTCCCGAAATCGACTCGTGGGACATCTACAAGGATCGCGGGTTCATCCAGATCCCCGGCCTGCTGCGCGCCGCGATCGCGACGCATCGGAGTCCGGGGCTCGACGTCCCCTGGTACGCGGTCTTCGGGAACCACGACGACCAGATGCTCGGCACGGTGCCCAACAACATCGTCGACTGGCTGTACGGCGGCGCGGTGAAACTCGATCTGCCCGACACCGATCCGGCGGTCGCCGCGCTGGCGAACGCGCTGCGATCCAATCCGGGAGCGCTCGGGCCGATGCTCGCCGGACTGCGCGTCACCGGGCCGACGGTTCCGGCGACGGCCGACGGTCGACGTCGTCCGTTCTCACCGCGGGAGTTCGTGCGCAGGCACTTCGATCCGTCCATCACCGGTCCGGGACCGGTGGGGCACGGTTTCGCCGACCCCGACGGCCCCACCTGGTACACCTTCCAGATCGCTCCGGGGGTCCTCGGCGTCTCGCTGAACACCACCAACAGTCTGGGCATCGCCGACGGGTCGATCAGCGCCAAGCAGTTCGACTGGATGAAGCGGCAGATCACCAGGCACCGCGACCAGTTGGTGATGATCTTCAGCCACCACACGTCGACCACGATGACGGCGAAACTGCCGAATCCGGAGACGCCCGGCGAGGAGCAGTACGACGGCGCCCGGCTGGTGGCGGAGTTGCATCGCCATCCGAACGTGATCGCGTGGGTGAACGGTCACACGCATCGCAACGAGATGATCCCGCACCGCGGTGCCGACTCGCGGCACAGTTTCTGGGAGATCAACACCGCCAGCCACATCGACTTTCCGCAGTTGGCACGGATCATCGAGGTCGCCGACAACGGCGACGGCACGTTGAGCATCTTCACGCCGCTCATCGAGTCGGACGCCGAGTACACCGCCGATCCGTCCGATCTGTCGCCGGCCGGGTTG
The DNA here is from genome assembly GCF_000423025.1 of Gordonia shandongensis DSM 45094. Lineage (GTDB taxonomy): Bacteria > Actinomycetota > Actinomycetes > Mycobacteriales > Mycobacteriaceae > Gordonia > Gordonia shandongensis. Next base: position 377,313 of record NZ_AUHE01000001.1, read on the forward strand.
GCGAGTCTGTACCGCGAGCTGTCGCTGAACGACGTCCATCGCGATCCGGAGCTGTTGGGGGCCGCCGCCGACCGCAACTGCGAGCTGCTGTTGACCGATCCCCTGCGCTGAAACCCCTGCGCTGAAACCCCTGCGCCGGTACTCCCTTCACATGTTCGCGTGAACGTGGACCGTTCGGTCGGTGACGCCGCCGTCGCGCGCGGATACTGATCCGGATCGGGTCGATGTGAGGAGTACCGGTGGGCAGGTCTTCGCGGTTAGCGGTCGTCGTGATCGCGGTGGTCGTGATCGCGGTGTCCGGCGCCGTCGTCAGCGGATGTTCGAGCGGTTCGGGGCGACCGCTGCCGGTTCCGGCCGGAACCACCGACGTCGACGGCTTCTACCAGGCGTTCTATCGCGCGGTCACCGACGGCGACACCGAGGCCTTCCTGGGGCTGGTGTGTCCGGGGGTGCGACCGGAGATCTCCCCGAGCACCTGGTTCGAGGAGAGCGACCAGCTGCCGCCGCCGGGTCGGGTGAGCACGGAACCCTATCCGTCGCCGACGCCGACGACCCGCGATCCGTCGGTCGCCGAGTGGCGGACGACGACGGCGGTCGGCGGCAGCGAACTCACGATCGACATCGCGCGCATCGACGGCACCTGGTACCTCTGCGAACGGTGAGCCGCCACCGGTTCAGCCGCGTGAGCGGGTGCGGCGGCTGCGCTCGTGGACGCGACGCAGGCCGTCGAGCGCCAGGTGCGGGTGGTGGTCGGTGAGACTGTGGCATTCGCTGAACATCAGCGGCGCGAGGTAGCCGGTGGCGACGACGGCCACGTCGTCGCCGTCGAAGCCGGGAATCTGGGTGCGGATGCGTTCGACGAGGCCGTCGACCTGGCCGGCGAACCCGAACAGGATGCCCGCCTGGAGCGCCTCGACGGTGTTCTTGCCGACCACGCTGCGCGGCGGCATCAGCTCCACCTTGCGGACGGTGACGGTGTGCTCACTGAGCGCCTGGACGGCGAGGTCGACGCCGGGGGCGATGGCGCCGCCGAGGAACTCACCCTTCGCCGACACCGCGTCGACGACGGTCGCGGTCCCGAACGCCACGACGATGCACGGCCGGTCGGGGAAGTTCTCGTGCGCCGCGAGGGCGTTGGCGACGCGGTCGGTCCCGACTTCCTTGGGATTGTCGACGAGCAGGGGGACACCGGTGCGCACACCGGGTTCGAGCAGGACGTGCGGGCCCGACGGGAAGTAGCGAGGCAGCATCTCGCGCATCGCACGCAGCAGCGACGGGACCGTCGACAGTCCCGCCACGGCGGTCACCTGTTCGATGTCGGAGCCGAGCAGACCGCGCAGTTGGAGTGCGAATTCGTCGGCGGTGAGCCCCTGCTGGGTGTGGATCCGCCAGTCGCGGACGAGTTCCGCGTGGTCGCCCTGGCCGGCGAACACCCCCAGGTGGATGTTCGTGTTGCCGATGCTGACGGTGAGCAGCACGGGTTGGTCCGCGCTCAGTTCACCGAGGCGGCCAGTCGGCGCGGGTCCTTGAGACCCGAGCCCTCCGGCACGTCGGCGGGGTCGGCGGTGAGCGCCATCGGCCGGTTGTCGGCGTCGACGAACACCACGTGCGGCGAGTAGTCGGCCAGTTCGGCCTCGTTCAGGATGCCGTAGGCGATGATGATCACCAGGTCGCCCGGGTGCACGAGATGGGCTGCGGCCCCGTTGATCCCGATGACCCCCGACCCGCGTTCACCGGCGATCACGTACGTCTCGAGCCGGTTGCCGTTGTCGATGTCGACGATGCAGACCTGTTCGCCTTCGAGGAGGTCGGCGGCGTCGAGCAGGTCGGCGTCGATGGTCACCGATCCGACGTAGTGCAGATCGGCCTGCGTCACCGTCGCGCGATGAATCTTCGAGGTCATCATGGTGCGGAACATTCGGGTCATCCCTCTTCCTGTGCTGTGAGTGCCTGGTCGCCTGCGCGCAGGTCGACGCCGATGGCGACTCCCACGTTGTCGATGAGGCGGGCCGGTCCGACGCGGGCCGCCACCAGCAGCCTCCCGTCGCCGGTCTCGGGTGGGTCCTGCAGGCCGCGCCCGCGGAGTTCGAGGTAGTCGACGTCGATCTCGGGGGCGGTGTCGAGGACCGCGCGTGCCGCCGCCAGGATGGCGTCGCGGCCGCCGGCCGCGGCGTGGTTGCCTGCCAGGAGCGCCGCCGAGAGGACGGTCGCGGCCTGCCGCTGCTGATCGGACAGGTAGCGGTTGCGTGAGGAGAGGGCCAGGCCGTCGGCCTCGCGGACCGTGGGGACGCCGATGATCTCGACGTCCATGTTGAGGTCGTTCACCATCTCGTTGATGAGGGTGAGCTGCTGGTAGTCCTTCTCTCCGAAGTACGCGGCGTGCGGCGACGCGATCGCGAGGAGCTTGTGGACCACGGTCAGCATGCCGGCGAAGTGCGTCGGCCGCGAGGCGCCTTCGAGGATGGCCCCGGTGGGTCCGGGGTGGATCGTGGTCCGCGGCCCCGCGGGGTACATGGCCGAGACGGTGGGCGCGAACACCAGCTCCACCCCGAGTGGTTCGAGGAGAGCGCAGTCGGCGTCGAAGGTCCGCGGGTAGGCGTCGAGGTCTTCGCCGTCCCCGAACTGCAGCGGGTTGACGAAGATCGACACGATCACGACGTCGCACCGCAGCCGCGCGGTCTTGACGAGTTGGAGGTGGCCTTCGTGGAGGGCGCCCATCGTGGGCACGAGGCCGACGCGTTTGCCGGTGCGGCGCAGTGCGGTCACGACGCGCCGCAGGTCGGCGGGGTCGCGGTGGACCGTCGTGCGGCCCGGTGCGTACAGGTCGGAACCGGTCACGCGGTCACCTCCGGGGACTGTTCGTGCAGGAGTTCGTGCATCTGCGGGCCGGCGCCGCTGCGGGCGGCGGCGCGGGCGGCGAGCGCGCGGTAGCCGTCCACCAGGTGCGGGTCGGGCAGTCGGGCGAGGGCGGCGAGGTGGCGGGCGACGGTGGCGGTGTCGTCGCGGGCGACGGGACCGGTGAGCGCCGACGGTCCCATCGCCAACACGTTGTCGAGGGAGGCCCGCACCAGCGGGCCGAGGATCCGTTCGGCGACGCCGGGGTCGGGGCCGTCGACGGTCGCGGTGTCGCGGTGTTCGCCGTGGGGTCCGGCGATCGCGGCGTCGAGTGCGGCGACGGCGTCGCCGATCAGTGCGATGAGGTTGTTGGCGCCGTGGGCGAGGGCGGCGTGATAGAGGGTGCGGTCGTCTTCGGCGATCCGCACGGGCGTCGCACCCATCTCCAGGACCAGGGCGGCGGCGATGGCGTCGCCGATCTCGTCGCGGGAGGTGATGCCGAAGCACGACGACGCCAGGCGTGCGGTGTCGTCGGTGGAGCCGACGAAGGTCATCGCCGGATGCAGGGCGACGGTGATCGCGCCGAGACGGGCGAGGGGTTCGAGGATCGCGGCCCCGTGGGCTCCTGCGGTGTGGGCGACGATGGTGCCCGGCGTCGGGGCGGCCGCGGCGATCTGGTCGACGACGCCGGGAAGTTCGGTGTCGGGGACGGCGATGAGGATGAGCGAGGAGTCGGCGGTGAGGGTCGCCGTGTCGACGATCCGGGCGTCGGGGAGCCGGGCTGCCGCGCGGGATCGGGATTCCGGGGACCGGGCGACCAGGGAGGCCACGTCGTGGCCGGCCGCCGCGAGGGATTCGCCGACGGCGGTGCCGACTCTGCCTGCGGAGACGATGCCGACACGCAGGCGCGCCGGTGCGATCGGTGCATTCACCGTCGGTCCTCCATTCGTTCCAGTCCCGGCTCTCGGTGGGGCCTCGGGTACCAGACGTTCCTGGACGAAGGATAGGCGCGCGTCACCGTGCGCGGCTACGCGGTGTGACAGTTTTCACCGGCCGGCGATCCCGTTCCGCCCCCGTTCCGAGGGGATGTCGGGGCGCTCACTCGGGACGACGCCGACGGCCCCCGCCCTGCTGTTCGCGGGCTTGACGGAGTCGGTCGAGGAGTTCCGACGCGGGTTGTCCGGCGCTGTGTGCGCCGTCGTCGGGGGCTGCGCGGCGACCGCGCGACTGTTCGCCGCCCTGCTGGGCGTCGTCGGCCGGCGGCTCGTAGGCGCCGGCACCGTATGCGACGCGTTCGAACGGCCCCGAATGCGCGCCCGCCTGCTCGTACTGGGCCTGCTGGTAGCGAGCCTGCTGCTCGTACTGGGCTTGCTGGTACTGGGCCTGCTCGTATTGGGCCTGCTCGTATTGGGCTCGCTCATACTGGGCCTGCTGGTCATACTGGGCCTGCTGGTCATACTGGGCCTGCTGGTCGTACTGTGCCTGCTGCTCGTACCGGTCGCGCTGGTCGTACTGGTCCTGCTCGTCACGGTAGTGAGCACCGGAGCGCTGCCGCATGTACGCCGGTTCCCTGTACTGGTCGTCCCTGTACTCGGTGTCCCTGTACTCGGTGTCCCTGTACTCGGTGTCCCTGTACTCCTGCTGCCTGTACTCCTGCTGCCCGTACTCCTGTCGGCTGTACTCGTCCTCATAGTCGCCGTCGGCCGGATCATCGGTGACCACCGGAATGATCTCGGTGAGATCGGCGACGTCGGGCTGGGCGGGTTGAGCGGCCGCCGGACGCTCGGCGGGGCCGGCCTGCGGCTCCTCGGCGGCGGGAGCGTGCCGTCCCGCGTCGGCGGGCGGGGCCGTGCTGGCGAAGTCGCGGTCGGCGGCCACGCGGTCGTCGGCGCCGGCGGCGGTGAAGCCGGCGCTCTGTCCCGTACCGAGTTCGCGCGGACGTTCCAGTCCGATCGCCGCCCGCACATCGGGCAGCGGCGTGCCGAGCAGATGCTCCAGGCTCGCGCGGAGGGCGAGCACCTGCGCCTTGAGTTCTTCGAGCTCGACGTTGGCGTCGTGGCTCATCTCCTCGCGGATCGCCGACTCCACGTCGGTCTCGTACTGGCGGCGTGCGGCGATCTCGCGCTCCAACTGCAGCTCGTACACCAGTCGCAGATCGCGGCTGCGGGTCTCGGCCACCTCCGCCTGCTTGCGGTATTTGGTGACGAGCACGCCGCCGATCACGGCGGCCCACAGTGCGGCGATGACGGAGATGGTTGCGGGCAGCGAGAAGTCGTTTCCGAAGAGCATCAGCAGGCTCGCCGCGAGGGCGAGGACGATGAGCGACCCGATCAACCACTGTCCACCCGAAGAGGTCGGGGTACGGCTGGCCTCTTCGGATCGTTCCTTCGAAGTCATGGTGGCAAACTTACCCGCCGACCCCATCCTTCACGCCACTCCGGTGCGGAGAGTCGAACTATCAGGCCAGTTGCGGGGGCCGCTCCGGATCGGCGCCGTCGGGCTCCGGATCGTCGGGGGCGCGGCAGCAGTGCTCCAGCCAGACGGCGGCCGCGGCCAGCAGCACGCCGCCGACCGCACCGACGATCGCCGCCGGACGGTCGGCGCGGGCGGCGTCGAGGATTCCGTTGGTGTAGAGGAAGGCGAGCACCCCGGTCCAGCCGCCGGCGGCGATGGCGCCCAGGATCGCCGACGCCTTCGCCAACGCCACGAGGCGTGCCGCCGTGATGGGGTGCAGTTGGCCGCGCGCCGCTCCGACCTCCCGGTTCGCGACCCGTGCACGGACGATGAAACCGATGATCACCTCGATGACGGCGAGCACGTAGAACAGGAGGCCGGCCGGCCACGGCAGCGGAGGGAAGTCGCCGTAGTTGTAGCGGATGAGGATCCACATCGCGATCCCGGCGACGGCCGCGATCACCACGAGGTCGCGGATCCGCGTGGGGCCCATCCGGTCGTCGTCGTCCGGCTCGGAGCCCGGTGGGCGGCGCCCCGGTTCGGGGGCGGTCATGCGAGATCACCGACCCGTACGACGCCGGCGGTCTCGTCCGGATCGAGGGCGGCGACGAGGTCGGTCACGGCGGCCGGCCCCGACGGGGTCCACAGCCGGGCGTCCGCGTCGATCTCGAGCCACGGGACGAGGACGAACGCGCGCTGTGCGGCCCGCGGGTGCGGGAGCGTCAACTCCTCGTCGTCGGAGACGACGGTCTGGAAGTCGGCGGTCTGGAAGTCGGCGGTCTGGAAGTCGGCGGCGATGTCGATGACGTCGACGTCGAGCGTTCGCGGTCCCCACCGGACGTCGCGCACGCGGTCGGCGGCCTGCTCGGCGCGGCGACAGAAGTCGAGCCAGTCGATCGGTCGACGCTCGCCCTCGGCGATCAGCGTCACGTTGAGGAAGTCGTCTTGGCGCACTCCGCCCCACGGTGCCGTCCGGTAGACGCCCGACACGGCGACGAGGTCGTCGGCCAATGCCTCCGCGACCTCCCGCAGTCGGGCCCGGCTGTCACCGATGTTCGATCCGGCCGACAGCACGGCGCGCGTGGTCATCGCGCGGCCCGCCTCGCCTCCGCGATCGCGCGGGTCTTGACCGATCGTCGGGTGACGACGGCGACGTCGTCGAAGGTCAGCGGGATCGGCGCCGACGGTTTGTGCACGGTGACCTCGCACGCCGAGATGCGGGTGTCGTCCATGATCGAGTCGGCGATCCGCGCGCCGAGGGTCTCGATGAGGTTGCACGGTTCGCCCGCGACGACGTCGTGTGCGCGTTGTGCCAGCTCGCCGTAGTCGACGGTGTCGTTCAGGTCGTCGCTCTCGGCGGCCGCCGACAGGTCGACCCACAGTGTGACGTCGATGACGAACTCCTGGCCGTCGCGACGTTCGTGGTCGAAGACGCCGTGGTTCCCGCGGACTCGCAGGCCCTTCAGTTCGATCCGGTCAGCCATGCCCATCCCCTCTCCGGCCGCCGCCGCGCCAGGCGTGAGCGACCTCGATCGCGTCGCGGCTCGACACGACGTCGTGCACCCGTACCCCCCATGCTCCCCCATGAGCCGACAGTGTGGAGATCGCCGCGGTCGCGACTTCGCGTCCCGCGGGTTCGCGGTCGACGCCGTCGCGCGCCAGCAGCGCCCCGAGGAACCGTTTGCGGGAGGCGCCGATGAGGACGGGGAAGCCGAGGCCGACGAGGGTCGGCAGGGCGTGCAGGAGCGCCCAGTTGTGGTCGGCAGTCTTCGCGAACCCGAGTCCGGGGTCGAGGATGATCTGGTCGGGGTCGACGCCTGCGGCGACGGCGGCGTCGACTTGGCCGAGCAGTTCGCCCGACACCTCGGCGACGACGTCGCGGTATCCGCCGGCGTCGTTGACGCGGTGGGTGAAGTGGCGGTCGCCGCCGGTGGGGCCGGTGGTCGGGCGCCAGTGCATGAGGATCCACGGTGCGCGGGTCTGCGCCATGAGGGGCGCCATCCGCGGGTCGGCGCGGCCCCCGGACACGTCGTTGACGAGGGCGGCGCCGGCGTCGAGGGCGTCGGCGGCCACGGCGGCCCGCATGGTGTCGACCGATACTCGGGCTCCTGCGGCGGCGAGGTCGCGGATCACGGGGACGACGCGGGCCGACTCGGTGTCGGGGTCGACGCGGACGGCGCCGGGTCGGGTCGACTCACCGCCGACGTCGATGATGTCGGCGCCCTGGTCGAGGAGGCGCAGACCGTGTGCCACGGCGTCGTCGAGGTCGAGGTAGCGGCCGCCGTCGGAGAACGAGTCGGCCGTGACGTTCACGACGCCCATCACCAGGGTGCGGTCGGGGTCGGCCGCGGTCGCGGAGGTCACCGGGTGATGAGATCGAGGGCTTCGCCGCGCGAGACCGCACTGGTCTTGAACAGGCCGCGTACCGCGGAGGTGGTGGTGCGGGCGCCCGGTTTCCGGATTCCGCGCATCGCCATGCAGAGGTGTTCGGCCTCGATGACGACGATCACGCCGCGCGGGTCGAGTCTGCGGACCAGGGCGTCGGCGATCTGGCTGGTGAGGCGTTCCTGCACCTGCGGGCGTTTGGCGTACAGGTCGACGACGCGGGCGAGTTTGGACAGGCCGGTGACCTGGCCGCTCTCGCCGGGGATGTAGCCGACGTGGGCGACGCCGTGGAAGGAGACGAGGTGGTGTTCGCAGGTGGAGTACATCGGGATGTCCTTCACCAGGACGAGTTCCTCGTGGTCTTCGTCGAAGACGGTGGCGAGGACCTCGTCGGGGTCGGTGTAGAGGCCGGCGAACATCTCGCGGTAGGCGTTCGCGACGCGTGCTGGGGTGCGGCGGAGTCCGGCTCGATCGGGGTCCTCGCCGACCGCGATCAGCAGTTCGCGGACCGCGGCCTCGGCACGTTCTTGATCGAACACGCGCTCGGCGTCACCGGACACCACCGTCAGAGCGTCCACCGAATGCTGTTGGATCTCGGTCATCTGTGCTTTCCCTTTTCCGAACCCTGTAGTCCCTGACAACCCTGTAGTCCTGAAAACCCTGTAGTCCTCGCCGGTTGTTCGGCTCAGCGGCCGCGCGTCTCGTCGGACGGCGGCCAGCCGGGTGCCGACCAGTCGCGCGGGGCGCCGTAGTCGGGACGGGTGCCGCCGGGACGCGGGCCGCCCGCCTGCTGGTCTCCAGGCTGCTGGTCCCCAGCCTGCTGATCTCCCGCCGGCTGGTCCCCGTTCTGGGGTGCCCCGTTCTGGGGTGCACCGTTCTGGGGTGTCTCGTTCTGGGGTGTCTGGCCCTGCGGTGCCCCGTACTGCTGCGGTGCCCCGTACTGCTGGGGCGCCCCATGCGGCTGCGGTGCCCCGTACTGGGGAGGCTGGGGCTGACCGTACGGCGGTCCCCCGTACTGGGGTGACCCGTATTGGGGCGGCTGCCCGTACGGCGGGTAACCCGCCGGCTGCGCCTGCCCGCCCGCGGGTGCGGCACCCGCCGGGACCGGTGCCGGCGTCTCGACCGGCGGCCACGGCTCACCTCGCTCGGCGGCCAGTTCGCCCGGCGTCTTGATCGGCGGTTTGGCGCTCGGGGTGCGTTCACCGAAGTCGTCGAACTTGGTGATCCGACCCCGCTTGGTGACGTCGGTCAGAATCTTCTCGAGATCCTTGCGGACCAGCGTCTCCTTCTCCAGGAGGGCGCCGGCGAGGACGTCGAGGACGTCGCGGTACTCGTTGAGGATCGACCACGCCTCGGTGTGGGCGGCCTCGATGAGGTCGCGCACCTCCGCGTCGATCTCCGCGGCCACCCCGGCCGAGAAGTCCTGCGACGAGCCCATCCCGCGGCCGAGGAACGGGTCGCCCTGCTCCTGGCCGTAGCGGACAGCACCCAGCCGGGCGCTCATGCCGTACTCGGTCACCATCGCGCGAGCGACCTTGGTGGCCTGGTCGATGTCGGAGCTCGCGCCCGTCGTCGGCTCGTGGAACACCAGTTCCTCGGCGGCGCGGCCGCCCATCGTCATCACGAGTCGCGCGAGCATCTCGGAGCGGGTCATCAGCTCCTTGTCCTGCTCGGGTACGGCCAGCGCGTGACCGCCGGTGCGGCCGCGAGCCAGGATCGTGACCTTGTAGATCGGGTCGAGGTCGGGCATCGCCCACGCCGCGAGCGTGTGACCGCTCTCGTGGTAGGCGACGACCTTCTTCTCGTGTTCGCTGATGACGCGGCTCTTGCGGCGCGGACCGCCGATCACGCGGTCGACGGCCTCCTCCAACGCCTCACCGGTGATCACCGTCTGGTTCTCGCGGGCGGTGAGCAGTGCGGCCTCGTTGATGACGTTCGCCAGGTCGGCGCCCGACATGCCGGGCGTCCGCTTGGCCAGACCGTCGAGGTCGGCGTCGGGTGCGATCGGCTTGCCCTTGGCGTGGACGGCCAGGATGGCCTTGCGGCCCGCGATGTCGGGGTTGCCGACGGGGATCTGCCGGTCGAAGCGACCGGGGCGCAGCAGTGCCGGGTCGAGGATGTCGGGCCGGTTGGTGGCCGCCATGACGATGACCCCGGAACGCTCGCCGAAGCCGTCCATCTCCACGAGGAGCTGGTTGAGGGTCTGCTCGCGCTCGTCGTGACCGCCGCCGAGACCGGCACCGCGCTGGCGTCCGACGGCGTCGATCTCGTCGACGAAGATGATGCACGGGTTGTTCTGTTTGGCCTGCTCGAACATGTCGCGGACGCGGGAGGCGCCGACGCCGACGAACATCTCCACGAAGTCGGAGCCGGAGATCGTGAAGAACGGCACGCCGGCCTCGCCGGCGACGGCGCGCGCCAGCAGCGTCTTACCGGTTCCGGGCGGACCGTAGAGCAGCACGCCCTTGGGGATCTTGGCGCCGAGGGCCTGGTAGCGGGCCGGGTTCTGCAGGAAGTCGCGGATCTCGTCGAGTTCTTCGACGGCCTCGTCGGAGCCGGCCACGTCGGCGAACGTGGTCTTCGGCATGTCCTTGGTGAGCTGCTTGGCCTTGGATTTGCCGAAGCCCATCACGCCGCCGCGTCCACCCTGCATGCGGGTCATGACGAAGAAGAACAGGCCGAACAGGATGATCATCGGGAGGACGAAGATCAGCAGCGACTGCAGGATCCCCGAGTCCTTGGTGATGTTGGTCTGGTAGTCGGCACCGGTCTTGACCACCGAGTCGAAGATGCGACTCGAGACGCCCGACGGGTATTGGGCCATGATCTTGGTGGCGTCGCTGTCGTCGACCTTGATCGCCTTCTTCAAGGTGATCCGGAGCCGTTGCTCCCGGTCGTCGATCTGCACCGACTCGATGTTCTTGGCGTTCAGCTGCGCCATCGCGACCGACGTGTCGACTTCGGAGTACTCGCGGTCGGAGTTGCGCAGCTCGCTGAAGCCCCATAGGGCGAACAGGATGACGGCCACGATGGCCAGATTCCGGAACAGTGTCTTGCGATTCATGCGTCTCTGCACGAACCCGGTTCACCGGTGACGCGGCGGCGTCGGTGATCCGGGCTCCTTGTCCTTCCCGTCGGCTCGAAGTACGAGGCTACCCGTCCTAGTCGGCACTCCGACCTCAACGTCAACGACTCGGGGCTGCCGGTTGTTCCAGGGGTCGCTCAGGACGAGTACACCGACGGGTGCAGGCGCCCCACATACGGCAGGTCTCGGTACCGCTCGGCGTAGTCCAGGCCGTACCCGACGACGAACTCGTTGGGGATGTCGAAGCCGACGTCGCTGACTTCCAGGTTGGCGCGGACCGCGTCGGGTTTGCGGAGCAGCGTGACCACGTCGAGCGACCGCGGCGACCGGGTCGCCAGGTTCTTGATCAGCCACGACAGGGTGAGACCGGAGTCGATGACGTCTTCGACGATGAGGACGTCGCGGTCGGTGATGTCGCGGTCGAGGTCTTTGAGGATCCGCACGACGCCCGACGACGACGTCGAGGAGCCGTAGCTCGAGACTGCCATGAACTCGAGTTGCGACGGGATCGGGAGCGCGCGGGCGAAGTCCGTCATGAACATCACAGCGCCCTTGAGCACTCCGATGAGCACGAGGTCCTGGGGTGCGTCCCGGTAGCGTTCGCCGACGACCCGGGCCATCTCCCGGGTGCGTTCCTGGATCTGTTCCCGAGTGATCAGGACGTCTTCGATGTCTTCGCCATAGCAGTCGTCGGAGTCCACGTTTCTCAGTCTCGCACGCCGCCGCGGGGCGGTGAGAATCCGGAGGCGTTTTCGGGCTGTCGGGTGCGGTCTCACCGCGGGATGCGGCGGGCGGTGAGATCGCCGCCGACCCGTTCCACCACGAGCCGGTGGTCGGCGTCGCCGCCGACGGCGATCGGCCCCTGACCGTGCCAGTGCGTCACGAGGGCGTCGACGGCGCTCACCGTGCGGTGGCCGGGTTCGACGGCGCCGATCGAGATGAGCCAGCGGCGCAGGACGCGGGTGCGCAGTGCCGTCGGACGGCCGTCGAGCGCGTCGATGCGCAGGGCGCGGTCGTGGGCGGTCTCGGCGAGCAGGCGGTCGGCCGGTTCGTCGAGGGCGTCGGCGTCGTCGCGCAGTTGTGTCGCGGTGCGCGCCAGGGCGTCGGCGACTCCGCCGCCGAGGACGTCGTCGAGCAGTGGGAGCACCTCGGTGCGGAGCCGGACGCGGGTGAATCGCGGGTCGACGTTGTGCGGGTCGTCCCAGACGGGCAGGCCCCAGCCGCGGCAGGCGTCGCGGGTCTGGGCGCGGCGCACGTCGAGCAGCGGACGTCCCCACGGCGGCCGCCACGGCCGCATTCCGGCCAGCGACCGCGCACCGGACCCGCGTCCGAGTCCGAGGAGGACCGTCTCGGCCTGGTCGTCGAGGGTGTGGCCGAGGAGTACCGGGCGTCCGTCGCGGGCGGCGTCGAGCGCCGCGTAGCGGGCCCGTCGGGCGGCCGCCTCGGGGCCGCCGTCGGCGTCGACCGTGACGCTCCGGATCTCGGCGGTCGCGCCGAGGGTCCGGGCGGTGTCGGCGGCGTCGTGTGCGACGCGGTCGGAACCGTGCTGCAGCGCGTGGTCGACCACCACGGCGTGCACGTCGAGTCCCGAGCGGACGGCGGCGGCGGTGAGGGCCAGGGAGTCGGCGCCGCCGGAGAGTCCGACGGCGATGCGCGTCAGTCGATGGCGGTCGGCGAACCGCCGGACGGCGCCGACGACGGCGCGTTGGGCGGGGTCGCCGGTCAGAGCACCCGTTCGATCCATCGGTCCGGCTGGTCGATCTCGGACATCAGCGGCATCGTCTCCGGCGAGGTCCACACGGTGTTGAACGCCGGCATGCCGACGGCGTCGACGACGTGGTCGACGAAGGCCTTGCCGCGCACGTACTGGGCCATTTTGGCGTCCATGCCGATCAGGGCGCGGAGCAGACGCTGCACGGGGTTCCGGGGTGCGGACCGCCTGCGGTCGAATGCTTCGCGGATGGTGGCGACGGTGGGTACGTGGGCGGGGCCGACGGCGTCCATCACGTGGTCGGCGTGCCCCTCGAGGAGGGTGCCGAGCACGAGGACCCGTTCGAAGGCCGCGTACTGCTCGGGGCTCTGGAGCAGTTGCATGAGGCCGATGACGCCCTTCTCGCGGGGTCTGCCGCCGCGCAGTCCCTCGGTGATGCGGGTGACCATCGCGGCCACCGAGTCGTCGTCGGCGTCGGTGAGGACGCCGACGTTGCTGCGCATGTAGTCGGCGAGCCACGGGTTGGCGGAGAACTGGACGCGGTGGGTCACCTCGTGGAGGCACACCCACAGGCGGAAGTCGGACGGGTCGACGCGCAGTTGGCGTTCGACGGCGATGATGTTGGGCATCACGAGCATGAGGACGCCGGGGTCGCCGGTCTCGGGGTCGGCGCTGAACGGGTCGTACTGGCCGAGGATGGCGCTCGAGAGGAAGGCGAGCAGGCCGCCGGCTTGGGCGCCGGCCATTTTGGCGCCCAGGCCGCCGCCGCGCTGCGCCGGTTCCCGGTCGCCCGTATCGGATCCGGTGCCTGTGCCGTCGAAACCGGTGGCGCCGGGGTCGGTGGCGGCAGGGTCGGTGGCGGCAGGGTCGGTGACGGCAGGGTCGGGCAGGGCGCTCAGCATGGCGGGCATGGAGGTGGCGGCGGCCTCGATCCAGCCGGACCGGTCGAGCACGCGGGCGGTCGGGACGGCGAGCCCGTCGGCGAGTCCGGTGACGTCGCGGACGGGTCCCTCGGCGCGGACGGAGGCGTCGAGCAGTTCGGCGCGCGCGGCGTCGGCGGTGTAGCGGGTGATCCTCGGGCCCGGGCGGGCGATGCGTCTGCCGACCGACGCGGCCAGCCCCCAGTCGACGTTGTCTGCAATACCGGGGTCTGCAACACCGGGGTCTGCAATACCGGGATCTGCAATACCGGGATCTGGGGCGTCCGGGTCACTGGTCGCGAGGTCCGCTGGGGAGTTGTCCACGGGAACGTCCTTCCGGTCCGAGGTCAGGAGCGGCATCCGCAGTCGCGGAGGGCTCCGGCGAGCGCGTCGAGCGCCGGGCGGGCGTCGGCGGGCGAGGTTCCGCCCGACATGAGGGCGAACGACAGCACGCGGCCGTCGACGGTCTGCACTATTCCGGTCAACGAACTCACGCCCGTCAATGTTCCGGTCTTGGCCCGCACCCATCCGGCGCCCGCCGTCGCCTCCGGGTCGAACCGGTCGGCGAGGGTGCCGGTGCCGCGGGCGACGGGCAGCGAGTCGAGCAGCGACCGCATGAGCGGGTGGCCGTCGCCGGCGGCGGCGGCCATGACTTCGTCGAGGGTGGCCGCCGGGACCTTGTCGTCGTACGAGAGGCCCGAGGAGTCCACGAGGGTCACGTCGGAGACGTCGAACGAATTCTTCCGCAGCGTCGACAGGACGGCCTCGGTGCCGGCCTCGATGCTCATCGGCCCGCCCTGGGCGGTGGAGATCTCCATGGCGAGGAATTCGGCGAGCACGTTGTCGCTGAACCGCATCATGTCGCCGACGCGGACGGTGAGCGGTGCCGACTGCACCGCGGCGATCTCGTCGGCGCCGCCGGGGGCCTTGCGTTCGGTGACGGTCGCGTGGACGCCGAGGGCGTCGGCGAGGGCGCGGCCGGCGTCCTTCGCCGATTCGGTGGATCGCGGCGAGTACTCCTCGGTGGGCTTCACGCGCGCACCGTCGACCATCAGCGCCGACAGCGGGGCGATGTCGCCGCCCTCGATGTCGCGGCGGTCCCACCGCTTCTGCATGTCGGGGCCGTCGAACGCCGAATCGTCGACGGCGACGCCGGTGACGGTGCGTCCCGACCGTTTGATCTGGTCGGCGAGGTCGGCGATCCGGGCGGGGTCGGAGTAGAAGCTGCCGTCGGCGCGGTCGATGGAGGTGAGCGTGGGGTCGCCGGCGCCGACGATGACGGCCGTGCCGTCGGAGTCGAGGACCACGCGGGTGGTGATGCGGGCGTCGTGCGGGAGGGCCAGCAGGGCGGCCGATGCGGTGAGGATCTTCGCGTTCGACGCCGGCGTCCTGGCGTCTCCGGCCTTCTGCTTCCACAGGATCTTGCCGGTCAGCGGATCGGAGACCTGCCCGGTGAGGGTGCCCAACGCCCGGTCGCGGAGGGGTCCGCGGAGGGCCGCGGCGACACCGCGAGCGGTGGGTTGCGGTGCGTCGGAGGGCACCGGTGAGATGCTGGGGTGCACGGAGACGGGTCCCGGTCGGGCGGGCGTCCCGTCGGGCACCGGGTCGCCCCGATGCTGATAGAGCCACCAGCCGGCGGTCGCGCCGGCCGCCAACAGCAGCACCAGGACGATCGCCAGCAGCCAGCGCAGGACTCTGCGCAACCGGCTGACATGCGAAGTTGTCGGCTGCGCCACGAATCCTCCGGTCTGCGATCTGTCGGTGGTGGTGACAACAGTATCGTTGAGACCCGTCGAAGCAATTCTCACCACTGCCGCACGCGCGCGCATGCAGCACACACACCACAGAGGAGGCCAGGGTATGGAGTTCGAGGTCACGATCGAGATCCCCAAGGGCGGACGCAACAAGTACGAGATCGACCACGAGACGGGCAAGGTGTACCTCGACCGGTACCTGTACACCCCGATGGGGTACCCGGCCGATTACGGTTTCATCGACCACACTCTCGGTGAGGACGGCGATCCGCTCGACGCGATGGTGCTGCTGCCCGAGTCGGTGTTCCCGGGTGTGATCGTGAAGGCGCGCGTGGTCGGCATGTTCACCATGACCGATGAGGCCGGCGGCGACGACAAGCTTCTCGCGGTGCCCGCGGGCGACCCGCGGTGGGACTCCGTCCAGGACATCGCGGACGTCGACGATTACGAGCTCAAGGCCATCGCGCACTTCTTCGAGCACTACAAGGATCTCGAGCCCGGCAAGGAGGTCACCGCCGGCGGTTGGGTCGGCAAGGACCGGGCGATCGTCGTGGCTCAGGAGGCCGTCGACCGTTTCAAGGGCTGACGCCCACCCGGGCTGACGGTTCTCGGCAGCCCGGCTCTCTCCGGTCGGATCGCGCCTCGCGGGTCGGACCTCACCGTGCAGGAAGGTATCCGTCTGTGACGAATCCGTGGGATCACCCGGGTGCTGCCGGCTCCGGTCCGAGCGGCGGTCCGAACGCGTATCCGCCGTATCCGCAGGGCATGCCGCCACAGGGTCCACTGCAGCAGGGCCCACTGCAGCAGGGCATGCCGGGGATGCCGCCGCAGGGGCGGCCGCCGAAGTCGCCGAAGACCGGTCTCATCGTGGCGCTCGTCCTCGTGGTGGCGTTGGCGGTCGGTGGCGGCGTGATCGGGATTCTGCAGCCGTGGAAGTCCGATTCGGAGACCTCCGCGTCGAACGGTTCCGGGGGCGGCGCCGACGATCCGTCGTCGAGCGCCCCCTCATCGAGCACGCCGGCGAGCACACCGCCGGAGCGGTTCGATCTGGCGGGCAACCTGTCGGCGACGATGTCGACGCCGCCCGGGTGGCGGTCGGTGGCCATCCGGTTCCAGGACAAGCCGGCGTTCGCCGTGGTCCCGGAGAGCGATACGCGCCCGCCCGCGGCGCTGGAAGCGGCGATCGCGGCGATCAACGTCAGCGAGACCAGCGACGCCATGCGGGCGACGCTGGTGTACGGCCGCGACTGCACCGGTAACGACGGCGACCTCCGGCTGGATCAGTGGCAGACCGGCACCGTCGACGTGTCCGACAAGGACCGGTTCCACCTGCGGAATCTGCGGTTCGGGACGCGGGTGGACTCGTCGTCGTGCGTGGTGATGTTCAGCTTCGACTTCGATCCGGCGGGGCCGCCGCCCACCAGCGAAGGCGTGGACCTCGGCAAACAGATCGTCGCCGACCGTCTCCTCTCGGTGGGGACGGCCGTCTAGCGTGCGGCGCCGGGATCGCACCCCGGTACCCTGACCGTCGTGGTCGCTGCTGAGTCGTTCGTCTTCGCCAAGGAGACCTCCGCCACGGTCGGCCGGGGACGGACCCGGCAGTTCACCGACGTCGCCACCGCGGCCGACGCCCTCCGATCGGGGGCGGTGGATGTGGTGACCGGGGCGTTCGGGTTCGATGCGTCGGGGGTGGCGGCGCTCATCGCGCCCCGCGAGTTCACCGTGGCCGACGCGCCCCGCACTCCCGCCGCCGACGGTCCCGTCGGCGACCCCCGCTCAGGAGCCCGGGTGGTCGACGCGAGCGTCACCGATGCGGACCTGCACCGTGATCGGATCCGCCGCGCACTGCACGCCATCGCGGCGGGCCGCGTGGAGAAGGTGGTGTTGGCGCGGACGCTCGATGCGCGGCTCGCCGAACCGCTCCATCCGCTCGATCTGTTGCGCCGATTCCCGCTCGACGCGCGGACCACCGGGTTCGCCGTCCCCCTCGACGCCGCCCCCGACCGCGAGGGGCACTGGCTGGTGGGGGCGAGCCCCGAACTGCTGGTCCGCCGGGAGGGAACGCGGGTCACCTGCCACCCGTTCGCCGGGTCCGCGCCGCGCAGCGCCGACCCGGCGGCCGACGCCCGCGCGCGCGACCGGCTCGCGGCGTCCGACAAGGATCTCCGCGAGCACGCATTCGTCGTCGACGCCGTCCTCGACGCCCTCCGCCCCTGGTGCGCCGACCTCACGTATCCCGAGGTGCCCGACGTCGAGTCGACACCGGCGGTGTGGCATCTGGCGACCCCGATCACGGGTGTCCTCGCGCATCCGGAGGTGACGGCACTCGATCTGGCGGCCGCCCTGTCGCCGACTCCCGCCGTGTGCGGAACACCCCGGACCGCGGCCGCCGAGCTGATCGCCGACGTGGAGGGGCCACGCGACTTCTACGCCGGCGCGGTCGGCTGGTGCGACGCCGCCGGCGACGGCGAATGGGTGGTCTCGATCCGCTGTCTGGAACTCGACGCGTCCGGGACGCGGGTGCAGGCGTGGGCCGGCGGCGGCATCGTCGACGGCTCCGACCCCGACGCGGAGGTCGTCGAGACCGTCGCCAAATTCCGTACCGTGCTCGCCGCGCTCGGCGACGCCTCCCTCGTCGACCGGCTCCGCTGAACCGGCCCCCGGTCAGCCGAGGGCGGTGTCGAGGTCGCGGATCAGGTCGTCGGCGTTCTCCAGACCCACCGAGAGACGGACCATCGCGTCGGTGAGGCCGATCGCCGCCCGCCCGTCGGGTCCCATCGCGCGGTGCGTGGTCGTCGCCGGATGGGTGACGAGGCTCTTGGCGTCGCCGAGATTGTTGGAGATGTCGATCAACGAGAGCCCGTTGAGCACCTCGAACGCCCGCTGTTTGCCGCTGACCGGTCCGCGGTCGGCGAGTTCGACGGTGATGACGGTGCCGCCGCCGGCCATCTGCGCCCGCGCGAGCTCGTACTGGGGGTGCGACGGCAGGAACGGGTAGATGGTCCGCGCCACGCGCGGGTCGGCGTCGAGGAACTCCGCGACCCGCAGTGCCGTCGACACCGCCTGGTCGAGGCGGATCTTCATGGTCTCGAGGCCCTTGAGCATCACCCACGCGTTGAACGGGCTCAACGCGGGACCGGTGTGCCGCATGAGTTCGCGGACCGGGCCGTCGATGAAGTCGCCGGTGCCGAGGACGGCACCGCCCATCACGCGCCCCTGACCGTCGATGTGCTTGGTGCCCGAGTACACGATCACGTCGGCGCCGAGTTCGGGGCCGCGTTGCAGCAGCGGCGTCGCGAAGACGTTGTCGAGCACCACGGTCGCCCCGGCGGCGTGCGCGAGGTCGGCGACCTTCCGGACGTCGACGAGGGTCTGCATCGGGTTCGACGGCGTCTCGAAGAAGACGGCGTCGGCGGGGGTCGCGAGCGCGCGCTCCCACTGGTCGAGGTCGTCGCCGTCGACGAACTCGGTTTCGACGCCCCATGCGGGGAGGATCTCGTTGCAGATCACGAAGCAGGAGCCGAACAGGCTGCGTGCCGCGACCAGCCGGCTGCCCTTCTTGAGGAGGGCGCCGAGCGCCACGAACACCGCGGCCATACCGCTGGCGGTGGCGAAGCAGGCTTCGGTGCCCTCGATCTGCCGGAGCCGTTCCTGGAACATCGCGACGGTCGGGTTGCCGTAGCGGGTGTAGACGAACCGTTTGTCCTCACCGGTGAACGCGCGTTCGGCGGCTTCGGCCGTCTCGTACACGTATCCGCTGTTCAGGTACAGCGCCTCGGACGTCTCGAAGAACTCCGACCGCAGGATGCCGCCGCGGACGGCGATGGTCTCGGGCGACACCCATTCGGGTAGGTCACGGCTCATCTGGTTGTACTCCTCACGACTGACGCCACGGCAGCGAGTCCGCTCGCCAACCGCCGGCGCCGCGGTGTCCCGCAGCGTCGATGGCTCCTTCGAATCCCTCGAGAATGTTGTACGCCTGCGCGATACCGGCCGCGGTGGCGGCCTCCGCTGCGCCGATCGACCGGTGTCCGGAGCGGCACAGGAACAGGACCTCGTCGCCGTCGTCGACGCCCGCGGCCCGCAGGTCGGCGACGAAACCGGGGTTCAGGGCGCCGTCGGGGTAGTCGATCCATTCGACGAAGATCACGTGTTTGCCGAGTTCGGTGAGGTCGGGGACGCCGACGAAGGTCCATTCGGCGCGGGTGCGGCAGTCGACGAGGACGGCGCGCGGGTTCTCCGACAAGCGGCGCCACGCGTCGCGGGCGGTGATGTCGCCGGAGTAGCTCATCGGCTGCACACCTTCCAGTCGTCGCCGACCTTGACCAGCGTCATCGTGGTCTTCTGTTCGTCGGTCCTGTTCTCGCGATGCCAGGTGACGGTGGCGGTGGCCCGGTCGCCGGTGACCTCGACCTTCATGTCGGGCACCACGAGGCGGCCGTCGGCGTCGTTGGCCTTGCGGTTCTCGGCGGCGAATCGGACGGAGTCGGGGAAGTCGGCGGCGGCGCGGTCGGCGTCGCAGAAGGCGTCGCGGTACCGGTCGTAGGCGAGGGTGCTGCGGGCGCTGTAGACGGCGTCGACGACGTGCTGGACTTTGGCCGAGTCGGTGAGCCGGTCCTCGGTGGGGCGCACCACGTTGACGATGAGCACCCAGAGCAGCAGGATCAGGACGAGGCCGCCGCCGATGATGAACGGCAGCGCGGCTTTCCACGACCGGGGTTCGTCGGGTTCGTGGTCGGCGGGTGGGGCGTCCTGCTGGGGATCGTCCTGCTCGGGATCGTCGCTCATGATCGTCGAGTGTATCGGGCTGCGTCCTGCACGTTCGCCGGCGTTCTCCCCGAAGCGGACACGTCCATGGCGGGCGTTTCGTCAAGGGTTTGGAGCAACCCGTGCACTACTGAGGTGAACCTCACAATGAAATTTTGGTAGGCGCTCGTCACGTCCTACCGTAGAGGGACAACTATCCATCCAGCTGAGGAAGCACCTGTTCATGAGTGACAACAGCCGCCCGTTGCGGGTCGCGATCGTCGGCGCCGGACCGGCTGGCATCTACTGCGCCGATGCCTTGATGAAGTCGGAGACCGCCGCTGCGCGCGGCGTGAGCATCGACCTGTACGAGCGGATGCCGGCCCCCTTCGGTCTCATCCGCTACGGCGTCGCGCCCGACCACCCGCGGATCAAGGGCATCATCACGGCGCTGCACAAGGTGCTCGACAAGCCTCAGGTGCGCCTGCTCGGCAACATCGATTACGGCACCGACATCACGTTGGCCGATCTGCGCAGGCATTACGATGCGGTCGTCTTCTCGACCGGGGCCACCGACGATCGGGCGCTCAAGATTCCGGGCGTCGATCTGGAGCGGAGTTACGGTGCGGCGGAGTTCGTCGCCTGGTACGACGGGCACCCCGACTTTCCGCGCGAGTGGCCGCTGGAGCAGGAGAAGGTCGCCGTCATCGGTGTGGGGAATGTGGCGCTCGACGTGGCGCGCGTGCTCGCGAAGACCGGTGACGAGCTGTTGCCGACGGAGATCCCGCACAACGTATATCAGGGGCTCAAGGCCAATAAGGCCGTCGAGGTGCACGTGTTCGGGCGGCGCGGGCCGGCGCAGGCCAAGTTCACGCCGTTGGAGCTCAAGGAGCTCGATCATTCGCCGAACATCGAGGTGATCGTCGACCCGGAGGACATCGAGTACGACGAGGGTTCGGCTGTCGCCCGCCGGTCGAGCAAGATCACCGATCAGGTCGCGACGATCATCGAGAACTATGCGATCCGCGAACCCAAGCAGGGTGCGATCCACAAGCTGTTCCTGCATTTCTTCGAGAATCCGGTCGAGATCCTCGGCGACGACGGCAAGGTGGTCGGTCTGCGGACCGAGCGGACCGAGCTGGACGGCACCGGCAATGTGAAGCCGACGGGCCGGACGCGTGATTGGGATGTGACGGCCGTGTACCGCGCGGTGGGTTACCTGTCGGACAATCTGCCGGAGATCCCGTTCGACGATCAGGCGGGTGTGATCCCCAATGAGGCGGGTCGCGTGTTCGACGAGGGCGAGCATCTGACGGGCCTGTATACGACGGGTTGGATCAAGCGCGGCCCCGTGGGCCTGATCGGCCACACCAAGGGTGATGCGAGCGAGACGGTGGAGTGCATCGTCAACGACATGACGAACGGGAAGCTCAACGTTCCCGAGGACGCGTCGGAGGCGGCGGTGATCGATCTGCTCGAGGAGCGGAAGATTCCGTACACCACGTGGGACGGCTGGTACCGCCTCGATGAGCACGAGCGGTCGCTCGGTGCGGCCGAGGGGCGCGAGCGGATCAAGGTGGTGGAGCGGGAGGACATGCTCGCCGCCGCCGAACCGCACAAGCTCGAGAAGTAGGGCGCGGCCCGCGCGGGCCGCGACAGACAGATCCGCCCCGAGGGTTTCCTCGGGGCGGATCTGTGTTTGCCGTGCCGTCGGAGCCTACTCCTTGGCGTCGTCTCCGGAGGTCGCCGGATCCGTCTGCTTACCGCCCTTGTCGTCCTTGGGCTTGGCCTTGCGGACGTTCTGCCAGAAGCCGACGTTGTTGAACGGGTTCTCCACCTGCTGTCCGATGGTGTAGCCCGAGATCGACGACGGCCAGCAGCCCTTCCACTTCGTGGAGAAGACGATGGCGGTCTGGCCCGCCCTGAGCTCGCCGCGCTTCGTCTTAACCGTCTTGCCCTTCGCGGGGGTGTACTTGCCTGCGGGCACCCACCGGTTGGCGCCGCCGAACTCGCTGACGGTCACGCCGGTCATGGTCGACCCGCCGACGTTCTTGACGCCCATCCAGCGGTGCATCTGCCACTGCGGTCCGTCGCTCCAGTTGGGGCCCCATGCCTTGAAGGTGCAGTTCACGCCACCGATGATCTGGAGGTCGCCGGGACCTGCGGCCTGCGCCTGCGGTGCGGCGACCATGCTGCCGGCACCGAGCGTGCCCGCTGCCGCGACGGCGACCGCTGCTCGTTTCAGGGTCTTCTTCATGTCGAGAACCTTTCGTTTCCTCTGACGGTGTTTCTGTCGTCCGGCCGCTCACGTCCCGCGGTCGGATCCCCCCGATGACCTGTTCACTGTTTTTCGTTCTCGGGTCGACGGTGCGCCCTTACCGTTGCTATCGCCCCCTGCACGCCTGAGTGTTACCTGAGTGACACGAATTCATCGGAAGTCGACCCGAAACCACCCGTTCCACCGACCCGGACATTAGGTAAGGTTTCCCTTCGTGACTAAGTGGATGGGTGTCGGCGTCCTGGCCGTGGTGCTCGCCGCGGCCGCCCTGGCGTCCATCGCCGTGGGGAGCCGGACGGTGCCGCCGGGCGACGTCGTCGACGCGCTCGTCGGCACGGCGCCCACCGACGGCGACCTCGACGTCCTGATCCACAACCGGGTGATCCGCACCGCCCTCGGCCTCGTGGTGGGGCTCGCGATCGGCGCGGCCGGCGCTCTCACCCAGGGCCATACCCGCAATCCGCTCGCCGACCCCGGGCTCCTCGGCATCAATGCGGGCGCCGCGTGCGCGGTGGTGACGGGGGTGTTCGTGTTCGGGTTCGCCGGTCCCCTGCCGAATACGGCGATGGCGCTCGTCGGCGCGGGTGTCGCGGCGGCCGCCGTCTTCGGACTGTCGTCGGTGACGGGGTCGTCGCCGGCCACCCTCGTGTTGGCGGGCGCAGGCCTCAGCGCCTGCCTGACCGCCGTCTCGTCGGCCCTGGTGTTGAGCGACGGCGCCACCCTGCAGACGTGGCGGTACTGGAATGTCGGGGCCCTCGCCGGGCGCGGCGACGACATCTTGTGGGCGACGGTGCCGTTCGTCGCGGTCGGGCTGGTGTTGGCGTTCGTCAGCGGGCGGCTGCTCAACGTCCTCGCGCTCGGCGACGCGATGACGGTGGCGCTCGGCGGCCGGGTGATGCTGATCCGCGCCACCGGGATCGTCGGGATCACGCTGCTCGCCGGGGCCGCGACCGCCGCGTGCGGGCCGATCGTCTTCCTCGGCCTCGTGGTCCCCCATGTGGCGCGCGTCGTCACCGGTGCCGATTACCGGTGGCTCGTCCCGTATTCGGCGATGCTGGGCGCGGTGTTGATCCTGGTGTGCGATGTGGCCGGCCGGTTGATCAGCCGTCCCGCCGAACTGCAGGTGAGCGTGGTGCTCGCCCTGCTCGGCGGGCCCGCTCTCATCGTGATGGCGCGGCGACGGACGGTGGCGTCGGTATGAGTCGCACTCGCACGGTCGTCGGCGGCGCCACCGTCGTGTCGGTCGGCCGCACCGCGTGGGTGATCCGTCGCCGGCTGGCGATGTGGTCGCTGCTCGCGGCCGTCGTCGCGGTGGTGTTGGCGCTGACGGGATTGGCCGTCGGGTTCACCACGCCCGTCGATGTGGCCCGCATTCTGCTCGGCGGCGGGACCCGCGCCGAGAACGTGGTGATCTTCGACGACATGCTGCCTCGGGTGCTCGTCGCGGGGTTCGTCGGTTTCGGGTTGGGGTTGGCCGGCTGCCTCACCCAGGTGATCACTCGTAATCCGTTGGCGACGCCCGATCTGCTCGGCATCACGGCGGGAGCCGGGGCGGCTGCCGTTCTGGCGTTAACGGCAACGGCGTCGAGTGTCGGTTCGGCGCTGCGGACGTTGGGTGTGCCGACGGCCGCTCTGCTCGGCGGTCTCGGGACCGCCGCTGTGATGTACGCGTTGGCGTGGCGGCGCGGCCAGGTGGTGGCCGGCGTGATGCGGCTGGTGCTCATCGGTGTCGGGATGACGTGGACGCTGCAGTCGGTGACCGGCTACCTGTTGGTGCGGGCGAACATCTACGACGCGCAGATGGCGCAGACGTGGATGGTCGGATCGTTGGCCGACTCGGGGTGGAGTGCGGTCCCGGCGGCCGCCGCGGCCGTCGCCGTCGGCGTGTGCTGGACCGTCGTGATCGCCCGGCCGTTGGGTGTGAGCGGCCTCGGCCCCGACCTCGCCACCGGCCTCGGTGTGCGTCTGGGCGTCACCGTGTACGGCACCCTGCTCACGGCGGTCATCGTCGCGTCCCTCGCCGTCTCGGCCGCCGGCCCCATCGCCTTCGTCGGTCTCGTGGCACCGCAGATCGCGGTCCGGCTGGCCGCCTCCGGCCAGCCGACACCGATCCTCTCGGGCACCGTCGGCGCCGCCATGACACTCGCCGCGGACATACTCACCCGCACTCTCCTGCCCGGCGGACTCCCCGTCGGCGTCGTCACCGCCGCGGTCGGCGGACCCTTCCTCGTCTTCCTGATCGTCCAGACCGCTCGCCGCACCGCAGTGTGACGGCGACGAACCGGGCGAGGGTTGGTTTCAGGTCGCGGTCCGGGTGAGTCCGGCGATGCGAACGTGATGCGGACGCTCAAACAAGGAGAAGACCCCCGCTGTACTCGTCGGCAAGCCGTTGGACGAATGAGCGCTCACGTTCGGTCATAGCGGCCCGGTCGACGTGGCGCCACCCCCGTTCGTACCGGTGGAGGGCTTCCTCGTGTGACAGCTCCGCGTCCTCATCCAGCTGCCAACAAATCACTCGCAGCTGCGGATAGTCACCGACACGGACCTTCTCCGTCGCCGACTGGTCAGCACTCTGTGCAGCATCGGGGCCGACCTCCGCGGACCGGTCCGGCATCGCATCAGTGAAGGTCAACTGCATGCCGAGTGCGGCTGCGGCATTGGCGTAGGCGCCGATCGTGACGGACGCCGAACCGGACTCGATGCGATGCAGCGTAACCCGAGACATCCCTGCCGACTCCGCGGCAACCACCGCGGTCACGCCGAGTTCCTCGCGTCGAACCCGTAGAGCACCGCCCAGTGAGCGCAGAGCCCGCTGGGTGCGGTCGCTGACTCGAGGACTCCGTGCAGGCATGTATCTCATTGTAGACATTGAAAGCGCCCGTTCGTCCGCGACGAAGGCCTGATCGACGACGATTCAGCCGGGGCCGTCTCGTCTCGGTTCTACCGCGCCGGTCGATCGGAGAGCCGCGTGAACTGCGTCGGCGCCTCGTCGGCGGCACCGCCGACGTCATCACCGTCCACGTCACCGGTCGCCGCGCCGCATCGCCGTGTGACGGCGAAGAACTGGTAACAGTTCACGTCCACTTCGCAGACGTGAGCGCCTCGGTCAGTTCGGTTTCGAACTCGGTGGACGCCAGGCCGCCGAGGATTTCCGTTCAATCCTCCTGTTGACGGCCCGGTAGATCGCGATCGCCACTATTGCGGCCCAGCAACCCAAGACCACCCAATCGCCGACACCGAAATCGTTCCCCCGAGCCAATTTGAAAACCGGCTCGACACACATTATTGAGACAATACCTACGTAGAAATAGTCCGGATTCCAGGATGGTTTGACTAGAGTTGCCAATTCTCCGCCCCCTTCCGGATGGGACCACCACCCGACTTCGTCATCTCCACCGTCGCCCCCTTCGTCGACTCCGCGGTACCGCAGGCCACGGTACGCCTGGCCGCCTCCGGCCAGCCGACACCGCTCCCCTCGACGGCCGATGAACGCACTCGCCGATCAGTACCGGCGACGCAACTCGAGTAACGGATCCCGACACTTGTCCATCGAACACGGTCGCTCGCCGCTTCATCATCGCCGAACTGGAGGTAGACAGTCACACTCCTGGACACCGACTCGAAACCCGCCCGAATTCCCTCCGGCGAACGGATCTCCGACATGGTCGAGCACAAGATCTTGATAAAGACCTCGAGATCGACACAGCCCTGCAAACCAGTTCCACCGCGCAGCACTTTATCGGCTCTTCGGACCTAAGAATGAGGTTCGGGACGAGCGCCGGCGATCACGACATGTCGATGCACCCTGGAGTGTGAGGGTGGGAGTTCCCACACACCCCCAGCGCGCACACGATCTACCGCGCCGGTCGATCGGGGAGCCGCGTGAGCTGCGTCGGCGCCTCGTCGGCGGCACCGCCGACGTCATCACCGTCCACGGCACCGGTCGCCGCGCCGCTGCCGTTCGCGCCGCTGCCGTTCGCACCGCCGACGCGGATCGCATCGGTGGCGGTGTCGTCGCCGACCT
The DNA here is from genome assembly GCF_000423025.1 of Gordonia shandongensis DSM 45094. Classification (GTDB taxonomy): domain Bacteria; phylum Actinomycetota; class Actinomycetes; order Mycobacteriales; family Mycobacteriaceae; genus Gordonia; species Gordonia shandongensis. Next base: position 403,505 of record NZ_AUHE01000001.1, read on the forward strand.
CATCGGACCGCAGGGGCACGATCGCGGCCGCCGCGCGCTTGGCCTTCTCCCGCGCCGCATCGGTGGTCGGCGCCGTCGCCACCGCCACGCCCATCCGCCGCCGCGCGAAACTCTCCGGTTTTCCGAACAACCGCAGGTCGACGTCCGGGTCGGCCAACGCCTCCGCGGCACCCGAGTAGGCGATCGCCGGCGCATCATGGCGGCCGTAGATCACCGCCGACGCACCCGGCGCCACCGCCGCCACCGTCACCGGCAGCCCCAGCACCGCGCGCGCATGCAATTCGAACTCCGAAAGCCGCTGCGAGGCCATCGTCACCAGCCCGGTGTCGTGCGGGCGGGGACTGACCTCCGAGAAATACACCTCGTCGCCCTTGACGAACAGCTCCACACCGAACACCCCGCGGCCGCTGAGCCCGCCGGTGCCCATCGCGCCGACGATGCGCGCCGCGATCGACCGCGCGATGTCGTAGGCCTCCGGGCTCATCGGCTGCGGCTGCCAACTCTCGACGTAATCGCCGCCGTCCTGCAGATGCCCGATCGGATCACAGAAGTACGTCGCCAACCGGCCCGTCGCCGGATCGACGGCCCGCACCGTCAGCAACGTGATCTCGTAATCGAACTCCACGAACCCCTCGAGGATCACCCGATCATTCGTCACCCGGGCACCCGTCCGCGCCGCCTCCCACGCCGCATCCACATCCGTCGGACCACGCAGCACCGTCTGCCCCTTGCCCGACGACGACATCACCGGCTTCATCACGCACGGGAAACCGACGCCGATCGCCGCCGACCGAGCCTCCTCCAACGAGCCGGCGAACAGATACGGCGACGTCGGCAACCCCAACTCCTCGTCGGCGAGCCGCCGGATCCGTTCACGATCGAGCGTCGCCGAGACCGCCTTCGCACTCGGAATCACCTCTGCGATCCCCTGCGCCTCCACCTGTTCGAGCGCGTCGGTGGCGATCGCCTCGATCTCCGGCAACACATAGTGCGGCCGATGCCTCTCGATCACCGCGCGCACAGCCGCCGGATCGGTCATGTCGATCACTTCGCTGTGGTGGGCCACCTGGTGGGCGGGCGCGTTCTCGTACCGGTCCACCGCGATCACCTCCACGCCGAGACGCTGGAGCGCGATCGTCACCTCCTTGCCGAGTTCACCCGAACCGAGGAGCAGCGCCTTCACCGCGGTCGGGCTCAACGGCGTCCCGATCACCTGTGCAACCATGCGCCCGAGTCTACGGGGACGGTTCGACGGCGTCGGTCGCACGATCGGCGACCGGAGTGAAGATCGTCGTCTGCTCCTTGCGGCCCCGCAGCACCGTCGCCGTCCGCTCCCGCCAGCGGGACGCCTCGTCGGCGTCGGCCGCAGCCACCGCGCGCCCCGACGCGAACGGCAGATGCGGGGCGTCCTTCGCGGCCTCCGAAAGGCGAGCGCCCTCGTTCACCGGGTCGCCGATGACGGTGAACTCGAACCGCTGGATGGCTCCGATGTTCCCGGCGACCACCGGCCCGTAGCTCACGCCGATACCGGCGGCCAGTTCGGCGACCTCCCGGCCGAGACGTTCGGAGATCCGACGGCCCGCCGCCAACGCGGCACCGGCCGGGTCGTCGAGGTGCAGCGGCGCACCGAAGATCGCCAGCACCGCGTCGCCCTCGAACTTGTTGACCAGCCCCCGCTGCTCCTCGACCTCCTCGACGATCACCTGGAAGAACCGGTTGAGCAGGCCGACCACCTCGGTCGGACTGTGCTCGATCGCCAACGTCGTGGACCCGATGACGTCGACGAACACCACGGCCACCGTCTGCTCGGTACCGCCGAGTTCGGGGTCCTGACGCAGCGCTGCGGCCGCCACGTCGCGGCCCACATGCCGGCCGAAGATGTCGCGCATCCGTTCCTGCTCGCGCAGACCGCCGACCATCGTGTTGAACCCGTGCTGCAACGCCCCCAACTCGGAGGCGTCGTACACGACGAGGTCGACGCGGGGACTCACGTCGCCGTCGCGGACCTTGTTCATCGCGGCCTGCACATTGCGGATGGGGCCGGTGACGTCCCACGAGAACAGGAACATCACCAGCAGCCCGACCACCACCGCGATCACCACGAGCACCGTCACCGACACCAGCAGCGCCGTCCGCGTCATCTGACCGCCGACCGTGCCGAACAGCATGACGATGAAGATGCCCGCCAACGGCACCCCCGTCCCCACCAGCCACGCGTTGAGCGCACGAGTGCGCACCGAACTGCTGCGGACCGTGAGACCGGCCTCCAGGATGCGGGCGTACACCGGCCGCAGGATCACGTCGACGAACACGTTGACGATCGCGATCACCACCAGACCGCTGCCCGACGTGATCAGGACGGCCTTCGGGACGAGCGCCACATCCACCGTGCCGTACCAGGCGCCGACCATCACCACGGCGCCCGCCCACAGCAACCCCTGCAATGCGGTGAGCTTCCGGCGCGCCCACACGGTGCGCCGCACGTCGGCGCGCGTCGGCGGATCGTCGTACTGCGCCCACTTGAGGGAGCGGACCGTGGTCACCGTCCCGATCACCACGCCGAACACGAGCGCGCACACGATGTAGACGGGCAACCCGACGAAGTTCGCCCACACCAGGTCGCGGCGCAGGAACGACGGGTCGGGGATGCCGACCAGCGCGAGGGTCAACGAGATCGCGATGCCGATCAGCTGAGCGATCACGATCGTGGAGGTGAGCAGCAGCTGGATGCGGATCCGCTGCTTGCGCGGACTGTCGTCGGCGGAACCGAGCAACGTGGAGCCGTAGTCACGGCTCAACCGGACCCGCGGCCACCCCCTGTCGCGACTCATGGCATTACGCTAACCCGTCACACGATCTCGCGGCGGACGATGGTCTGCTCACGGCCCGGCCCCACACCGATGCACGACATGTGGGCGCCCGACAGCTCTTCGAGGCGAAGGATGTAGTCCTGCGCGTTGGCCGGCAGCTCGGCGAAGTCGCGGCATCCCGAGATGTCCTCCGACCAGCCGGGCAGCGTCTCGAAGATCGGCTTCGCGTGGTGGATGCCCGTCTGCGTCATCGGCCACTCCTCGACGCGCTCACCGTCGACCTCGTAGGCCACGCACACGGGGATCTCCTCGATCCCCGACAGGACGTCGAGTTTGGTGAGGAAGTAGTCGGTGATGCCGTTCACGCGCGTCGCGTAACGGGCGATGACGGCGTCGAACCAGCCGCAGCGCCGCGAGCGGCCGGTGGTCACACCGACCTCGCCGCCGGTCACCGCGAGGTATTCGCCCCACTCGTCGAACAGTTCCGTGGGGAACGGACCCTCGCCGACGCGCGTCGTGTACGCCTTGAGGATGCCGAGCACCGTGGTGATGCGCGTCGGGCCGATCCCGGATCCGACCGCGGCGCCGCCGGCCGTCGGATTCGACGAGGTGACGTACGGGTAGGTGCCGTGGTCGACGTCGAGGAGGGTGCCCTGCGAACCTTCGAGCAGCACCGTCTCACCGCGTTCGAGCGCCTTGTTCAGCAGGAGCTGGGTGTCGGCGATGCGGTGTTTGAATCCTTCGGCCAATTCGAGGGTCTCGTCGACGACCTGCGCCGGGTCGAGACCCTTGCGGTTGTAGATCTTGGTGAGGATCTGGTTCTTGATCTCCAGTGCCGCCTCGACCTTCTGGGCGAGGATCTTCTCGTCCAGCACGTCGGCCACGCGGACGCCGACGCGGGCGATCTTGTCCTGGTAGCAGGGGCCGATGCCGCGGCCGGTGGTGCCGATCTTGGAGTTGCCGAGGAACCGCTCGGTGACCTTGTCGATCGCCACGTGGTACGGCATCAGCAGGTGGGCGTCGGCGGAGAGCATCAGCGACGACGTGTCGACGCCGCGCTCCTCGAGACCCTTCAGTTCGTCGAGCAGCACGCTGGGGTCGACGACCACACCGTTGGCGATCACGTTGTTGACGCCCGGCGTGAGGATCCCCGACGGGATCAGGTGCAGCGCGAACTGCTCGCCGTTCGGCAGGACGACGGTGTGTCCCGCATTGTTCCCGCCCTGGTAGCGGACCACCCACTGCAGCTGTCCGCCCAGCAGATCCGTCGCCTTACCCTTGCCTTCGTCGCCCCACTGGGCGCCGATGAGCACAATCGCAGCCATAGTCCGGTGCTCCTCCTAACGTGCCCACCCTACTGTGTCGCCTCCGCCTCGGAGGCTTCGCACCGCGTATACCCTTGTCGACGTGCCCCACCAGCTCATCGACGCCCGCCCCGGCGACGAGAACCCGACGTCCCTGGCCCGCCGGGTGGCCGGCCTCATCGACGACCCGACCGTCACCCGGCTGATCGTGGCGCCTGCCGCCGACGGCCCGATGCCGCCCGACGCCTTCTTCTCGGCGGTGGTGTCGGCGGTGATGAAACTCGAACGCCTCGATGTGGAGATCGGCTATGTCGCCCCCGAGCGGACACCGGCGACCGGCGTGTACGGCCTGTCGCACGGTGCGTCGGCCCGCGAGACCGCCATCAGCGGGACGGCGCGCCCGCTGCCGTTGATCCGCGACGACGCCGCCGTCGTCCTCGTCGGCCGTGCCCGTCATCTCGGCGCCCACGGGGAGAAGCTGCACGGTGAGACGATCGTCGATTCGGAGCGGATCGTCGACGGGACGGCGAAGGCCGTCGAGATCGAGCCGATGACCGATGAGCCCGGGGTGCGCGGCCGGGCGGCGCGTCTTCTGCCGGGCGGCTGGCGTGCCGGCCGGGCGGTGCAGACCGGCGGCACCAATCTCGTCGTCGAACGCGAGGGTGTGCTCACCGACCGTGTCGTGAAGCGCTCCACGTTTTACCGCCATCACGAGGACTGGCTGCTGGTGACGCCGTGACGACGCCGACGTCGACCGCCCTCAAGTCGATCCGTCCCGGACCGGTGTTCCTCGGTCTGTGCGTGGCCGTGATCGCCGGCGGCTACCTGTTGGCGTCGTCGGGCAGTGACCGCACTGCGACTGCGATCGGCGGCGCGATCCTGTTCGTCCTCGGCGGGTGGGTGATCTCGGTGGCGTTGCACGAGTTCGCGCACGCGTTCACCGCGTTCCGGTACGGCGACCGGTCGGTGGAGATCCGCGGATACCTGACGCTCAATCCGCTCAAGTACACCCATCCCGGGTTGTCGATCGGATTGCCGCTGCTGATCGTGGCGCTCGGCGGCATCGGTTTCCCCGGCGGGGCCGTATATCTGAACACCGCCGCGTTCTCCCGGCGGCAGCGGACGGCGGTGAGCCTGGCCGGTCCGGCGACCAACCTCGTCATCGGCGCGGTGCTGCTGGTGGTCTTGGCCGTCACCGATCCGGCAGGCGTCGCGAACCTGTACGCGGCCACGGCATTCCTCGCGTTCCTGCAGATCACCGCGACGATCCTCAACCTCATCCCCGTCCCGGGATTCGACGGCTACAACGCCATCGAGCCGTACCTGTCGTATGAGACGCGGGCGACCGCCGCGAAGATCGCCCCCTACGGGTTCCTCATCGTCTTCCTGCTGCTGTTCGTCCCGCAGCTCAACGCCCTGTTCTTCGACGCCGTGTACGCCGTCATCGACGCCGCCGGCGTCGCCCCGGGGGCCGTCGGCTACGGCCTCGGGCTGTTCACCTTCTGGCGATAGGACGCTGGAAGTAGTCGTCGAGGGTCAGCATGTTGAGGCGACGCTCGGTGACGATCTCCTGAAGCTCCCCGAATACGCGGGTGACGGGCGCGTGGTTGGCGTGCCCGATCACGATGCGCTGGGCGCGCAGATAGCGGCGAGCCATCGCCATCAGGTATTTCTCGGTGATCACCCCGGAGTCCGACAGCGATCCGTCCCAGAGCACCGGGACGGTGTACCCGAGATCGGCGGCGATGCGGTCGACGGCCGCATCGCGGTATCCGAACGGTGGGCGAAAGTACGGGGCGGACTCCACGCCGAAGTCGTTGCGCAGGAACCGGCGGGTCCGTTCGAGTTCGTCGGTGACGCCGCGCGCCGTCAACGAGGTGAGTGCCGGATGGGTCCACGTGTGGTTCGGCCGGGAAGCCGATCGATCGCGCCGTGCGGAGCGGGCGTCTTGTACGCCGGGAGGCGCGGCGTCAGTGCCTTCGGCGCCGCAGCCGTCGTCGGGTGCGGCGTCGAACCGCCCGACGGCCCGGATTCCTGTGCTCCGCACCCGGTCAGCAACGCTGCCGAACCCGTCGTGATGAGACCGAGGAACGTGCGCCTGTCCACCCCCGCCAGAATAGCGCGATCTACCAGGTCAGGCTTTCGCAGCGCCCCTCGCCGCCGGGTCGTTCCACCTGGACTGTGGCGTGGTCGAGGCCGTGCGCGGAGAAGACCCGCTGGGCGGCGGTGAGAGCGTCGCAGTGATCGCCCGAACTGGTCACGTGCACGCTGGCGACGTCCATCCCGGTGGTCACCGACCAGACGTGCAGGTCGTGCACGTCCTGGACTTCCGGCAGCTCTTCGAGTTCGGCGCGCAGCTCCGAGAGGTCGACGTGCTCGGGCGCCTGCTGGTTGAGGATCTTGAGGGCGTCGAGCGCCAGCCGCACGGCCCGCGGCACCACCCACAGGGCGATGAGGACGGCCACGATCACGTCGGCGTACCCCCACCCGGTGGTGAGGGCGACGACGCCCGCGACGAGAACACCCACGCTGCCGACGGCGTCGGCCAACACCTCCAGGTAGGCGCCGCGGATCGCGAGCGACGAGTCGGAGTCGGCGCGCAGCAGCAGCATCACCACCACGTTGGCCGCCAACCCGAGGAGGGCCACCACGATCATCGGACCGCCCGGCACCTCCGGGTCGTCGCCGAGCCGCCGGATCGCCTCGATGAGAACGAAGGCGCCGACCCCCAACAGCAGCACGGCGTTGAGGACGGCGGTGAACACCTCGGCGCGGTACCACCCGAAACTGCGGCCGTCGGTGACCCGGCCGTGCCGCGCCAACAGCAGCGCCGTCATCCCCATCGAGAGCGCCACCAGGTCGGTGAGCATGTGACCGGCGTCGGCCACCAGGGCCAGCGACCCGAAGAGCAGGCCCGCAGTCAGCTCGACGACGAAGAACGTGCCGATGAGCCCGAGCGAGACGGCCAGGGGCCAGAGGCGACGGCGCGCGCCGTCGGGGCGGGCCAGATCGGCCGCGGTGGGCCCGTGGCTGTGCCCGGCATGCCCGTCGTGGTCGTGAGTGGTACCCATGACCTCAATATATGCGACTGTTCGCATATGTCAATACGGGTGCTCCCCGAGCGACGCGCCCGTCACCGATTGAGGTGCAACTGCGCGATCGCCGACGACCGCTTGAGGCCGGCGACCATCAACTGATCCACCAGCAGCGACCGCAGCTCCACCAGCAGTGCGGCCTCCGAGATGTCGTCCACATCGTCGGCCAGGGACGTCCGCGCCTTACGGACCACCGACCGCACCCGGCGCGCGGCGTCCGCCTGATCGGGTTCGCGGCCCGGCGCCGCGAGCATCATGCGCCGCAACAGCTCGAACGACTCCCCGATATCCCGAACCAATTCGATGATCGGCTGCTCCACCGCCACCCCGCGCTGCGTGAGCCCGAGGGCACGGCGCGTGATGATCCGGAAATTGCGCATCGCATTGTCGATCGGCTCCGCCGTCGCCGCAATGGTGCGCAGCCGGTCGCGCGACGCCCAATACAGCGGCGACAACGTGCCGACTTCACGACCGGCCAACACATCGTTGTGCATCGTGTCGATCGCCGGCTGCGTCCCGCGCCCCTTGTCGAGCACCCGCGCCACCGCGTCCTCGTCACGAGCGTCGAGCGCCTCCGCGAGATCAGCCGACAGATCACGCAACGTCTGCAACACGCCCGCCGCATCGCGCCGCGCACGGCGCGCCGGATTCACCGGCACCAACGCGCCCACCGCCAAACCGATGAGACCACCGATCAACGCGTCGACCGCACGCATCGGGCCCGCCGCATTCCCCGGCGGCAACAACGTGGCCACCAGGACCGCCGACGACGCCGCCTGCGTCGGAATCATCGGCCCCTTGTCGGCGAACACCGCCACCGCCATCGTGACCGCGACGACGATGCTGATCTGCCAGGCGCCCGACCCGATGCGGGCGATCACCAGGTCGCCGACGAGGATCCCCAGCGACACCCCGGCGATCAACTCCACCGACCGCCGCCAGCGCCGCGCCAACGACAAACCGAGCGACGCGACCGCCGCGATCGGCGCGAAGAACGGCCGCGGATGATCGAGAAGGTCGAACGCGACGAACCACGCCAACCCCGCAGCGATCGCACACTGCGCGATCGGCACCAGCGACAACCGCAGCCGACGGACACGCACCCGCACCGGCGGCGGCAGATCCGCGACGATCCGAGAGGCACGCTCCCGGATCGTCGCGTTCACAGACCCTCGATTCAGTCGAGACCCAGTTCGCGGATCGCGACCGGGTCGCTGTCGTTGAGCAGGTCGAGGCACCGAAGGTACTCGTCCTCCTCACCGACCGCCTTCGCGGCACGCGCCAACGAACCCACGCACCGCAGGAAACCGCGGTTCTCCTCATGGCTCCACGGCACCGGGCCGAAACCCTTCCACCCGTTACGCCGCAACTGGTCGAGGCCACGGTGGTAACCGGTCCGCGCATAGGCGTACGCCGCCACCACCCGCGCCAGGTCGGGTTCGGCGCCGTCGAGCGCCCCGTCGAGCGACGCCTCGGCGAGATGCGCCCACGCGATCGACGCCGACGGGTGGGCCGCCGCAACGGCCGACGGTTCGACGCCGTTCAACAGATCCGACTCGGCGTCGTCGTCACCGGGCAGCAGTGTGGGCGGGGGTCCGAGCAAGTCTCCGAATGAAGTCACGACCTCATTCAATCACTCGAAGGCCGTCCTCCGACGAGGCTCGGCGCCCGACAGTCCTATATCCTGACGCTGCGCGTGTCTTCACGCACCAGTCCCGCGAGCATTGGAACTTGAGTAGATGTCTGATTCTGACAAGGACACTTCGTCAGCCGTCGACAAGGCCGTCGACGCCTTCCGCGCACGGCGCGAGCAGGGCAAGTCCGATTCCGGCGCTGCCGACGCGACGTCGACCGAGAGCGCCGACACGTCGGCGGAGCAGTCCGACGAGTCGTCCACCGACAAGCCGACTCCGGTCACCAAGCTCGAGAAGAGCCAGACCCCCGAACCGCAGGGCGGCTCGTCGGAGAGCCCGACCCGCGCGTTCGCGGTGCCGACCGAGGTCGCCGCCGCCGCGGCTGCCGCCTCGGGCGAGAAGTCAGCCGACAAGACCGACGCCCCCGGCGACACCACCGGCAACGACGCCACCGACAGCGACACCGCCGACAGCGACGCCGGGACCGCCGACCTGGTGGAGGAGAACGTCGTGGGCGACCCCGTCCGGGGTCAGGCCGCCGCCGCGCCGAACGCCGAGTCGGACGCCGCGCAGAAGGCCGACCTCGTGGAGGAGTCCGTCACGACGGCCGACGACCCGTCGTCCGCCCCCACCGAGCAGATCTCCGCCCAGGAGGTCGCCGCCGCCGCGGGCGCAGCGAACACCGAACAGCCGGCCCCGGAACCGACCACCTCAGAACCGCCCGCCTCGGAACCGCCCGCCTCGGAGCCGCCCGCTTCGGAGGCCCCCACCACCAAGATGACGGTGCCGCCCCAGGCCCAGCAGGCCCAGCAGGCGGCACCCCAGCAGGCCCCGCCCCAGCAGCCGCCCGCCGCCCCCGCGCCGCAGGACAAGCCGGCACCCGCGGTCGTCGCCGGCGACGACGGCGGCACGAGCGGCTCCAAACGCGGCAAGCTGATCGCCCTGCTCATCGCCGCCGTCGTGGTGATCGCGGCCGTCGCGGTCGCCCTGTGGTTCCTGCTCATCGGCAACGCGCCGGAAGACAAGGTCGCCGACGCCGCGAAGGACTACCAGAAGGCGATGAACGACGGCGACCTGCAGACGCTGCGCGACATCACCTGCGGTGAGAAGAACGAGTACTACGCCAACCTCTCGCAGGAGGACTTCGACCGCGCCTACGAGGCCCAGAAGTCGACCAACCAGCTGATGACGTTCGACGACGTCAAGGCCGTGAGCATCGACGGCGACGTCGCCCACGTGGGCGTGGACATCTACCACAGCGGTCAGCCCGAGGAGACCGTCCCCGCACAGATCACCCTGCACAAGTCGGGTGACGAGTGGAAGGTCTGCGAGAAGCCCTGACGGACTCCCGCCGCCGGGCGGACACCACCGGCACCGACGCGAAGGGCCGCCCCGATCGGGGCGGCCCTTCGTCATCGATCCCGCGGCGCGGGCGGCACGTCGATCAGGCGCTGATCGACTTGCCCTCCGAACCGAGGTCGTGGCAAGCCTCCACGACGCGCTCGGCCATCGCGCTCTCGGCCTTCTTCAGGTAGCTGCGGGGGTCGTAGACCTTCTTGTTGCCGACGTCGCCGTCGATCTTCAGCACACCGTCGTAGTTGCTGAACATGTGCGACGCCACCGGGCGGGTGAACGCGTACTGGGTGTCGGTGTCGACGTTCATCTTGATGACGCCGTAGCTCACGGCCTCCTCGATCTCACTGCGCGCCGACCCCGACCCGCCGTGGAACACGAAGTCGAACGGCTGCTCGCCCGCCGCGAGGCCGAGCTTGGCGACCGCGGCGTCCTGCCCCTGCTTGAGGATCTCGGGCCGCAGCTTCACGTTGCCCGGCTTGTAGACGCCGTGCACGTTGCCGAACGTCGCGGCCAGCAGGTAGCGGCCGTTCTCGCCGGTGCCGAGCGCCTCGACGGTCTTCTCGAAGTCGTCGATCGAGGTGTAGAGCTTCTCGTTGATCGCGTTCTCCACACCGTCCTCCTCGCCGCCGACCACGCCGATCTCGACCTCGAGGATGATGTTCGCCTCACGGGTCGCGGCGAGCAGTTCCTTGGCGATCTCGAGGTTCTCGTCGATCGGGATGGCCGAACCGTCCCACATGTGCGACTGGAACAGCGGGTTGCCGCCGTTCGCGACGCGTTCGCGCGAGATCTCGATGAGGGGGCGGACGAAGCCGTCGAGCTTGTCCTTCGGGCAGTGGTCGGTGTGCAGCGCGATGGTGACGCCGTACTTCTCGGCGACGACGTGCGCGAACTCGGCGAGCGCCACAGCGCCGGTCACCATGTCCTTGACGCCCAGGCCGGAACCGAATTCGGCACCGCCGGTGGAGAACTGGATGATGCCGTCACTTCCGGCGTCCGCGAATCCCTTGATGGCCGCATTGACGGTCTCCGACGACGTGCAGTTGATGGCCGGGAACGCGTAGCCGCCCTCCTTGGCCTTCGTCAGCATCTCGGCGTACTTCTCAGGGGTTGCGATTGGCATTCTCACGTCCTTGATCCGGTGGAGGTCGTCCACACTCGAAACGGGGTTCCCCCACAGTTTGCCAGGTCTCCCCCGACGCGGGGCCGGTCCCCTGCGAACAGGGTCGTTAAGGAGAATCGCAGGTTCCACCCGGTAGCATGTGGGCCTGTGATCGATTCTCTCCTGGCCGAGACCACCAGTGACGTCGCCGGCCTCATGCCCGGCTTCATGGATCCGTTCAACCTCATCGGGTACTTCGGACCGTTCGCACTGATCGGTCTGCTCGCCGTGGTCCTCATCGAGTCGGGTGTCCTGTTTCCGATCCTGCCGGGCGACTCCCTGCTGTTCGTCGCCGGTCTGATCGCCGCGGGCAGCCAGACGGGCGAGCACGCGCAGAAGGTCTCCGACGCGAACTTCAACCTGTGGATCCTCATGGTGTCGATCCCCATCGCGGCGATCATCGGCGGCCAGATCGGCTACCTGATCGGCCGCTACGCCGGGACGTCGATGTTCACGCCCGACGCCCGCTTCCTCAAACAGCGGTACATCGACGAGGCGCACGACTTCTTCGAGAAGCACGGCCCCATCACGATCTTCCTGGCGCGGTTCGTCCCGATCGTGCGGACCCTCGCCCCGATCACCGCCGGCGCCGCCCGCATGCGGTACTCGGTGTTCGTGATCTACAACGTGGTCGGCGCCATCGTCTGGGGTGCGGGCATCGTGCTGCTCGGGTTCTTCCTCGGCCAGTTCGAGATCGTGCAGAAGCTCATCGAGCCGATCTTCATCGCCATCGTGCTCGTCTCGGTGCTGCCGATGGTCTTCGAGTGGCTGCGTCGCCGCCGCAACGCGAAGAACGCGCCGGCGGACGCCGAGCCCGTCGCCGACGCCGAGTGACGCCGGGTCGGCGACGCCGACCTCACCAGGCGGTCGACGGATCGGCGTGCTGCGCCACCCAGGCGTGCATGACGATGCCCGCCGCGACACCCGCGTTGATGCTGCGGGTCGACCCGTACTGGGCGATGCACACCGTGAGGTCGGCCGCCGTCTGAGTGTCCGCGCTCACCCCCGGCCCCTCCTGCCCGAAGACGAGCACGCAGCGGCGCGGGAGCGCGATCCGCTCCACCGGCACGGCGCCGGGCGTGTTGTCGACAGCCACCACGGCCAGGCCCTCGTCGCGCGCCCACCTCGTGAGGTCCGCGACGTCCGGGTGATGCCGGAGATGCTGGTAACGGTCGGTGACCATCGCGCCGCGCCGATTCCACCGCCGACGGCCCACGATGTGGACCTCCGCGGCCAGGAAGGCGTTCGCCGTGCGGACCACCGTGCCGATGTTCGCGTCGTGCGCCCAGTTCTCGATGGCGACGTGGAACGCGTGGCGACGGGTGTCGAGATCGGCGACGATCGCCTCCCGACGCCAATAGCGGTAGGCGTCCACCACGTTGCGGCGGTCGCCCTCGGCCAGCAGTTCGGGATCGTAGCGGGGGTCGTCCGGCAGCGGGGTGCCGTGCTCGTCGAGCCACGGTCCGACGCCCACCGCGGGGCCGACGCCCGTCGTCCACTCGGTGGGACCCGCCGCGTCCCCGCCTCCCGCCTCGGGCTCCGGGATGTGCGGCTCAGGCAAGGCCGAGGTCGGCCAGGCCCAGCAGACTGCGGTACGGCACCCCGAGCGCGGTGATCACGTCGTCGGCGCCGGTGGCCCGGTCGACGACCGTCGCCACGCCCACCACCTCGGCGCCGGCCTCCCGGGCCGCCTGAACGGCCTGCGACGGCGACGCACCGGTGGTCGAGGTGTCCTCCACCACGAGGACGCGCCGACCGGCGATGTCCGGCCCCTCGATGCGCCGCTGCATCCCGTGGGTCTTGGCGGCCTTCCGCACCACGAAGGTGTCGATCGCACGGCCGGGCGCGTGCATGATCGACGTCGCGACGGGGTCGGCGCCGAGCGTCAGACCGCCGACCGACGTGTAATCCCAGTCGGCCGTCAGCTCACGCATGAGCGCGCCGATGAGCCGCGACGCCTCCGCGTGCAGTGTGGCGCGGCGCAGGTCGACGTAGTAGTCGGCGACGGCGCCCGAGGAGAGGGTCACCCGGCCGTGCACCACGGCGAGGTCGGCGACCAGCTCGGCGAGACGGGTCCGGTCGGCGGAGTTGACGGTGGATGCGGACATGCGTCACCAGCTTCTGTGATCTCGGGGCAGGGATCTCGGGTGTCAGGGATCTCGGGTGTCAGCGATCGCGCGGATCGCGCAGCGGCGGCAGATCCGGCGGCGCCGGACGGTCGCGCACCGGGCGTGCCGGACGGCGCGGCTCCATCACCGGCGGCTCGCCCTGCGGACGCGGCCGATCGACCGGCGGGCGGGGCGGCTCGGCGGGCGGGCGGTGCGTGGCATCGGCCGGCGGGCGGTGCGTGGCATCGGCGGGCGGGCGGGGCGTGGCATCGAGCAGCGACGGCCGCGACACGGGGCGGGGCGGCTCATCGTCGTCGAGCATCGCCTGCCGCGCCTGACGCTCCTGCATGCGGCGACGGCGCTCCTTATCCCGCAGCGACTCCGTCTTCTCGTCGGCCAGCTCCTCATTGGTCGGCCCGTGCGGGTCGCGCGGATCGGGCGCGTCCTGCGGCACCACCGCCGGCGGCAGCACGCGCAGCAGATCGGCGAAGCGCCGCACGGTGTCGAGAGCCAGATCGAGCTGATCGTCGTCCGTCGTCACCGGCATGGCGCCGAGCGCCCAGTTGCCCTCGTTCCACAGGATCTCGACGAACGCCGGCGTCTCGGTGGCCAGCGTGACCATCCGGCGATCGCAGATGCGGCGCGCGGCGTCGAGGTTGCTCGCGAACATCACCCGCGAACCCATCGCGCCGAGCAGATCGACGTCCTCCTCCGCGGGCGCCAGCACATCCTCGTGCCGCAGGTCGACGTGCACCGACGACGCCGACGGGCGCCGGACCGCGACGACGGTCGACGTGCCCTCGAGGTCGAACACGACCGCCTCGGCGTCCTCGTACAGGCCGTAGGCGACGTCGCGGACCCGGACGTGATCGGGAGCGTCCATACCGGCACGATGGAAGACGGTGCGGAGCTTGCTGTCCGTCTCCCGGAACTTGAAGGAATGCTTCTCGCCCCACACAGCACGCTGGTGGTGCACCTCCTGGGATCGATTCCGGTCGATCCACAGCAGCGCGCCCGCTCCCGCCAGGGCGAGCGCCGCAATCACGAAATACACAGTGGCCATCGGGCATAGCCTACTATCGAGCGCCGCCGGTTCGCCCGACGACCGACGCTCCTGACGAAAGGGATCCGATGAACACCCGATCGGCCGACGCCGCCTCCGCTCTCGGCGCACGGATCGATTCCGCCGCCATCGAGGCGCTGACCTGCGATTTGGTGGCGCAGCCGAGCATCAACCCGGGCGGCACCGAAGAGTCGACGGTGCAGGTCCTGGCGCGTGCGTGCCGCGACGCGGGGCTGACCGTCGAGGTGATCGAGGTGGCGCCCGGCCGGCCGAACCTCATCGCGACGGTCGACGCCGATGCGCCCGGGCCCGGCCTGATGCTCCTCGGCCACTCCGACGTGGTGCCCGCCGGCCCCGGCTGGACGGGCGATCCGTTCGCGCCCCGCCGCGACGGCGACCGCATCATCGGCCGCGGCACCGCCGACATGAAGGGCGGCATCGCGGCGGCGGTCGCCGCGATGAGCGCGCTCGCGCACGCCGGCGACGCGGGCGTCCGGCTCACCGGCCCGGTGCGGCTCGTGGTGACCGTCGACGAGGAGGAGCACGGCGCGGGGATGCGGCAGCTGGTCGAGAATCCGCCGCCCGGCGAGCATCTCGGGTGCATCGTCGCCGAACCGACGCGACTCCAGGTGGTCCGCGGCTGCCGCGGTGCGTCGTACTTCGACATCGAGGTCACCGGCCGCGCCGCGCATTCGGGACGCCCCAGCGACGGGGTGAGCGCCATCGACGCCGCGGCCGCCGTGATCGCCCTGATCGGCGACGACCAGCGTCGCATGGCCGCCGACCCCGACCCGCTGCTCGGTTTCGGCACCTGGAACGTGGGCACCATCAGCGGCGGTCAGGGCATCTCCGTGGTGGCCCCGACGTGTGCGATGGGCGTGGATCGCCGCCTCATGCCCGGCGAGGACGTCGACGAGATCGGCCGACGGTTGGCCGCCGACATCCGCGCGGCGGGCATCGACACCGGCGGCGTGGGGGTCAGCGTGACGCCGACGATGTATCTGCCGGGGTTCAAGACTCCCGAAGACCATCCGCTCGTGGCGGCGACCGCCCAGGCGGTCCGCGATGCGGGCGGAGCGACGAGTGTCGGCGGGTGGACCGCGGCGTGCGACGGCGGGTGGACCGCCACCGCCCTCGGCATTCCGACGGTCGTGATGGGTCCCGGCGACATCAACGGCCAGGCTCATCAACCCGACGAGTCGGTGCCGCTCTCCGAGCTCGTCACCGCGGCGCACGCCTACCTGCGGGCGGCGCTCACGCTGCTGACCTGATCGCCGCTACTCGTCGCCCGGCTACTCGGCGCCCGGCTGTTCGGCGACCGGTTGCCCGGCGACTGATCACCCGGCGACTGGGCGCACCCGGATGCCGATGGTCGACGCCGAGCCGCGCCGCAGCGCCGAACCGGTCACGATGAGCCGACCGAGGAGCCCGTACTTCTTGACGATGGCGCGCACCGCGGTCTCACGGTCGACGATCTCCCCGACACCGGGCACCTGCGGTCCGCCGGTCTTGCGGCCCCGGACGTCGCAGCGCTGCACCAGCACCCGCTCGTCACGGCGCAGACGTTTGACCTTCCACGAGTCGGTCACCGTCCACAGGAGCATGTCGTCACCGTCGGGCGCCGCCCACAGGGGCGCCGAGACGGGCGTGCCGTCCTTCTTGTAGGTGGTCAGCATGACGTACTGCGCGGCGGCGACCTGCGCGACCGTCGCCGTCTCGGGGGTTGGGGCCATGCGCCCGAGGATACGGACAGCCCCGAAGATACGGCCAGACCCGACGATCGGGTCCGCCGCAGCGAAAGCGGACCGCGGCGAAAGAGGACCGTGGCGAAAGAGGACCGTGGCGAAAGAGGACCGTGGCGAAGAGGCTCTCAGAGCTCGCCGGTGAGGTACCGCTGCACGCCGGGGGCGACGAGGCGCGCCGCCTCCGGCAGCGGCAGGCTCGCGAGCGGCTCCACCTCCACCACATACCGGATGAGGAAGAACCCGAGCATCTGCGTGGCGACCAGCGAGACGCGGAGACGCACATCGTCGTCGGCGCCGCCGAGCCGTTCGGCCAACGCCGCGAGGACGAGGTTCTCCAGGAAGCCGCGGATGACGCCCTGTTCGGGCGCCGCGAGCGTCGACTTGAGCAGGGCGACGGCCGCGTGCCGCAGGTCGCCCTCCCACAGCGCCCCCACGGTGAGCAGCAACTGCTCGCCCACCTCGTCGAGCGGCGTCTCGGCGAGCGGCGCCAAGACCTCGGCGGGGTCCACCGGGATCGCGACCGCCGCCAGGAACAGGTCTCGCTTGGTGCCGAAGTAGTGGTGGACCAACGCCGAGTCCACCCCCGCCTCCGCCGCGACCGCCCGCACCGACGTCCCGTCGAAACCCTTGCGGGCGAACAGTTCCGACGCCGCCGCCAGGATGGCGCCCCGAGTGTCGGGCGACCCGGGGCGGCGACCCGCCCGGCCGCTCACGGCGTCCGCCGATGCAGGGTCGCGGCCGCCAGCGCGAGCGCCGCCGCGATGCACGCGGCGACCACCCCGAGGTCGCGCCACATCAGTGCCGTCGCACCCGGGTGGGCCGCCACCTCCTGCAACGCCTGCACCGCATACGTCAGGGGCATCGCCGTCGAGAGCCCCTCCATCCAGCCGGGAAGCTGGTCGCGGGCCACGAACAGGCCGCAGAGGAACAGCTGCGGGATCACGACGATCGGCAGGAACTGCACGGCCTGGAACTCGGTCTGCGCGAAGGCGCTGCACAGCAGCCCGAGCCCCACCCCGAGCATGGCGTCGAGCATCGCGATGACGAACACCCACCCCACCGCGCCCTCGACGGTGAGACCCAGCAGCCAGTACGAGACTCCGACGGCGGCCACGGCCTGCACCGCGGCGACCACCGAGAACGCGACGCCGTACCCGGCGATCAGGTCGAGCCGACTGATCGGGGTGGTCAGGAGGCGTTCCAGCGTGCCCGACCGGCGTTCGCGGAGCATCGCGATCGACGTGAGCAGGAACATCGTCACGAACGGGAGGATGCCGAGCATCACGGTGCCGACGCGGTCGAAGGGCGCCGGCCCGCCCGGCGGATGCGGGATCTGCGAGAACATGAAGTACAGCAGCACCATCAGCACCACGGGAATGGCGAGGATGAGGGCGACGGTGCGCGGATCGGCCCGCAGCTGGCGCAGCACCCGCAGCGCCGTCGCCCCGACGAAGATCGGACGCACGCCGACCCCGCTCATGACCCCGCCTCGTTGATTCATGACCCCGCCTCGTTGATCAGCGCCAGGAAGGCGTCCTCCAGGTTCTCGCGCCCGGTGCGCGACCGGAGCCGCTCGGGCGTCAACTGCGCGACCACCCGGCCCTCCCGCATGAGGATCAGATCGTCGCAGTGGGCGGCCTCGTCCATCACATGACTCGAGACCAGCAGCGTCACGCCGTCGTCGGCCAGGGCGCGGAATCGTCGCCACAGGTCGGCGCGCAGCACGGGGTCGAGACCCACCGTCGGCTCGTCGAGGACCAGAAGCCGCGGTCGCGCCACCAGCGCGCATGCGATCGAGACGCGACTGCGCTGACCCCCGGACAGCGCCCCGGCCCGATGGTGGCGGCGTGAGCCGAGGTCGACGGCGTCGATGGCGGCATCCGCCCGGTCGACGCCCCCGACGAGGCGGGCGAAGTAGCGGACGTTCTGCTCCACCGTGAGGTCGGTGTACACCGATGCGGCCTGCGTCACGTATCCCACCGTTCCGCGCAGTTCGGGCGACCCGGCGGGACGGCCGAGGACCTCGACACGACCGGAGACCCGCCGTTGGGTGCCGACGACGGCCCGCATGAGGGTGGTCTTGCCGCAGCCCGAGGGGCCGAGGAGTCCGGTGACGGTGCCGCGCGGCACCGTCACCGAGACGTCGTCGACGGCGGTCACCGGGCCGCGGCGGACGCTCACGCCGCGGCACTCGATCGCCGGTCCCGTCGACGCCGACGGTAATTCACCATTCGATGAACTCATCATGTGGTGAATTAAACTCCCCGCGGCCGACCACTGTCAACACCCCGCCCCGGTACCGTCGATGCATGGCTGACATCACGATCATCGGCGGCCACGGCAAAGTGGCCCTCCTGCTCGCACCCCTGCTCATCGAGCGCGGCGACACCGTCCGCTCGGTGATCCGCGATCCCGACCACACCGCCGACGTGGAACGCACCGGCGCCGACGCCGTCGTCCTCGACGTCGAGAAGGCGTCGACCGACCGGATCGCCGAGGTGATCGCAGGCTCCGACGCCGTCGTGTTCAGCGCGGGCGCCGGCGGCGGCGACCCCGCCCGCACCCACGCCGTCGACCGCGACGCGGCGATCCGCACCATCGCAGCCGCGCAGTCGGCCGACGTCCGCCGATTCGTGATGGTCTCGTACCTCGGCGCCGGACCCGACCACGGGACACCGGAGGACAGCTCCTTCTTCCCGTACGCCGAGGCCAAGGCCGCCGCCGACACCGCCCTGCGGGACTCCGACCTCGACTGGACCGTCCTGATGCCGGGCCGGCTCACCCTCGACGAGCCCACCGGGTCCATCGACCCCGACGCCACCCGCGCCGCCGACAATCCCGGCACGTCCCGCGCCAACGTGGCCCTGGCGGCCGCCGCCGCACTCGCGTCGCCGTCGAGCATCCACCGCGACGTCCCCTTCACCGACGGGCCGGTCCCGATCGCCGACGCTCTCGGCTGAGACCCGGGCGATCCACCCGAACGACAGCCGCCGACGCGACCATCCCGAAAGTCCCGGTGCGACCGGACATTCCGGCGCAGGCCAATTCGGCCGCGGGTGGGGACA
Source organism: Gordonia shandongensis DSM 45094 (assembly GCF_000423025.1). Lineage (GTDB taxonomy): Bacteria > Actinomycetota > Actinomycetes > Mycobacteriales > Mycobacteriaceae > Gordonia > Gordonia shandongensis. The sequence goes on from NZ_AUHE01000001.1 coordinate 422,847, forward strand.
TTCGGCCACCTATCAATTTTCTGACCTCTGCACCAGATATCCTGATCGCCGACGGGTCCGGGGAGAGTCGAGTCGTCGTAGGGGAAGAATGATCACCACCACGCAGTGCGTCCGCACCAGCCTGTTCGTGCCGACCCGGGGCCCGAATGCGTGAGCCGGCGGCGGACCCGACCGTCGTCGCGCCCGCCTCATTCGGATCCACGCTCCCCGACCAGATCCCGGCCATCGTCGTCGCCCACCTCGTGGAGGTCGCCGACGCCCGCGGCTGGCCCGTCGACGACTGGTTGACCGCCGCCGGCGTGCGGCGCAGCGAGATCGCCGACGCCACCGACCTCATCGAGCCCGCCCAGGCCGTATCGATCATCACCGCGGCCACCGCCGTCGACCCCACCCTGCCGCTCGGCTTCGAGGTCGGCGAACTGCGGCCCCGCATCTACTCCTTCGGCATGCTCGCCATCGCCATCGCGACCGCCGACACCGCCCGCGACGCCCTCGCCGTCGCCATGAGCCTGCAGCACAGCGGCGGAATCCTCCTCGATCTGAGCGCCCACGAAGACGGCGACCACGTCATCATCACCGCCCGCCACCACCCGGAACTCCCCCACCGGGTCGCGGTGTTCCTCAGCGAGGAGTACGTCTTCAGCGCCGTGTGCCTCGTCCGATCCGTGCTGCGCGACAACAGCTTCGCACTGACGCGCGCCGAATTCGGCTACCCGGCACCGGTCTACGCGGACGCCTACGCGGAGCACCTCGACTGCGAGATCCGCTTCGACGCGCCGGTCACCCGACTGATCGCGTCGGCCGAGATCCTGCACTCCCCCATGCCCGGACGCGACCCCAGCGTGCATGCCGCCGCCGTGGCCGCCTGCCGTCGGGTCGTCGGCGAGAAGTCCACCGGCGAACCGAGCGGCGACGACTACCGCCGCGCCGTCGAAGAACTGCTCCAGCGCGACCTCACCCGACCACTGACGATGACCGGACTGGCCCGCCAACTCGGGATCAGCGAACGCACCCTGCGTCGCCGCCTCGACGAGTCCGGCGAATCGTTCCGGAGCATCTTCACCCGCCTCCGCCGCGATCGGGCGACGCAGCTCCTCGCCGCCGGGCTCGCGATGCGCGACGTCGCCGCCGAGGTCGGCTTCCACGATCCGCGGGAGTTCCGCCGCGCCTACCGGCGGTGGACCGACGGCTGACCCCGGCCGGCCGGTGGACCCACCCCGCCGAGACGAGAACGCCCGCCGCGGACAGTGTCCGCGGCGGGCGTTCTCGTCAGTGGTGACCGTGAGACTCAATGGCGCCGCGAGGCGGGCCGGTGAGATTCAGGGCCACCGCGAGGCGGGCCGGTCAGCCCACCCGGAAGGTCGCCGCACCCGGGAGGTACAGCGTGCCGGGCTGCGTCACGTTCACCTCGCTGAGGCCCACCGAGAGGATCACGCGGCCGGCACCGGGCCTGATGGTCGCGCGCATCGCGGAATCGGGCACCGGATCGAGTTCGCACGCGAGCATCGACGCCGACCCGCTCCGACCGGTGTTCACGTTGAGGTACGAGACGTTCAGCCGGGCGTGGCCGCCCGCCGTCCGGCAGGTGTCCTCGGTCATGTCGGCGCGCAGTTCCACCGCGCCGGGCCCGACGCGCTTGGCCTGCATGCCCACACCGACGCCGTTCGGGATCATCATGAACCCGATCCACATCGCCGTCGGATTCATCATGTCGACGTGCACCGGCGTTCCCTCGGCCGGCGCGGCCTCCGCGGGTGCCGACGCGCCGACGACGGCGCTTGCGGCCACGGCGAGAGCCGCACCGGCGGCTGCGATTCGACGAGTGATCCTCATTGGTTTCTCCCCTTCGTCTGAGTGATCGGGCTCCCCGCATCCCGTCGATGGTTGCCCCTCCACCATGAGACACCCCCGCTAGCTGGGCAAATTCCGTCCGGAATCTCCTCGCGCGTGGCCGGATCGACCCACCCGCAGAACCGACTCGGCCCCGCCCCCGAGTGGACTCGGAGGGCGGGGCCGCCGGGCACCGGACGGGGGTCAGCTGATCGTCAACCCCTCGCCGTCGCCGGTGACGTCGACGTGCACGGGGTCGCCGTCGCGGATGTCGCCGGCCAACAACGCCTTGGCGAGCTGATCGCCGATGGCCTGCTGCACCAGTCGACGCAGCGGACGCGCACCGTACAGCGGGTCGAAACCGCGGTCGGCCAACCACTCCTTGGCCTTCGGGGTCACGTCCAACTCCAGGCGCCGCTGCTCGAGACGCCTCCCGAGCTGGGCGAGCTGGATGTCGACGATCGACACCAGCTGCTCGGGGCTCAGCGAATCGAAGATCACCACGTCGTCGAGGCGGTTGATGAACTCCGGTTTGAACGCCGCGCGAACGGCCGCCATCACCTGATCCTTGTCGCCACCCGCACCCAGGTTGGAGGTGAGGATGAGAATCGTGTTGCGGAAGTCCACGGTGCGGCCCTGCCCGTCGGTGAGACGGCCTTCGTCGAGGACCTGCAGCAACACGTCGAAGACGTCGGGGTGCGCCTTCTCGACCTCGTCGAACAGCACCACCGAATAGGGACGACGGCGCACCGCTTCGGTGAGCTGCCCGCCCGACTCGTACCCCACGTAGCCGGGAGGGGCGCCGACGAGCCGGGCCACGCTGTGCTTCTCGCCGTACTCGCTCATGTCGATGCGGATCATCGCCCGCTCATCGTCGAACATGAACTCCGCCAAGGCTTTCGCCAACTCCGTCTTACCGGTGCCGGTGGGGCCGAGGAACAGGAACGAGCCGAGCGGTCGGTTCGGATCGGCCACGCCGGCGCGGGCGCGGCGCACCGCGTCCGAGACCGCCTGCACGGCGTCGGTCTGCCCGACCACGCGCCGCCCGATCTCCGATTCCATCCGCAGGAGTTTGGCCGTCTCGCCCTCGAGCATCTTGCCCGCGGGGACGCCCGTCCACGACGACACCACCTCGGCGACGTCGTCGGGCCCGACCTCCTCCTTGAGCATCACGTCCTCGTCGAGGTCGGTGCCGGACTTCTCCATCGCGGCCTCCAGGTCCTTCTCGAGGCCCGGGATCTGGCCGTACCGGAGTTCGGCCGCACGCCCGAGGTCGCCGTCGCGTTCGGCGCGATCGGCTTCGCCGCGGAGCTGTTCGAGCTTCTCCTTCACGTCGCGGACTGCGTCGATGGCCGTCTTCTCGCTCTGCCAGCGCGCCGAGAGCTCGTTGAGCTTCTCCCGCTGGTCGGCGAGTTCGCCGCGCAGTTTGTCGAGGCGTTCCTTGGAGGCGTCGTCGGTCTCCTTCTCCAAGGCGACCTCCTCGACTTCCAGGCGGCGGACGACGCGTTCCACCTCGTCGATCTCGACGGGCCGCGAGTCGATCTCCATCCGCAGCCGCGAGGCGGCCTCGTCGACGAGGTCGATGGCCTTGTCGGGCAGGAAGCGGGAGGTGATGTAGCGGTCGGAGAGGGTCGCGGCGGCCACCAGCGCGGAGTCGGTGATGCGGACACCGTGGTGCACCTCGTAGCGGTCTTTGAGTCCGCGGAGGATGCCGATCGAGTCCTCCACCGACGGTTCGCCGACGTACACCTGTTGGAAGCGGCGTTCGAGGGCCGCGTCCTTCTCGATGTACTGGCGGTACTCCTCCAGGGTGGTGGCGCCGACGAGGCGGAGTTCACCGCGGGCCAGCATGGGTTTGATCATGTTGCCCGCATCCATCGCCGACTCGCCGGTGGCGCCGGCGCCGACGATGGTGTGCAGTTCGTCGATGAAGGTGATGATCTGCCCGTCGGAGGCCTTGATCTCGTCGAGGACGGCTTTGAGGCGTTCCTCGAACTCGCCGCGGTATTTGGCGCCGGCGACCATCGACCCGAGGTCGAGTGAGACGACGGTCTTGTTGCGCAGCGATTCGGGGACGTCGCCGGCGATGACGCGTTGGGCGAGGCCTTCGACGATGGCGGTCTTGCCGACACCGGGTTCGCCGATGAGGACGGGGTTGTTCTTGGTGCGGCGGCTCAGGACCTGCACCACGCGGCGGATCTCCGAATCGCGGCCGATCACCGGGTCGAGGTCGCCGGCGCGGGCACGCTGGGTGAGATCGGTGGAGTACTTCTCCAGCGACTGATAGGTGTCCTCGGGGTTCTCGCTGGTCACACGGGCGGTGCCGCGGACGGCGACGAAGGCGTCGCGCAGGGCCTCCGGGGTCGCTCCGGCGCCGCTGAGGATGCGGGCGACGTCGGAGTCGCCGGTCGCCAGCCCGACCATGAGGTGTTCGGTGGAGACGTATTCGTCGGTGAGTTCGCCGGCGAGCTTCTGTGCCGCGGTGATCGCCGTGATCGACTCGCGCGACAGCTGTGGCTGCGCGCTGGTGCTGGCGACCGTCGGCGCCCGGTCGACGAGCGCCGCGGCCTCCCCGCGGATGCGCGCGGGGTCGACGCCCACCGCTTTGAGCAGCGGGGATGCGATGCCGTCGGTCTGCTCGAGGAGCGCGACGAGGATGTGGGCGGGCCGCACGTCGGGGTTGCCCGCGGCGGCCGCGTTCTGGACGGCAGCCTGCAGCGCAGCCTGCGTCTTGGTGGTCGGAGTGAAGCTGTCCACTGACACGTGCCTTTCTGTCGGGTCGAGATCGTTCGATGCGTGAACTTAAGTCTACGAGGCTCAACTGAACCTCACGCTCTGTTCAACCCGTCAGAAGTTGAGTCTATTCCGCTTAGGTTTGCGCTGGGGGTGAGGTGCGCCACGTCAGATGGTCCGGCCGGCGGCGACAATGGACACGGCACACCGATGACCGACCCGTACCGCGAAGGACACCCGATGACCAAGCGCATCCTCCACGTCGTCACCAACGTCGCCCACTACGACGACCCCGCTCACCGCACCGGACTGTGGCTCTCCGAGCTCACCCACGCCTGGCACGTCTTCGACCAGCGCGGCTACCGACAGGAACTCGTCAGCCCGGCCGGGGGCGCCGTGCCCCTGGAGCCCCGTGCACTGAAGTTCCCCAACGACGACAAGACGGCCAAAGCCTGGCGTGCCGACCCGGCGAAGACCGCCCTCCTCGAGAACACCGCGAGCCCCGACCAGATCGACGCGTCACAATACGATGCGATCTACTTCACCGGCGGACACGCGGTGATGTACGACTTCCCCGACAGCGACGGCCTGCAACGCATCACCCGCGAGATCTACGAGCGCGGCGGCATCGTGTCGTCGGTCTGCCACGGCTACTGCGGTCTGCTCAACACGCGGCTCTCCGACGGCACCCACCTCATCGCGGGCCGCGCGATGACCGGCTTCGCCTGGACCGAGGAGGTGCTCGCCCGCGTCGCCAAGCTCGTCCCCTACAACGCTGAACAGCAGGCCAAGGATCGCGGAGCCCGATACCGGAAGGCCGCACTGCCCTTCGTCCCCCACACCGTGACCGACGGCAACCTCGTCACCGGGCAGAACCCGCAGTCGGCCACCGCCACCGCGAAGAAGGTCGTCGAGGCCCTCGAAGCCGGGGCGCGCTGACCGGTCGCCGCCGGCGCTGAACTCGGGCGATCTTCCGGTTCACACGAACCGGAAAGTCGCCGAAGTCTCACGGTTCGAAGGGGACGCGCTGGTACACGCAGTGATTGAGCCAGTTCGCGTACAGCAGCACGCCGTGGCCGCGCCACGTCACCGCCGGCTCACGCCCGGGGTCGTCATCCGGGTAGTAGTTCGCGGGCACCGCCGGTGCGGACTCCACCTCGAGGTCGCGGCGGTATTCGCGGTCGAGAGTGTCGCGGTCGTACTCGGGATGGCCGGTGACGAACACCTGCCGCAGATCGGGGGTCGCGGCCAGCAGGACGCCCGCCTCGTCACCGACGGCCAGGACGTCGAGGGCCCCGGTGGCCTCGATGTCGTCGGCGCGAACCTCGGTGTACCGCGACTGCGGCACGGCGAGGACGTCGTCGAACCCGCGCAGCAGCGCCGACTCGGGCCGCAGCACCCGATGCGGGTACACGCCCGACAACTTCTCCGGCAGCTCGTACTTCGCGACACCGTGGTGCCGATACAGTGCGGCCTGCGCACCCCAGCAGATGTGGATCGTCGAGTAGACGTGCTCGATGCTCCAGTCGAGGATCTGCGCCATCTCCGGCCAATAGTCGACGTCCTCGAAGTCGAGCCGCTCGATGGGCGCGCCGGTGACGATCATCCCGTCGAAATACTGGTCGGCCACATCGGCGAACGTCGCGTAGAACGCCTCCAGGTGCTCCGGCGGCGTGTTGCGCGACGCATGGCTCGCCATGTGCAGCAACGTCACCTCCACCTGCAACGGAGTGCTGCCCAGCACCCGCAACAGCTGGGTCTCGGTGGCCTGCTTGGTCGGCATCAGGTTGAGGATCGCGATGCGCAGCGGCCGGATGTCCTGCGAGCGGGCACGCTCATCGGACATCACGAAGATGCCCTCACCCTCGAGGATCGCGCGAGCTGGGAGATCCCGCGGAATGTTCACCGGCATGCATCAATACTGCCACCGCGCACCGGAATGCGGCCGTCCGGCCTCACCCGACGGGTGATCCCCGCCACCCGGACCGGCGGGTCAGGCCCCGTTCCGCGACCACGCCCGATGACCACCCACCCACGTCTGATGCACGCGCACCTTGTCGAGCGGAGTCGTCAGCGGATCGTCGCCGAGGACCGTGAGATCGGCGAGCAGGCCCGGCGCGATCCGACCCCGATCAGCGAAACCGAGCTGCGCGGCCGCCTCCGAGGTGTACGCGGCCAACGCCTCCCGCGGCGTGATCCGCTCCGCGGGCCCCAACACCGCCCCCGACCCGGTACGACGTTCCACCGCGTCGCGCATCGCCGTCAACGGCTCCAACGGCGTCACCGGGGTGTCGGTGTGCAGCGTCAACGAGATCCCGCCGTCGATGAACGACCGCGACGGCCCCATCGCGGCGGCACGCTCCGGACCCAGGAAGACGTCCCGATGCCGGTCACCCCACACGGCGATGTGCCGGGAGAACACCGACGCCGTGATCCCGAGCCGCTTCATCTCGACGATCTGCTCGGGATGCACCACCTGGCAGTGCTGCATCATCACCCGGACACGCCGTGACGTCGCCGCACGCGCCGCCTTCGTCGCCGCGATCACCGCGTCGACGGCCGCGTCACCGTTCGCGTGGATCGCACTCGGCAGGCCGTTCTCGGCGGCCATCACCATCAGTTCGGTGAGCTTCGGGACGCTGGTCCGCAACTTTCCGCGCGGCCCCTGCGGCGCCCCGCCCGACGGCAGCGTGTGGTACGGCTCGCGCAATGCCGCCGTCCACCCCTGAATGGAGCCGTCGGCGAAGCCCTTGACGCCGATCGTCTCCACCCACGGCGCCGCGTTCGGCTGATCGGCCAACGCCGCCCGGAGGTCGGCATTCGACGCCGCCGACAGCCACAACCCCATCCGGCACGCGAGGAACGGCGTGGCCGCCAGCGCACTGTAGGCGATCTTCAGGATCGGGCTCACCGACGCGTCGAGGGCCGTCGAGACCCCGTTGCGCAGCGACCGCTCCATCGCGTCGCCGACGACGTTGAGGAGTCCCTCCCCAGCGAGGGACGGCAGCGCCGAGGTCATCGCCTTCTCGACGACCGACTCGTACAGCATCCCGTCGAGGGAGCCGTCGGCCCGGCGCCCGTACTCGCCGTCGTGCGGATTCGGCGTCGACCGGGACAGTCCGAGGGCGCGCAGCCCGGCCGAGTTCACCGTCGCGACGTGGATCGAATTGTGCACCACCATGATCGGGTCTCGGCGCGACACCCGGTCGAGCTCGGCCATCGTCGGGAACCGCTTCTCGCGGACCGCGGTGTCGTCGAACAGGGTGCCGATGGTCCAGAAGAATCCGGGGAACGGCTTGGGCGTCCCGACGTCGGCGCGCAACCGGTCGAGCACCTGCGTGATCGACCGCATCCGCCCGAGCGGCGGCGACGACAGATCGACCGTGAGCGCCCCGTACATCCCCTCCAGCAGGAAGTGCCCGTGCGGATCGATGAACCCGGGGACGACGGTGCGGCCGTTCATCCGCGTCACCTCCCCGCCGCCGCGACGGCGCAGCGACCGCAGCACGGCTGCGTCGGATCCGACCTCGACGATCCGGTCGCCCTCGATGAGGATCGCCTCCGCCGCGGGCCGCCCGTCGGTCATCGTCAAGACCGAGGCGCCGACCATCGCCCGCCGCGCGACCGGCCGCGGACGCGGCGCCAACGGAGCCGCCGACGCGACGCCCGCCGCCCCCGGCGCACCGGCCCCGGCGGCCACCGCACCCGCCGACGCCGCCACGGCGGCCGCGAACTTCAGGGCGTCGCGCCGCGAGAACCTCGCGGGGCTCAGCCACGAGATCGTCTCGCATTCGTCACACATCACTGCACCTTCCACTCGCTCGACCGCCGCGCACGGGTCGCGGGAACACGGTGCGGACAGCGGTGTGGATCGTCACTGTCGCGGGGGTGTCGTGCGACTCGGCTCACCCGAGAGTAGCCAGCCCCCTCGGGCTGACCAAGCCGCGCGAAAGCCTGCGGGGAGGACACCGAAAACCACCCATGAGCTGCTGTTAAGCAGCCCATTCCCGATGTCGTCGGCGCGAATGGCGGTCGCGGAATCTACGGTCAGCATCGTGGCCGGATCGCCCACACGAACCCCCGTCGACGGGCTGCGGCGCGCGGCGGCGCGCGGACGCAGCGGGCACCGTGCCCCCGACCGATCGGCGACGCACCCGCGGACGGACTCCTATCGTGGAGGCATGGCTGACACGAATCACCCCGAGAATCCGGACATCAAACCGCGGAGCCGCGATGTGACCGACGGCCTCGAACGCGCGGCGGCGCGCGGCATGCTCCGCGCCGTCGGCATGGGTGACGACGACTGGGCCAAACCGCAGATCGGCGTCGGCTCGTCGTGGAACGAGATCACCCCGTGCAACCTGTCGCTCGACCGCCTGGCGAAGGGCGTCAAAGAAGGCGTCCACGAGGCCGGCGGCTACCCGCTGGAGTTCGGCACCATCTCGGTGTCGGACGGCATCTCGATGGGCCACGAGGGCATGCACTTCTCGCTCGTCTCCCGCGAGGTGATCGCCGACAGCGTCGAGACGGTGATGAGCGCCGAACGCCTCGACGGGTCGGTGCTGCTCGCCGGGTGCGACAAGTCGCTGCCCGGGATGCTCATGTCGGCGGCGCGCCTCGACCTCGCGTCGGTGTTCCTCTATGCGGGTTCCACGCTGCCGGGTTACGCCACCCTGTCGGACGGTTCCGAGCATCAGGTGACGATCATCGACGCCTTCGAGGCGGTCGGCGCCTGTGCGCGCGGGTTGATGAGCCGCGACGACGTCGACACCATCGAACGCTCCATCTGCCCCGGCGAGGGCGCGTGCGGCGGCATGTACACCGCGAACACGATGGCCAGCGCCGCCGAGGCGATGGGGATGTCGCTGCCGGGCAGCGCGGCGCCGCCGGCCCCGGACCGCCGCCGCGACCGGTATGCGCGCGAATCGGGTGCCGCCGTGGTGGAACTGCTGCGCCGCGGCATCACCGCCCGCGACATCATGACCAAGGAGGCGTTCGAGAACGCGATCGCCGTCCTGATGGCGTTCGGCGGTTCCACGAACGCGGTCCTTCACCTGCTGGCGATCGCCGCCGAGGCCGAGGTGGAACTGTCGCTCGACGACTTCGCCCGCATCGGCGCACGCGTCCCGCATCTGGCCGACGTGAAGCCCTTCGGCGCCCACGTGATGACCGACGTCGACCGCATCGGCGGCGTCCCGGTGATCATGAAGGCGCTGCTCGACGCGGGTCTGCTGCACGGCGACTGCCTCACCGTGACGGGCCGGACGGTCGCCGAGAACCTCGCCGACATCGCGCCGCCCGACCCCGACGGTCTCGTGCTGCGGGCCCTCGACGCGCCGATCCATCCCACCGGCGGTATCACGATCCTGCACGGCTCCCTCGCCCCCGAGGGGGCGGTGGTGAAGTCGGCGGGATTCGACTCCGACGTCTTCGAGGGCGTCGCGCGGGTCTTCGACCGTGAACGCGCCGCGATGGACGCCCTCGAGGACGGCACCATCACGGAGGGCGACGTCGTGGTGATCCGCTACGAGGGCCCCAAGGGTGGTCCCGGCATGCGGGAGATGCTGGCGATCACCGGCGCCATCAAGGGCGCGGGCCTCGGCAAGGACGTCCTGCTGCTCACCGACGGCCGGTTCTCGGGCGGCACCACCGGACTGTGCGTGGGGCATGTGGCGCCCGAAGCCGTCGACGGCGGTCCGATCGCGATGGTCCGCGACGGCGACCGGATCCGCCTCGACGTCGGTGCGGGCACCCTCGACCTGCTGGTCGACGCCGACGAGTTGGCCGGACGCGCAGCAGGTTTCGAGCCGTTGCCGCCGCGCTACACCCGCGGGGTGCTCGCCAAGTACGCCAAGCTGGTGACGTCGGCGTCGCGGGGCGCGGTCTGCGAGTAGGGCGTCACAGGTTGCACTCCTGCTGCGAGTAGGCGGCGATGGCGCACACCGACTTGTTGGTGAGCTTCCACGCGCCGTCCTTCCACACCCAGGTGAGCGGGATGTGGCGGGTCCCCATCGTGGGCACCGACATCTGCAGGCGCGCGGTGGCGGTGGTGCCGTTCACCTTGAGCGGGCCGACGATCTTGTAGGTCAGTCCGGTGTACGCGTACTGCTTGGCGAGTTTGAGCACCTTCGATATCGGTGTCACCGCAGCGGTGCCACCTTCGAGCACGGCGGCCTTCTGGGCGGTCGACGACGCCCCGGACAGGGTGGAGAGCTGACCGTTGAACATGGCCAGCGTGGGCGTGGTCGGCCCGCCGTCGTTCGACGACCGGGTCGCGGGACTCGGCTGCGACGGGTTCTGGTCGGGTGCGCCGGCGCCGGACGGCGGTGCGGTGCCCTCGGGGGCGTCGTCGGCGACGGGGGTGTCGTCGGCGGGTGTTTCGGGTGCGGTCGCCTGCGCGGGTGCGGCCGGGGTCTGGGCGTCGCCCAGGTTGACCACGGTGGCCGGCGATGCGTCGGCTGCGGTGCGGGCGGGCGACCCGCTGACCATGACGCCGACGAGTCCGATCGACACGATCAGTGCCGAGATCACCGCAGCGACGCCCGCCGATGCGAGCACGGTGGACCATTGGATTCCGCTGCCGCCGGGGGCGGCCGCGTCTTCACGGTCGACGCCGCCGTCGCGGTTCACCTCGTCCTCGCTCGTCACCCCGTCGTCGCCCATCACTCCGTCATCGTTCATCACCCCGTCGTCGCTCATCACCCCGTCGTCGCGCATCACCCCGTCATCGCTCATCACCCCGTCGTCGCGCATCACTGGGCCACCTTCGTCAGGACGGGCCGCAGCACGTCGAGCATGTGCGGGATCGACAGCGCCGTCGGCTGGTTGAGGCCGGTGATCTCGGCCAGGCTCAGCTCGGCGACGGCGTGGCTACGGACGGCCCGCAGCGACGAGTAGCCGGGCAGGCGCACCAGTTGACGCTTCAGCGCCTGGTTGCTCGCGGTGACGGCGAGCATGTCGGCGTCGAGCATCGGCACGTTCTCCGTCGAGATCGGGAAGCGGGGTTGTTTGTTCTCGGCGAACTCCGCGGCGAGCTTCGGCGCCACCTCGAGCCCGAGTGATGCGAAGAGGACGCCCGCGCCGTCGGTCGGATCTGCCATCACCTGGATCTCCTCGGAGGAGAACATGAAGGCCAGCGAGTACGTCTTGCCCCGCAGTCCGGGGAGGTCCGACTTCACCTTCTCGATCCGGCCGTCGACCCCGGCGGTGATCTTCTCGGCCTTGTCGGTCTCGCGGGTGAGGGTGCCGAAGAGGGTCACCTGGTCCTGCCACGGGTCGATCTGTTTGCCGGTGATGCCGGGGATCGTCGGCGCGATGTCCTTGACCTTCGCGAAGTTGTCGGGCTGCGCGGCGGCCATGAACTTCTCGGCCAGGATCAGGTCGGGGTCGAGTGCGGCGATCTCGGCGACGATGTTCTCGGGGTCGATCTTCTTCGAGTCGGCCAATCGGTCGCCGACCCACGGCGCGGTGGTCCCGGAGACGACTTCGGACTGGTCGAGGTAGCCGACGGGGGTCACCCCGAAGGCGAGCGCGGTGTCGATCCACTGGCTGCCCAGGGTGACGATGCGCTTCGGGATGCCGGTGACTTGGACGGATCCCTGCGCGGTGTTCACCTGGATCATCTCGCCGGTCCGGTCGTCGTCGGGTGGACTGCAGGCGGTCAGGGCGGCCGTCGCGACGAGCGCGGTGGCCAGGAGGGCGCCCAGCGGGGCCCGTGAACTGCGTCTGCGGCGACGCGGGAGGGACGATCGAGCACTGTTCATGGGGCAATAGTATAGGTAGGCAACCCTTAATTAGGACAGGGTGCCCTCAATGCCCGGTCGGGCTCGGCTCCTCACTCCTGCTTCTCGGCCACCCCGCGCAGCGGCGTCACCGGCAGACCGCCCGGATACGGCGCATCGATACCCGCCTCGTCGAACGCCAACCGGATGCGTCGCCGCAGCTCACGCTCGGTGGCCCAATGCGTGTTGGCGCGCGTCACCGCCGTCATCCGCAACGTCCACGAGTCGGCGTCGAGCTGGTTGACACCCTGCAGCTCGGGTTTGGAGAGCATGTTCGACTTCATCGGCTCCTCCCGCACGGCCGCGCGGGCGGTGTCGAGCGCGATGCGGCACGCCTCATCCACATCGGCGGTGTACGAGACCGGGATCTCCAGGAACGCCACACCGAAGTCCTGGCTGTAGTTGCCCACCCGCATGATCTCGCCGTTACGGCAGTACCAGAGGGTTCCGTGCAGATCGCGGACCGACGTCACCCGCAGGCCGACGGTCTCGACCGTTCCGGAGGCCTCCCCGAGATCCACCCAGTCGCCCACCCCGTACTGGTCCTCGAAGAGCATGAACAGCCCCGACAGGAAGTCGCGGACCAGCGCCTGCGCACCGAAACCGAGCGCAACGCCGACGATGCCCGCCGATGCGATGAACGGCGCCACGTTGACGCCCAGGATGCCGAGCGTCTGCAGGATCACCCACAGCAGGACCAGGAAGGAGACCAGCGATTTGAGCACCGACCCGATCGTCGCGAGCCGCTGCGCACGACGTTCGTCACGCTGCTGTTCGGCCCGCGCGTCCTCGGCGCTGCGGTGCCGCAGATTCTTGCGGAGCAACGCCGCCGTGAGCCCGCTGCCGTCATCGGCTCGCACCTTCTGCTTCCCGGGCGCCGCGGCCGCGCTCTCGTCGGCGACCTGCTGCGCATCGGCCTCATCGGCCTCCTCGCGACGCCGCCGACGCCGCAGCGCACGACGCCGCGTGCGCGACGACCCGCCCCGCTCCGGCGGGCGCGTGATGTGGTCGATCGCGCGGTGCAGCACATACCGCACCACCAGCGCGAGGACGATGTAGATCGCGATGTGGACGGGCTTGTCGATCAACCAGTCCCGGCTTGTGTCCGTGAGTCGAAACGCTAGCTCGTTCATGTCACGATGCTACGGATCGCCGACGGCGGGACCCCGCGGCCGGCTGCCCGACGGTGCCGAATCTCACCGGCGCATCCGCCGCGAGGATGACACCTCCGGGATGACGCGGGCCGCCGGAGAATACATCCGCGCGCCGATGTGCCCGCCGGGCCCCGACGGCTGTACTCGAAGGCATGAGAAACGCCCTCACCTCCGCCCTCTCCACGCTCATCGCCGCGGCCGCACTCGCATCGGTGGCCGCATGCACCCCCGAGCGGTCGCCGGACGACGCCTACCACGGCTACGAGATCACGTGGGACGACTGCAGCGACGAACGCCGTGACAACCTCAGCGACACCGTCCGCTGCGGAACCATGACGCTGCCGGTCGACTGGAGCCGCCCGTCGGGCGACACCTTCACCACGCACGTCTACCGCCAGGCGGCCGACGGTCCGCGGCGGGGAACGATCATGTCGTTCCCGTCGGGCCCCGGCTCGACGGCAGACGTCGGGCTCACCGAGCTCGCCGACCTCGCACCGGGATACGACTTCGTGGGCATCGACCCGCGCGGCGTCGCCGACACCGCCCCGGTGCAGTGCTCGGCGTCCGCCATCCTGAAGGCTCCGCTGGTGACGCCCGCCGACCCGGCGGCGTTCGCCCGCACCCGGGACGCCCGCACGGCGATCGCCCCGAGCTGCGTCACCGAGCCGGCGTCGCTGCGCGACCACATGGACGCCTACAGCAACGCCAAGGACGCCGAAGCGTTCCGGCAGGCGCTCGGCGGCCACCGGGTGGTGACGACGGGCACGTCGTACGGCACCCTGCTGGCCTTCCGGTACCTGGAGCTCTTCGGTCACCACGCGGCGGGCGCCGTCCTCGACGGAGTGATGAATCCCGGCGAGGACCCGGTCTCGTTCCAGACGGTCGCGGCACGGGGCGACCAGGCCGGATTCGACGAGTTCGCCGCATGGTGCCGCACCGACCGCCGGTGCACGGTCCCGCACCGCGACGCCGCCCGCACACTGGCGACGGCACGTCGCGTCGCCGACCGCGGGCTGATCCCCGGCGTCGACGCGATGGGCAGGCGGTGGGCCGGCGCCGGCGTCCTCGCCGAGGTCCAGACGTCGATCGGCAACGACGACTTCCCGGCCGCCGCCCGGACACTGGCCGAGCTCGCGGCCCGGCGCAACCCGATCCGCGACCACGGGACCGCGATCGCCGAGGGCACCCTGCTGCCGTACCCCGACGTGATCGTCTGCTCCGACTTCGACCTCGGTATCCGTGACGCCGACACCGCCCGGCGGACCGCGGCGGCCGCGGCCCGCGGGAACGCCCAGATCCCCTACTCCACGAATGCCTACGCCTACTCCGTGGTGTGTTCGGGAGCCCCGCACCCGGCCGAGTCGGCGGCCAACCCCGTCACGCTCGGCGGCGACGTCTCGGTGATGCTGCTCAGCCACCGGATCGACACGGCCACCCCGATCGCGTGGGCGCAGCGCGTCGAGCGGGCGCTCGGCGGCCGGGCCCGCCACCTCGTCGTCGACGGTGTGGGGCACGGCGGGTCGATCCGCGACCCCGCGGTGCGCGCGGCCGTCACCGACTACCTGCACGAAGCCGCGGTGTGAGGGGCGGCGAACACGCACGGTGAGCCGCAATTCACCAAGCGGGGGCGGCCGTCGGGCGATGAGATTAGACTCATCGCCCGATGGCCCCCCTCACTGCTCCCCGACGGCGAGCCGAACATCTCGGCCCCGAGCGCCGACGTCCACAGATCCTGGACGCGGCGCTCGACATCGCTGTGTCCGACGGGATCTCCGCGGTGACGATCGCGTCGGTCGCCGACCGCATCGACGTCACCCGGCCCGTCGTATACGCGTGCTTCAACAACCGCGTCGACCTCATCGCCGAGTTGGTGACCCGTGAGGAGAACCGGCTCCGCGAGTCGGTGGGGTCGGTGCTGCGGCGGCGCGCCGTCGACGCCGACGCCAATGTCTTCGCCGACGGATTCCGCGCCCTGCTGCACAGTGTCGCCGAGCAGCCTCGGGCGTGGCGTCTGCTCTACGGCTCGCCCGACGCGGAGGTGGCCGAACTGTTCGGGCGGGGCCGAGCCGAGGCGGTCGCGCGATGCATCCACCTGATGCGGCCGACGCTGCACGCGTGGGGGATGTCCGCCCCCGATGTGGACCGGAAGCTGCTGGCCATGGTGGAACTGTGGGTGTCGGTGGCCGAGGGCGGTGTCCGCACCCTCCTCGCCGACGACGCGTGGACGCCCGACGATCTCGGCGAATTCCTGGGCGAGATGGTCTACCGGTCGCTGCGCGCCGCCGTCTGACCGGCCCCGGGCCGAGAGACCCCGGCCCGACAGGTCCCGGCCTGCCACGTCACCCCGTCAGCGCCGCAGGGCCTTCGTGGCGTCGAACGCCGCCTCCCGGTGACCCATGTGCCACGAGTGCCACCGCCGCCAGCGGCGCAGTGAGCCGCGCTGCCACCACCGGTCCAGCCCGGGCACCACATGTCGGAGCACGTCGATCGTCGCGATCAGCGGCGCCCGCCCGACGAGCATCACCAGGCCGGGGATACCGCTGGGCAGCCGGTATCTCCGCCGGTTCCACGGCAGCATGAACAACCGGGTGTAGCCGGCCTGCAGGTGCAGGTGCAGCAGTGCTCGCCACCGGTCGACGCCGCGCATCCCCGGCGGCGGCTCGAACGACGGCACGAAGGCCTCGACGAGTTCGGGGCCGAGCGCCCCCGAATCGTGTTTGCGGGTGGCGTCGAAGTAGAACAGCAGCCGGAGTCCGTCGGCGTAGGTGCGCGGATACATGTCGTCGACGCTGCACCCCACGAGGTGGCCGAGGTAGCGGTTGAAGTGCAGGACGGCGCGCGCCTCGGCCGGGGTGGTGAGGAAGCCGAGCGCGGTGAGGCCGAACGCGGGCCCCACGCTGCCGCCGAGCAGCGTGAGCATCATCTCGCTCTGGCTGATCGGCAGGCCGTGGCGGTCGGCGTCCCACTCGGGGTGTTCGGCGACGCGGGCGCGGACCGACACGTGCATGACGCGGAGCTTCAGGGACACTTCGCGGGCCGTGGAGCCCGGGGTGAGAACGGCGCCGGGACGGCAGACCTCGAGCCACCATTTGCTGGTCTCGAGGTACCGGTTGAGCGCGCTGGCGCCGGCGTAGCCGCCCGACAGCGACAGCGGCACCGCGAGGGATCCCTCGGTGTAGGTGTCCATGGTTCCGGCGTTTCCGACGGCGCCGAGACTGTATCCCCAGCGCCGCCACACGGCAGCGCCCTGTTCGATGAGGTCGGGGTCGACCCAGTCGGGGATGGTCTCGAACTCGGCGAACAGCTCCCGCATCGACTCCGGCGCCTCGGGGACGTTGTCGATGCCGACGCGCAGCGCCTCGTCGAGCAGTTCGCGGGCGCGGTCGCCGCCCATCGACCCGTGGTAGGTCTCGGCGACGAATCGTTCGGCGACGGGGTCGCCTGCGGTGTGCCCCGCCAAAAAGGCGCGCTGCACGGCTTCGGTGGGCAGCAGGTCGATGCCGGTGGTCTTCTTCACGCGGTCGCGGAGCTTCTGGTGCGCGGGTGAGATCGTCAGTTCCATCGTGTGCCCCCTGTCGGTCGTCGGACGACTCCAGCGTACGACGCCGGAGGCCATGTATGAGACTGATTCGACAAATAGTCTCATACATCGGTGCTCCCACCCGCCTGTGATCTCATCCGTCTGTGATCTCATCCGTCTGCGATCCCACCGGCCTGGCTTCCCACGCGGGTCGCACTCCCCGACCCTTCGGCGTGGGGGAGACTGGCGTGAACGCCCCCGACAGTCAGGATCGATCATGGACGTCAGTCTCGTCTGGACCATCAACGCGCGCACCGCCTCCATCGACCGGGCGGTCGCCTCCCTCGCGGAGATCCGCGACGAGGGCTTCGGGCGGGTGTGGTGCACGCAGATGCCCAACGAACCCGATGCGCTCACGATGCTCACGGTCGCCGGCCGCGAAGTCCCCGACATCGAGTTCGGCACCAGCGTCCTGCCCATGCAGGCACAGCACCCCATGCTGCTGGCACAGCGCGCCCTGACCACGTCCGCGATCCTCGGCGGCCGCCTGCACCTCGGTCTCGGGCTGAGCCACCAGGTGGTCACCGAGGGGATGTGGGGCATCTCGTACGGGCGGCCCGTCCGCCGCACCGAGGAGTTCCTCGACGGCCTCCTGCCGCTGCTCGCCGGCGAGAAGGTCAGCACTGCGGGCGAGATCCTCACCACCCGCGGCGAACTGACGATGGCCGACATCGCCGCACCGCCGGTCTACCTCGCCGCCCTCGGACCGAAGATGCTCGGCGTCGCCGGTCGCCGCACCGCGGGCACCGTCACCTGGATGACCGGCCGCGCGACACTCCGCGACCACATCGTGCCGTCACTGCGTCGTGCCGCGGTCGACGCCGGCCGCGCCGAATCCGACGTCCGGACCGTGGCGATGCTCCCGGTGAGCGTCACCGACGACGCCGCCGGGGCGCGCGCCGCGGCGGCCGAGACGTTCGCCATGTACAACGGGCTCCCCTCGTACCGGGCGATGCTCGACCGCGAGGGCGCCGACGGACCGGCCGACACCGCCTTCATCGGCGACGAACACCGCGTGGCCGAGCAGATCACCGAACTCGGAACGTTCGGCGTCGACGAATTCGTCGGCATCCTGTTCGACCGCGACCCCGAGGCCCGCCGCCGCACCCGCGCCCTCCTGCGGAGCATCGACTGACGGTCAGCCCATCGGGCAGCCGCCCCGATACTGTTCCGGCACGTCGAAATCGTCCAGACGGTACCGGTGGTAGAAGTCCAGCAGCGGTCCGCGCTGACGATCGCTGCGGCGCTCCGCCCGCCGCAGCCGTGCCCTGCTGCGCGCCGACCCGTCGAATTGTTCGCGGGCGGCCTCCACCCGGAGCCGGTTGTAGAGCATCGGCTCCACCCGGAGCCGGTCGGGCAGTGCCCGCCACGCCGTACGGAGCAGTCCCGAATACACCGCGAACTCCCAGTCGTGGCGGCGTCGCAACTCGAAACCGATCATCTCCAAGACCTGCGGGTGCATGATCTGAGCCGAGCAGATCTGCACCACCCGCCCGAGGAGCGGCCGGATGGCCGCCCACGGCAGCGCCACGACCGGACGCAGCACCGGCGGGAGGATGATGGTGGGAAGCGGCAGCCGGGTGAGGCCCGAGAACTGGTCCCGAAGGAAGCCGTTGGACTCCAACTTCGTGGTGACGACGTCTTCGTAGTAGGCGTTGAACGCCGCGTAGTCGAGGGGCAGACGACTCCGCTTACTCGGCAGTTCGAGATCGGTGAACAGATACCGCAGGTACTGGTAGGCGGCTTCGGCCTCGGCCGGACGCAACGCGCGCCCGGTAGCGACCGGGAACGACACGAGGAGCGAGTGGATCGTGCTGGCCATGATCCACATCCACAGGTCGGGGTCGAGCGCGCTGTAACGCACCCCCTCGTACTCACCGACGCCCGTGCCGTGCACGGGCCGATGCTGCTCGATCAGCCACTCGCTGGCCGCTGCCCGTTCCTCGGCGTCGCCGACCAGGACCGGGATGCCGGTGAAGGCGCTTCGCAGCGCGCGGTCGGTGAAGTTGTCACGGAACCGGCGAGTGCGGTCCACCGACGCGGCCACCGGCACGTACGCGACCTGGTCGTAGAGGACGCCGGCGAAGACTCCGGTGAAGACGCTGCCGACGTGCCTCCGGAAGTCGGCCATCACGGCCGACCGCAGGTGGGGACCGACGAGCAGTGACGCTCCTTCGGAGTCGTCGACGAGCCCGGGCACCGGGTCGATCTGAGATTCCGTGTCGATCTCGCGTGCGGGGTCGATCCCGCGCGCGGTGTCGATCTCCGTTGCGGGGTCGACGGCCTCCACTGCGGGACCGTTCTCGGATGTTGTGGTCATGCCCCCTCCTTCGTGTGCACCGCGGGGATGTGCCACCGCGGCATGATGTTAGTGAGTTAGTAGTTCACTAACATCGTAACCACCGGGCAGGGGTGGCGCGCAACCCGCATGCGAAAATCGAGGCATGACCGTCGATGCCACCGACCAGCGAATCCTCGACGCCGCCCTGGACGTCATGATGGAGTTCGGCATCCGCCGCGGCGCCGTCGAAGAGGTCGCTCGCCGCGCAGGCGTGTCGCACATGACCGTCTACCGGCGGTGGTCGACCAAACGCGACCTGCTGACCGCCGTGTTCATGCAGATCGCCGACGAGGTGTTCGCCGAGGTCGACGCCGAGGTCTCGACCATGACGTCGATCGAAGACCAGTTCATCTCCGGATTCGTCGCGATCTACTGGCGGCTCGGCCGCCATCGGCTGGTCTCCCGACTACTGGAGACCGACCCGGAGACGACCCTCCCGGCCCTCACCACGGGAGCGGGTCCGATCATCGAACTGGCGACGGACTATCTGGCCGCCCACCTGCGCAACGGCGCTCAACGCGCGGGCGCGGCCATCGACGATCCCCGCGAGACAGCCGAGATCCTCGTCCGCCTCTGTCATTCGCTGGTGCTGACCGACCGCGCCCACGATCGCCTCGACACGCGGGAGGCCGCCGAACGCTACGCGCGACAGCGCCTGCTGCCACTGGTCCCGGAGATTGCCGCCCACGGCCACCACCCCGCGCCCTGACGCCGCGGACGGGACCTCTCAGTCGGTCGCGACCGGCCGCGACTCGTCGGCCGACCACTGCGAATACGACCCCGGATACAGGGTCGCCGGGAAACCGGCGATCGCGAGTGCCGCGATCTCGTGGGCCGCGGTGACACCCGACCCGCAGTAGACCACCGTCGGTCGCTCGCCGACGCCGATTTCCTCGAACCGTCGCCGCAACCGGTCGGCGGGCAGGAAGGTGCCGTCGTCGGCCACATTGGCTCCGGTCGGCGCGTTGACCGCACCGGGGATGTGGCCGGGACGCGGGTCGACGGGCTCGGACTCGCCGCTGAAGCGTTCCGGCGCCCGCGCATCGAGCAGCAGCGTCGCGTCCGGGTCGACGTCGTCGATGTCGACGGCGGGCAGCTGTCCGGCCGAGAGGACCACGGAGCCGACGCGCGGCGTCGCATCACCGGTGGAGAGCCGCATGCCCGCCGACCGCCACGCCCCCAGTCCGCCGTCGAGGATGCGCACGTCCTGCACGCCCGCCCATCGCAGCAGCCACCAGGCGCGGGCCGCGGCCCTGCCCGCCCAGTCGTCGTACACGACCACGCGGTCGCCGACCGTGACGCCCCAGCGCCGCGCGGCCTCCTGCAGATCCTCGATCGCCGGCAGCGGATGCCGCCCCGCGTCCGGTGTGGCCGGCGCCGCCAGCTCGGTCTCCAGGTCGACGTACACCGACCCGGGCAGGTGCCCCTCCCGGTAGTGGGCCGCACCGTCCGGGTCGCCGAGCCGCCACCGCACGTCGAGCACCACCGGCGGATGCGCCGACAGCATCGCGTCCACCAGATCGTCGACCGTCGTCAGCACCGTGTTCTCGGTCGTCGTCATCGTGCCTCGCCTCGTCTCTGCGCATTCGCCGGATGATCCCGTCTCGACTCTAGGCCCGCACCGGAATCCGGCGGACTCGACCGTCGGGCGAGGCATGCGACAATCGGGCCATGTCAGTCCCCGACCGCGCAGACCCGGCCACCGGAACCGTTGATCGCCTGCGCTCCCGTTTCCTCGACGCCGGCATGCGAGTCCTGGCGCGCGACGGGTACGGCGGTTTCAAACAGGCCGCCGTCTGCGCCGAGACGGGCCTCACCACCGGCGGTTTCTACCACGCCTTTCGCAGTTGGAAGGACTTCGAGGCGGCACTCATCGCCCACTGGGAGGTCGAGTCCACCGCGAGGGTCGTCGACCAGCTGCGCGGCATCCACGGTGCCGAAGCCCGCGCGCGGGCCCTCCTGCGGGCGGCCGTCGACCTTCCGCACGCCACCGAACGCGCGCTGCGGGTGTGGTCGGCCAAGGCTCCCGCCGTGGCGGCGGCGGTCGCCGAGATCGACGCGACTCGCCGTGCGGCGATCGCCGAATTCACCGCGGACCTGTTCGACGACGCCGATCACGCCGCGGACTGGGCCGCGCAGTCGATGATGATGCTGATCGGCTACCAATGCTCCACCGACATCTCGCCCGACACCTTCGCGCGGGTCCTGACGCGGCTGCTCGACGACATCCTCGCCGCACCGCGGCGGTCACCCGATTCGGGCGGGGCGGTGGCCCAGATGTCCCAATAACCCAGAGGCCCCAGTAGTCAGAGGCCCGAGTAGTCAGATGTTCCAGTAGTCAGATGTCCGAGTAGTCGGCCACCTGACCGCGCCGCGGCGCCTCCCGCAGCAACCGCAGCATGCGGGGAACCCCGCGCACCGGCAGCCGCGCCGGCCACGCCGTCGGACGCAGCAGCGCCTCGGTGCCGCCGTCCACGGTCACCACGCTGCCCACCATGAAGTCCGCGGCCGGCGAGAGCATCGTCATCACCCAGTCCGCGAGGCGCTCGGGCGTCCCGTACTCCAGCGCGGGCACCGGGTACGAGCGCACGTGCCTGCCCGACCCGCTCGCGAGCTGCGCCCGCAGCAACGGCGTGAGCACCGGACCCGGTGCGATGAGGTTCATCCGGATGCCCGCCCCCGCCCACTCACGCGTCACGGCGGCCCGCCGGACCCACCGGCTCACCGCGAGTTTCGACGCCGCGTAGGCGACCGGGGCCGACAGTGCGCCCAGCCGCCCGATCCAGCGCGCGGCCCGCTCCGTCTCGCCCCGCTCGAGCAGACTCACCACCCGGCGCGGCACGAACGGGGTCGACGTGGTGGAGTTCGACCCGAACACCACCACCTTCGCCTTGTCGGCGGCGGCGAGCTGCGGCCGCAACGCTTCGAGCAGCGCCGTCGCTCCGAGGACGTTGACCTCCACCGTGAGCCGCTCGCGGCCGCGGATGGCTCCGACGCCGGCGGCCATCACCGCGCCGTCCAGCACGCCGCCCGACCGCTCCCGGATCGCGAGGATCGCCGCGGACCGTCCCTCCCGGGTCGCCAGGTCGGCCACCACGTCGGCGCCATCGGCGACGTCGACGCCGATCACCTCGTGCCCGTCGGCGCGGAGCCGATTCGCCACCTGCTCGCCCATGCCCGACGCCGACCCGGTCACCAGAAAACCGCCCACAGATCCACCTCGCTCATCGGTGGAACCCGTGTCGGTGCCACCCGGAGTTCCAGTTCTACAGGCCCCGCCGCAACCGTGTCAGGAGTCCAGCCGATACACCCGCCGCGCCGTCTCGGCGAACAACTGCGTCACGACGTGCTCACCGCGGTCGCCGAGGACGTCGAGCAGCGCGCCGGCCACCATCCCGATCGGCGCATTCGGCTTGTCGACCGGTGAGTCCGATCCGAACATCACGCGGTCGGGCCCGAAATGGTCCACCACGTGCAGTACCAGCGGACCGATCATGTCGGCGAGAACCCGTCTGCTGCCGATGTTGCCCGCCGTCTCCCGGCCGTAGCCGAGCACGCCGAGCCCGAGGCCCGACACCTTCACCACCACGTTCGGGTTCTGCGCGATCATCGTCATCCGTTCGCGCCACAGATTGTGGATCTCGGCACGCGCCGCGGCCGTGGTGCCGGTGCGTGCGCCCGTGGGCCCGAAGATCCCCGCCGGCAACCCGAGGTGGTCGATGACGATCGTCGTCTCCGGGAACCGACGCGCCAGCAGATCGAGCTGTCCGAGCTGATGGGAGTACGCGAGGGACACGAAGCTCAGACCGCGGTCGGCGAGCGCCTCGAAACCGGTGAGGAAGGCCGTCGACGCCACGAAGTCGGGTTCGGCGCACCAGTCGAGGAGATCCGGGTCCGGATGCTGCGCCCATTTGACGCGCACCCCGCGCACTCGGTCGGACTCGGCCAGCTGCCGGTCGAGGTGCGTCGCGAACTGCGGGTGCCGCGGATCGGCGGCCGTGACGACGGCACCCAGCCGCGGGCCATGCGTCCCATTGGGCAGACCGGTCACATACGTCAGCTCCGCGGCGGCACGCGCCATGACGACCTCGGGGTCCGGTTCGGGCCGCCACTGCGATTCGACGGCGACGACCTGCTCGGTGCCGACCCCGGTGGACGCCATGAGGTTGCCGACGTCGATCGCATACTGCGGCGGCTCGTACGCTGCGCCGAGGACCGCCGGATCGATGAGGAGACGACGCTCGTCGGGATCGGTGAACCGCGCCGAGGCCCGCAGGATCGGACCGGGGACCAGTCGACGCATGGGCAGCGCCGCGATCCGCGCGAAGCGGGCCAACGCCCACGACGAACGCGTCGGATCGAAGTAGTGCACGTGCGCATCGACGATCCCGGGCAGCAGTCCGTCGAGCGTCGTCACATCGCATAGAGTGCCACACCGCACGCCGTCGCGCGCCTGTCGATGGCGGGTTCGATTCCCGCACGCGACTACAGTGAGCCGTGCACCAACCGCGGGGCCACTGACAGCGATTGGAACGGCAGCGATCGGAACGGCAGCGATCGGAACGGCAGCGATCGGGACGGCAGCGATGGGAACGGCAGCGATGGAGGCGGAACAGTGACCGAGCCGGGGCAACCCATCCTCGCGCAGGCGCGCTCGCTGATCGCCGCGGACCCGGATCGATTCGCGCGCAGCGTCTTCGCACGCCTCTTCGCACTCCAGCCGCGGCTGCGCGAACTGTTCCCCGTCGAGATGGCCGAGCTGCGCTCGGTGTTCGTCGACGTGATCGACCACGTCCTGGACGCCATCCCCGCATCCGGCGGGCACGACGAACTCGTCGACTTCCTGGCGCAGCTGGGCCGCGACCACCGCAAATACGGGGTCCTCGGCGAGCATTACTGGCTCATGTACGAGGCCCTCATGTCGGAGTTCGAATACGTCTTCGGCGACCGCTGGACCCCCGAGACCACCGAGACGGTCTCGCAGGCCATGCAGTTGACCACCGGGGTGATGCGGGGCGCCGCCGACAGCGTCACCGACCCCGCCCGCTGGACGGCCCGCGTGGTCCAGAAGTTCACGATCAACCGCGAACGGGCCGTCGTGCGGCTCGTCGTGGACGGCGAGGCGCCCCCGTTCGCGGCCGGCCAGTACCTCGAGACGCAGATCCCGCAGTGGCCGCGGGTGTGGCGCAACTTCTCACCGGCGATCCCGCCGAACGACGACGGCCACCTCGAGTTCCACGTCCGCGCCGTGCAGGGCGGACGGTTGAGCCCGACGATCGTCCGCGACACCACGGTCGGCGACGTGTGGACCTTCGGTCAACGGCACGGCACCATGCGCGTCGACCCCGACCGGCCCGTCCTCATGATCGCCGGCGGCAGCGGTCTGGCACCGCTGCGCGCCCTACTGCTCGATCTCGCGACGAACGCCGACGCCCCCGCCACCCACATCTTCTACGGCACCCGCTACCCGGGCGAACTGTACGAGCTCGGCGTGCTGCATCAGCTCGCCCGCTCCAATCCGTGGCTGCGGGTGACCGCCGTCAGCGAGGAGACCGAGGATCCGTGGTGGATCACCGGCGCCGCCGACCCCCGCCAGTGGGGTACCGAACTCGTCTACGGCCGGGTGGGCGAGGTCGCCGCCAGATACCGCGACTGGACCGACCGGCAGGTGCTGATCTGCGGTCCGTCGCCGATGGTCTTCCACACCGCGCTGCAGCTCCGCGCGGCCGGAGTGCCCGGGGACGCGATCTCGCACGACCCCCTCGACTGACGGTCCGGCGCGCGGTGCCGCGCGGCTACTTGCCCGCGATGCGGGAGGCCGCAGCGGCCGCCGACAGGGCGGCACCGATGAGGACGATGTTCTTGCGGAAGTGCGTCTTGTGCGCGTTCCGCATCGCCGGATCCTCCATCTCCCAGTAGGCGTGGCCCGCGGCCGTCGTCGGGATGAGCGAACCGGCGATGAGCCCCGCACCGGCCACCGGGGCGACACCCGATGCGATGAGCGCACCGCCGACCACCTGGGCGGCACCGTTGGCGCGGACGATGGTCTCATTGTCGACCGGCACCGGAACCACCTCGCGCATCTTGTCGAGCAGCGGCGCCGCCATCCCCACCCGCGGCCCCGGATCGCTCGCCGCCTCGTAACCGAACATCATCAGCGGCACTCCGGTGAGGAGTCGGCCGGCGGTACCGAGGACGGAGTGGGCGGTCACGGTCATGGGGTTCCCTTCGGGTCACGGCCTCGGTCGGCGAGCGTGCCGACGGTCGGCGCATCGGTTCTCGTGCGTGTCACGGCGGTCCAACGACGACGAGGGGGCGTCGATTCCCGATCACCGGAAATCGACGCCCCAGACGTATCGAAGATCACTTTTGCGCGCGGCACCGCACCGGGTGACCGCCGCGGGTCACCGCTCGGGTTTCTTGCCGCGCGGCTGCCACACCACGAGGGCGCTCGTCCTGGGCACCGGGACCAGTTCGGCGCCCGGCCGGCCGGTGCGGCGGACCGCGTCCAGATCGCGTTGGAGTTCGCCGACGCGCGACCGCAGCGCCTCCACCTGGTCGGAGAGCTCGATGATCCGTTTGATGCCGGCGAGGTTGACGCCCTCGTCCTGCGACAGTCGTTGAATCTCGCGGAGCATCTCCACATCGCGGTTCGAGTACCGGCGGCCGCCGCCGCGGGTGCGCTGCGGCGTCACCAGGCCGAGTCGGTCGTAGGTCCGCAGGGTCTGCGCGTGCATTCCGGCGAGCTCGGCGGCCACCGAGATCAGGAACGTCGCGGCGTCATCGCCGTGTCCTCGTCCGCTTCCGGACCCACCGTGTGTGCGAGCCATCGTGCATCACCGCCCCCATCCGGCGCGGGGATCGAACCCGCTGGCCTTCTCTGCCTCCGCGTACCGTGTCATCGCGTCGATCGCCGGTTCGTCCAGCGTCGTCGGCACCGACACCTTGACCGTCACGAGCAGGTCGCCGGACCCGCCGGACCGCTTCGGGACGCCACGCCCCTTCAACCGCAGGGTACGACCGTCGGACGTGCCCGCCGGGATCTTGACCCCCACCGAGGAGTCGAGCGTCGGCACCGAGACCGTCGCGCCGAGCACCAGTTCGGAGATGCTGACCGGCAACTGCACCTTGAGGTCGTTGCCGCTGCGCGTGAACACCGCATCGGGTTTCACGTGCACGGTCACGTACAGGTCGCCCGACGGCGCCCCGCGCATCCCGGCCTCGCCCTGTCCGGCCAGCCGGATCCGCTGACCGTCCTCGACGCCCTGGGGCACGCGGACGTTGATGGTCCGCGGCCGCACCGTCACGCCGTTGCCGCCGCAGTCGGTGCACGGCTGGTCGATCTTGGTGCCGGTGCCCTGACAGTCGGGGCACGGCTCGGAGAAACCGAAGTGGCCCTGGCTGCGGGTGACGAACGCCGACCCGTTGCAGGTGGGGCAGGTCCGCGGGCTCGACCCCGGGCGCGCACCGCTGCCGTGGCAGGCGGTGCACGGCGACGGGCTGGTCACCCGCAGGCTGACCGTGGTGCCCTGCACGGCGTCGCGGAACGCGAGCGTCGTCTGGGTCTCGAGGTCGTTGCCGCGCCGCTGCCGCTGCTGGGTGCCGCCGGGGCGGCCGCGGCCGCCCAGCAGGTCGCCGAGCATGTCGCCCAGGCCACCGCCGCCACCGCCGGCCGCGCCGCCGCCGAACAGGTCGCCGAGGTCGAATCCGTCGGCTCCGCCGCTGAACCCGCCACCGCTGAAGCCGCCACCGCCCCCGCCGCCGCGGAAACGTCCGCTGGCCATGAGGGTGCGGGCCTCGTCGTATTCGCGGCGCTTGGTCTCATCGGCCAGCACGCTGTGCGCCTCCGACACGCGCTTGAAGCGCTCCTCGGCCGCCGTGTCGCCGGGGTTGGCGTCCGGGTGCAGCTCGCGTGCCAGTCGCCGGTAGGCCTTCTTGATCTGATCGGCCGAGGCGTCGGAAGAAACGCCGAGGTCCGCGTAGAAGTCGCGATCGAGCCACTCACGCTGGGGAGCCATCAGACGTCACCTCCTGAAAAGTCTGTCGTTGTTATGTGTCGCTCCTGTTCGGGACACGGTGTCGCGGTGTGGTCGCGGGGCCGCCGTGGGCGGCCCCGCGCTCACATCACTGCTCCGGCGCGGGCTCCGCGGCCGGTTCCGGATCGGTGACCGTCACCATCGCGTGGCGGATCACCTTGTCGCCCAGGCGGTAGCCCACCCGGTAGACGTTTCCGATCACGGGGCTGTCCCCGCTTCCATCATTCTGAATCGCTTCGTGGAGTTCCGGGTCGAAAACCTCGCCCGGCTCCGCGAACTTCACCAACTTCTCACCGGCCAGGACGTCGCCGAGCTTGTCGGCGAACGCCCGCAGCGGCCCCTCGTCGAGGTCGCCGTGCTCACGCGCACGGTCGAGATCGTCGAGGATCGGGAGGAGCTTCTCCACCAGGATCTGCTTGCCGCGATCGGCGGCCTGCAATTGCTCCTCCGCGCTGCGGCGGCGGAAGTTGTTGAACTGTGCACGTTCCCGCTGCAGAGCCTCGGTGAGTTCGGCGACCTGGGCGTCGCTTCCCGCGGCGTCGGCCTCGGCCGCCTGCGCCTCGTCGCCCGCGGGCGACTCGGCGGCGGCGTCGGCCGCGGTCTCCGGCTCACCGCCGGCGGCCGACCCGTCACGCACGTCCCCGGTGTCCGGGGCCGCCCGCTCGTCGTCGGTCACCGCGTTCGGCTCGCGCGCACCGTCGTCGGGTGAGGTCACTTGCCGTCACCCTCCTCGGGATCGTCGACCACCTCGGCGTCGACGACGTCGTCGGCACCGTCGGCGCCGCCGCCGTCGGCCTCACCCTCGGCCTGAGCGCTGGCGTAGATCGCCTGGCCCATCGCCTGGGACTCCTGCGACAGCTTCTCGATGGCGCTGCGGATGGCCGCCGAATCGGTGCCCTTCAGGGCTTCGTTGGCCTCCGAGACCGCCGACTCGACCTTCTCCTTGACGTCGCCGGGGACCTTGTCCTCGTTCTCCTTGAGGAACTTCTCGGTCTGGTTGACCAGCGACTCCGCCTGGTTGCGGGTCTCGGCCTCCTCGCGGCGGGTCCGGTCCTCCTCGGCGTGCGCCTCGGCGTCCTTCACCATGCGGTCGATCTCCTCCTTCGAGAGACCCGAGCCGTCCTGGATCCGGATGCTGTTCTCCTTGCCGGTGCCCTTGTCCTTCGCGGTGACGTGCACGATGCCGTTGGCGTCGATGTCGAAGGTCACCTCGATCTGCGGGACACCCTGCGGCGCCGGCGCGATACCGCCCAGCTCGAACGAGCCGAGCAGCTTGTTGTGCGACGCGATCTCGCGCTCACCCTGGTACACCTGGATCTGCACCGACGGCTGATTGTCCTCGGCGGTGGTGTAGGTCTCCGACCGCTTCGTCGGGATGGTGGTGTTGCGCTCGATCAGCTTGTGCATCACGCCGCCCTTGGTCTCGATGCCGAGACTCAGCGGGGTCACGTCGAGCAGGAGCACGTCCTTGACCTCACCGCGCAGCACACCGGCCTGGAGGGCGGCGCCGACGGCGACGACCTCGTCCGGGTTGACGCCCTTGTTGGGCTCCTTGCCGCCGGTCAGCTCCTTGACCAGTTCGGTGACGGCCGGCATGCGGGTGGAGCCGCCGACGAGGACCACGTGGTCGATGTCGCCGACCGCGATGCCGGCGTCCTTGATCACGGCCTGGAACGGGGTGCGGGTGCGCTCGAGCAGGTCGCTGGTGATCTTCTGGAACTCGCTGCGCGAGATCTGCTCGTCGAGGAACAGCGGGTTCTTGTCGGCGTCGACGGTGATGTACGGCAGGTTGATCGAGGTGCTCTGCGAAGCCGAGAGCTCGATCTTCGCCTTCTCGGCGGCCTCGCGGAGACGCTGCATGGCCATCTTGTCCTTGGTCAGGTCGATACCCGAGGACGCCTTGAACTTGTCGACGAGCCACTCGACGACGCGCTCGTCCCAGTCGTCGCCGCCGAGGTTGTTGTCGCCGGAGGTGGCGCGGACCTCGACCACTCCGTCGCCGATCTCCAGCAGCGAGACGTCGAAGGTGCCGCCGCCGAGGTCGAAGACCAGGATGGTCTGTTCCTTCTCGCCCTTGTCGAGGCCGTAGGCGAGAGCGGCCGCGGTGGGCTCGTTGACGATGCGCAGGACGTTGAGGCCCGCGATCTGGCCGGCCTCCTTGGTGGACTGGCGCTGCGAGTCGTTGAAGTAGGCGGGCACGGTGATGACGGCGTCGGTGACGTCCTCACCGAGGTAGCTCTCGGCGTCGCGCTTGAGCTTCATCAGCGTGCGGGCGCTGATCTCCTGCGGGGTGTACTTCTTGTCGTCGATCTCGACGGTCCAGTTGGCGTCGCCCATGTGGCGCTTCACCGACCGGATGGTGCGGTCGACGTTGGTCACGGCCTGGTTCTTGGCCGGCTGGCCGACGAGGACTTCGCCGTTGCGGGCGAAGGCGACGACCGACGGCGTGGTGCGGGAGCCCTCTGCGTTCGCGATGACGGCGGCTTCGCCGCCTTCGAGAACAGACACCACGGAGTTGGTGGTGCCGAGGTCGATTCCGACAGCACGGGACATGTGTACCTCCTTGTACGCGGCTTGCTCGTGGCAGCCTGGGTAGTTCTGAAGCCTGTGTTCTTGAGGCCCCGTTGTTTGTGAGGCCGGGGTGGCCTGCTGGTTCCTCGAAACCTCAGCGCCGACGACTCATGTCTAGTCAACGTCGTTCGTGACGTCAACCCGAGTTGAGTCTATAACACTCAGGTCTCTTGCCGGTTCCAACGACGGCCACCCCGGATCCATTCCCGAACAGTGCGTCTGCATCACTCAACTCTGCTGTGAGCTTGGTCACCGAGGTGCTCGGCGGTGCCCCGTGGCGTGCGGTGCCGGCCTCACAACAGGATCTGGGACGCGATGAAGAAGTAGATCAGCACGCCCACGCCGTCGCAGATGCTGGTGATGAGCGGCGCCGACGCACTGGCGGGGTCGAGCCGGAACTTCGTCAGCAGGAACGGCAGCGACATGCCGATCACCGCGCCCACGATGACGATCAACACCATCGACAGCGACACCACCAGCGCGACCTCACCGCCGCCGCGGACGAGGCCGAGCACCGAGACCGCCGCCGCCATCGTGGCGCCGAGGAGGATCGCCACGCTGAGTTCCTTGCCGAGCAGTCGACCCCAGTCGCGCATCCGGACGTCGCCGGTCGCCAGGGCGCGCACCATCAGCGTCGCCGACTGGGATCCGGCGTTGCCGCCGGAGTCGATGAGCAGCGGCAGGAAGAACACCAGCGACACCACCGAACTGATGACGTCCTCGTAGTGGGCGATGCCCGCGCCGGAGAAGATGTTCCCGAACACCAGGACCACCAGCCACACCACGCGGGAGCGGTACAGCGCCCACACGCCGGCGTCGCGCAGTGAGACGGTGAGACCGCCGGCGGCACTCATCCGCCGGAAGTCTTCGGTGGTCTCGGCGGCCTGGATGCCGGCGGCGCGGTCGGTCGTCACGACGCCGACGAGCCGCCCGTCGTCGACCACCGGGATCGACGCGAACGGGTTCTCGGCGAACAGTTCCACGAGGACTTCCTGATCGTGGTGGGCGTCGACGCTCACCACGGTGTGGGGCGCCAGGTCGCGCAGCGGGGTGTCGGGGGCGGCCAGCATCACGTCGCGGAGCCCCACGACGCCGACGAGTTCGTCGGAGCCCGAGACCAGGTGAACGTAGCGTGCGGATTCGGTGCCCGGTCCGGTTCCGCGGAGGCTGTCGACGGCTTCGGATGCGGTGGCGGCGGCCGGGAGCGCGAGGATCGACGGTGTCATGTTGGCGCCCACCGATTCGGCGGTATACCGCAGGAGTGCACTCACTTCGCCGCGGCGGGCGTCGGGCATCGCGGCGAGGACGCCGCCGCGGCGGTCGCCCATCTCTCGGAGGATGCGTCCGGCGGTCGCGATCGGGAGCGGTTCGAGTGCCGTCGAGGCGTCGACGGGGTGGATGCGCCCGAGGAGTCGGGCCGCGGCGTCGTCGCGGACTCCGGTGAGCAGTCCGGTCAGTTCGCGTGGGCCATGGGCGGCGAACAGTGCGCGGGCCTGCGGTGCGCTGAGGTCGCGGACCTGTTCGGATCGGTTCTCCCGTCCGGACACTTCGGCACGCCATTCCGCGAGGTTGCAGGCGGGGTCGGCGTCCACTCGCTCGGCGAGGGTGCGGATGCGGCCGAGGACGGCCAGGGTTTCGGGTTCGTTGCGGTACACAGCGGTTCCTTTCAGGAATCGACGCAGGCCACCACCGCGCGTCCCCACCGTGATCGCGGGTTTCGGCCGCCGTGGCATGGCGCACGGCAGCACACGGTCCGGACGTGACCGGACCGACGGAGATCGGCGCACTGAGGCGGCCGCCGAGGCAGGAAGCCGGGCGGCCGCGCCGGGTGCACCGGGGCGTGACGGTGGGCAGACGTGGTCATCGCCTGCGAGAGACGGCCGCTCGTCGGCGGCCGGATGAACGTCGGCTACGAGGTCGGGGCGAGGCGGCGTGTGATCGCGGCAACGCCCATGGTTCGACGACTTCGACTCTCCATGTCGTCACCCCCTACGCGTCGCCCCCGGACCGGCCGGCTGGAATATCGGTCTCCACCTGCGGCGGATCGACGCACATCAGCGTCGCGCATCACCGCCGGAGCCAGGCTACCCCAACCCGAGTGGTCGCGCGCTCTGGGCAAGAGCAGGCGCTTTCGCCTGCCAGGATTCACACACGTTGCGCCCGCGCCGACCGCCCCCGTGGTTCGGCTGCCCACATCCGGCCCGGGTCCCGCACTCACGGGACGCGGCCACTGCGAGGGGCACGTCGCTCATACCGGTCTTTTACGGTCGTCTTCATCCAGCTCTCCTACGGCTGTGTAGCAGTGAGACATACGGCTTGGGTCGGCGGTGAACCCGCACACCGTGAATGGATACGCGGATTCGCCGCCGGAGCGGATCCTTCTCCGAAGTGGGCCCCGCAGAGCGCCGACAAATCGATCAATAGCAGTCCGCCCAGGAGGCACCGACACGGGTGGACGTCTCGCGGACTTCGCTGACCACCCGTGCCGAACCGTCGCGACTGCGACATCATGAGAGATATGACGAACATCGACTACGAGGTCCGCGACAGGGTCGCCTACGTGCGGCTGAACAGGCCGGAGAAGCACAACGGTCTCACGCTCGACATGATCGACGACCTCGCGAAGGCCGCCGACCGCGCGTCGAAGGACGCGTCGCTGCGAGCGGTGATCCTCACCGGTGAGGGACCGTCGTTCTGTTCGGGCCTCGACTTCGCATCGGCAGGCAAGGAACGGGGCCGCATCATGCGCAACCTCATCCCGAAACGATCCTCGGCCGCCAACAACTTCCAGGCCGCCGGCTGGGCGTGGCGCACCGTCCCGGTACCGGTGATCGCGGTGATCGACGGCCACTGCTTCGGCGGCGGCCTCCAGATCGCCCTCGCCGCCGACTTCCGCTACGCCGCGCCCGGCGCCGACTTCTCGATCATGGAGTCGCGGTGGGGACTGATCCCCGACATGTCCCTGTCGGCGAGCATCTCGCAACTCACCGGCATCGACGTCGCCAAACGACTCACCATGACCGGCGAGACCTTCTCCGCCGAACAAGCCGCCCGCTGGGGACTGATCACCGAGGTCAACGACGACCCGATGGCGGCGGCCCACGAATTCATCGACCTCGTCAAACAACGCTCACCCGATGCGGTGGCCGCATCCAAATCGCTGTTCGAGAACACCTGGTACAACGGTTCGCGCATGTCGTTCCCCGTGGAGCAGGCCCTGCAGATCAAACTCCTACGCGGCCGGAACTCCGAGATCGCACGCAAAGCCGGGATCGCCGGGGAGACACCACAGTTCATCGACCGACAGCTCTGAGCCGTGCCGCGCACCGACCGGCCCGCAGCGGCCACCACCGACCCCGCCGCCCTATGGCGGGGCCTCGACGACGACGACCCCGTCGGGCCGCTGTGGCGGGCGGCGCAGATCTTCCGGGCCGTCAGCTTCGTCTACGCCCTCGGCTTCCAGATCGCCGTCAACGGCGACCTCGACCACCCCGGCGTCACCTGGATCCTGTTCGCCGTCCTCATCGCCGCCAACATCTGGTGGACCACTGGCTACCTCGCCGGATTCGGTCGACGAACCTGGTTCGTCACCATCGAAGTCCTCGTCTCGGCAGCCATGATGATCTCGACGTCGGCCGTCGCCGACGCCGACTGGATCGCCGACAACCAGACCTGGCCGACCACCCTGTGGATGACCAACGCCGTACTGTCCGCGGCGCTGCTGGGCGGCGCGCGGTGGGGGCTGGCCGGAACCGTGTTCATCGGCCTCGCGAACTACTACGTCAAAGGCGTCTTCGTCCTCAACTTCGGCCGCAACGCGACCGTCATCCTCCTCGCCGCGGCCGCCGTCGCCGTCGGGATGGGCGCCTCACGCGCACGCCTCATGCACGCCCGACTCACCGCCGCCATCCGGTTGGCCGCCGAATCCACCGAACGCGACCGACTCGCCCGCGAAGTGCACGACGGCGTCCTCCAGGTCCTCGCCCTGATCTCCCGACGCGGCCGCGAAATCGGCGGCCCCACCGAAGAACTCGCCGCACTGGCCGCCGAACAGGAACGACTGTTGCGGCAACTCATCGCCGCCGGCCCCGCCGCATCGTCGACGTCGCACGACGCGGTACGCGACGTCGCCGCCGCCCTCCGCGACCTCGCCGCCGACGACGTCCACGTCAGCGCCCCCGCCGAAACCGTGATCCTCGCCGCCGAAACCGTCGACGAGATACTCGCGGCCGTCGGCAACATCCTGGACAACACCGTCCGCCACGCGGGTCCGGGCGCACAGTCGTTCATCCTCCTGGAAGACCTCGACGACGACATCGTGGTGAGCGTCCGCGACGACGGCGTCGGAATCGCCGACGGACGTCTCGCCGAAGCCGCCGACGAAGGCCGGTTCGGCGTGGTGCACTCCATCATCGGGCGGATCGAAGCCCTCGGCGGCCGCGCGCAGCTGGAATCAGCGCCCGGCGCCGGGACAGAATGGGAGCTGACGATACCGGCCGACGGACGACAGGAGCGGGCGTGACGATGAGACCAGACGCCGGCGACCCCGACCCCGCGGGTCCGGCCACGTCCGGCGGATCACTGCGGGTGATGGTCGTCGACGACCATCCGATCTGGCGCGACGGCGTGGCCCGCGACCTCGCCGACGAGGGGTTCGACGTCGTCGCCACCGCCGACGGGGTGACCGCCGCGGCCGCCCGCGCGGCCGCCGTCCGCCCCGACGTGATCCTCATGGACATGCAGATGCCCGACGGTTCGGGCGCGGAAGCCACCGCCCGCGTACTGCACGCCCACCCGGGCGCCCGCGTGCTGATCCTCTCGGCGTCCGACGAACGCGACGACGTCCTGGAAGCCATCAAAGCCGGCGCCACCGGCTACCTCGTCAAGAGTGCGCAACGCTCCGAACTGGTCGCCGCGGTCCGCGCCACCGGCGACGGGCAGGCCGTCTTCACACCCGGTCTGGCCGGGCTGGTGCTCGGCGAGTACCGACGGATCGCCCGCACCCCGCGCGACGACTCCCCGACCCTCACCCAGCGGGAGACCGAGGTCCTGCGGCACGTCGCCAAGGGCCTCTCATCGCGGCAGATCGCGACACGCCTGGCGATCAGCCCCCGAACCGTCGAGAACCATGTGGGCGCCGCACTGCGGAAACTCCAGCTCGGCAACCGCGTCGAGTTGGCGCGGTACGCGATCGAACACGGCCTCGACCAGGACTCACCGGAGAAGTGACCACGATTTCTGCGTAGTTCTGCGCATGTCTCGGCGGCCGGCGGCGACGACGCTGGAAGCCATGAACACCACACCTGATCCGGCAGTCGCCGCCGATCGCATCGGCGCCGAACTGCGCACGCTCTCCGACCGCGTCGCCGCGGTCTCGTCCGACTTCGCCGAGTTCGCCTCCTCGCTCCCCACCCGGGAGCCGGAGCCCACCCGGCCCCCAGCAGCCGCACCGGCCGCCCCCGCAAAGCCGGCGGCCGCCCAGCCCACGGCCGCACCCGCCCAACCGCACTCGGCGGCACCGCACCCGCCGCAGCCGTACGTCCAGTACGCGACCGGCGGCCAGTGGCCGTACACGCCCCCGCCGACCGCACCCCACTGGCAGGCGAACCCGTGGCAGGGCAATCAGTGGCGGGGCAACCAGTGGCAGGGCAACCAGTGGCAGGGCAACCAGTGGCAGACCGCCACCCGGGGTGCCGCCGGGCCCGCAACCGCGCATCCCGCCGCGACCCGCCCGGCACCCGCGCCGTCGCTGTCCGACCGGCTGGCCGCGGCCACCGATCGCGGTCTCGTCGGCAAGATCCTCGCCGCGGTGGGCGTCGCCATCACCCTGATCGGAGTGGTCCTCCTGCTCGTCCTGGCCGCCCAGGCCGGCATCCTCCGCCCGGAGGTCCGCGTCGCCGGCGGCGCCCTGCTGGCCGCCGCACTGGTCGCCGTCGGCGCGCGAATCGGTCACCGCGACGAGAAGCGGTCGGGCGCCGCCGCGTTGATCGCCACCGGCACCGCCGCCGCGCTCTTCGACGTGCTGGCCGCCGCATCGATCTACCAATGGCTCCCCGAAGCGGCGGCCCTGGCACTCGGCTCGCTGATCGCCGGCGGCGGACTGTGGTTCGCCCACCGGTGGGACAGCCAGACGTTGGGTCTGCTCGTCTCGGTTCCGCTCCTCGTCTTCGCGCCGATCGTCACCGGCGGCGTCGACCTCGTCCTCATCGCGTTCATGCCCGCCTACGCCGCCGTCACCCTGTGGATCCAGATCGGCCGCGACTGGACGCCGCTGTTCGCGGTGAACACCGCCGCCGCCACGATTCCCCTGCTGGCGGCGACCACGACCGACGACGTCGCCGCCTGGTTCCTGGCCCCGGCGATCGCCGTGAACATCGTGCTCGCCGTCGTCTCGGCGACACTGCTGCTCTCGACGAGCTCCACCCGGGTGGTCGTCGGTCTGGTCTCGGTCGCCTCCGGCATCCCGGTGTTCGCGACCCCGGCGATGTTCGACACGCCGCTGCCGTCGGTGGTCGCCGGGATCGCCGCGCTGGTGTTCGCGTTCGCCGCCGTCGTCACCCGCGGTCGCAGTGGAATCGGCTTCACCGCCCGCATCGGGTGGGCCGTCGCCGCCGCCATCGGGTTCGCACTGTCCGTGCTGTTCGCCGTCGGCCCCGACGCCCAGGCGCCCGGCGCCCTCGCGGTGGCGATCGTGATCCTGGCCGTCAGCATCGTGGCCGGCGATCTGCGTCGCGCCCTGGTGACGGCCGGGACGGTCGCGACCGGTTTCGGTCTGCTCTCCGTCGTCGCCTCCGGCGCCCTTCCGCAATTGTTCTTCTTCGACGGCCTCACCGACGGCCAGCGGATCACCGTGCTCATCGGGGTCGCCTTCGGCATCGTCGCCGTGACTCTCCTGACCTGGGTGTGGTCCGCCGAGGCCCCCGATGCCGCCGACCGACTGTGGATCGTGGGCGCCCTGGTCGACCTGTGGCTGGTCACCCAGCTGTGCGTCGCCGTCGCCGCCGTGGCGACCGACGGATCCGGGCAGGGCTTCCGCACCGGCCACACCGTCGCCACCGTCATCTGGTTCGCATCGGCCGCGGCCGCGCTGATGTGGGCCCGCCGCAACGACGGCGTGATGCGGACCGTCGCCCTGAGCGCCGGACTGACGTTGATCGCGGCGGCGATCGCCAAACTGTTCCTGTTCGACCTGGCCGCCCTCGACGGATTCCTCCGCGTCACGGCGTTCCTCGTCGCCGGCATCCTGCTGCTGGGCCTCGGCGTCGCCTACGCGCAGCGACTCACCCGCTCCGAGCCGAACACCCCGAGTCCCGCTCCGCATCCGGCGGCCGACACACCGCACTGACCGGCACGGACCCCGGAGACGACGATCGGCGGCCCCTCCCGCACGGAGGGGCCGCCGATCGCTGCGCGCGGACGGCTACTTCTCGGCGAATGCGACGGCCGCGACGGCCGCCAGCATCACCACCGAACCGACCAGCGCCAGGTACGCGCCGATGCCGGCGCTGAATCCCTCGTCGACGAGGAAGGCCGCGAGCACCGAGGCGCCCACGGCGACGGCGCCGATGATCGTCGACGGCTTGTTGAACGCGGCCGTGTACCGGCCGATCAGGCGCAGCACCGCGATCACGAGCAGCACGACGGCGACGACGCCCGGCAACCAGTGCAGGCGGCTCGAGGTGAAGATGATCCGCACCTGATCGGTGCTGTTCACGCTCCCGAGGCCGGTCACCGTGGCGTCCGGGTCGGCCGTCGCATAGAACCACACCAGCGGGTACGAGACGAGGGTGAGGACGGCGCCGACGATCACGCCGACCGCCGCGATCGAGAAACCCGTGTACCCCGAGTCCTGCTCCGGTTGGACCGGCGCCTGCTCGTTCGGCGACGGGGGGTTCGGGTTCTGAACGTTCGGGTCGTGCAGGTTCGAGTTCTGCGGGCTCGAGTTCTGCGGGTTCGAGTGTCGGGGGTCTGTCACGGGTACTCCGTTTCACCATCGAGTCGTGTGTGTGCGTCCGGGTCGCGTGTGCGTCGACGATCCCCGCGGGACCGGTCGCCGCACTCTAACCCGACGCCGTCGACGCGAGCTCCCCCGCGGTCGGTCGAGAGAACGACCCCCGACCGACCGCGGCGGATCAGGCCGCCGACTCCACCCCGGACGCACCGGCACCGTCGACAGCCGGCTCCAACGCCTGCGCGACGATGTCGGCGACATCGGTCATCGGCCGCACATCGAGTGCCGCGAGCACCTCGCCCGGCACATCGTCGAGATCGGCCTCATTGCGCTGCGGGATGAACACCGTGCCCAGCCCGTTGCGCTGCGCCGCCAGCAGCTTCTGCTTCACACCGCCGATCGGCAGCACCCGACCGCCGAGCGTCACCTCGCCGGTCATCCCCACGTCACCGCGGACACGACGCCCGGTGAGCATCGACACCAGCGCGGTCACCATCGTCACCCCCGCCGACGGCCCGTCCTTCGGCACCGCGCCCGCCGGAACGTGGATGTGAATCGTCCCCGCGAGCGCACCCGGATCGATCCCGAAGTCCGCGGCGTGCGACCGCACGTACGACAGCGCGATCTGCGCCGACTCCTTCATCACATCGCCCAACTGACCGGTGAGCTTCAGGCTCGGACCACCGCCCGCCCCCGCTCCCCGGTCCACCGACCCATCGTCCGGCGACGCCACCGCCAGGCTCTCGATGAACAGGACGTCGCCGCCCATGCCGGTCACCGCCAGCCCCGTCGCCACACCGGGGATCTCGGTCCGCTCCGCCGTCTCCGACGTGAAGCGCGGCCGCCCGATGTAATCGACCAGCCCCGCGGCGTCGACCGTCACCGGCTCGCGCCCGTCGCTCGCCTCGACGGCCACCGCGACCTTGCGTGCGATCTTGGCCAGCAGCCGCTCGAACTGCCGCACTCCCGGCTCGCGGGTGTGCTCGGCCGCGATCGTCCGCAGCGCGTCCGGCGTGATCGTCACCTCGTCGGCCGTGAGCGCCGCCCGTTCGAGCTGACGTGGAACCAGGTAGTCGCGGGCGATCGCCACCTTGTCGTCCTCGGTGTAACCGTCGATCGTGACCAGCTCCATGCGATCGAGGAGCGCCGACGGGATGTTCTCCACCACGTTGGCCGTCGCGAGGAAGACGACGTCCGACAAGTCGAGATCCAGGTCGAGGTAGTGGTCGCGGAACGTGTGGTTCTGCGCCGGGTCGAGCACCTCGAGGAGCGCCGCAGCCGGGTCACCCCGGAAATCGGAGCCCACCTTGTCGATCTCGTCGAGCAGGATGACCGGGTTCATCGACCCGGCCTCCCCGATGGCCCGCACGATGCGGCCCGGCAGCGCGCCGACATAGGTGCGCCGGTGACCGCGGATCTCCGCCTCGTCGCGGACACCGCCGAGCGCGACCCGGACGAACTTCCGGCCGAGGGCGCGCGCCACCGACTCCCCGAGCGACGTCTTCCCGACGCCGGGAGGACCGGCGAGCACCATCACGGCGCCCGAACCGCGGCCGCCGACCACCGACAGACCGCGCCGCGACCGCCGCGCCCGGACGGCGAGGTACTCCACGATCCTGTCCTTCACGTCGTCGAGACCGTGATGATCGGCGTCGAGGATCTCCCGCGCACCGGCCACGTCCGTCGCATCGTCGGTCGTCTGCGACCACGGCAGTTCCAGGACGGTGTCGAGCCAGGTGCGGATCCAGCCCGCCTCTGGACTCTGATCGCTGCCGCGCTCGAGCTTCCCGACCTCGCGCAGCGCGGCCGCACGGACCGCGTCGGGCAGGTCGGCCGCCTCCACCCGGCCGCGGTAGTCGTCGGCGCCGTCGGGTTCGTCCTCCCCGAGCTCCTTGCGGATCGCGTCGAGCTGCTGGCGCAGCAGGAACTCCTTCTGCTGCTTCTCCATGCCGTCGCGGACGTCGGCGGCGATCTTGTCGCTCACCTCCGTCTCCGCGAGGGTCTCGCCCGTCCACTCGATCAGCAGCCGCAGCCGGTCCTCGACGTCGTCGGTCTCCAGCAGCGTGCGCTTCTGCACGTCGGTGAGCCACGACGCGTAGCCGGCGGTGTCGGCGAGCGCCGACGGATCGGTGAGCCGGTTGACGGCGTCGATCACCTGCCACGCCTCGCGGCGCTGCAGCATCGCGAGGACCACCGTGCGGTATTCGGACGCCAGCTCGCGGACCGCGTCGGTGACCGGCGGCTCCGCCACCGGCTCCACCTCCACCCACAGGGCGGCTCCCGGGCCGGTGGTGCCGACGCCGATGTGCGCGCGCCGCTCACCGCGGACCACGGCGGCATGGCCGCCCGGTCCGGGCATGCGTCCCACCTGCACGATCGACGCGATCACGCCGTGGGTGGGGTAGCGGTCGTCGAGCCGCGGGGCGATCAGGATGGAGCCGTTCTCCCCGGCGCGGGCCGCGTCGACCGCCGCCTGCGCGGCGTCGTCGAGCGGAATCGGGACCACCATGCCGGGCAGGACCACGAGGTCGGGAACGAACAGGACGGGAACGGAAATGTTCTCAGACATCACACCTCCAGAAGTTCAGTCTGCTCGACTCAACCCCGAGGGTGCGGCGTTTGTTCCCCGACCCGCCGGCGGGCCCCGACCGCTGGTCGCGCCGCTACCAGTCGGCCTCGTCGAAGACGATCATGCCGCGGATGTTGTTGCCCTCCAGCATGTCGTCGTACGCCCGATTGATGTCCTCGAGCCGATACGTCTGAGTCACCAGATCGGCGAGATTCAACTGACCGGACCGATACTCGTTCAACAGCCGCGGCACCTGAGTCCGCGGCCCGGCGCCACCGAAGATCGCCCCCTGAACCCGCTTCTGCAGCAGA
The DNA here is from genome assembly GCF_000423025.1 of Gordonia shandongensis DSM 45094. Classification (GTDB taxonomy): domain Bacteria; phylum Actinomycetota; class Actinomycetes; order Mycobacteriales; family Mycobacteriaceae; genus Gordonia; species Gordonia shandongensis. The sequence continues at coordinate 463,704 of NZ_AUHE01000001.1, forward strand.
GTGAGCTCGAAGAGGTTCATCTTCACGTCCATCGCCGCGTAATCGCCCATCCCCACGACTACCACCTGGCCGCCCTTGCGGATCATCGCCAACCCCTCGGCGATGTACTCGCCCTTCATCTCGCCGTGCGTGAGCACCGCGGTGTCCGCCATCGCACCCCACGTCATCTCGCCGACCGCGGGCACCGCCTGCTCCACCGACTCGAACGTGTGCGTCGCCCCCAGCTTCTCGGCCATGTCGCGTTTGAACTTCACCGGATCGACGGCCACCACGAACCGCGCACCCGCCGCCTTCGCGCCCTGCACCGCGTTGATGCCGACACCGCCGATGCCGACGACCACCACCGTGTCGCCCGGCCGGGTGCCGCCGATCTGCGTCGCCGACCCCCAGCCCGTGGCGACGCCGCAACCCAACAGCGCCGCCTCCTTGAGCGGGATGTCGTCCTCGATCTTCACCAGCGACGCCTGATTGACCGTGATGTACGGAGAGAACGTCCCGAGCAGACACATCTGCGTGAGACCCTCGCCGCCCAGCGTCACCCGATGCGTCTTATCGGCGATCGACAACCCGGTGAGCAGCCCCGCACCCTCGTCGCACAGATTCTGCGCACCGCGCGAACACGGTTCGCACGTGCCGCACGCCGGGATGAACGCCGTGACGACATGATCCCCCTCCGCGAACCGGGTGACGCCGTCGCCGACCTTCACCACCACACCCGCACCCTCGTGGCCCCCGACGACGGGCATCGGGGCCGGACTCTGCCCGGTCCGCAGATGATGGTCGGAATGGCACAGTCCGGAACTGACCAGCCGGACCTGCACCTCCCCCGCCACCGGATCGCCGAGGTCGACCTCCTCGATCCGCCACTCCTCGTCGACTCCGTGCAGTACCGCCGCTTTGGTCTTCATCGCCACCACTTCCGTCCAGAGGGTCGCCGGCCACATGCGTCCGGCCACACCCATCGTCGCCCGCCGGCACCGATCCCACAGTCGATCCTCGAGATCACATGCGACACAAGGTGTTCTCTTCAGGAAACTGTCAGCCGACCGTCGCAGGATCGACGCTCATGGCGATGCGCAGACCGTCCCGACGGCTCACCGGACTCACGGCGGCACTGATCGCGGTGATGACGGTCGCCACCGTGGCGGTGTGGGCGTGGGCCGACGACCCCGACGGCGACGGCGTCAGCACCGCGGCACCCACCACCACCGCCGCGACCAGGACCGTGCCCTCGCACGCCGCACAACAGACCGGCGAGGACCGGACCACCGTGCGCCGCCACGCGTACCCGGCGACACACGCCGACCCGTCGCAGAACTACGGCGACCTCCACCTGCCCGCCGACTACCGCGCACACCGCGACATCCCGCTGGTGATCCTCGTCCACGGCGGCGGCTGGGGACCGCGGATCACCGCCCGCGTCCTGCACCGCCTCGCCGCCGACCTCGCAGCGCAGGGCGTGGCCGCCTACTCCATCGAATACCGCCGCGTCGGGACCGGCGGCGGCTGGCCCACCACCTTCACCGACGTGGCCGCCGCATTCGACGACGTCCCCGCCCTCCTCACCCGATACCCGCAGATCCGGAAGACCGGCGTCACCGCCTTCGGCCACAGCGCCGGCGCGCAGCTCGCCGTCTGGGCGTCCCTGCGGTCCGCCGTCAACCCCGGCCCCGGCGGCCACCCGCCGCGCATGATCCCCGACCGCGTCATCTCCGTGGCCGGACCACTCGACATGACGTGGGCGGCCGCCACCGGCAACACCCGCGCGATCGCGGCGCTGGGCGGCCGCCCGACAACCGTCCCCGACCACTACGCACAGGTCGACCCCGTCCTCGTGGCCGCCACCCACCCCCTACCGTCGCGCCCGACGATCACCGTGCTGCACGGCGACGCCGACCGGCTCGTCCCGCCCGACCACGCCCGCCGGTTCGCGGCCGCCTATTCGACGACCGGCGGCCGAATCGACGTCCGCATCCTCCCGCGGCAGAGCCACGCGTCGATGCTGCGCCCCGATCGACGCGCCTACCGCGACCTGCTCCACACCGTCGTCACCCGCACCCGACGCTGATATCGGACATTCGGCAGACGGGCCGTCGAACAGACACTCGATCCAGCATGTGGAATGGAGTTCACATCGTGATCCGAAGTAGCATCACGCGTTGTGAAGTCAGCTGGAACCGACGTGACCGCCGCGTCCTCGACCCCGAATGAGGACGCGGCCGCCGGAGTCAACTCCGGCTATCGGCTCGATCTCGACGGACTCCGCGGCATCGCGATCTTCCTGGTCGCGGTGTTCCACGTGTGGTTCGGACGGGTATCCGGCGGCGTGGACGTCTTCCTCACGCTGTCCGGTTACTTCTTCGTCGCCTCACTGCTCAAACACGTCATCAAAACGCAACCCGCCTCCGTGTCGTGGAGCGTCGCGATCAACCCGTGGCCCCGCCTGAGCCGACTGCTGCGCCGCCTCATCCCGGCGATGTTCCTGCTCCTGGCGTTCGTCACGCTCGGCGTGTGGTGGTTGATGCCGACGACCCGATGGGGTCCGCTGGGCAAAGAGATCATCGCGTCCGCGTTCTACTACCAGAACTACCACCTGGGCTTCCTGTCCCAGGACTACGGCGCCGCCGACTCCGCGATCAGCCCCCTGCAGCACCTGTGGTCGATGTCGATGCAGGGACAGTTCTTCGTCTTGACCCTGCTGACGGCCCTCGCCGTCGGCGGTCTGCTCAAGATCGGCGCCCGCTACTTCCCCGTCCTCACCCGCCCGACGGTCATCAAGACCATCGTCGGCGTCCTGCTGCTGGCCGTCACGCTGATCTCGTTCGCGTGGGCCAACTACCGCCACGGCATCAACCAGCCGTTCAACTACTACGACACCGTCGCCCGGATCTGGGAGCCGATGGCCGGCGGTCTGCTCGCCATCTGGATGCCGCGGATCGCACTGGCCAACTGGCTGCGGAGCCTGCTGTCGGCGGCCGCCGTCGCCCTCATCGCGACCTCCGGCATCTGGATCGCCGGCGTCGAGGAGTACCCCGCCCTCCTGGCCCTCGTCCCCGCCGGCTCGACCCTGCTGCTCATGTGGGTCGGCTCGTCGCACACCGCTCCGCGCGCCGTGCCCGGCAACGACCTGTCCGCCGTCGGCCGCGCCCTCGCCCACCCGTGGATCGTGTGGCTCGGCTCCATCGCCTACGCCCTCTACCTCATCCACTGGCCGCTGCTGATCTTCTACATGAACGCGCGGATGGTCGACGACGTCAGCTTCATCGAAGGCACCGCCGTCCTGGTGATCTCGGTGGGCCTCGCCTGGCTGATGACACGATTCGTCGAGGCGCCGCTGCGGGCGGGCCGCGGCGAAGGCTTCACCGCCGCCTACCGCAAGACGCTGATCGCCATCCTCGTCGTCGCCTCGCTGGCGTCGTTCTCCGCCGCCGGCTACTGGCAGTACCGCCAGAACCAGCTGATCGTCGACACCACCAACCTCGACCCGCGCGAGTACCCCGGCGCCCGCGCATTCCTCAGCGGAGCCCCCGTGCCCGCCGTCCCCGTGGCGCCGTCGCCCGAGGCCGCCGCCGAGGACTGGCCGCTCAACCATCTGCCGCACTTCTCCAACTTCGGCGACCCCGCCATCAAGGTCGGCGTCTACGGCGACCCGCGCGGCGCGCGCACGATGGCCGTGGTCGGCGGCTCCCACTCCGAACACTGGATGACCGCGCTCGACAAGCTCGGCAAACAGCGCGGCTTCCGCGTCACCACCTACATGAAGGCCGGGTGCGCGATGTCGACCGAGGCCGAGGTGGAGTTCAACGACCGGACGCTCACCGAGTGCAAACCGTGGGTGCAGCGCGTCGTCAAACGCCTCGCGCAGGACCGCCCCGACGTGGTCTTCACCACCAGCACCCGACCCGCACCGAGCGGTGAGGACGGCGACATCGTCCCGCCCGGATACGTCGACGTGTTCAACCAGCTCCGCGACGAGAACCTCAAGGTGATCGCCGTCCGCGACACCCCGTGGACCAGCGGCTCGATGTCGCCGCCCGAGTGCATCGCCTCCGGCCGTCTGCCCCGCGTCTGCGGGGTCGACGAACGCAAGGCGCTCTCGCCGACCGACCCCGCCGACGCGATCGCCGCGAAGTTCCCGAACATGACCTTCCTCGACTACAGCAAGGCCTTCTGCAAGGACGGCTACTGCCCGGCCGTCGTCGGGAACATCCTCGTGTGGCACGACCGCCACCACGTGTCGACGGCGTTCATGCGCAGCCTCGTGCCGTACCTCGACGTCGACATCGGCAATGCGACCGGATGGTGGAAGCCCCGCGGAACCCCCTGACGCGGCGGCGCGCATGTGCGGGAACGGCCCGCCCAGCACACAGCGACCGCACAGTCGCACCGACTACGGTGGGCCACCAGTGAAGAGTTCCCCGACATGCTGAGGTCGTGATGTCCCTCGTCCTCGCGCCGAACCGATCGGTGCAGCGCTCCCCCGCTGCACCGACAGCGACGACGGCGCCCGCCGCAGGTAAGCGGCCCTACCTGCACCACGTCGACCTGGTGCGGACCACCACGTTCGCGCTCGTGATGTTCGTGCACGTGTACACCTCGACGACCGATCAGTTCGGCAGCGTCGGCACCAACGCGACGGCGATCCTCTTCCACGCCACCCGCAACATCTTCTTCGCACTCACCGGTTTCGTCCTGATGTACCAGTACCTCGACCGGCCCGACTTCCGGGCCACGACGTTCTGGCGCAAACGGATCAAACTCGTCATCATCCCGTACGCGATCTGGTCGGTCCTGTACTGGCTGGTGACCGTCATGTGGGCGCAGAACCGGCTCGGCGACGTGCCGTCGAACCTCGACGACCTCGGTGAGCGACTCGCCTGGGGGACCGCCGCCTACCACCTGTACTTCCTGTTCGTGATGCTGCAGGTGTACGTGCTGTTCCCCCTCGTGCGACGCCTGGTCACCGCGACCCGCGGCCACCACGGACTGCTCGCACTCGGCGCCGGCGCCCTGCAGATCACGGTGATCGCGGTGATGACGTACTGGACGCCGCCGTCGTCGATCGCCGACCTGTGGGGACACCTGTACGCGACGTTCCTGCCGTATTCGCTGGTCATCGTGCTCGGCGCCCTCGCCGCCGACCACCGCGACACCCTCCACCGACTCCTGCGCGGCCAGGGCGTCCTCCTGGTCACCCTGCTCATCTCCACCGGGGCGTTCGCGGTCGCCGCCTACCTGTACCGGGTCAACACCGGCGGGCCGATCAGCGACCCCCTCGGCGCCTTCCAGCCGACCCTGCTGCCGTTCATCCTGGTCGCGGCAGTCGGCGTATACGCGATGGCCGTGCACTGGGCGCGGACCCGCCGCGACCGGCAGCCCCGTATCGCGATGGCCGTCACGTACGCGTCCAACCGTTCGTTCCCGGTGTTCCTCGTGCACGTGATGGTGCTGTTCTTCCTCCTGCGGCCCACCGGCGAGGACGGCGGCCCGTGGTTCCTGTCGACGATCCCCCAACCCCTGGCCACACCGGTCGTCTACCTCCTCACCCTGGCGATCTCCCTCGCCGTCGTCGAGGTCCTGCGCCGATTCCCGGGGTCGGAGTACCTCACCGGCCGGCCGCGGCTCGGGCTGCGCCCCACGATCTGACGGCGAGCACGAGCGCGGTCAGCGCAGCGCGCACACCACCGCGGCTCCCCGACCGCCGCGGTCGGCCGCGACCACGGACACCGCATCGACGCCCTCGGCCCGCAGGTCGGCCAGCGCCCGGATCTGCGCCGCCGCGTCGGGTCCCGTCCGCAGCACCCCCGCGGGCAGCCGGACGCCGTCGGGCACCGCCGCGACCACCGGCGCACCGCACGGCGCGGCCCGCAGCAGATGGTCGACCGCCGACTGCAGGCGGCCGCCGCCGAGATCGATCTCGGTACTCCGTCGCGGGGACGGTGCGGGCACCGTCGCGGCGGTGAGCACCAGCACCGCGCCGCCGACCGCCACGACCACCGCGCCGGCGTCGGCCGCCGCCAACGACAGCCCCATCGCGATCGATGACGGCACCCCGCAGCCGTCATCGACCAGGTCGAGGGTCCGCAGCGGACGGTGCGGTGCGCCGAGCGCGGCGACCGCCGCGATCTGCCCGGCGGAGTCCGCCCGCGCGGGGTCCGACGCGTCGGCGGCGCACGGGCCGACGCGGATCACGGCGCACACGTCGCGGGGCGCGAGCCCGGCGTCGGCGAGCGCATCGCCCACCGGAGACGCCGACGACGCACCGAACACGAGTCCGACGACCCGGGCGGCCGCGACGTCGACCCCGGCGCGGGAGATGTCCATGCCTCGACGTTACGGATCCCACGAGCCCGGATCGGACATCCGAATGACCCCCGCAGGGCACACCACCGGCACTCCTCACCGCGACAGGCGGGCCCGCATCGCGTCGAGGAGCGCCCGCGGGCGCGACGCCAGCGACTCGCGGAGGTGATTCCGCGTCAGCCCCGCCGTCGAACAGCTCCCGCACGGTGCGATGACGCCGAGCGTGTCGATGCCGCGGGCTCGGCACAGCGCCACCGCCCGCGCCACGTGAAAGTTCTGGGTCACGATCATCGCCGCCGTGACACCGAACTCCCCCGCGGCACGACGGCACGTCGCATCGGTGTTGAGGCCGAACCGGTCGTCCACGATCGCGGCGGCCGGAACCCCGCGAGCCTCCAGGTAGCGTCGCATCACCGCCACCTCGTTGCCCGCCTCGTCGGCGTCGTTCCCCGAATCGATGATTCGCTCGACCCGGCCGGCCCGGTAGGCGGCCACCGCGACGTCGAGTCGCGGACGGACGTAGTCGCCCGGCTCGCCCGCGGTGACCTTCGATCCGAGCACGATGAGCGTGCGCGGGGCGTCGGCGGGCAGGTCACCGGCCTCGACCACCCGGCCCCACGCGCCGACGACCATCGCGGACGACGACACGGCGACGACGGCCTCCACCACGATCACCGCGATGAGGATCGCGGTGCGGAGTCGACCACGAACACTCGTGGCCGCAGACGGGGCGGGCGTGGCGGGCATCGCGGTCGAGAGTAGCGGCGGTCGAGAGTAGCGGCGGCCGAGAGTAGCGGCGGCGCCGCCGCCGACGGCGCATCTCACCGCCTCGACCCACCCCCGGGAGCCCGATGTGCGTCGTGTCACAATCAGCACGGGCGGCACGGTCGCCGCCCCGCAAACGGGGAGGACGCCACATGGAGTACATGCCGGTCACCGAGTCGATGTTCCTCATCGCCGAGACCCGGGACCAACCGACGCACGTCGGCGGACTCCAGCTCTTCGTCCCGCGCGACGGGCAGACCGCCGAGCAGTTGGCCGACGAGTTCGCCGACCGGTTCACCGCCGCCACCGACATCGCACCGGTGTTCCGCAAGAGGCCCGCGACCCCCGCCCAACTGGCCGGATACACGGCGTGGGCGTACGACGACGACGTCGACTTCGACCATCACATCCGCCGGATCGTCCTGCCCCGGCCGGGCGAGATCAAGAATCTGCTGCGGTACGTCTCCCAGAACCACGGCGCCCTCCTCGACCGCCGGCGCCCGATGTGGGAGGTGCACATCATCGAGGGCCTTCAGGACGGCCGGGTGGCGTTGTACTCGAAGGTCCATCACTCGGTGATGGACGGCGTGACCGCGCTGCGGATGCTGCAGCGCTTCCTGTCGACCGATCCCGACGACCGGTCGGGCACGGCGGTGTGGGACGCGGACCTGCAGCGTCGCGCTCGCCGCGGCCGCCGTCGCCCCGCGACCGATCGCGGTCTGCTCGGCGGCCTCCGCGGCATCGCCGAGAGCGCCGTCGACGTGGCCGGCCAGGTGATCGGGATGGGGCCGGCGGCGCTGCGCGTCGCCTCGGCCGGTCTGAGCGACTCCGATTATGTGGCGCCCCTGCAGCGCGCCCCCAAGACGATGCTCAATCAGTCGATCGGGTCGGCGCGGCGTTTCGCCGCCCAGGACTGGCCGATCGAGCGGCTGCGGGCCGTCGCCCACGCACAGCGCATGACCTTCAACGACGTCGTCCTGGCGATGTGCTCGGGTGCGCTGCGCACCTATCTGTCCGATCACGGCGACCTGCCCGACGAGTCGCTGATCGCGATGCTCCCGGTCTCGATGCACGGTGACGGCGACGACGACGGCAACGCGGTCACGGCCATCGAGGTCCGGATGGCCACCGATCAGGCCGACCCCGCCGACCGCGTGGCCGCGATCAAGGCGTCGACCGCCGGGGCCAAGCGGGTCTTGCGCGGGATGCGGCCGCTGCAGGCGCTCGCGCTCGGGGCGGCGACGATCTGGCCGCTGGCGTTCGCGAGCGTCCCGGGGTTCGTCGACTACACGCCGCGCGGGTTCAACCTGATCGTCTCGAACGTTCCCGGACCCGAGGAGCAGCTGTACTGGAACGGCGCGGCGCTCGACGGGTGCTATCCGGTGTCGGTGCCGATGGAGGGCCTGGCGATGAACATCACGGTCGCGACGGCGTCGGGCAAGGCGAACTTCGGGGTGATCGGCGCGCGGGCCCAGCTGCCGAGCCTGCAGCGGATTCTGGCGCATCTCGAGACGGCGTTGGCCGAGATGGAGGCGCTGCCGCCCGCCGGAGTCTGAGCCCCCGGGATGGTCGGGTGGACTGGACCCATTTGTTACTCACGAGTAACATCGATGCGCACGGCGACCGGAGACCGCGCCCACCGCAGCGAGTTAGGCAGCCCTTGGCAGCGCTGAGACGGGTGCAACCTTTACGGTTACCAGGGAATAGAGGTTGACTGCGGTGCACACGGCCCTAGCGCACCGCCGTCTCGGTACGACCTGAAAGAAAGGCCGGTACTTCCAGTGACGACGACTACCGTTGCGATCGGAACCACCGCCACGCTCATCAGCATCCTCTGCTGGGGATCGTTCCTCCGCGGCGTGGTCAACATGGCGCGGACGATCTTCCAAGGTCAGAAGGTGGAATCGACGCGCTTCGCCCATCTCGGCAAGCGCCTGTTCACCATGATCAAGGAGTTCCTCGCCCACACGAGGATGGTGAAGTTCCGCACCGTCGGCATCATGCACTGGTTGGTGATGATCGGCTTCCTCGGCGGCTTCCTGCTGTTCTTCGAAGCGTACGGACAGTCGATCAACCCCGAATTCCACTGGCCGCTGTTCGGCGACACCTTCGGCTGGCACCTCTGGGACGAGGTGCTCGGCATCGGCACCGTCATCGGCATCACCACGCTCATCGTGATCCGCCAGATCAACCATCCACGCGTTCCCGCACGCCTGTCGCGGTTCACCGGATCGAAGTTCGCACCCGCCTACATCATCGAAGCCATCGTCCTGCTCGAGGGCCTCGGCATGATCTTCGTCAAGGCCGGCAAGCTCGCCACCTACGGCGGCGCCCACACCGGGTCGGACTTCTTCACCATGCAGGTCGCCGAGATCCTCCCGTCGAGCCCGCTGATGGTGTCCCTGTTCGCCGTCGTCAAGCTCCTCTCGGGCAGCCTCTTCCTGCTGCTCGTCGGCCTCAACCTCACCTGGGGCGTCGCCTGGCACCGCTTCGCCGCATTCCCGAACATCTTCTTCAAGCGCGAATCCGACGGCGGCGTCGCCCTCGGCGCGGCCAAGCCCATGCTCAGCGGCGGCAAGGTCCTCGACATGGAGACCGCCGACCCCGACGTCGACGCATTCGGTGCAGGCAAGATCGAGGACTTCAGCTGGAAGGGCTGGCTCGACTTCACCACCTGCACCGAGTGCGGTCGCTGCCAGAGCCAGTGCCCCGCGTGGAACACCGGCAAGCCGCTCTCGCCGAAGCTCATGATCATGTCGCTGCGCGACCACGGCTACGCCAAGGCCCCCTACCTGCTGGCCGGCGGCCGCAAGGACATGGGCGGCGACGAGATCGGACTGGTCGACGCCGACGGCAACGTCGAACAGGACAAGCTCGACGCCATCGACGAGGCCGCCCGCGCCGAGGCCGAGCGTCCGCTGGTCGGCGACTCCGAGGGCACCACCGGCGCCGTCATCGACGCCGAGGCCCTGTGGAGCTGCACCATGTGCGGCGCCTGCGTGGAACAGTGCCCGGTCGACATCGAGCACGTCGACCACTTCATCGACATGCGCCGCTACCAGGTCCTCATCGAGTCGGACTTCCCGACCGAGCTGGCCGGCATGTTCAAGAACCTCGAGAACAAGGGCAACCCGTGGGGCCAGAACGCCTCGCAGCGCGTCGCCTGGATCGACGAGATGGACATCGACATCCCGGTCTACGGCCAGGACGTCCACTCCTTCGAGGGCTACGAGTACCTCTTCTGGGTCGGCTGCGCCGGCGCCTACGAGGACCGCGCCAAGAAGACCACGAAGGCCGTCGCCGAACTCCTCGACATCGCGGCCGTCGACTTCATGGTCCTCGGCCAGGGCGAGACCTGCACCGGCGACCCGGCGCGCCGCGCGGGCAACGAGTTCCTGTTCCAGATGCTGGCCCAGCAGAACATCGAGACGTTCAACGAGGTCTTCGCCACCGCGCCCGAACAGCGCAAGAAGATCGTCGTCACGTGTGCCCACTGCTTCAACGCCATCGGCAACGAGTACAAGCAGGTCGGCGGCAGCTACGAGGTGGTCCACCACACGCAGCTGCTGAACCGGCTCGTCCGCGAGAAGCGACTGGTTCCCGTCTCGGCCCCCGAGGGCGAACAGGTCACCTACCACGACCCCTGCTACCTGGGCCGCCACAACCAGGTGTACGACGCGCCCCGCGAACTGGTCGAGTCGTCCGGGTCGACCCTCACCGAGATGCCACGCCACGGCGAGCGCTCCATGTGCTGCGGCGCCGGCGGCGCCCGCATGTGGATGGAGGAGCAGACCGGTAAGCGCATCAACGTCGACCGCGTCGACGAGGCGCTCGAGACCCTCGGGTCGACGGCCGCCGCCAACAGCGGCGACAAGCCGGTCCGCAAGATCGCGACCGGCTGCCCGTTCTGCCGCGTCATGCTCACCGACGGCGTGACCGCGCAGACGGCGAACACCGAGGACGAGGGGCAGGTCGAGGTCGTCGACGTCGCCCAGCTGATCCTCGAGGGCGTCAACCGCGGCCGCCAGCAGGTGGAGCGCGGTGGACAGTTCCTGCATCCGATCCAGCGCGACCCGAACCCCACTCCCGAGCCCGAGCCCGTCGCCGCGGCGGCGCCCGCTGCCGCGCCGGCGAGTGCGGAGTCGAGCGTGGGGTCGAGCGCATCGACCGGCGAGGCCAAGCCCGCCGTCGGCCTGGCCCCGAAGAGCGGTGGACTCAAGAAGCCCGGTGGGCTCCAGAAGCCGGGCGGTCTCCAAAAGCCCGGTGGGCTCAAGAAGCCGGGCGGGGCACCGAAGCCGGGCGGGGCGGCCAAGCCGGCGGCACCCGCGGCGACCGAGGCTGCTGCTACCGAGTCGACCGCCACTGAATCGACTGCCACTGAGTCGACCCCTGCGGCGGGTACCACTGCCGCCGGCACCGCCGAGACGGCATCGACCGAGGGCAAGGCGAAGGGCTTCGGCATGGCCGGCGGCCTCAAGAAGCCGGGCGCCAAAAAGCCCGGTGCACCTAAGCCCGGCGCCCCGAAGGCCGGTGCAGAGAAGCCGGGCGGCGCGAAGCCCGCTCCGGCTGCCGAGTCGGCGCCCGCCGAGGCCGCATCGGCCGACAGCGACGCGCCGGGCACCGCGGCCGCCGCCGATGCGGCGGGCACCGCCGACACCACGACTGCCGACACCACGACTGCGGCCACCGAGGGCAAGGCGAAGGGCTTCGGCATGGCCGGCGGCCTCAAGAAGCCGGGCGCCAAGAAGCCCGGTGCCCCGAAGCCGGGTGCACAGAAGCCCGGTTCCGCGGCTCCTGCCGAGGCTGCACCGGCCCCGGAACCCGAGTCGGCGGCGTCCGAGTCGGCGCCATCCGAGTCGGCGTCTGAGTCGGCGGCGTCTGAGTCGGCACAGCCCGAGGCCGCAGCGCCCGCCACCGAGGGCCCCGGTGACACCAGCGACGCCACCGACACAGCGGACTCGGCGGACTCGGCGGAGTCGGGCGCCGATTCGCGGACGATCACCGAGACCGGCGCCTCCAAGGCCAAGGGCTTCGGCATCGCCGCGGGCAAGAAGCGGCCGGGTCAGAAGTAGCACGGCCCCGCGAGAGGTCAACTTCGGCGATTTTCCGGTTGCTACGAGCCGGAAAATCGCCGAAGTTCTTCTATGGTGCCGAGTAGCCGACGATCAACGGCGCGTGATCGGACAATCGGGGCTCCTTGTCGACCTGCACCCACCGTGCGCGAGCCGCCAGGCGCGGCGTCGCGAGCTGATGGTCGATCCGCCACCCGACGTCCTTCTCGAAAGCTCGTCCCGCCCAACTCCACCAGGTCAGCGGACCGGGCCGGTCGCCGTGCAGCCGCCGGACCACATCGACCAGCGTCCGCGGGGTCAGGCGGCCGTCGAGCCACTCCCGCTCCTCGGGCAGGAATCCCTCCATGCGCCGCGCGGCACGCCAGTTGGTGACGTCGTGTTCACGGTGGGCGAGGTTCAAGTCGCCGATGAGCACGAACTCCCGTCCGGCGCGCAGCGCGGCCCGCCGGTTGCGGTCCAGTTCCCGAGCGAAACCGGCGAGGAACGCCATCTTTCGGCGGTACTTGGCGCCGCCGTCCGGCCTCTCCCGGATGTTCCTCGGACGTTGCAGATCGGCCGGCAGCCCACCCTTGGGCAGATACAGGCACGCGACGGTGAGCGGGACATCAGCCAGATCGACCTCGATGTATCTGCCGTGGGACGCGTACTCGCCCAGTCCGCGCGCCCGCGGCGGATGGCTCACCCACGTGCGGATCTCGGTCGGGGCCGTCCGGGTGAGGACCGCGACCCCGTTGCGGCCCGGGATCGACCCTGTGTCGACCGACGCGACATAGCCCGGGAACTCTCCGACCGCGTCGGGCGGGCACCGCAGCTCCTGCAGCCCCACCACGTCGGGCGACCGCCGCGCCAACCAGTCGTCGAATCCACGGCGGCGCGATGCGCGGATGCCGTTCACATTGAAGGAGACGACGGTCAGTTCGGCGGCCGCGGACGCGGTCGGATCGAGGGTGGCCACCGCCACAGGATGCCCCAGCGGCGGGTTCCGGGTCACTCCGAGGGGGATCACGAATTCAATTCCGTTGCACCGGGCTGACAGAATGGACGACATGAGTCGCCCCCGTGTATCGCATCCCTCCGTTCAGCTGCGTCCCCTGGAGCAGTCCGAGAAGCTCCAGAACGTGTGCTACGAGATCCGCGGGCCGGTGCACGAACATGCGGCGCGACTCGAGGCCGAGGGGCACCGCATCCTCAAGCTGAACATCGGGAACCCGGCGATCTTCGGGTTCGAGGCGCCCGACGTGATCATGCGCGACATGATCCACGCCCTCCCGTTCTCGCAGGGCTACTCCGAATCGTCGGGTGTCCTGTCGGCGCGGCGCGCCGTGGTGACGCGCTACGAGATGATCGACTTCCCGTACTTCGACGTCGACGACGTGGTGCTCGGCAACGGTGTCTCCGAGCTCATCACCATGACGATGCAGGCGCTGCTCAACAACGGCGACGAGGTGCTGATCCCCGCCCCCGACTACCCGCTGTGGACGGCGATGACGGCGCTGTCGGGCGGCACCCCCGTGCATTACCTGTGCGACGAGGAGAACGACTGGAATCCCAGCATCGAGGACATCGAAGCCAAGATCACGCCGAACACCAAGGCGATCGTCGTGATCAACCCGAACAATCCGACGGGTGCGGTGTACAAGCGCGAGGTCCTCGAGCGGATGGTCGAGGTGGCGCGCAAGCACTCCCTGTTGATCCTGGCCGATGAGATCTACGACAAGATCCTCTACGACGACGCCGAGCACATCAGCATCGCGTCGCTGGCCCCCGACCTGCTGGTGCTGACCTTCAACGGACTGTCGAAGGCGTACCGCGTGTGCGGCTACCGGGCCGGCTGGGTGATCCGGACCGGGCCGAAGGACCACGCCAAGGGGTTCATCGAGGGGATGGGCGTGCTGGCGTCCACGCGACTGTGCGCCAACGTCCCGGGGCAGCATGCCATTCAGGTGGCGCTCGGCGGGTATCAGAGCATCGACGCCCTGGTGGCTCCGGGCGGTCGGCTCCTCGAGCAGCGGAATGTGACGTGGGAGAAGCTCAACGAGATCCCCGGGGTCAGCTGTGTGAAGCCGATGGGCGCACTGTACGCGTTCCCGCGGCTGGATCCGGAGGTCCACGAGATCCACGACGACGAGAAGTTCGTTCAGGATCTGCTCCTCCAGGAGAAGATCCTGGTGGTGCAGGGGTCGGGTTTCAACACTCCCGACACCAATCATCTGCGCATCGTGACGCTGCCGTGGGCGCAGGATCTCGCCGAGGCGATCGAGCGGATCGGCAACTTCCTCTCGTCGTACCGACAGTGATTCCTTCTCGTCGTACCGACGGGGAGTCCTTCTCGTCGTACCGACGGGGACCGTTCGCCGCCGGCCGTACCTTCGCAACGAGGTCGTCGGCGCAGGTCATGCACCGCACAACCGGACTGCTAGCAGCTGCTAGCACCTAGTTGTTACGGGTGGTAACGTCTACTTCACTGTCGCGGATGAGGGAGACGGACATGCCAGATCAGCACCACTGCGAGTGGAATCGATTCGACGTCACGAACGACGGAATCGACCTCGCCGCGTTCTCGTACGGAACCCCGGGAACCACCACCCCCGACCGGCCGGTCGTCCTGCTGGTCCACGGCTGGCCCGACACCCACCACCTGTGGGACCACGTCGCACCGCTGCTCGCCGAGCACTTCACCGTCTACGCCTACGACACGCGCGGATTCGGTGAGAGCGACCGTCCCGACGAGGTGTCGGCGTACCGGCTCGACGCACTCGCCGACGACATGTTCGCCGTCCTGGCGGCCGTGAATCCCGCGGGCACCACGCACATCATCGCCCACGACTGGGGCTCGGTGGAGGCCTGGGAGACCATCACCACCGAGGGGGCGCAAGACGCGGTCGCATCGTTCACCTCGGTGTCCGGCCCCAACCTCGACTTCCTCGGCGAATGGGCGCACGGCAAACTCGCGTCCCCCACCCCGTCGAACATCGGCCAGGCCCTCTCCCAGGTGGCGTCGTCGGCGTACACCGGCTTCTTCCAGATCCCCGGCCTCTCCGACCTCTTCTTCCGCGCCTTCGGCTCCGACCGGGTGTGGACCGAGTTCCTGCACCGCGTGGAGGGCACCCCGCGCGAGAACGCCCGGTTCGCGCCCACCCTCCGCGAGGACATGATCTCCGGGCTCAAGCTGTACCGCGCGAACATCCGCGGCAAACTCGCCCGACCGACGCCCCGCCCCACCCGAGTGCCGGTCCTCGAAGTGGTCAACGACCGCGACATCGCCCTGCGGCCGGCGATCTACGAGCACACCCACACCCACGTCGACCGTCTCTGGCGCAAGGGCGGCGCCACCGGCCACTGGCTGCCGTACACCAACCCCGACTACCTCGCGTCGACCGCGATCGAGTTCATCGAGATGATCGAGAACGGCACTCCGGGCACCCCGAACACGATCGACCGCGCCCGCGTCGACGGTCCCGTCCCGGCCCTGATCGGCAAGCTCGCCGTCATCACCGGCGCGGGCAGCGGCATCGGCCGTGAGACCGCCCATGCGCTCGCCGAACTGGGTGCCGAGCTGGTCCTGGCCGACATCGACCTCGCCTCGGCGCGGGAGACGGCGACCGCCTGCAAGGCCGCGGGGGTCCGGGCGACCGCCTACAAACTCGACGTCTCGAAGGTCTCGGCGTTCACGACCTTCGCCGGCAAGGTCCGCCAGGCGCACGGCGTTCCCGACATCGTCGTCAACAACGCGGGCATCGCGCTCGCCGGATCGGCGCTCGCCGCGAGCGATGCGCAGGTCGACCGCCTGCTCGACATCAACCTGCGCGGCGTCATCACCGGCAGCCGGCTCTTCGGCGCGCAGATGGTCGAGCGCGGCGCCGGCGGCCACATCGTCAACCTCGCGTCGGCCGCCGCATTCACTCCGTCGCGCGAGCTCGGCCTGTACGCCGCCAGCAAGGCCGGCGTGCTCATGTTCTCCGAATCGCTGCGCGCCGAACTCGCCGAACACCGCATCGGCGTCTCGGCGATCTGTCCGGGCATCGTCCACACCAACATCACCGCCACCACCGAGTTCGCGGGCGCCGTCGACGAGGACGCCACGCGGTCGAAGGTCGACGGCTTCTACGCGCGCCGCGGATTCACCCCCGATCGGGTGGCGCGCGACATCGTCGCCGCCGTCTCGACCAATCGCGCCGTGGTCCCGGTGACCCCCGAAGCCCAGGTGGGCTATCGGGTGTACCGGTTCCTGCCGTGGGCCTCACGCCTCGCCGCCCGTCAGAAGCTCGCCGGCTGACCCGTCACCACTCCAGGAGGCATGCCATGACCAGCCCAGACACCCCTGTCGGCCCGGAAACCCCCGCCGGCCCGGGAAGCACTGTCAGCCCGGAAACCACGGCGACGCACTCCACGGCCGACACCGACCCCGGCAAGGTGGAGCTGCACGCACGGAATGTGGAGTTCGACCTCTCCGGCGCCCCGCTGCACTGGATTCCCGGCCACCCGGTGTCGTCGAACATGATCACCGTGCTGAACCTGCTGCTGCCCGAGGGCGAGCGCTGGTTCGTCGAGGCGTTCAACGAAGCGCTCCCGATGGTCAAGGACGACGAACTGGCCGCCGACATGCGGGGCTTCGTCGGCCAGGAGGCCATGCACGCCGAAGTGCACGACCGCGCGGTCGAGAACTGGCTGCGCGACCGCGGCATCGACCCGACCGGCTACCTGAAACAGATGGAGTGGATCTTCCGCAAGGTGCTGGCGCCCGCCGACGAGGGCACCCCCGAGGATCGGCAGAAGAACCTCGTGGAGAGGCTGTGGCTCATCGCGGCCATCGAGCACTACACGGCGTTGCTCGGCGACTTCGCGCTCAACTGCCGCTGGCGCGAGAACGGCGCCGACGCGGCGATGGTCGACATGTTCACCTGGCACGGAGCCGAGGAGGTGGAGCACCGGTCGGTGGCGCACGACGCGGCCGCCTACTTCGCCGACAGCCCGATCCGCCGGGCCCGGGCCATGTCGCTCGCCATGCCCTTCCTGCTGATCCTCCTGGTCCGCGGCTTCCGCTTCATCAACAGCCAGGATCCGGCCGTCAACACGCTGTCGGGGCTGCAGAAGACCAGGCTGTACGCGGTTGGATACGTCCGCGGGGTCCGTGCGGGCGTCTTCCCGCGGATCTCCAAGCTGGTGCTGGCCACGGCCACCTACTTCAAACCGGGGTTCGCGCCCGCCGACATCGGCGACACGGCGCAGGCCGTCGCCTTCCTCGCGTCGTCGCCGGGCGCGCGCCGGGCCGCCTGACCTCCGGTGGAGACGAGCACGATGACCGACCACTCCGAACGGCACACCGTCGACCTGTCGACCGAACCGCCGCACCTGTACGGCCGGTTCCGGCGCGACCCGCTGATGCGCGGGCTCACCGGCATCCGCAAGGTGTGGTTTCCCTTCTGGGGTGCCCTCTCGCGGGTGCGTGACGGTGCGGCCGACGACGGCATCCTGACCCTCGACGTCATCGACCGCGAGGTGGTGGCCCACGACGAGAACGTCATCGCCCTGACCTTCGCCGCCCCCGACCGGTCGGTCTTGCCGGCGTGGTTCCCGGGCGCTCACCTCGACCTGCTGCTGCCGTCGGGCCGCATGCGCGAGTACTCGCTGTGCGGCGACCCGGGCGACCGCCGCAGCTACCGCATCGCCGTCCGTCGAATTCCCGACGGCGGGGGCGGCTCCATCGAGGTGCACGACGGTATCCGTGTCGGCGACAGCATCCAGATCAAAGGGCCGAGGAACGCTTTCCCGCTGGTCCTCCCCGGTTTCGGTTCGCCGGCGCGACGGCTGCGCTTCGTCGCCGCCGGCATCGGGATCACCCCGATCCTGCCGATGCTCGCCCTGGCGGACCGCTACGGACTCGACTGGACGATGGTGTACTGCGGCCGCAGCGCCGACTCGATCCCCTTCATCGACGAACTGCGCCGATACGGCGATCGGGTGACGGTCCGGACCGACGACGTCGACGGCCTCCCGACGATGCCCGATCTCGTCGGGCCGTGCCCCGACGCCGACGCCGGACTCGCACTGTACTGCTGCGGCCCGGTACCGATGCTCGAGGCGTTGCGCACCCACCTCGCGGACCGCGACGACATCGAACTGCACTTCGAGCGGTTCTCGCCGCCGCCGATCGAGAACGGCACCGAGTTCACGCTGCGGATCGCCTCGACCGGCCAGACGCAGACGGTGGCCGCCGACGAGTCGGTCCTCACTGCTCTGGCGCGCGTCGACCCGGCGGTCCCGTACTCCTGTCGGCAGGGGTTCTGCGGAACGTGTCGGCTCACGACGGTCGACGGCGACGTCGATCACCGCGACAGCCTGCTCACCGATCCGGAACGCGAGGCCGGCTGGTTCCTGCCGTGCGTGTCCCGCTGCCATTCGGACACGCTGACCGTCGATCTGTGACGCCGCGCCCGACGCCGCCGGGGACGCGGAGTTTGGAAGAATGCGGGGCATGACCGAGTACCGAATCGACGATCTGGCGCTCGCCGCGGACACCACCACGCGCAACATCCGCGGCTACCAGGACCGCGGACTGATCCCGCGCCCGGTCCGCCGCGGTCGCGTGGCGATCTACAACGACGAACACCTCACCCGGCTGCGCGTCATCAGCGACCTGCTCGCCCGCGGTTTCACGATGTCGCACATCGCCGACTTCTTCACGCGGATGCAGACCGGTGACGACATCGCCGAATCGCTGGGGCTGCGCGAGCTGGTGTCCGAGCCGTGGTCGCAGACCGCCACCGACACCGTCGGCGCCGCGGAACTGCATTCGATCCTCAACACCAGCGACCCCAAACTGATCGCCAAAGTGCAGCGCCTCGGTCTCATCGAACCGATCGGCGACGACGATCCGCCCAAGCAGTACCTCATCACCGACGTGGAATCCGTCGACGCGTACAGCAGGCTGATGAAGATCGGCATCCCGCTGCCCTACATCCTCGAGATGCAGGCCTCCCTGGACGCCGATATGGATCGTGCGGCGCGCACCCTCATCAGCGGTGGGCGGCGTGCGATCACCGAGGGCCGCTTCGACGGGTGGATCCCCGCCACCGGCGCCGAATCCGATTGGGCCACCACCTTTCTCAGTGCTCTCCGCAGCACCGGCCGGGTGGCCGCCCACAATTCGCTGTACCGGGCGCTCGACCGCGAGTTGGCCCGCCAGCTCGACGACTACCTGGCCGTCGCCCGCGAACGCCGCGACCACGCCGCCGCGGATCAGCACGGGGCGGGCGGGGACACGACAGGCGGGGACACGACGGGCCGGGACACGACCGCCTGAGCGACGTCGACCGTCAGCCGATCACGATCGGCGGGAGCCCCGGAATCGGATTCGGGATCGTCCGCCGCGTATGCCGGGGCGGACGCTTCGGCTGCGGCCCCAGCGGCGGCTCCGCCGAACGGGTCGCCTTCGTCTTCGTCGACGTCGGCGTCGGCGACGTGTACTTCGAGACCGGGACGCGGGCGTCGCGCAGCGCCGCCGGATCCACCGAACCGTTGACGTGCTCGGGCTCCGGTCCCCGCTGGGGAGTCCGCGATGTCTCACCGGTCGTCGGCGCCGTCGACGCCACGACGCCCGGCGACGACGTCTCCTTCACGTTCATCGCCAACGCCACCCCGCCGCCGCCGACGGCGAGCATCACCAGCGCCGCAACCGCCAACACCCGACCGCGCACACCGGGACGCACATCGACGTCCTCGTCGTCGCCCGACAGGCCGCCCGCCGGAACGGCATCGCCCCCGGCGACCTCCGATGCGGGGTCGGCCAGGGCGTTCCCGAAACGGTCGAGGCCGAATGCGGCCGGATCGCCGACGTCTCCCCACGCTCGAACCGGCTGCGGCGGGGCGACCTCGGCGAACATCTCGGTGGGACCCTCATCGCCGCCGAACACCGCCGGAAACGGATCCCCTTGCAGCAGCACCGAGAAACTGCGTTCGGTGAGCGCCTCCCAGAGTCCCGGCCAGGCATCGTGTCCCGGACCGAGCAGGACCGCGTCCACCGGATCCCGCCCCGCCATCTCGATCACCATTCCGTGCGCGCGGTTGGCCTCCGGCACCGTCGCCTCGATGAGATCCGCCAGACTCACCGCCACCAGCCGCAGATGCTCCTCACCCATGGTGAGGACCGTCTCGCGACGCGCGAGCTCCACCCGCGCACCACCGACCACGCGGACCAGTTCGGCGAACGCCTCCCCGCTGTCGACCGTCACCGCGCCCGTCTCACGCAGATACGTCGCCGTGCGGACGTCGAGCACCGCCGGTCGGATGCGCGGCTCGAGCTCATCGCGGACCACCTCGCCCCGGACCACCCGGCCGGCCCACAGACCGGCGTCGTCGATGTCGACCGCGACCACCGCACCCGACGGCGACGCGGGAACGTCGAACTGCGCCGGCCAGCTCGGTCGGCGGCCGGCGACGCCGTTCCCCGTCGAATCAGTGGTCATCGCGTTCGGATCGCGCGTCCGCGGCGGTCCCCGTCACCTCACTTGCGGAAGTTCAGATAGGCCTTGGACGGCGTCGGACCGCGCTGTCCCTGGTACTTGGAGCCGACAGCGGCGCTGCCGTACGGATTCTCCGCCGGACCCGTCAACCGGAACAGGCACAACTGTCCGATCTTCATCCCCGGCCACAGCGTGATCGGCAGGTTCGCCACATTCGACAGCTCCAGGGTGATGTGCCCCGAGAAACCCGGATCGATGAAACCCGCCGTGGAATGCGTGAGCAGTCCCAGGCGACCGAGAGACGACTTGCCCTCCAACCGGCCCGCGAGATCGTCGGGCAGGCTCACGACCTCCCGCGTGGACCCGAGGACGAACTCTCCCGGATGCAGCACGAACGGCTCACCCTCGGCGGGTTCCACCAGGGTCGTCAGCTCGTCCTGCTGTTGAGCGGGATCGATGTGCGTGTACTTCGAATTGTCGAACACGCGGAACAGGGAGTCGAGGCGCACATCGACGCTCGACGGCTGGACCAGCTCGGGCTCGAACGGATCGATCCCGAGACGGCCCTCGCCGATCGAGGCGTGGATGTCACGGTCGGAGAGCAGCACAGTGCCGACAATAGTCGACCGGTCGCCGGAACAGCCAAGCTCCGATCCCCGACCGGACCGCCGGCCGAGAACCGAAGTCCCCCGCCGCCGGCGTCAGAGCCGGAGACTCCGCGCGATCGTCGACGCCATCAGCCGATCCCCCGCCACCGACGGATGCATGGGGATGCCGAACAGATCCGCAGCCGGATTCAGCACACCGTTCACCAGCGGCGCCCGCCCGCACAGACCGCGTCCGCGCGTGACCCGCTGCGCATCGATGAAGTCGATGCCCAACTGCCTGGCCCCCTCCTTCTGCGCGTGCTGGATCCTGTTCATCAACGCCACCAGCCCCGAACTGCCGGGACGCGCCACCGGCGCCCCCGCGACGTTGATGCACCCGTCGAGCGCACCGGGAGCCAGCAGCTCCGGATATCCGACGACCGCGATGCGCGCCTTCGGCGCGTAGTAGCGGGTGTAATCGACGTACGGCTTCACGTACTTCACGAACTGGGCGGGCGTGATCGCGGCCAGCGTCGCCGACCGCGAACCGCACCCGTGCAGCAGGCAGTCGTTGAGGTAGCGGATGCCGACCTCCCGTCTGCCCCAGTAGCCGTTGAGGCCGAACTGCATCAGCACCGCCGACGTCTTCGCCGTGAATCCGCCGTGCGCGCGGGCCTGCTGCGCCTCGTCGGCGATCGTGAACCGGTTGCCGGCGAGACCCGCCCCGCTGCACGACTCGTCGACGAGACGTGAACCGGTGCGTGCCGCGAGCTGTTTGGGCCACGACGTCGCGCCGCGGGAGCACCCGCTGAGGTCGGGACTGTTGGCGCTGAACGAATCGCCCAGCACGACGATCGTCCCGCGCGGTGCGGCGTCGGATACGGCGGCCGGGCTCAGTGTGACCGCGGTGAGCGCCGCCGCCCCCGCGACGAGCACCCGGGTGAGGGACCGAGATCGACGGATCATGACACTTCCTCCTTCTGTACTGCTTCGATCGCCTGTACTTTTTCGCTCTTCTGTATTGCTTCGCTCTGCTGTACTGCTTCGCCACCGCGGTCCTGCGACGGTGGGGCCGGGTGCGGGCCGTCGGACGTCGGGCGCACCGACGGCGGGGACCCGCGCGCCCCGGATGCGCGGCGGGTCAACCTGGTGATCGGCTTGTCGACCCCGTGGTAGACGGCCGCCGCCGCGACGAGCGTCGCCAGCAGGCATCCCGCGGACACCGCCAGCCACCCGGCGAGACCGAAACCGTGGCCCGCCAGCACGTACTTCAACGCCGCCGCCATCACCACGTACTGCAACAGATAGAACGCATACGAGACCTCGCCGAGCCACACCATCGGCCGCGTCGCGTTCACGCCGCGCCGACCGGACAGGTCCCGCATCGCGGCGGTCGCGATCACCGCCGCCGTCGGAAGAACCACCAGGACGCTGGTCTTGTAGTTGACCGGGACCAGCCACGTCGCACCGAATGCCGCGGCGAGCGCCGCCGTCGGCCACCAGATCGACGTGATCCGCCACTTCCCGCTGATGACCAGGCGGGCGACGAGCACACCGATCACGAATTCGGGGAGCCGGGCCGCCGGGAAGTAGTAGCTGAACCAGTAGGCCTGCTCCGGATAGCCGACGAACGACTGCGACAAGAACTCGGGGGACGCGTTGTAGCCGTACTCGGCGGTGACCTCGGGGAGGACCGCCGGCAACCGGGCACCGTAGAAGTTCTCGGTGCCCGTGTACCCGTCGGCCCACAGATAGATCGCCGTGTGGATCACGACGATGACGGCGAAGACCGCCGCGATCGCATGCGGGACGAAGCGGTCGCGGATCTTGTCGATCAGCGGCACGATCACGGGAAACAGGAGATAGAAGAGCATCTCCGAGACCAGCGACCACGCCGGAATGTTGAATCCGCCCAGGGACGTCCAGTTCGGCCACCACGTCTGGATCAACGCGACCGTCGGCAGCCAGGTGGTGAGGTTGCCGACCGGGATCGGGACGATCAGGAACAGCAGCGCCGCAGCCACCAGGTGCGTCGGATAGATCTTCGCGATGCGGCGACGGATGAACGACCGCGGCGAATCCCCCGACCGCCGGGTCCAGTACAGGATGAAGCCGGAGAGCACGAAGAAGAACGCCACCCCGGTGGCACCCGTCTGCATGGGGACCCACTCGGCGATCGTCCAGTACTGCTCACTGCCGTAGAACGGGTACACCGGCAGGAACACCACCGCGTGCAGGACGAACACGATCAGCGCCGCCCACCAGCGCATGCCGGTCAGCGACGGCAGCGGACCGCCGGGTCGCACCGGGGTGGCGGGCCGCGTGGTCGGCGCCGCCACCCCGGCGGGAGGGGTCACGTCAGTAGCCCGGTCGGCCGCCGCCGCCCTGCGGCAGCTCCGGTGCATCGCCGCCCGATCCACCGTCACCCCCGCCCTGGGGTTGCCTGGCCGGGGGTTCCGGCGCCTGCTGAGTGGGTTCGACCGGCGGCTGGGTCGCGACCGGCGGATCGACGACGGGCGGCTCCGGCGCCTTCGGCTCCTCGCTCGGCTCATCGCCCGGTGACGACGGGGCCGACGAGGGCGCGCTGCTGGGTGCGCTCGACGACGGGGCGGTCGACGAACTCGATTCGGTGGTGTCCGGGTCGTCGGTGCCGCAGGCGGCCAGGGCCGCGGCGGTCATCGCGGCGAGCGCGGCGATCGCCACGCGGCGTGGAAGGCGGACATCGGTGGTCGACATCGGGGGTCCTTTCGGGTCGTGACAATGGTCATTGTCACAGTCCCCGGCGGTCAGGGGACCGGGGTGACCGCGAAACCACCGCGGTGGCCGGACCCCCTCCGCCACACGATGCTGAATCCCCCCGGATTCCTCTCACTCGGGAAACTGCTCCGCAAATATAGCCGACCATCGTGCACTCCGCGATCAGAACACCCGTCGAATCGTCCACAATCGCAACACTGTCGGCCCCGTGACCACCGATAACCTTCAGAAACCTCACATCGGACACTCACCTCGCAGGAGGCCCCCATTGCCCTGACACCGCCGTCCGAATCGTCACCCGCTCCCAGGGAGTCACCGATGCTCACCTCCTCATCCCCCACCCGTCATCCCCAGCCCGCCCGTCGCCACTTCGCCCGTCTGCATGTCCCCCGCCTGCACGTCCCCCGCCTGCACCGGCTGGGCGCCGTCACGCTCGCCGGAGCGGCGATGCTGTCCGTCGGCGCACTCATCGCACCGGCCGCCTCGGCTGTGCCCCCGTCGCCGGCACAGCGGTCCCCGGCCGTCCCGAAGTACGAGCCCCTCAGCTACGACACCGACCCCCACACCTATCCCGTCCGCGTCGCGAAACCGTCCGACTCCGGGCTGGCGAAGAACGGCTTCGGCGACGTCGGCGTCGCCTGGTGGTGGTTCAAGAACCCGAAGAATCCCGCCGAGATGTACACGCTGGTCGAGGCGGAACCCTTCTGGGGCCCGCGCGCCGTCGGCCGCGGCGGCCCCGTCGTGTGGGGACTCATCGACTGGGCCAACTCGCCCCGACCGCAGTTCCCGTTCCTCAACGGGATCATCTCCTTCAACAAGGGCCTGCCCCTCGGCCTG
This sequence comes from Gordonia shandongensis DSM 45094, assembly GCF_000423025.1. GTDB lineage: Bacteria > Actinomycetota > Actinomycetes > Mycobacteriales > Mycobacteriaceae > Gordonia > Gordonia shandongensis. The sequence goes on from NZ_AUHE01000001.1 coordinate 488,487, forward strand.
TCGGCGACGTGGGCCACGGCCGACGGGAAACCCGGGATGCGCAGCCCGGGACTGAACTTCAACTACCGACCCGCCTCCAACAGCTGGGCCGTCGACGCCCAGTCCCCGCTGGCGTCCGCACACTTCACCGCCACCGACCCCGTCCCGGGCTCACACGGTGTCATCCAGGTCGGCGGCAACCCGCAGACCGACTCGCTCATGGACGAGATCGTGGTGAACAGCGCCGCGCACGGTTCCCTCAACCTCGCGGGCAGGCGGATCGACGTCAACGGCTGGCGGGTCGGCTACTGGCGGATGCGGATCGTCGGCAGCGCATTCGACTCCGGCCTCAACCCGTTCACCAACTGGAGCGGCTGGGAGTACTCGCCGGTGATGGAACCCGACGGCGGGGCCAGTGAGTTCTACGGGATCATCAACCATCAGGGCCGCTACTCGGGGCCGCTGATCGACGCGCGCCCCAAGGACAAGGGCGGCACCAGGATCTGCTCCAAGTCCACGCTCGCCTTCGAGAAGTACCGCTACGGCCAGGGCATCATCGGCCCCATCACGCCGCCGTTCACGCCGTTCACGATCCCCAAGTCGATCACCGTGACGTGCGCGCCCGGCCAGCCGTACCACTTCTCCAAAACGTTCTACCCGGACTACACCGGCTACGTCGGCGCAGGACTGCTCGACTTCACCGAAGTCCCCGTCCACACGGTCCCCGGGTCGTTCGGCACCTACGAGCACCCGCGGTGGGCGCAGTTCAAACTCCGCACGAAATAAGGGAGCACGAGAATGACCGAAGCAGGCAGGACCACGGTGTCGCAGGGAGATCGCGGCGGCTCACCACGACCGTCATGGGGCCCGGAGATGTCCCGACGGCAGGTGCTGACCGGGATGGGCGGCGGCATCGCGGCCGCGGCCGTGCTCGGTCCCGTCTCGGCGCTCCTCGGCCCCGGACGGTCGGGCGCCGACCCGTCCAAGGGGCGTCGGGTCGCCGTGTTCGGCGGCGGCCCGGGAGGGATGGAGGCCGCCCACCAGCTGGTGAAACGCGGTTTCACCGTGACCCTGTATGACGAGAACGATCATCTGGGCGGCATGGTGCGGGCGTGGATGAACCCGCGCGGGTCGGGTGTCGACGCACCGTTCGAGATGAGCGCCCAGCACTTCGTCCTGCCCAGCTACGCCATCCTCCCGGGAGTCCTCAAGGACATCCCCGACGGGCACGGCGGCACGGTCTTCGATCACACTGCGCTGATCCCGCAGAACCCGAGCGTCCGCGCCGCCAGCCAGGGGCGGTACGCGCCGGCGACCGTCGGCTACACGCAGCTCATGGTGCCGACGCCGGTCACGCCGACGACGCTCCGCGGGATTCCGCCCGAACGCTATCCGGAGGTGATGCTCACGGCGTTGCAGCAGATCGGCAAGTACACCCCCGCCGACGCCGCCCTCTTGGCCAGCAAGTTCGCGTCATGGATCGTCGCCGGTCCGCGACGCTGCAAGGGACAGTTGGACAAGATGACCCTGCGCCGGTACTTCCGGACCGATCGGATGTCGGAGAACGCCGCGGAGTTGGTGTGGCTGATCGAGCACGTTCTCGGCAGCGATGCGGAGGGACAGGGCGGCTCCGCCGATGCGTTGAAGACCTTCTACGCCGACCCGGTGCTGCGGATGCTCGACGGCCGCGAGGGCTACTACTGGGGCCTGAACACCAAGGCGTCGTCGGCACTGCCCTTCGGCATCACCCTCGACGGGCCGGAGACCGAGGTGTGGTTCGACCCGTGGGCGCGCCACATGCACTCGCTGGGTCGTATCGAGTTCAAGATGAAGCACCGCCTGACCGGATTCACGATGGATCGCGGCCGGATCGTCGGCGCCACGGTGCGTGATCCGCGCGGCAGGTCGGTCCCGGTGGCGGCGGACCACTTCCTCACGGCCATTCCGGGGTTGAACATGCAGAAGGTGTTCTCCCGGCAGATGGTGTCGGCCGACCGCAATCTCGCGAAGGCGTGGAATGTGGTGCCCGCGTACGAGACCGGATTCCAGTTCTTCTTCCGAGATCTGGATCTCACGGCGGGCCCCGTGCATCCGGCCAAGGGCTGGTACACGTTTCTCGGCGGGGTCAACGCGATCTGGAACAGGAATCTGCGCCACTACGGGGACGGCCGGGCCGGCGGCGGCCTGGACATCGAGATCTTCTCGACGTCGCTGTTCCACACCCCGGGCATCCTGTTCGGGAAGCCGATGATGCAGTTGACCAGGGAGCAGACGATCGCCGAGCTGAAGGAGTTCCTCAGCCGGTACGCGGGGATGCGGAAGGCGTTCCGCGGCGACAATTTCGTCGGCTGGACACCGCACACCACTCTCGAATGGAAGGGCCGCTGGGTGATCAATGCGACCCGTGCCGGGGATGCGTTGGGCAATTGGTCGAACAAGCCGAGGCCGCAACAGCACGGGGCGATCCCCAACCTGTTCCTGGCGGGCGGATCGACGCAGAGCTCGACGTTCATCGACAATCAGGACGGGGCGATGGAAACCGCCCGACGAGCCGTGAACGCGCTGGTCGAACGGGCGGGTGTGCACGAGTCTCCGTGCTGGTTGCCGGACTACTCACCCCCCAAGATCACGGCGGCCATCCGCGCCGACGACGACCGCCGCTATGCCGCCGGCCAGCCGGGGATCTTCGACGTCGTGGCGCCCGCACCCCGCCGCTGAACCAGCATCCCCGCAGGATCGTCCCCGTGAGCACTCACCGCGGGCAATACGTCCGAGGCGGCCCCTCACGGGGACGATCATCTGCGCGCCTCAGCGCGCGGGTTGCACACAGCTCGTCGGGGCCGCGACGAGTGAGCAGAACGTCGGCGGCCGCGTCGGACGATAATCTCGTCCCACGCCGTTGTCGGCGATGATCTTCCGGAATGCGGGCACCGCGGGCGTCGGTGTGCGGCGCAGGGTCGGATCAGTCGTCACGTCCACCGTGTACAACCCGAAACGCGGTGTGTAACTGCCCCATTCGTAGTTGTCGGTGAGGCTCCAGTAGTTCATCCCCAGCACCGGGACACCGGTGTCGCGAGCCTTCTGGACCCAGTAGACGAGGTCCCGAAGGTGGTCGGCGCGCCGATACCGGTCGGGTCGGAGGTGACCGTTCTTCGTGGCCATCCCCGACTCGACGATGTACAGCGGCTTTCCGGGAAAGCGGCGACTCATGTCGCGCAGCGCATAGAAGACGCCGTCGGCGGCGACCGTCGCCTTCCAGAATTCGTCCGCCCCGGCGTGGATCGCGGTCAGGTCGGTCGGCGAGATCGAGTAGTAGTAATCGAGCCCGACGAAGTCGAGCTGATCGCGTACGCGGTCCTGGAACAGGGTGTCGAGAAGCGGTTCCGCGGTCGGGACATACGCGACGTTCGAGCTCACCTGCGCACCCGGATCCCTGCGGTGGATGAAGCGGTAGATCGCCTTGTGCGCCCGGACGAGCCGATCGAACATCATCGGCGCATCCGCGGCGGGCAGCCCGCCGTGCTGGACTTCTTTGAGCACATAGGTGCTCGGTTCGTTGATGGTGATCCACAGCGGGTGGTACGGGGCGTAGCGCTCGACGATCACGCGGTTGTACGCGAGCCACGACTGCAGTGTCCGCGGGTCCCTCCATCCGCCTCGCGCAGCGATCCACCCCGGGTACACCCAGTGGTCGAGGGTGATCATCGGCCGCATGCCCGCGTCGACGATCGTCTCGATCAACGAGTCGTAGTAGTCGAGGGCACGGGCGTCCAGCTCTCCCGGCCTCTTCTCGACCCGAGCCCATTCGATGCCAATGCGATACACCTTCGCACCGAGCTTCTCGGCGAGCGCGATGTCGGAGGCGTAGCGATGGCGGAAGTCCACCGAGGTTCCGATCGGTTCGTCGGTCCTGCCCTGCGCGATGTACCGCGTCCAGTTGCTGTCCGGGGAACTCCCCTCGGACTGGAATCCGGACGAGGCGACACCCCACAGGAACCCGCTCGGCAGGCCACCGGACTTCGCGTCGGCGACCGGCGCCGACGTGAGCGCCGCGAGGACCGCGAGGACAGCGATTCCGACAGACGCCCTGAGCCACGGCGGGGTACCGCGAACAGCGGTGGTGACACCGAACATGGTTGTGACCCTAGCCAGTTCACACCCGCTCGTACGGTGTTTCGCCGGCGGTCACCGGTCGACACGGTCGCGGTGCACCGGGTCCTCGGTGCGGCCGGCGGCGCCGCCGTTTGCTAGTCTCGTGATGCGCGAGTCGCCTCGCGATGCCGGCGTAGTTTAGTGGTAGAACATCAGCTTCCCAAGCTGAGAGTGCGGGTTCGATTCCCGTCGCCGGCTCCACACGATCACCGGGGTTCGCGGCCCGCTTGCTTGAGGGCCAGCCGCAGCGCGTATTCGAGTTGACCGTTGATGCTGCGCAGGTCGTCGGCCGCCCATTTCGCCACGGCCTCGTGGACGGCGGGGTCGAGCCGCAGGAGGACCTTCTTGGGTGGCCGCTTCACCGGACGGGAGGGCGCATCGTCGCCGGTCACGACGGGTAGCTCATCACGACACGCGCCCGACTACGCGTACAGGGATCCGGCGTTGACCACCGGCTGCGTGGCCCGATCACCGCACAGAACGACCAGCAGGTTGGAGACCATCCCGGCGCGGCGCTCCTCGTCGAGCTCCACGACCCCCTGCTCCGAGAGACGGTCGAGCGCGAGGCCGACCATGCCGACGGCGCCCTCCACGATCTGCTTGCGCGCGGCGACCACCTGCGCGGCCTGCTGCCGAACCAGCATCGCCTGCGCGATCTCCGGCGCATACGCCAGATGCGTGATCCGCGCCTCGATCACCTCGATGCCCGCGAGCTGCGTCCGCTCGCGCAACTCCTCGGTCAACTCCTCCGCGATCTGCGCACCGTCCCGCAGACTCACCCCCACCTCGGAATGCGAATCGTACGGGTACGACGTCGCCAGATGCCGCACCGCGGCCTCCGACTGCGTCTCGACGTACTCCTCGTAATCGTCGACGGCGAACGCGGCCTTGAAACTGTCGACCACCCGGTAGACGACGACCGCGGCGATCTCCACCGGATTGCCGTCGGCGTCGTTGACCTTCAACTTCTGGGTCTCGAAGTTCCGGATGCGCAACGTGATGGTGCGGCGATCGGTCAACGGCATCACCGCGAAGAACCCCGAGTCGCTCAGCGAACCCACATACCGTCCGAAGAACTGGACCACCTTGGCCTCATTGGGGCTCACGACCGTGAGCCCGGTGAGCATCATCAGAGCGGCCACACCGACGATCACGGCGAGCACCGTCACGACCGCCAGAGCCGGTGACGCACCGTTCGCCATACCGGCGACGCTCGCGACCCCGCCGACGATGCACACCACCAGCACCAGCAGCGATCCGGCCGCCACCGTGAATCCGTTGGCCCGCCACGCTTGTCGGAACTCCATGAGGTCTCCTCCCATCCCCCCGGCCGGACGATCCGACCAGACTATCGAAATGATATCACTTTGATAGACAGGGCCGCGTCGTTTCCGCCGGCGCGATCACCCGGGCCGGTGCGATCGGCGTCGACGCAGCCGCTCGCGGGTCACGAGCTCCACTCGACGCGCCTGCCGGCGAAGACGCCGATAGACACGGTCGGCCGTGAGCTCACCCACGCGCTCGGGATCGAGGAGCTCGTCCTCGGCCAGCACCGAGTCCTCGTCGTCAGTCGACTCCCGGTCGAACAATCGCAGCCCCCGCCCCGGTCCGGTGAGCGACGCGATGGCCCCGGCCAACGATCCCCGCTCGGCGAACGCCGCCGCGACGGACGCGGGGTCGGCCCCCACGTGCTCGGCCACCAGCCGGTGTCGGATCCCCGCGACGCTCGCACGGATCCGGCTCGCGTGTTCCGGCGTCGCATCGGCGTCGATCGTCACATCGCATTCACTGTCGAAACCCAGCGACCGATTGTTGAGGTTCGACGATCCGACGCGCAGCACCCGATCGTCGACGATGACGACCTTCGCGTGCACGTAAATCGGCCCGCCGTCGGCGGTCACCGGGTGGTACGCGTGGAACCGACCGTGGACGTCGGCCTGCCACAGCAGCCGCAGCAACCGGTGGCGGGCACCGTCCATCGACCTGCGCTCGATGTGGCCGTCGGCGTGCCGCGGCAGGACGACGACCACTTCGGGGCCGTCGTCTTCGGCCAGCCGCCGCGCCAGCGCGTACGCGATGTCGCGGGACGCGAGGTACTGACTCTCGATGTAGAGCAGGTCACGGGCCGTCGCGATGGCCGCCAGATACAGTTCCCGGATCTCGCTGACGGCCGCGCGGCCGGCGTACTCCGGCAGGGTCCGCGACACCCCGACGCGGCATCCGGCGAAGTCGGGAGTCAACGTCGGCGGCCACGCCGGGTCGCCGCGCGTCCCGACCGGTGCCAGCCGCTCGCCGGTGGCGTCCTCCCACCGGTCGCGCGCCACGTCGGCGACGATCCGCGCCGCCGCGCCGTCGAGCGCGACCGTCGCATCGTGCCACGGCCCGTACGCACGCCCGGTCGGCGTGACCCGTCCGGCATGGGTCGGGAGGTGATCGGAGGTGTCCCAGCGGTCCACGGTCATGTCGATGCCGCCGCAGAACGCGAACTCGTCGTCGATCACCACGATCTTCTGATGATGCGACGACGAGAACGGGTGCGCGGCGTCGACGCGGTAGTGCAGGCGGTCGCCCGCCGCCAGGTCCTGCACGGCGGGCGGCAGCATGCCGCGCGCCAACCCGGTGAGCGCTCCGACGCTCCAGCGCAGGACGCGGATCTCCAACTCCGGACGCGTCCGGGTGAGGTGGGCGAGCAGATCGCCGAGCACGTCGGGCCCCTCGGCGGGGTCGGCGGACGGGTCGAGCCGGATCCTGGTGTCGAAGTCCCAGCCGATCATCAGCACCCGCCGGCGGGCCCGCAGCAGGGCCGCCCGGGCGTGCGCGAAGTAGTCCGCCGCGTCGACGATCACCGCGACCCGGTCGGCCCGTCCCACACGCCAGCAGGTGTCGCCCGCGACGAGCAGATCTCCCGGCGCCGCCCCGGCACCCGAACCCGACATCGAACTCCCTCCCGCACCCGGAGGTCGGGCGCCGCGATGTCCGATTGTCTCGCACCCGCCCGCCGGGAGGGCCCGGTCGGGACCGCTCAGCGCGCCGGCCGGGACACCTTGGTGAGCCGTCGTGTCCCGGAGCCGACCCGCCACGACTGCGCGTGGTAGGCGCCGGTGCGCCGCCGCGTCCGATCGCGGACGAAGTACCAGTCCATCTGGGCGGCGGCGGAGTCGACCGTCAGCACCGCGTACCCGTGCGCGTCGGTGTCGACCCACCGGGCGTGGGAGTTGGCGGCGCGGATCGCGGTCGACGCCGCATCGCTCACCGTGTGCTCGGGGATCTTCACCATGTCGTCGAGGTTGTTCGACGTCACCGACGTCACGACGAATTCGGTGCCCAGGGTGCCCGCCGCCGGGTAGGACGCCGGTTTGCGCGGGATCTCGTTGGCCCACGACATGTGGATGTCGCCGGTGATGAACACGACGTTCTTCTTCCCGGCGGCGTCGGCGGCCTTCAGGAGCCGTTCGCGGTCGCGGGTGTAACCGTCCCACTGGTCGGCGTTGGCCGGGATGCCGTTGGCCGGGATCCCGAGGATGTCGGTGAGGGCGCCGGTGGTGTCCGGGTCGAGCGGCGGGATCAACAGCGGGCTGATCATCACCGAGTTGCCGATGATCTGCCACCGGGTCGTCGACGTGGTGATGCCGCCGGTGAGCCACTGCATCTGGGCGCGACCGGTGATGGTGGTCTTGTCGGAGTCGATGCGCTTGCTGAACTGTGAGACCTCTTGGTCGCGGTAGGTCCGCAGGTCGAGCATCGACAGTTCCATGAGGGTGCCGTAGCGGAGGCGCCGGTACAGGTGTCGGTTCGTGTCCGACACGACGGGCCGCACCGGCATCCACTCGTAGTACGCCTTGTCGGCGTTGGCTTTGCGGACCCGCCACGATCCCTGCGTCACGGGGTCGTGGTTGTTGGCGCCCGACCGGTAGGAGTTGTCGGCGGTCTCGTGGTCGTCCCACGTGACGATGAACGGGTGTCGGGCGTGCAGGAGCGCCAGGTCGGGGTCGGTCTTGTACTGGCCGTGGCGGATCCGGTAGTCGGCGAGGGAGACGATGTCGTTCGCGGGGCGATGGGTGCGGACCGGACCGTTCTTCCCGCCGTACTCGCCGGCGCCGTACTCGTAGATGTAGTCGCCGAGGTGGATGACGGCGTCGAGGTCGTCGCGCTCGGCGAGGTGCCGGTAGGCGGCGAAGTAGCCGGCCTCCCAGTTGGCGCAGCTGACGACGCCGAAGCGGGCCGACCGGATGTCGGCGTCGGTGGCGGGGGCGGTGCGGGTGCGGCCCGTCGGGGAGACGGCGCCCGCGGCGGGGCCGTCGGTGACGCGGAACCGGTACCAGTAGTCGGTCGCGGCGCCCAGGCCGCGGGCGTCGACCTTCACCGTGTGGTCGCGGGAGGCGTCGGTGCGCACGGTGCCGGAGGCCACCACCGTCGCGAAGCCGCGGTCGTCGGCGACCTCCCACACGACGGTGGAGGGGGCGCCGCGCCCCGACCCGGGTCGAGCGTCGGGGGACGGGGTCACGCGGGTCCACAGGATGACGCCGTCGGGCAGCGGGTCACCGGAGGCCACGCCGTGCGCGAAGGCGCCGCGCCGCGGGCGGTCGGCGTGCGCCGCGCCGGCCGACAGCGATCCGGCGGCGAGCGTCGCGGGGACGGCGGCCGCGAGGGCGCCGGCGCCCGCCGCGCCCATGAAGGTGCGGCGCGACAGTCCGGCTGTGTCGGACCGATCGGGGTCGGACCGGTCGGGGTCGGACCGGTCGGGGTCGGACCGGTCGGGGTCGGACCGGTCGGGGTCGGGGAACGAAGGGACGGATTCGGGGAGGGAGGCGTTGTCAGACATCGCGAGAAACAGTTCCACAGTCCGGTTACCGATCGGTGAACGCCCGGCGACCGGCGGATTGCCGCGAATCTCCCGAGTCGACCGACTCCGTTCACCTCGGCATGGGATCATCCCTGCCGTGATCGACAACAGCTCCCAGCCGGACTCCCCGACCGGCACACCCTCCCCCGCCAATCCCACCTCCGACACGCCGCACCGGGGCGTCCGACGACGGTCGTTCCTGGCCGGCGCCGCCGCCGCGGCCGGTGCCGCCGCCGTCGGCGTCGTCCGGCCCGGTTCGGCGGCCGCCGCGAAACGCCACCCGCTGCCCGCAGCCGACTCGTCCCGACTGCGCGTCCTCGTCACCGGCGACGCCGGCACCGGCGAGAAACCGCAGTACGCCGTCACCGCCGCGGCCCGCAGACTCCATGCCGCCGACCCGTTCGACATCGCCGTCGGCCTCGGCGACAACATCTACGAGGCCGGCCCGCAGGGACCCGACGACGTCCAGTTCCGCACCAAGTTCGAGAAGCCCAACGCGGGCCTCGACTTCCCGTGGCTGATGGCCCTCGGCAATCACGACAACACCGCGATCTTCCCCGGCGACGGCGGCTGGCTGCTGCGCGGGGACGCCGAGGTGGCCTATCACCGGCGGTCGCGCCGCTGGTACATGCCCGCCCGCTACTACTCGGTGTCGCTGGGTGTCGCCGACTTCTTCGTCATCGATGTGAACCCGCTGGCCGCCTACATTCCGCCGTTCCTGTCTCCCGAGTGGGAGCCGGGCGGGCACTACATGACCCGCCAGGCCCGGTGGCTCGACCGCGGTCTGGCGGCGTCGACGGCGCCGTGGAAGTTCGTGTGCACCCACCACCCGTACGCGAACAACGGCCCGCACGGTCCGGCCGGCGACTTCGACGGCCTGCCCGACCCGCTGAGCGGCAAACCGCTCAAGGACTTCATCGAACGGCACGTCGCCGGCCGTGCGCAGTTCCTGCTGTCGGGCCACGACCACAGTCAGCAGGTCCTCGGCACGGTCGCCGGATTGAAGGGCACGCGGCAGATCGTGTCGGGTGCGGCGGCCAAGACGGTGAACAAGCCGTCGAGCAAGCGGTTCCCCGCCAAGTACGAGAACCTCCGCGACCGCGGTTTCATGACGCTCGACATCGATGCGTCGTCGGTGCGGCTCGAAGCGCACGAGGTGGCCGCCGACCGCACCGGGTCGACGGCGGCGTTCACGACGGTGTTCCGCCGCTGACCGGTTCCGGGCCGGCGGCGTCGGATCCGGCACCCGGGTCGCTCGCATCGGGCGTCGGGTCGGGCCGCCAGGCGATGATCGCCAGTCCCCAGTAGGCGGTCCACAGGCTCATCCCGGTCACCTGGATGCGTTGCGCGAGTCCGAGCCGGTAGTCGCCGCCGAGTCGGTCGGCGCCGAGGAACCATGCGGTCGCCAGCACGACGACGGCGAACAGCAGCATTCCGCCGCGGCGCATCCACGGCCAGTCCGCGTGCCGGACGGCGGCCAGCGAGGCGGCGACCATCGCGACGAACATCGCCGACACCGCCACCGAGCTGGTCAGTGCGTGCAGGCTGTGCAACTGCGGGATGACGCCGCGCGGTTGCGCCGGGCAGTCGGCGTCGCGGCCGGGGATGCACTCGAGCGGCAGGAGCGCGTCGGCGATCGTCGCCGCGCCGAAGACACCGACGGCGGCCACCGCCGTGACGGCGATCCGGTTCCGCACGATCCGCCGCGGCGCCAGCAGGGTCAGGGCCGCGACGAGCGCGCAGGAGCCGGTCACCACGTCGCCGACGACGTACACCATCCGGTCGGGCATCCGTGCGCTGCTCAGTTCCGACAGCATGCTGTGCATCGGGTCGAGCCCGGAGTGCAGGACGCCGTCGAGCGTCCACGACGCATAGCTCAGTCCGGCGAGGACGAGCAGCGTTCCCGCGAGCAGTCGTCGCAGTGGCACGCTCCCGGCGTTCTGGACACCCATGAGGCGAGACTACCGACGCCGGGCGGCCGGCCTCATCGACCGAAGGGCCCGCATCACCGACCATTACATCGACCGATGGTAGCTTTCTGGCATGTCCCCTCGTGAACTCCAGGCCGTGTACGTCCTGGGCGGCAACCGCATCCCGTTCGCCCGCTCCAACGGCGCATACCTCGGCGAAACCAACCAGAGCATGCTCACCGCGACCCTCACCGGGCTCGTCGACCGTTACGGGCTGCACGAGACACGGTTGGGCGAGGTCGCCGGCGGCGCCGTGGTGAAGTTGGCGCGCGATCACAGTCTCACCCGCGAGAGCCTCCTGGACACCGCGATCGCCCGCTCGACGCCGACGGTCGACGTCCAGCAGCAGTGCGCCACCGGCGGGCAGGCCGTGGTCCACATCGCCAACAAGATCGCCTGCGGGCAGATCGAATCGGGCGTGGCCTGCGGAGCCGACACCACCTCCGATCCGCCGATCGGATTCGGCCCGCGGCTGCGCAACCGGCTGGTCCGCGTGAACGCCGCGCGGAACCTGACCGACCGCCTCCGCGAGGCCGCGCAGATCCCGCTGTCGCTCGACTTCGACATCCCGAGCCCGGCCGAACGCCGCACCCGCCTGGTCCCGGGCGCCGCACAGGCGGTGACCGGCGAGGCGTGGGGCGTCACCCGCGAAGACCAGGACGTGATCGCCCTCGACTCGCACGCCAACCTGGCGCGCGCCTACGACGACGGGTTCTTCGACGACCTCGTCACCCCGTTCGGCGGGCTCACCGAGGACGACAATCTGCGCCGCGGCCTCACCGCGGAGCGGGTCGCCGGTCTGGCCCCGTGCTTCGGCGGCCCCGACGGCACGATGACGCCCGCGAACTCCACCACCCTCACCGACGGTGCGTCGTCGGTGCTGATGGGCACCGGGCAGTGGGCGCAGCGGCGCGGTCTGACGCCGCTGGCGCGCGTGGTCGACGCCCAGAGCTGGGCCGTCGACTACGTGGACGGCGACCCCAAGACGCAGGGCGTCCTCATGGCGCCGGTCTACGCGGTCGGCGAACTGCTCGCCCGCAACGGTCTGGGGCTGGGCGACTTCGACTTCTACGAGATCCACGAGGCGTTCGCCTCCCAGGTCCTCTCGACGCTCGCCGCCTGGAACGACGCGGAGTTCTGTCGCACTCACCTCGGCCGCGACGAGCCGCTCGGCGAGATCGACCGCACCCGACTCAACGTGCGCGGCGGGTCGCTGGCGACCGGTCACCCGTTCGGCGCCACCGGTGGCCGGATCGTCGCGACGGTGGCCAAACTCCTGGCCGGCACCCCGTCGTCGCGGGCCCTCGTCTCGATCTGCGCGGGCAGCGGTATGGCGGTCACGATGATCCTCGAATCCGCCTGACCGCCGTCCCCGCTCGCGACGGGCCGGGGTCCGGCGCCGCTCAGCCCGCCGGCGGCGGGGGCGGCGGGGGCGCCCCGGCGGGCGGCGGGATCTTCGCGTAGCCGCGGGTCGTCGCACCCTGCGGTGGGGCCGCGGGGGCGGCGGCCTCGCGGCCCGGCGACGGATCCCAGCCCGGGTCGACCAGACGCTTCTGGACGAGGACGGCCACCCCGAGGAGGGCGGCGCCGATCACCAGCATGACCACCACGCCCCAGACGCCGCCGATCTTGCCCGCATTGCCGAGAAGGATGCCGTACCAGCCGAAGTCGGTGTCGCCGAACGTCGTGTTCTCGTCGCCGAAGCTGCCGAGCACTCCAAGCAGCAGTGCGGGCAGGAAGGTGATCAGCAGACCGTTCGCGAACGCGCCGACGACGGCACCGCGACGCCCGCCGGTCGCATTGCCGTAGACGCCGGCGGCGCCGCCGGTGAAGAAGTGCGGGACGAGCCCCGGCAGCACCAGCGCCCAGCCGAACGTCGGCCCGAGCCACAGGGTGAGGACCGCGAGCCCCGCCAGCCCGGCGACGAAGCTGGAGATGAAGCCGATCAGCACCGCGTTCTGCGCGTACGGGAACACGATCGGCGCGTCGAGCGCGGGAACCGCGCCGGGGACCACCCGCGCCGCGATGCCCTGGAACGCGGGCACCAGCTCACCGAGGATCGTGCGGACGCCGAACAGGATCACCGCGACGGCCACGCCGAAGCCCAACCCCTGCGTGACGCCCTGCATGAGGAAGTTCCCCATCCCCGATGCGGCGCCCGACCCGTCGTCGCCCGCATACGCGGCGAACGCCTCGTCGCCGCCGACGCGACCCACGTACACCAGGGAGACGACCGTGTACATGAGCACCATCGACAGCGCGGTCGCGACCATCGAGTCGCGGAGGAAGCGCAGCGACTCCGGCAGCCGCAGATCCTCCGTCGATCGGCTGCGCCGACCGCCCGCAAACCGCCCGACCACCCCGGAGACGACGTAGCCGAGCGTCCCGAAGTGTCCGATGGCGATCGAGTCGTCGCCGGTGATCCGCCAGGTCCACGGTTGGGCGATGGCCGGCAGGGCCACCATCACCACGCCCAACAGGACGCCGCCGGCGACCACCACGGTGACGGCGTTCAGTCCGCTGGTCGCGAGCACGATCGTCAACAGGGTCGCCATGAACAGCGTGTGGTGACCGGTGAGGAACACGTACCGCAGCGAGGTGAACCGCGCCAGGAGGAGGCTGATGACGAAACCGAGGATCATCAACCACGCCACCTGCGCGCCGTACCAGTTCTGCGCGATCCCGACGATCGCCTCGTTGGTGGGGACCACACCGTGCGCGCCGGTGGCGCCCTGGAGCATCACGCCGAGCGGCTCCAACGACGCGACGACCAGGGTGGCGCCCGCACCGATCAGCAGGAACCCCAGGGTCGCTTTGAGTGCGCCGCCGATCACCTGGCCGACCGTCTTGCGCAACGCGATCAGGCCGACGGCGGTGATGATGCCGATCAGATAGGCGGGCACCGAGAGGATCTCGTTGACGACGAACTCCGCGGCCGCGACCAACCAGTTCATGGGTCCTCGTTTCAGACGTCGTAGTTCGCGCGCAGCGCCGCGTCGACCTCGGCGGTGCTGGTGAAGTTCTCGACCACCGTGACCGGGATGCCGACATCGCCGAGGGTGCGGGCGATCTCCCCGGAGGTGAGGATCAGATCGGCGTCCTTGGCCCTGCCCTTCGCCGAGATGGTGTCGGTCGCCTCGACGGTGATGAACGGCGACCACCCCCAGCGGTCGAGGACCTGCTCGAGGGTGTTCTTGAGGAACAGACTGGTGCCCAGACCGTTGCCGCAGACGGTGAGGATCAGGTTCGTGGCCGTCCGCGCCTCCGGTTCGGGTGCGGCGGCCGTCCGGCCGGCGAGCACCGCGAGGACGTCGTCGGCGGTCGGGACGGTGTCGAGGGCGTCGCGCCGGTCGGCGTCGCCGATCACGCGGGCGAGGTCGGCCATCGCCCGCGTGTGCGCCGACGCATCGGTGGCCGCCAGGGCGACGACGAGGTCGACGGGATCGTTGCGGGGGTGCCCGAAGGCGACGGGTCGCGCGAGCCGGATCCACGACATCCCGGTCCTCCGGACGGCCGGCGACGGCCGGGCGTGGGCGAACGCGAAGCCGGGCGCGATCACGATGTAGGGGCCCTTCTCCTCGACGCTCGCGATCATCTGCCGCGTGTACTCCGCGGTCGTGACACCGGTCGCCACCAGCAGGTCGCCGACCGCCGTGATGGCCGCACGCCAGTCGTCGACCGAGACGTCGAGTGCGATCGCGTCCCGATCCAGCAGGTCACCCAGAGCACTCACACCCTGGACGGTAGCGCCCCGTCGGCGGGTCGGCCCCGCGTTCAGCCGACAAGCCGGTGACTGCGGGCGGGGACCAGTAGAGTCGGGCACTGTGAGTCGCCACGAGTCCGCCCCCGAACCGGAGTTCGTCGAGAGTCCGGCGGGGGCGCGGATCGCCGCCACCCGCACCGGCGAGGGTCCCGCGGTGTTTCTCAGCGCGGGTCTCGGGATGCCGGCCGGCGCCTGGCAGTTCAGCGGTCTCCCCGATGCGCTGCGCGACGCCGGATTCTCGGTCATCACCCACACCGCGCGGGGGCTCGCGCCGTCGTCGGCTCCGCCGCCCCCGTACTCGATCGAGCAGTTGGCCGCCGATGCGCGCGCGGTCCTCGCGCACTTCGCCGTCGACGACGCGATCCTCGTCGGCTACTCGATGGGCTGTTACGTGACGCAGGCGCTCGCCACGTCGTGGCCCGGTGTGCGCGCCACCGCGATGCTCGGCGGACTGCGGTCGTCGTCGATCGGCGAGCTGGTCGGTCGAATGCAGCTCGACCTCCTCGACCGGCTCGGCGAGATCCCCGAACCGGTCGCGATGTTCGAGCAGCTCACCACCACCCTGCACCCGTCGATGCTCACCGACGACGCGACGGTCCGCGCATGGCGGACGATGACGACGCGCGGCGAGAGCGTGTGGGCGTCTCCGGACGGGCGGCGCGGTCAGATCGAGGCGTCGTACGACTGGATCGTCCGCGGCGAGCCGACCGTCGATCGGCTCGCCGGGATCGACGTCCCCACGCTGGTGGTGGCCTACGAGAACGACGTCTTCTTCCCGCCCGCCGGGGGACGCCGCGCCGCGGGCGAGATGGCCGACGCCCGGTTCCACGTCGTCGAAGGGCTGGCTCACGGCGGGCTCATGCTCGACGCGGACCGCCGCGCCTCAGCGCTGCTCGTCGACTTCTGCCGAGAGGTCGTCACACCCACCCGGTGAGTCAAGTCCGCTTGACACGGCGGTGACAAGTGCGCTTGACTTCATTCATGTCCGCCGTCCCCTCCCCGGTCCGCGCCGCACGCACCGCAGCCGGCCTGCGCCAGGCCGATCTGGCCCACGCGACGGGCGTCAGCCGCCAGACCATCGTGTCGCTCGAACGCGGCGACTACTCCCCGTCGGTCCACCTCGCACTCCGCATCGCCCGGACCCTGGACAGCACCGTCGAGGACCTGTTCCCCCTACCCGAGGAGAAGTGAGATGTCCGCACGCCGAACCACCCTGCCCGCCCTGCTGCTCGGTGAGTCCAGCGAGGCCTGGGGCGACGAACGCGAACGATCGGTGATGCTCGAGGCCTACGCCTACGTCTTCGTCCTCGCCACCGTCGCGCTGTGGACCCTCGCCGCGATCGCCGCCTGGTTCGTGCCCGTCTGGGTCACCGTCGCACTCTTCGTCTGCCTGCTCGTTCCGACCCTCGAATGGCAGCGGTACTGCAGCGCCCGAGACGTCGACGCCCAGCGGCTCGCCTTCGGCGGCGCCTCGGCCCTGCGCGCCACCCTCACCGGCCTCTACTTCGGCGGGTGCGCGGTCTCCATGATCGCCGCCGTCATGCAGTCGGTGTGGCCCGGAGACACCATCGCCGCCCCGGTGGCGGGCGGCGCCGCCGGTGCGATCGGCGCCGTGGTCTGGGGCCGCATCGCCGCCCGCCGCGCCGCACAGCGCGAGGCCGCGACCGACGACGACTGACACCACCGCCCCGGGGCCGTCAGATCTTGTGGCCGTCCCACTCGTGGTCGTGCATGAACGCCTCGGCCAAGCCGACGCGGTACTTGACGCCCTGCGCCAGGATCCCCCCGTACGCCGGGATCAACATCGCGGCCGGCTTCCTGTCGAGCGGATCGTAGATCACATCGCTCGCCGCCCGAAAGTCCTTCCAGAAGCGACGGAAACTGTTGCCGGGCAACGACTTCTTACGCCAGCCGTACAACGCCATCCCGATGCCGATCATCCGCACCCGACCCATCGGCGGATGGATGATCTCGGTGTTCTCCCCGAAGAACGCGCGGTCGACGCGATCCTCGCGGGTGAACATCATGATCCCGCTCGTCCCGCGCGGATTGCACTCGATGGTGTAGAGCCCCCGCTCGGGGTGATCGATGAAGTCGAGCCCCATGTGGCCGGTGAAGTTCACCGACTTCGCGAACCGCTGCACCCAATCGAGGATCGGCTGGTGATCGACCTGCTCGAACGTCAGGCACGAACTCCCGTCGATCGCATAGCTCACCGGGTACGTCGCATGGGCGAACACCTCGCCCTCGCGGCAGACCGAGTACGTGCAGTACCGGTCGCCCTCCAGCCACTCCTGGGCGATCCACGGATTGTCCGGGTCGAACTCCAGATACCCCAGATCGTCGCCCGGGTAGGCCTTGTAGACCTTCTGCGAACCCCGCGAGTACGTCCGCTTGACCGCGAACGGCGTCGTGAAGTCGAGGGCGGCCGCATCATCGGGCGACGCGACCTTCGCGTACTTCAACGTCTGGAATCCGCGCTCGTCCAGGCACACCTGGAAGGAGAACTTGTTGTGCAGCATGTCCTCGATCTCGAACGGCGACAGGAACAGATCGCACGACTCGGGGAACAGTCCGCGCATCATCGACAGGATGTCGGTCTCCTCGTGGATCGGGATCACCATGTCGATGCCCTCGCGCTCCACGATGTCGGCGACGTCACGGCAGTACTGGAGCGGCTCGAACTTCGGCGAGCTGACCCGATGGAACGCCGAGACGGCGTTCGAGAAGCGGCTCACCGTGATGCCCATGCTGTCGCACGTCGACACCCGATGTCCCGCCGCCGCGAGCAGCCGCGCGAGGTTGAGGGTCAGGAACGACCTGCCGAACGTGATGAGGACATGTTTCTGCGCACCGGAGACCACATCAACAGAGTAGACAACCCGGTCCCCGCCCCGTGTAGCGTGTTCTTACTGAACTCTTATCAACTGCACACACCACACTGATCGAGGGAATCTTCGTTGTTCGCAATCGGGATCATTGCGGCGTCGATGGCTGCGGTGGCCTACGGTGTCTCCACCGTTCTGCGCGCGCTCGCCGCCCGC
This sequence comes from Gordonia shandongensis DSM 45094, assembly GCF_000423025.1. GTDB lineage: Bacteria > Actinomycetota > Actinomycetes > Mycobacteriales > Mycobacteriaceae > Gordonia > Gordonia shandongensis. Next base: position 506,238 of record NZ_AUHE01000001.1, read on the forward strand.
CGTGTGGCCGTCGAACAGCGCGAAGACGGTAAGCCGGTCCTCGACGGGAGCGCATCGCCGTCGGTCTCGTCGACGTTCACGACCATCGCCGATCCCGCCTTCATCCTCGGCACCGTGATGCAGGTCACCGGATTCGCCGGCGGCGCCGTCGCCGCCCGCTTCCTCCCGCTGTTCCTCGCCCAGTCGATCGTCTCGGCGAACCTCGTGGTGACCGCCCTGCTCGGCACGCTGCTGCTGCGGATCAACCTGCACACCCGCGACTGGGTCGCGATCTGGCTCGTCGTCCTGTCCCTGTTCCTGCTGGGCGTGTCGTCGGCCCCCGGCGCCAACGACACCGCGCCCATGTCGTTCCACTGGGGCCTGCTGCTGGTGACGCTGGCGCTGTGCGCCCTGTCGATCGCCGGGGTGTACCTCGGCGGGAAATGGGCCGCCGCGATCGGCGGTGCGGGCGCCGGACTGCTGTTCGGCATCATCGCCTGCGGCGTCCGAGTCCTCAACGGGCTCAACCCGTTCGACCTCGCGACCATCCTCACCGATCCGGCGGCGTGGTCGATCGCGATCGCCGGCGCCGTCAGCTTCTACGTGCAGACCGTCGCCCTCCAGGTGGGTGCGGTCAACGGTGTGACGGCGCTCGTCGTCTTCGGCGAGACCGCGGCCCCCAGCCTCATCGGCGTCACCTTCCTCGGCGACAGCGCGCACCCCGGCCTCGGGTGGCTCGCCGTGGTCGGATTCGTGGGCGCCGCGATCGGCGCCCTCCTGGTGGCCTGGTACGGCTCCGGCGACCCCGACCACTTCGGCGAGGCCCCACCGGAGCGGGGCGGATGGCGTCGAGGGCGGGAACCGACGCCCGACGAACACCCCAGCGACACCTCGTGACACTTCCCGGCGGCGTCAGCGGGGTGGCGAGGAGGCGTGCGCCCAGAAGCGTCGCGGAATGCGACCCGCCCCGGCGGCGAGGCGTCCGGCGGCCACGGCGTGCCGCATCGCCGCCGCCATCGTCTCCGGATCGTCGGCCCGGGTGACGGCCGACGCCAACAGCACGCCGTCGCACCCGAGCTCCATCGCCAGGGCCGCGTCGCTGGCGGTGCCGATCCCGGCGTCGAGGATCACCGGGACCGAGGCGCGCGAGACGATCATCTCGATGTTGTGCGGGTTGGTGATCCCCAGCCCCGTCCCGATCGGCGAGCCGAGCGGCATCACCGCGGCCACTCCGGCGTCCTGCAGGCGCAGGGCGAGCACCGGATCGTCATTCGTGTAGGCCAGCACTCCGAACCCGTCGGCCACCAGAGCCGATGCGGCGTCGACCAGTTCGAGCGGGTCGGGCAGCAGAGTGCGGTCGTCGGCGACCACCTCGAGTTTCACCAGATCGGTCTCGACGGCCTCGCGGGCGAGCCGGGCGGTGAGCACGGCCTCCGCGGTGGTGTGGCACCCCGCGGTGTTCGGCAACACCCCGATCCCGAGCCGGCGGAGCAGGTCGAGGACGCCCGTGCCCTGCTCGGGGCTCACCCGACGCATGGCGACCGTCGTCAACTCCGTCCCCGACGCCACCAGCGCACGCTCGAGCACCGCCAGCGAGGGAGCGCCGCCGGTTCCCATGATGAGGCGGGACCCGAGTTCGGTTCCGCCGATCCGCCACGGTGTTGATTCACCCACCCTGAACCGCCGTCAGGACGTCGACCTCGGCGTATGCGGGCAGCGGCTGCTCCCACTCGGCCTTCGGTCGCACCAGTCCGTTCACCGCGACCGCGACGCCGCGGTCGGGCAGATCGAGGTGGGCGAGCAGCCCGGTCACGGTCGGCGCCTCGTCGAGGACGACGACGTCGCCGTTCACGGTCAGTTCCATCGAATTCTCCTTGCTGTCTGCGTGTGCCTGTTCGGCGTGTGCCTGTTCGGCGTGTGGCTGTTCGGCGTGTGGCTGGCTTGCAGGTGGCCTACTGCGTGTGGTCAACAGTCGTCCGAGGTGTCGAGCAGTTCGACGAACCGCGCCGCCGTCCAGGGCGCCAGCGCGATCCCGTTGCGACCGTGGCCGGCCGCCACGATCACCCGGTCGTCGATCTGCTCCACGATCGGGATTCCGTCGGGGGACGACGGCCGGATCCCGGCCGCGACCTCCGTCAGCTCGTAGGTGCGCAGGCTGGGCATCAGCTCACCGGCATCGGCGAGGAGATCGGCCACGCCACCGGCCGACGGGGTCCGATCATCGTCGTCGAAGGCCTCGTACTGGGTGGCCCCGACGACCACCCCGTCGGCCCGCGGAACCACATAGACGACGCGGCCGTGCCAGCGCGCCCGGACGACGTGGTCGGGCGGCGGCACCGACCACCACGTCCGCGCCAACCGGAGGATCTCGCCCTTCTCACCGCGCACGTCCACCGACGGCACCAGCCGTCGCACCCCGAGTCCCGCGGCCACCAGGATCCGGTCACCGGGCAGTGCGTCGAGGTCGGTCACCTCGCCGTTGGCGACCGTCGCACCGGCGGCGACCAGCGCACGGTCGAGTGCGGCGATGAGACGCCGATTGTCGACGGCCCCCTCGCCGATCGCACGGAATCCCCCGGCGACCGTCCGCGACAGTGCGGGCTCCGCGGCCCGCAGCTGCCGCGCGGTCATCCGCGGCAGCCGGTCCGCGCCGCCGGGGATGCGGTCGGCGAGGAAGTCGACCTGCCTCGTCAGCTCGTCGAGGTCGGCGGACGACGCCGCCACCAGGAGCGTGTCGGCGGCGACCGAGAGGTCCGGATCGCCGAGCCGAGCGAGCAGATCCGGCCACCCGTCCACCGATGCGCGGGCGATCTGCAGCAACCGGTCCTCGCCCGGTCTGCCTTCGGCGAAGCAGCCGAGCATGCCGCCGGCGACGTCGGCCGCGCGCCGACGCGGGCCGGCGTCGATCACCCGGACCGACCACCCGCGGTCGGCTGCGGCGAGCGCGCAGGTCAATCCGACGGCACCGCCGCCGACCACTGTGAGTGCGCCCACCACGACGCGGCCTCCCTTCGCCGGCATGACCCGGATCAGGTGTGACGGTCAGGGCCGGCGGCGCCCACTCTCAGTCCGCCGAACCCGCGGACTCCCGTGTGGAATACACCCTCGATGCTACCGCTACCGTGGCGGATATGACCGCCCGCTCCCACCGTCTCGACCGTCTCTCCGACGCCCGGCTGTATCTGTGCACCGACGCCCGTCGCGAGCGCGGCGACCTGCTCGACTTCGTCCGGGCGGCACTCGTCGGCGGTGTCGACATCGTGCAGCTGCGCGACAAGGAGTCGGCCGGGGAGCGCGCCCTGGGGACGCTCACCGTGCGCGCGGAGCTGGCGCTGCTGGCCGAGCTCCGCACGTTGACCGCCGACGCGGGCGCCCTGCTGGCGGTCAACGACCGCGCCGACGTGGCGGCGGCCGCGGGAGCCGACGTGATCCACGTCGGTCAGGACGATCTGCCGCCGTCGGCCGTCCGCGCCGTCGTCGGTCCCGATGTGGTGATCGGGCGCTCGACCCACGACGTCGACCAGGCGCGCGACGCCGAGGCCGACCCGGACGTCGACTACTTCTGCACGGGCCCGTGCTGGAGCACCCCCACCAAGCCGGGACGGGCGGCGACCGGACTCGATCTGGTGGCGGCCACCGCCGCCGCGCGACCGTCGACGCCGTGGTTCGCAATCGGCGGGATCGATGCCGCCCGCGTCCCCCGGGTGGCGGCGGCCGGCGCCGAGCGGATCGTCGTGGTCCGGGCGATCACGGGCGCCGACGATCCCGCGGCCGCGGCCCGCGACCTGCGTTCCCGGCTGGGGTTGCCTTCCCGCCGACGGTGAGTAAGCTGTCCTCCATCATGACGTGGAAGCTCCTTGTAACCCGCCGCAGCGGGGTCTGATTCGACCGACCCCCCGCTGCGGGTTCGTCGTTCCTCCACATTCTCACTCGTCGGTCACCCACTCTTCGACCGAAGTGAATCCCACAGATGCGTTCCATTCAGATCGTCCCCACATCCTGTAGCCGTCACGGTTCCGACCAGCCGCGGCCGACTCGTCGTCTGCCGCACTGGTTCCCACGGGAGGCGGCCACCATGTCCACGCAGCGTTTCGACGACACCTTCGCCCCGCACGGGATGCTCGCCCTGCGCGATCTCTCGATCGAGGCGGCTCCGGGCGACACCGTGGTCTGCCGGGCCCGCTTCTCGGCGGGTCCGCGCGACTTCGATCTGTCGGCGACGGCCAGCGGCCCCATCGGGGCGATGAGCGAGATGCTCTACGGCATGGGTGCCGGCGTCGAGATCGTCTCGCTGTCACAGCAGGACGACGACGGCCAGGTCACGACATATCTTCTGTGCGAACGGGATTCGCGACGCTGCTGGTCGTACGGCCGTGCCCGGCGCGGTGACGAGTCCGCCGTTCACGCGCTCATCGCCGGCGCCAACCAGCTCGCGCCCGTCGCCGGCTGAGCACACGCCCCGCAGCCCGGTCGGGTCACCCCAACCGGGTGCGCAGTCCCGGCCACGACGCCGCCAGCCCCGGATGCAACGGCAGGTCGGCCACCGCATCGGCGGGCACCCAGCGCAGTTCGGCCGACTCCCCGTTCCGGACCGTCGCGACCGGATGCGCGGCGCGGGCGATGACGGTCGTGTACGTCCACCCGTTACCGGCGTCGTGGGTGACGATCGACTCGACCACCGACAGGTCTCCGGCCACGATGCCGGCCTCCTCGCCGGCTTCGCGGACCGCGGCCTCCTCCACCGACTCGTGCGAATCGCGCGCCCCGCCCGGCAGTCCCCAGGTTCCGCCCTGGTGCGACCAGATCGCCCGATGCTGCAGGAGCACGGCCACGCCGTCGTCGACGGGCGCCGACAGCAGCAGTCCGGCCGCACCGTGGCGACCCCAGAACCGCCGTCCCTCGCCGTCGAAGACCCAGCCGTCTCCGTCTCCGCGCACCCGTGATCCTCCCGCGCCGACCGCCGATCACACCCCGTGACCGATTCGAGACTCACCGTACCGGGTCCGACGGTCGGTGGCGGGTGTCACGACTAGGGTTGTAGACAGATCGCCGAAGGGACAGTTCGTGACCGGCCAGGTAACTCGAGTGCGCTCCGCGCTCACTCATGCAGGCCGTGCCGTGCTGCCCGAGAAAGACCTCGCGAATCCGACACTGCGACAGGTGATCGCCGACCGCAGGGAGATCGCGGCGATGACGCGGGAACGCGTCTCGTCGCCGCTGCTGACTCTCCGCTTCTACGCCACCACCACTCCGGGGAAGCTGGTGATGCTGCTGCTGGCGATGGTCTTCGCGTGCGCGCTCACCGGCTGGTACTCGTCGGCGTCGCTGACCGACCGCAGTGCGACCCTCGAGGACATCGTCAGTCGTGCCGAACCGCAGGCCGAGGCCGCCGAGGTGCTCTACAGCTCCCTGTCGGTGGCGGACGCCGCCGCGAACTCGGCGTTCATCTCCGGCGGCCGCGAATCTCCCGAACTGCGCTCGGAGTACACCGACTCCATCGCGACGGCCGGCACCGCCCTCATCGCCGCCACCGACGGACTCGACGGCGGCACCGCCCCGACGGAGCGGGACAAGCGGGCGCGCGAGGACCTCGACACCCTGGCCACCGGGATCCCCGTCTACACGGGGCTGATCGAGACGGCCCGGATCAACAACCGGCTCGGAAACCCGGTCGGCTCGGCCTATCTGAGCGAGGCGTCGGCGCTGATGCTCGGCACCATCCTTCCGGCCGCGCAGCGCCTCTACGAGGATCGGGCGGCGGCGATCTCCGATCCGCAGCGCACGCTGACCGTCCCGCCGTGGGGCGTGTATGTCGCCCTGGTGATCATCATCGCGATGGTCGCGGGCACGGGCCGCTACCTGGCACGGCGCACTCGCCGCCACTTCAACGTCGGTCTGCTCGGCGCGCTCGTGGCGCTCGGCCTGGGCACGGTGTGGCTGCTGGTGTCGGGACTCATGTCGGTCGCCGCCGCGAACACCGCGAAGAGTTCGGGCGCCGAACCCCTGCACACCCTCACCACCATGCGGATCCTGACCCAGCAGGCGCGGTCTGCCGAGACGCTGTCGCTGGTGCGGCGCTCGGATCCGGGGCAGCTCGACACCGACTTCGAGCGCGCCGTCGACCGCATCCACAACGACGCCGACGCGCTCTCCCGGTCGCCGAACCATGCCGACGACCCGGCCCTGACGGGCCCCCTCGACGATGTGACGTCGGCGCTGACCCGCTGGCGGGCCGCCCACCAGGAGGTCGGACGCCGACTGGCCGGGGGCGACTTCACCGCGGCCCGCTCGCTCACCGTCGGCAACGGCGCGATCAGCACGGCGACCGGTTACAACGAGGTCAACGACGGTCTGGTCAAGGCGATCTCGGAGGCGCGGACCACGTTCCGCGACAACATCGGCAACGCGCAGCGGCTCATGGGCTTCACGGGCACCGGGATCGGCGTGTTCTGCGGGATCGCCGCACTGGCGATCGTCGCCGGTCTCATTCCGCGCATCCGGGAGTACCGATGAGCTTCCACTCCCGACCGTCCCGTCCCCCGCATCGGGGTGCCCGCCGTTCCCGTGTCGGGCGCGCTCGGCCGGTGATCGTCACGGCGCTCGCCGGAGCGGCCGTGCTGCTGGTGCTGACCGGGTGCGAGGCGACCGTCGATCACGCGTCCGACCCGCCGTCGGCCGTCGCCCGCGATCCGCTCCCGCCGGATGTGACCTTCGGCGTGCCGCCGCAGGCCGAGGTGTCGACCGACGACTGCGATGCGCTGTCGGGACTGCGGCCCACCGAGCTCCCCGAGCCCGACCGGATGCCGCGCGGGTCGACGATGGAGCGCATCGCGCAGCGCGGCCGGCTCGTGGTGGGCACCGACCTCGGCAGCAATCCGTTGAGCTTCCGCGACCCGATCACCGGCGACGTGAAGGGTTTCGACATCGACGTGGCGCACTGGATCTCCGAGGCCGTCTTCGGCGACCCGAATCGCATCGACTACCGGATGCTGTCGACCGACGACCGCGTCGACGCGATCGTCCGCGGGGACGTCGACCTGGTGGTGAAGTCGATGTCCATCACCTGCAGCCGCTACCGTCGCATCGACTTCTCCGTCCCGTATTACGCCGCCTCCCAGCGGATGCTCGTGTACCGGAATTCGGGGATCACGAAGACCTCCGATCTCGTCGGCCGGTCGGTGTGCGCCACGCGCGCCTCGACGTCCATCGCCCGCGTCCAACGGGTGGTCCCCTCGGCGCAGTACGTCACCACCGACAGTTGGGCCGATTGCCTGGTGATGATGCAGCAGGGGCAGGTGGACGTCATCACCTCCGACGATCCGATCCTCGCCGGTATCGCCGCCCAGGATCCGTGGGTGACGATGGTGGGCGACAGCCTCGGCACCGAGAACTACGCGGTCGGCATCGCGAAGGGCAAAGAGGACTTCGTGCGTTTCGTGAACGCGGTGTTGGCGGAACGTGAAGCGGACGGCAGTTGGCAGCGCTCCTACAACGAGTGGCTCTCGCTGCTCGGTCCGGGCTCCCCTCCCCCGACGAGATACCGAGACTGACCGATGAACGACGACGAGCACAGCCGAGCCGAGCCCAGCGGAACCGACGAGCACAGCGGGGTCGGGACCGAGCCCGCGCAGACCCAGGCGACCGACGCACCCCGGCCAGACGCGCACGAGCCGGTGCAGACGGAGGCGTCGACGTTCGTCCCGGTGTGGACCGAGGGGCAGGACGTCGCCGACACCGACCGCTCCCCGGTGGAGCAGCAGGTCCTCGGCGACACCGCGACCACCGAGAACGTGCCGGTCGCCACGCAGTCGACGCAGGTCCGCAAGATCCTCGACGACATCGCCGCATCGCGCCGGAAGATCCGGAAGGCCGCGCAGATCCACGACCGCCGGCTCGGCAGCGAGCTGGTGGCGCTGCCGGAGATCACCGACATCGACCCGGCGGACGCCGTCCTGGCCGACCCGGTGATCGTCGAGAGCAAACGCCGCTGCTGGAACTGCGGCGAACCGGTGGGCCGGTCGTCGGGCCCCGGGGAGGGCCCGCTGACCGGCGACTGCCCCAACTGCGGGTCGCGGTACTCGTTCGTCCCCGGGCTCAAACGCGGCACGATGGTCGCCGACCAGTACGAGATCGCCGGCGCGATCGCCCACGGCGGCATGGGGTGGATCTATCTTGCCGTCGACCACAACGTCTCCGACCGGCCGGTCGTCCTCAAGGGGCTGTTGAACTCGTCGGACTCCCAGGCGCAGGCCGTCGCGATCTCCGAACGCCAGTTCCTGGCGTCAGTGAACGATCCCGGCATCGTGAAGATCTTCAACTTCGTCGAGTGGGTCACCGACGACGACCGTCCCGTCGGCTACATCGTCATGGAGTACGTGGGCGGTCACACGCTCAAACAGCTCACCACCGACGACGACGGGACCACCAAGCTGCTGCCGATCGAGCAGGCGATGGCGTACATCCTCGAGGTGCTGTCGGCCGTCGGCTATCTGCATTCGGTGGGGTTGGTCTACAACGATGTGAAGCCCGACAACATCATGATCACCAGTGACGATGTGAAGCTGATCGACCTGGGTGCCGTCGCCCCCATCAACGCCCACGGGCGCCTGTACGGCACCCCGGGGTTCCAGGCCCCCGAGATCTCCGAGACCGGACCGCAGGTCGCCACCGACATCTACAGTGTCGGCCGCACCCTCGCGGTGCTCACGGTCGACATGCCGATGGAGTCGGGGCGGTACGTCGACGGGCTGCCCGACCCGGACGCGACACCGCTGTTCGTCGAGAACCCGTCGTTCTACTTCCTGTTGCAGCGCGCCACCTCGGAGGACCCGAAGGAACGTTTCTCGTCGGCCGAGGAGATGACCACGCAGGTCCTCAACGTGCTGCGGGAGACGGTCGCCCTGCACACGGGGGTGCCGCGGCCGTCGATGTCGACGGTGTTCACGCCGCAGCGGTCGACGTTCGGCACCGAACTGCTGTTGGCGCCGGTCGACGGGTTCTTCGACCCGAAGGACGCCGCCATCCACGATCCGGCCGACATCGCACACGCCCTGCCGGTGCCGTTGGTCGATCCGTCCGACCCGGCGGCGGGCGTCCTCACGTCGGCGGCCCTCTCGTATCCGCGGCAGACGCTCGACACGATCCGCGCCGCGCGCGCCGACGGGTTCAAGGCGTTGGTGGCGGCCATGCCCGACTCCCTCGAGGGACACGATCCGCTGCACCCGTCGCTGGAGCTCGATCTCGCGGAGGCGCGCGCCCACCTGGAGTTGGGGAATCTGGACACCGCGCTCCAACTGCTGCGGGAGGTCGCGGTGCACCACGGCGACTCGTGGCGCCTCCAGTGGTATCTGGGGATCTGTTCGCTGCTCAACGCCGAACCGGAGTTGGCGTTCGAACGATTCCACGAGGTCCTCGAGGCGATGCCCGGCGAGGTGGCCCCCAAACTCGCCGTCGCCGGCACCGCCGAACTGATCGGTTACTGGCTCTCGGCCGAGGAGCTCGCGTCCAACGAGCAGCTCGCCCAGATCGAGCGGTGGTACGACATCGCCCGGCAGAACTATCACGATCTGTGGCTCACCGACCACAGCATCGTGTCGGCGGCCTTCGGGCTGGCCCGGATGCTGCTCGCCGACGGCCGCCACGACGAGGCGATCGAGTCGCTCGACGAGGTGCCGACGACGAGTCGCCACTACGGGACGGCGCAGATCTCGGCGATCCTCACCCTCGTCCACGGTCGGCCGTCCAACGAGGTCGCCCGCACCGAGCTGATGGAGGCCGCCGACCGGTTCGGCGAGATCAGTTGGGACGACCCGCGCCGCGGCCGCCTGCAGCTGATCATCCTGGGTACCGCGCTCGGCTGGATCGACGCCCACCTCGACGAGGACCACAGCTCCGACGACTTCCTCGGTTTCCCCTTCACCGAGCAGGGCCTGCGGGCGGGCACCGAACGCTCGCTGCGCGATCTGGCGAAGGCCACCCGCGACAACCGGGCCCACCGCTTCCTGCTCGTCGACCTCGCCAACCTGATCCGGCCCGCAACCCTGTTCTGACAACCGTCCTGAGTTCTGACAACCGTCCTGACGGGGAGCTGTTCGCTGGCCGGCAGCCCCTGCTCGGGTCAGAGGAGATCCTCGTAGCGGTATTCCGTGGGGATGTCGGTGGCGGCGGCTTCGCGTTGCTGGAGTTCCACGCGACGGATCTTCCCGGAGATCGTCTTCGGCAGTTCGAAGAACTCCACGCGCCGCACCTTGAGGTAGGGGGCGAGGTGGTCGCGACCGTACTCCATGATCGAGCGTGCCGTGTCCGCGTTCGGCTCCCACCCCTGCGCCAGGGTCACGTACGCCTTCGGCACCGCGAGGCGCGTCTCGTCGGGCTGCGGGACGACCGCGGCCTCCACGACGGCCGGATGCTCGATGAGGACACTCTCCAGTTCGAACGGCGACACCTTGTAGTCGGACGATTTGAAGACGTCATCGGTGCGGCCCACATAGGTGATGTAGCCGTCCGCGTCACGTGAGGCGACGTCACCGGTGTGGTAGTAGCCGCCGGCCATCACCTGCTCGTTGCGTTCCGGGTCGCCCAGATATCCGGTCATCAGGTTCATCGGCCGCTGCGCGAGGTCGAGGCAGATCTCGCCCTCGTCGGCCGGCTCCCCGGTGACGGGATCGACGAGGACCACGGGGACGCCCGGCAGCGGTCGCCCCATCGAACCGGCTCGCACCGGCATGCCCGGGGTGTTGCCGACCTGCAGCGTCGTCTCCGTCTGCCCGAAGCCGTCGCGGATGGTCAGTCCCCACCCGTCCTCCACGCGGCGGATCACGTCCGGATTCAACGGCTCGCCGGCGCCGAGCAGTTCCCGCAGACCCGACGGTCGTCGACCGAGGTCGGCCTGGATCAGCATCCGCCACACGGTCGGCGGGGCGCAGAACGTGTTGACGCCGGCGCGATCGAGCTGCGCCATGAGGGCGGTCGCGTCGAACCGCGAATAGTTGTAGACGAAGATCGTCGCCTCGGCGATCCACGGCGCGAAGAAGCAACTCCATGCGTGCTTCGCCCACCCCGGCGAGCTGATCGCCAGGTGGACGTCACCCGGCCGGACGCCGATCCACGCGACGGTCGTGAAGTGCCCGACGGCGTAGCTGATCTGCGAATGCTCCACCAGTTTGGGCCGACTCGTGGTCCCCGACGTGAAGTACACGAGCATCGTGTCGTCGACGTCGGTGTTGGTGGCGAACGGTCCGGCCGACTCCACCGTCTCGTGGTCCGTGTACGACGTCCAGCCTGCGACGTCGCCACCGACCACGATGCGCAGGTAGTCGCCGGCGATGTCGTCGAACTTCGCGGCGTCGCCGACGTTCGTGATGACGCAGCGCGCGTCGCCCCGCTCGACCCGGTCGGTCAGGTCCGCGGGACCGAGGGCGGCGGTGGTCGGCATGACGACGGCACCGAGCTTCATGATCCCGAGCATCACCTCCCACAACTCCACCTGGTTGCCGAGCATGAGGATGACGCGGTCGCCCTTCTGAACGCCCAGGCCGCGGAGCCAGGTGGCGACCCGGTCGGACCGCGTCGCCATCTCATCGAACGACACCTTCGTCTCGGAGCCGTCCTCCTCGGTGATCCACAGGGCGATGCGGTCGTTGCCGCGGGCGACGACGTCGAACCAGTCGATCGCCCAGTTGAACGCTCCGCTCAGCTCGGGCCAGCGGAACTCGGCGACGGCGCGGTCATGGTCGTGGTCGCCGATCAGGTCGATCATCTGATCCCGGCTGGCGCGATAGAGATCCGTGTTACTCGTCATACCCGCTATGGTGCACATCACACTAAGCCGAGTCCACCCTCCGAAGAGGGGTCCGGGCACGATCAGCGGGCCGCCCGCGCGACCTCCACAGCCGATCGGGCGATCGCGAGCTCCTCGTTCGTCGGCACCACCAGCACCGTGACCGTCGAGGCGTCGGTGGAGATCACCCGGGGCTCGTCGCCGCGGACGGCGTTGCGCTCCGGATCGACCTCGATGCCGAACATCTCCAGGTCGGCGAGCGAATCCTGTCGGACGGGCGCGGCGTTCTCGCCGACACCCGCGGTGAACACCACGGTGTCGACGCGGCCGAGCTGCACCATGTACGCGCCGATGTAGCGGCGCAGCCGGTGCAGATACACCCGATACGCCAGGGCGGCCGCCTCGTCGCCCGCCTCGACCCGTTCCAGGAGGGCACGGAAGTCGTTCTCCCCGCACATCCCCTTGAGTCCGGACTGCTTGTTGAACAGCGTGTCGATGTCGTCGATCGACATCCCCGCCACCCGCGCCAACTGGAAGACGATGCCGGCGTCGACGTCACCGGTGCGAGTCCCCATCACGAGCCCCTCCAACGGCGTCATCCCCATCGTCGTGTCGAGCGGCCGACCGCCGGCGATCGCCGACATCGACGCACCGTTCCCGAGATGCAGGACGATCTGGTTGAGCTCACCCCAGTCGCGGCCCAACACCTGCGCCGCCCGGCGCGAGACGTACTCGTGACTCGTCCCGTGGAACCCGTAGCGGCGGATCGCATACCGCTCGGCCACACCCGCATCCATCGCATACGTGGCGGCCGCATCCGGAAGATCATGAAAGAACGCCGTATCGAACACCGCGACCGCGGGAACGTCCGGCAGCAACGCCGTCACCGCCTCGATGCCCACCAGGTTCGCCGGATTGTGCAACGGCGCCAACGAACTGATCCGCTCGATCTCCGAGGAGACCCGCTCGTCGATGAGCGTCGGCTCGAAGAACGTCCGGCCGCCGTGCACCACACGATGACCGACCGCCGACAGTCCGGAGTCCGCGACGTCGACGCCGTCGGCCTTGAACAGCTCCAAGACCGTCGCGATCGCCGCCTCGTGATCGGCCAACGGTTCGTCGGACACCGCCTCGCTGCCGCGATACCAGTGCTTCACCCGCGACGTCGACTCGCCGATCCGTTCGGCCAACCCGTCGGCGATCACCTCCTCGGTGACCGGGTCGAGGACCTGGTACTTCAACGACGACGACCCGGCGTTCACCACCAGGACCGTCCCGTCGATCGGCGATCCGCTCATGCGCCGCTCCCCTCCTGCCGAACTTCGTCGTTCTGGGCCTCGATGCTCTGGGCCTCGATGCTCTGGGCCTCGATGCTCTGGGCCTTGATGTTCTGGGCCTGGATCGCGGTGATCGCGACCGTGTTCACGATGTCCGACACCAGCGCCCCGCGCGACAGATCGTTCATCGGCTTGTTGAGGCCCTGCAGCACCGGGCCGATCGCGATGGCGCCCGCGCTCCGCTGCACCGCCTTGTACGTGTTGTTGCCGGTGTTCAGGTCCGGGAAGATCAGCACCGTCGCCCGACCCGCGACCTCCGAGTCCGGCATCTTCGACGCCGCGACCGACGGCTCGATGGCCGCGTCGTACTGGATCGGCCCCTCCACCAACAGCTCCGGAGCCCGCTGCCGCACCAGATCGGTCGCGGCGCGCACCTTGTCGACGTCGGCCCCCGACCCCGACCCGCCCGTCGAATACGAGAGCATCGCGACGCGCTGATCGATCCCGAACGCCGCCGCCGTCTGCGCCGACGAGATCGCGATGTCGGCCAATTCCTCGGCGGTGGGGTCCGGCACCACAGCGCAGTCACCGTAGGTGAGGACCTTGTCGGACAGGCACATGAAGAAGACGCTCGACACCGTCGAGACGCCCGGCACCGTCTTGATGATCTCGAATGCAGGACGAATCGTCTGCGCAGTGGTGTGCACCGCACCCGACACCATCCCGTCGACCAGACCGGTGTGCAGCATCATCGTCCCGAAATACGACTCGTCGCGCACGATCTCCGCGGCCCGCTCCAACGTCATGCCCCGATGTTGGCGCAGCTCGGCGTACTCGGCGGCGAACTCGTCGGCCAACGGCGACGTCGACGGATCGATCACCGCCACCTCCGACAGGTCGATGCCGAGCTCGTTGCCCCGGCGGCGGACCGCATCCTCATCGCCCAGCAGCGTCAACGTCGCGACACCCCGGTGCAGCAGCCGATCGGTGGCGCGCAGAATCCGGTCGTCGGTCCCCTCCGGCAGCACGATGTGCTGCGGATCGGACTTGGCCTGCGCCAACAGCTGATACTCGAACATCTGCGGCGTCACCACCTCCGGCGTGTGCAGGTCGAGCTGCGCCAGCAGATCCGTCGACACCACATGACGCTCCATGAGGCTCAGGGCGGCGTCGATCTTCCGCACCGACCCCGCAGCCATCGCACCCCGCGTGTGTGCGGCAGTCCGCGCCGTCTCGTACGTCCCGTGCTCGCACGACAGAATCGGCAGCGTCGGCCGCAGCCCCTTGACCAGCGCGTCGATCATCGGGTGCGGCCGCAGTCCACCGTTCATGATGATCCCGGCCAGCCGCGGGAAACCGTCGGCGGCATTGGCGTTCACCAGCGCCAACAGGACGTCCGAACGGTCGGCGGGCGCGATGACCACCATCGACTCCTCGAGACGTTCCAGAATGTGCTCCACCGTCATCCCGCCCACCATGACGTCGAGCGCCTCGCGGTCGAGGAGGTCCTCGTCGCCGCTGAATAGGGTGGCGTCGAGCGCATCGGCGAGCTCGGCGATCGTCGGCGCCACGAGCAGCGGCTCCTCGGGCAGCGCCCACGACGCCACACCGGTCTCGGCGAGCGCGTCGGCGACCTCCCGACGACGATCCGGGTCGCACCGGTTGGCGATGATCGCCAGGGTGCTGGCGTGCTCCGACGAGATGTCGGCCATCAGCAGGTCGGCGATCGCCCGGACATCACTCGGCTCCCGCTCGAAGGCCTTGACCACGAGGATGATCGGCGCCGACAGATTGGCAGCGATCCGCGCGTTGAAACTCAGTTCCGACGGCGACGCGACATCCGTGTAGTCCGAGCCGATCACCAGCACGTTGTCGCAGTGCGCCGCGACCGCGTGATACCGGGCGACGATCTCGGCGACGGCCGCCCCCGGGTCGGCGTGCACATCGTCGTAGGTGACGCCGATGCAGTCCTCGTAGGCGACGTCGACCGACGTGTACTGGTGCAGGAGGTCCAGGATGTAATCGCGTTCCCCGGCCGCGGCCCGGGAGATCGGACGGAACACGCCCACGCGGCCGCCGGTGGCCGCCAACAGAGCCAAGACCCCGAGGGCGATCGTGGACTTTCCGGTGTCGCCTTCCGCCGACGCGACGTAGATGCTGCGGGCGCCCGTGCCTGTCATGCGTCCGACACTAGCCGGTCGACTCCGTCAGCGAACGACGGCACGCACCACCAGATCGGCGATCTCCTCGTCGCTCATCGAGCTCTCCGGGACGAGCATGCACGAGTAGATCACCCGAACCATGAACTCGCTCCCCGCCCGCGGATTCGGGTACAGCGCCGCCACCTCGTCGGCGTCGGCGTCGGGCAGCGTCGCATCGACGATCATCTCGATGAACGACCGGCTGCCCGCATCGGTGGTCGTGATGAGGGCCCGAACGACCTCCTCCGGTTCGTTGCGCAGCACATACTGCAACGCCTCGTGGCCGCGGATGTGGGCGAGCGTGTTGAGGGCGCGGACCCGGACCCGCTCGTGCGGATCGGATTCGTCGGCGCCCCACTCGTTGAGTTTGGCGCGCAGCAGGTCGAGTTCGCGGTTGACGATCGCCTCGACGAGCGCATCACGTCCCCCGAACATGCGATATGCCGTGGCGCGGGCGACGCCGGCCTGCCGCGCCACCGAGGTCAGGCTCAGGGCCTTGGCCCCGAAACGGGATACGAGCGCCACCCCAACGTCCACCAACCGGTCACGATCCATGCCGTAAACGGTAGCGAATCGGCCCCGTCAGCGGCGCCAGGGTTCGTAACTCCGCGGATCCTCGATCGGCTCCAGATGAATCGTGGGACGCAGATCCTCGACGGCCGAGTGCAGCTCCGTCTCCACCTCTTCGAGCAGGTCGTGGGCCCGCTGCACCGTCCAGCGGCCGGGAACCAGCATGTGCAGCTGCACGAACCGCAGATGCCCGGCCTCGCGGGTGCGCACGTCGTGGAAGTCGACGCCGTCGGTGCGGAAGCCGTCGAGCACCGCGTCGATCGCGGCACGCTCGGCGTCGGGCACCGCGGTGTCCATCAGACCGAGCGTCGACTCCTTCACGAGCCGGTAGCCGACGAACAGGATGTTGACGGCCACGATGATCGCGATGACGGGGTCGAGCACCGTCCACCCGGTGACCGCGACGAGCCCGACGCCCACCACCACGCCGCCGGTGGTCCACACATCGGTGAGCAGGTGCTGGCCGTCGGCCTCCAGGGTCGCCGACCGGTGGCGGCGACCCACGCGCAACAGCTGCCAGGCGACGACCGCGTTGAGCACCGACGCGATCACCGACACCACCAGGCCGATGCCGACGGACTCCAGCTCGCGGGGGTTGATCAGCCGGTCCACCGCCGTCGCCATGATCACCACGGCGGCGACGACGATCATGACGCCCTCGACCACCGCCGAGAAGTATTCGCTCTTGGCGTGACCGAAGTTGTGGTCGTCGTCGGCGGGCCGCGCCGCGATCCGCAGGGCGAAGAACGCCACGACCGCGGCCACCAGGTTCACCACCGATTCGGCGGCGTCCGACAGCAGACCGACCGACCCGGTGATCTGCCAGGCGAGGGTTTTGAGCGCGATCGTCACCAGGGCCGTCGCAATGCTCAGCAGCGCCCATCTGCTGAGGTCGCGCGGTGCCTCGGCGCGGCCGCCGCGCTGATCATCCGTGTCGGTCACGACCCCGATCATCCCACCGACCGGCCGCGGGCCGCGTCATTCGACGGCCGTACCCGTCTCGCGCGGTGACCTACGGTCAGAACCGTCGTCGCCGCCACCGCCGAAAACGAGCCGCCACGACCGCAGTCACCACAACCGAGACGGGCCGAGGAGGTGCCGTGATCGACCAGCATCCCCACTCCGGCACGGCCGTGCCACACGCCTCCTTCCCGCTGTGCGCGGTGCTGTCCCTGGCCGGCGCGATCATCGCGATCGGCGGCTACGCCCTGCCCTGGTACCGCACCGACGGCGCGGCACCGGTCACCGTGACGGGTTTCGGCTCCAGCAGCAGTCCGGCCTATTCGCTGCACACCAACCGTCTCGACTGGATGATCTTCCTGGCGGCCGCGGCCGCACTCGTGTTGGCCGCGGCGCGGCTCGCGGGACGGGTGGACCGGCGGTGGGCGCGGGCCCACGGATGGGTGTCGGCGCTCGCCCTCGTCGGCATCGCCTTCACCCTGATCGCCGTCCCCGCCGGACTGACGCTCACCACCGGCGCCCACCTGTCGGCATTCGGCGCGGCCGTCCTCGCTGCGGGCGGCGTCGTGAGCCGGCGGGAACTGCTCCACCGGTCCTGACCTCCCGTCCCCGCGAGGCCGGGACGATCCTGAGAGAACGACCAATACGCTGCGGAAATCGTCTCCCCGAGAGACGCTGGTCACATGCTCGACGAGTTGAACCGCCAAGCCCGCGCCGACTACGACGCCGGCGAGTTCAGCAGTGCGCTCGCCGGGTTCTCCGTCCTCCGCGAGATCCGTGCTCGCCGCGAGGGACCGTACTCGGTGAAATACCTCGCAGCCCTGCACAACAGCGTCCGTTGCATGTCGAAGCTCGAGATGTGGGTCGACTCGGATCTGCTGTGCAGCGAACTGCACAGCAAGTACGTCCGAACCCTGGGGCGCGGCCAGGAGGTCACCGTCGACGTCGCCAAACACTGGGCGTGGGCGATGATGCATCTGCGGGATCTGCGCGCGGCGATCGGCCTGTACCTGACCACCGCGGACGCCATGTGGGAGGCCGACCCCGTCGGCGCCCGACGACTGATCGGCGCCGCCGCGGCACTGCCCGCCGTCCGGCCCGCCTCCATGATCTGGAAGGGGATCGTCGACGGTGTCACCCTGCGGCACCCCGACGAACTGCTCGCGACGATCAGCTCCTGGACCGAGCGGCTCTCGTCGGACGACGACGGCATCGACCCCGAGATCACCCTCGACGGACTGCTCGCCCCGACCGCCTGACGGGACGCGGCACCGCGTGGCGTCAGACGGGACGCGCTACCGCTTCAGGCGGGACGCGCTACCGCTTCGTCGGCAGATTGCACAGGGTGGCGACGCTGACGGCGATCAGCAGGACGGCCAGCACCCAGAGGATCACGCTCAGCGAGAAGACGGCCGGGAGCACGATCATCGCGATGCCGGCGGCCACCGACAGCGCACCGCCGACGAGCACCGTCCACCGCGGCAGCAGGAGGGTGCTCGGCGCCCGCCAGCCGACGATGTCGTGCATGCCGGACAGGATCCAGCCGACGCCGATCATGATCCCGAGGAACTCCAACGACCGGGCCGGATTGAGGACGCCGACCACGCCGACCGCGAGGACCACCACCCCCAGCAGAGCCAGGCCCATCCGGACCCAGTACGAGGCCGCGGTCACGGCGAACGCGATGAACAGGCGGAAGAGTCCGGTCACGATCAGCGCCGCGCCGAACAGGACTCCCACCAGGAACAGCGACAGTCCGGGCGCCACCAGCACCGCGATACCCAGCGCGATGCCGACGACGGACGTGGCGATGGCCGCGGTCCGCACGGCGCCGATCGCATCGTCCGGCAGAACAGACGGTGTTGCGTGAGTGGTCATGCTCGCAGCGTAGCTTGCTTGGCATGGGACGAAAGAGTTTCTTCACCGCGGACGACGAGGGTCGGCTGATCCCGGGAAGGCTCGCGATGAGCCTGTGGGGTCCCGACGCGCTCAACGGTCCGGCGGTGTGCGCGGCGGCCGCGCATGCGGCCGAATCGGCGGGACGACGGGACGGGTTCCAGCCCGCCCGGTTCACCCTGGAGTTGTTCAAGAGCGCCCGCCGACTGCCCACGACCACCGACGTCCGGGTGCTGCGCGACGGTCGGCGGATCCGGGTGGTGGAGGTCTCGGTTCTGCAGCACCCCGACTCCTCGGCCGATGAGGTCCTGGTGGCCCGGGGCACCGTGGTCTTCCTCAAGCAGGGCACCAACCCGCCGGGCGGCAGGTGGCAGCGGCCGCCGTCGTCGTTCACGCCCCCGTCGGAGCCCGGCGAGGGCTACCGGCCGTGGTTCCGGACCCCCGAGCGCCCGTGGGCGTCGGAGATGGCCGCATTCCAGAACGACGAGCGTCTGAGCCTGTGGTCGCGCCCGTTCTCGGTGGTCCCCGACGAACCGCTCACGCCGTTTCAGCGGGCGGTGATCGCCGGCGAGTCGACGAGCCTGGCGACCAACTGGGGTGAAGGCGGCATCGGGTTCATCAACGGCGACCTCACGGTGGCGCTCGCCCGCCTCCCCGAGGGGGAGCGCATCGGCTTGGAGGCCGACTCGCACATCGAGAGCTCCGGTCTGTCGGTGGGGACGGCCAACCTGTACGACGAGCACGGACAGTTCGGCATCGGCCTGGTGACGGCCATCGACAACACCGCCGCGATGATCGACTTCACCACCGCTTTTCCGCCGTCGATGAGCCAGTCGCCGCCGGAACTCAACTGACCCTCGGGCGGCGGGCCCCACCGCCCGAGGACGTCGGCCCCCGGTCGCCCGGGTCGTTCGGCTGTACCGGCGACGAAACGACGGTAGTGTCCGATATCACACCCTTCGTCCGGAGGCAGCCATGTCGAACCGATACCTGCGGTACGGCGACCGCCGTTTCATCATCAACAGGGAGACCGAGGCCCGTCTCGAACGCGCGTTGGAGAAGGTCTACGCGAGCGGAAGCAGCGGGCACGAGTGGCTCACGCTCTACGGCGACAGTGAGGCCCCGTGTCGACTGCTGATCGCGGCGGGCGTGCCGATCAGCATCGAGACCGAACCCGTCTTCGAGTTCACCTGACGAGCAGCTCACCTATCGTGAGAGCCATGCGCATCGGAGCCCACCTTCGTCAGGACGAGAACCCCGTCGCCACCGCCGAGGATCTCGGCATCGATCTGTTTCAGATGTTCGTCGCCGATCCGCAGAGTTGGAAGAAGCCGCAGCCGCACCCGCACGCCGCCGAGATCCGGGAGTCGCCGATCGACGTCGTGGTGCACTCCAGCTACCAGATCAACGTCGCGAGCCTGAACAACCGGCTCCGGATGCCGTCACGCAAGGCCGTGGAGCAGCAGGCGGCGGCCGCCGCCGATCTCGGGGCCATCGGCCTGGTGGTCCACGGGGGCCATCTCAAGGACGGCGAGGACGCCGCCGAGGGCTTCGCCAACTGGCGCAAGCTCTTCGAGAGGCAGGCCGACAAGGGTGGTTTCGGCGTCCCGATCCTCATCGAGAACACCGCGGGCGGGTCGCATGCGATGGCGCGGACCCTCGAGTCGATCGAACGGTTGTGGGACGCGGTCGGCGACTTCCCCCAGGCCGGTTTCTGCCTCGACACCTGTCACGCGTGGGCGGGCGGCGAGGATCTGATGGGTCTCGTGGAACGGATCCGCGGGATCACCGGCCGCATCGATCTCGTCCATCTGAACAACTCGCGTGACGAGTTCGATTCGGGACGTGACCGGCACGCGAACCTGGAGTCGGGACGAATCGATCCGGAGGTGCTCGCCGAACTGATGAGGACCGCCGACGCGCCGGGCGTCCTGGAGACGCCGGCCGACGGCATCCGCGCCGATCTGGAGTTCCTGCGGTCCCGCTGACGCTTCCGTGGCGCCCGCACCGAGGCGCTTGCATTTGTTAGCGGAGCCACACGAACTCGTGTTGTTCGGGGCGGACCCGGCCGGTACCCTGTCAAGGGTTACCGGCAAGTAACTTGCCGGCTGCGCTCAGCCCATCCGAGCCCCGCGCCGGACAACGACGTTCAACGAATCAAGTGAGGAAGACCAATGGGCCATTACAAGTCCAACCTGCGCGATCTGCACTTCAACCTCTTCGAGATGTACGACCTCGACAAGGTGCTCGCCTCCGGCGAGTTCGGGGACCTCGACCGCGAGACCGCCGTCGACATGCTCCGCGAGGTGAAGACCCTGGCCGAGGGACCGATCGCCGAATCGTTCACCGACGCCGACCGCAACCCTCCGGTGTTCGACCCGTCAGAGCACTCCGTGACCATCCCCGAGGGCTTCAAGGCGTCGTACAACGCCTTCATCGAGGCCGGCTGGGACAAGGTCGGCGTCGATGAGGAGCTCGGCGGTCTGCCCGCCCCGCGGTCGCTGTACTGGGCGCTCGGCGAGATGGTTCTCGGCGCCAACCCGCCGGTCTTCATGTACGCCGCCGGTTCGGGCTTCGCCAACATCTTCTACGACAACGGCACCGACGAGCAGAAGAAGTGGGCCGCGATTTGCTCCGAGCGCGCCTGGGGCGCCACCATGGTCCTCACCGAGCCGGACGCCGGCTCCGACGTGGGCGCCGGCACCACCAAGGCCGTGCAGCAGGAGGACGGCTCCTGGCACATCGACGGCGTGAAGCGGTTCATCACGTCGGCCGACCAGGACATGACCGAGAACATCTTCCACCTCGTGCTGGCGCGCCCCGAGGGCGCGGGACCGGGCACCAAGGGCCTGTCGCTGTTCTTCGTCCCCAAGTTCCACTTCGATCCCGAGACCGGCGAGCTCGGCGACCGCAACGGCGTCTTCGTCACCGGGCTCGAGCACAAGATGGGCATCAAGGCGTCGGCCACCTGCGAGGTGACCTTCGGTCAGCACGGCACCCCCGCCAAGGGCTGGCTGGTCGGCGAGGTCCACAAGGGCATCGCCCAGATGTTCGACGTCATCGAGCATGCCCGCATGATGGTCGGCACCAAGGCCATCTCGACCCTGTCGACGGGCTACCTCAACGCCCTCGAGTACGCCAAGGAGCGCGTGCAGGGCGCCGACCTGACGCAGATGACCGACAAGACCGCGCCGCGCGTCAGCATCACCCACCACCCGGACGTCCGTCGCGCCCTGCTCACCCAGAAGGCGTACGCCGAGGGTCTGCGCGCGGTGTACCTCTACACCGCGTCGCACCAGGATCCCGTGGCCGCCGAGATCGTCTCGGGCGCCGACGCCGAGATGGCCCACAAGGTCAACGACCTGCTGCTGCCGATCGTCAAGGGCGTCGGCTCGGAGCGCGCGTACGAGAAGCTCACCGAGTCGCTGCAGACCCTGGGCGGCTCCGGCTTCCTGCAGGACTACCCGATCGAGCAGTACATCCGCGACTCCAAGATCGACTCGCTCTACGAGGGCACCACGGCGATCCAGGCGCAGGACTTCTTCTTCCGCAAGATCATCCGCGACAAGGGTCAGGCCCTCGCGCACGTCGCCGGTCAGATCCAGGACTTCATCGAGAACGGTCAGGGATTCGACTCGGAGCGCGCGCTGCTGAAGACCGCCCTCGACGACGTCCAGGCGATGGCGGCCAAGCTCACCGGCTGGCTGATGGGAGCCCAGGAGGACCCGAAGCAGCTGTACCTGGTCGGCACCGCGTCGGTCCGCTTCCTCATGGCCGTCGGCGACCTGATGATCGGCTGGCTGCTGCTGCGCCAGGCCGTCGTCGCACAGGCCGCCCTCGACGCGGGTGCGTCGGCCGACGACAAGGCGTTCTACGAGGGCAAGGTGGCCTCGGGCGTGTTCTTCGCCAAGAACATGCTGCCGCTGCTCACCTCGGTGCGTCAGGTCGTCGAGAACAACGTCGACAACGACCTCATGGAGCTCGACGAAGCCGCCTTCTGAATCAGTTCTCACCAGCTGATCTGAAGTAGAGGAGAACCCCGCCGGACGTCCGGCGGGGTTCTTCTCCACGTGGGGCCGCCCGGCGTCGGGTCGGCCCGATGATCAGCGAGGCCGCCTGTTGGCCGCCGATAGGATCGAGAACAGCAGCCCGGGGTAGGCCGATTCCACGGCCGCGAACCGCAGCACGTAGCCCTGGCCGCGCCCGGTCCGTCTGCGCTCCACGATCCCCGCCTCCCGCAGGGTCTTGAAGTGATGGCTGGCGGTCGCCTTGGTGACGGTGTCGTACAGGTCGGCGCACGCGGCCTCACCGCGGGCGTCGTAGAGGCGGCGCACCATCTCCAGACGCACCGGATCGGCGAGCGCGACCAGCAGCGTGTGGAGATCGGCGAGACCGTCGCGCTCCGGAACCGTCACGATCGGACGCGATCCCCGTGCCCCTGTTCCGGATGCACCTGTTCCGGATGCACCTGCTCCGGATGCACCTGCTCCGAGCATTCCTGTTCCCAGCGTCCCCGCTCCCAGGGTCCCCGCTCCCAGGGTCCCCGCTCCGAGTGTTTCCGTCACCGAACCTCCCCCGACATTCGATTCGAGTCGTCGCATCGACAGCATATTTCTTACTGTTCAGTAATGACGACAATCAGCAGTGTCAGATAAACAGTCCGCCACCTCGCCGTTAAGCGCAAGACGAGCGATCAGATTTCGTTTCTCTGCGATCAGTTTTCCAACTTCGTGCGGGTCGGAATGACCTCCGCGAACGGATTCTCGTCGACAATCACACGATCCGACCCCATGTGACACCCATCACGTCCGTTTTGTTGTAACCGTTAGTTACACATACGGTGCTCTCAACGAACAGGGAGGTCCCCCGATGCACGGTCCACGCCGCAGCTTGTCCGCGATCGGCCGATGGTCCGGCCGATTCGCCTGGCTGGTGATCGCCTTCTGGATCCTGCTCGCCGGCGGACTCAACCTCGCGATCCCCCAACTCGAGACGACCGTCGCCACCCACTCGGCGCCGTTTCTGCCGACCGACCTGCCCGGCAACGACGCCCTGCGCGACATGGCCCACGACTTCGAGGTCCCCGAATCGGCGGCCGTCGGCAGCATCATCCTGTCATCCGACACCCCGATCGACGACGCCGACCGCGCCTACTACGGGCGTCTGGTCACCAAACTCCACGAGGACACCGACTCGGTGGCCTTCATCATGGACACCTACGGCGACCCCGCCATCCGGGCCGTCGGCGCCAGCCCGGACGGGAAGGCGATCAACCTCATCGTGGTGGCCCAGGGCGACGTCGGCTCCACCCGCGCCAAAGCGTCCACCGACGCCATCCGCGCGCTCATCGACGACGCCGACCCGCCCGCGGGCCTCGACGTGAACTTCACCGGCCCCTCCCCGACACTGGCCGACCTGTTCAGCTCGATCGACTCCTCGCTGCTGGTGATCACCCTCGTCTCGATCGCCCTCATCACCGCCCTGTTGCTCGCGGTCTACCGGTCGATCGCCGCGGCCGCCGTCCCGCTGATGACCGTCGGCGTCTCCCTGGCCGTCGCCCGACCGGTCCTCTCGTTCCTCGGCGACACCCAGACCCTCTCGGTCTCGAACTTCACCATCGCGCTCGCCACCGCGATGGTCCTCGGCGCGACCACCGACTACGCGATCTTCCTGATATCCGGGTACCACGAGGCCAGACGGCGCGGCGAGAGCAACCGCGACGCCATCGGCTCGTCGGTCGGCACCGTCGGCGGCATCCTCATCGCCTCGGCCCTCACCATCGCCGCCGCCGGCGTGTCGATGGTGCTGACCAAGACCGGCATCTTCACCACCGCCGGACCGCCCATCGCGATCGCGGTCGGCGTCGGCCTGGCCGTCTCCCTCACCCTGCCCGCCGCCCTCATGTCGATCCTCGGCCGCCGCGGGCTCCTCGCTCCGCGTCGACTCGACGAGGCCCGCTGGCGACGAACCGGTGCCCGGATGATCCGGTACGCGGTCCCGGCCACCGCCGCGTCGATCGCCGTCCTGATCGCACTGTCGGCCGTCCTGTTCACCTTCCGGATGAGCTACGACGAGAACACCGCCCAACTCCGCGA
Organism: Gordonia shandongensis DSM 45094; assembly: GCF_000423025.1. Taxonomy (GTDB): domain Bacteria; phylum Actinomycetota; class Actinomycetes; order Mycobacteriales; family Mycobacteriaceae; genus Gordonia; species Gordonia shandongensis. Next base: position 530,995 of record NZ_AUHE01000001.1, read on the forward strand.
CACCGACAGCAAGATCGGCTACGAGCGGGCGATGGAGCACTGGGGCGTCAACGAGGCCGCCCCCGAATACGTGATCATCCGCGCCGACCACGACATGCGGAACACCGCCGACATGGCGGCGCTCGAACTCATGGCCGACGGCATCTCCCGCGTCGACGGGATCGCATACGTCCGCTCGCTGACCCGACCCGACGGAAAGCCGATCGCCGAATCGGCGACCGGCTATCAGACGGCGATCATCGGCGACGCCCTCACCGACGGACACCGACGCATCGACGCCGCACTGCCCGATCTGCGGCGCCTCGCCGGCGGCGCGGCGCAACTGCACGACGGCGCGGCCGAGGCCACCGACCGCCTCCCCGAACTCGTCGACGGCACCGACCAGGTGGTCGCCATGGCCGACGGCGTGCTCGACGGCTACGAGTCGCTGCAGGGAATCGTCGACACCCTCACCGACGGCCGCCAGGACGTCCCGCAGGCGCTCGACCACCTGCAGAACTCCATGCGGGGACTGTCGACGTCACTGCGAAGCCTGACCGGCTCCAACGATCGACTGCGCTCGTCGATGCGATCCATCACCGACACGTTCGCGCCGCTGCGGGCGGCGACCCCGTCGGCCTCATGCCGCGCCGACCCCGTCTGCATGCAGGCCCGCGTCCTGTACCGGCAGCTCGACCGGCTCACCGACGGCCGGATCGGATCGGCCGTCGCCGCCGCCGACGACGCCACCCGCGCCGACCCCGCACTCGCTCGGGCCACCGCACTCATCGGCCGCCTGCACACCGGGCTGGCGTCCGTGCAGAAGCTCGTCGACGACCTCGACGGGCGCTCCCCCGAGGAGGTCCGCGCCGATCTGCGGCGACTCACCGACGGTGTTCGCGAACTGCAGTCCGGGCTGGGTCAGCTCACCGACGGTCTCGCCCAGGTCAAGGACGGCACCGAGCAGATGAAGGCGCTGACCACCGAACTCAACGCCGGCGTGGAGCGGGCCGCGTCGTATCTGACGAGCATGTCCGAGCACACGACCACCGGCGCCGGACGCGGGTTCTACCTGCCTCCCGAGGCGATGAACGATCCGCGGATGAAGGCCGGGCGCTCCCTGCTGATGTCGCCGGACGGTCGCACGGCTCGCATGCTGGCGGTGTGGCGGATCGACCCGTACTCCGGCGAGGCCCTCGACACCGTCGAGCAGCTCGCGCCCGCCGCGGAGGCCGCCGCCCGCGGCACCACCCTGAGTGACGCCGAGGTCGCCACCACCGGCCTCTCGACACTCTCCGCGCAGGCTCGCGAACAGGTGAAACGCGACTTCGCGGTCTTCGGGGTCGTGGCGCTGGTGATGGTCGCGGCGATCCTCATCGTCCTGCTCCGCAGCCTGGTCGCACCGCTCATCCTGGTCGCGACGGTCGTCCTCTCGTTCTGCGCCGCCGCGGGGCTCTCGACACTGATCTGGAAGTTCGGCGTCGGCGTCGACCTCGACTGGAGTGTGCTGCCGGTGTCGTTCATGGCCCTGGTGGCCGTCGGCGCCGACTACAGCATGCTGTTCGCCGCCCGGATCAAGGAGGAGTCCCGCGACGGGCTGGTCCGCGGGGTCATCCGCGCGTTCGGCAGCACGGGCAGCGTCATCACCACGGCCGGGGTCGTCTTCGCGATCACCATGTTCGCGCTGATGAGCGGGTCCACGCTGAACCTGCTGCAGATCGGGTCCACGATCGGCATCGGTCTGCTGCTCGACATCACGGTGGTCCGCACGGTCCTCGTGCCGGCGTCGGTCGCGATCCTCGGCGACCGGTTCTGGTGGCCGGCCAAACCGCCGACTGTGAAACTGCCGTCGGAGACGGGGTGACAGCCGTCGGCGACGGGGTGACTGCCGTCGGGGGTGGGGTCAGTCGGCCAGATCGAGGTCGACGAGCAGTTCCTCGGCGATCCGCTCGAGGTCGGCGCGGACCGTCGCGAGATCGACGCCCGCGGGGACCAGGACCTCCATCCGCGCCTCGAACAGCATGCCGCCGGCCATCGGCGCCTCCCGGGTGTCGCTCGCGAGCCTCTCGATCGACACCCCGCTGCGGCTCAGGGCCGCCGACAGTTCGTGGACGATGCCCGGACGATCGTTCCCGAGGACGCCGATCGACAGTTCCGTGGCCGCCGCCGGATCGACCCCCGCCGTCTGCCCGGGATGCACCGAGACCTCCAACAGCCCGTCGAGGGCGGTGACGGCCGCGACGAGCGCGTCGGCCCGATCGTCGGGCACCGTCACCACGACGATGCCGGCGAACTTCCCGGCCAGCTGGGCCAACTGCCCGCGTTCCCAGTTCCCGCCGCCGGCGGCGACCGCATCCGCCAGCGCCGAGACCAGTCCGGGACGGTCGTCGCCGATCACCGAGAGCACCAGATTCCGCATGCCCCGAGCGTAACCGGCCGCGCCGCGCCTGCCCCGTGAACGACGAACGCGGGCCGGCTCCCCGATGGGAGCCGGCCCGCGTCGCGGTGCGCGTGGCGATCCGGTGTTACTTCGGTGGCATCCGGATGCCGCCGTCGACGCGAACGACCTCGGCGTTCATGTACGAGTTGGTGAGGAGCTCCTCGACCATCGACGCCAGCTCGTCGGGCACACCGAGACGCTTCGGGAACAGGACGCTCTCGCCGAGCTTGGCCTTGAACGCCTCCGACTCCGGGCCGGTGCCGTAGATCGGGGTGTCGATGAGTCCCGGCGCGATGCAGTTCACGCGGATGCCGACCGCTGACAGGTCGCGGGCGACCGGGAGGGTCATGCCGACCACGCCGCCCTTCGACGACGAGTACGCGGCCTGACCGATCTGACCGTCGAACGCGGCCACCGAGGCCAGGTTGACGATCGCGCCGCGCTCGCCGTTCTCGTTCGGCTCGTTGCGGCTCATGGCGGTCGCGGCCAGACGCACGGTGTCGAAGGTGCCGATCAGGTTGATCGCGATGACCTTCTTGTAGAGGTCCAGGTTGTGCGCCGAGGCGAACTCACCGTCGCGGCCGATGGTGCGCTGCGCCCAGCCGATGCCCGCCGAGTTGACGACGGCCTTCAGCGGGCCGAGCTCGACCGCCTTGGTGATCGCGGCCTCGATCTGCGCGGTGTCGGTGACGTCGACGGTCACGAAGGCGCCGCCGATCTCCTTGGCCAGGGCCTCGCCGTCCTCGGCCTTGAGGTCGGCGATGACGACCTTGGCGCCCTGCGCGGCGAGACGGCGGGCGGTGGCGGCACCGATGCCCGATGCGCCACCGGTGACGATTGCACTTGCTCCATTGATATCCATGTCCGCGAGCTTAGCGATCACCGCGGCCCCGACGACGGTCGGGCTGGAACCTGTTCCTGTGACGTGCCGCACACGGACGCGCCGCGTGCGTCACCGGCAGCGGACGATGGGCTCCGGGTCGTACTTCACCGTCCGGGTGTGCCGGTAGGTCTCGCGCCCGGTCTTGGCGTCCCGGATGATCCGGGTGTCCGACGCGGTGAATCCGGGTTGCCCGCTGCTGGGGATGCAGCTGTCCGACGCGGGCACCGAGACCTCGGTCGGCGACGTCGGATTGGTGCGCTGACCGGTCACCGACTCCACGTCGACGGTCTTGGTGCTCCACATGCGCACCGTGATGCTCGACGGACTCCACTGCGTCTCGATGTACACGCCGTACGGGGTGTTGTTCTTGAACTGCAGGTCGATGAGGCCCTCGAACACCGTCGCCTCGCGGGCCTCCGGATACCGGGAGATGTAGTAGGCGTGCTCGGTGTGGGCGACGTCCTCGAGGCCGGCGAAATACGCGGCGTTGTACAGCGTGGTCGCGAACTGCGAGATCCCGCCGCCGACCGCCTTCGACGGACGGCCGTGGTCGATGATCACCGAGTCCACGTAGCCCTGGGCGGTTCCGCGCGGACCGGTGTAGCCGTTGAGGGAGAAGGTCTTCCCGGGGCGCACGAGCGCGCCGTCGACGTCTTGGGCGACCAGCCGGATGTTCTCGCCCGAGGCGCCGCTGAACCCGTCGGTGGTGAACTCCGAGACGACCTCCTTGACGCCGAGCTTGCGGGCGCCCGCGGTGTCGAGGGACGGCCGCAGCACGCGATAGTCCACCTCGGCGGACCGGTCGTCGCGCGACGCGGCGCTCCGCGCGATCTCCTGTGCCGTCTTGCGCCAGTCCACGGCCGCGCCGTCACGCGAGGGCACCACCCGCGGCGACCCGCCCGACAGGCGGAACGTCGCGTTCACCGGCTTCGACTCCGTGGGGTCGGTCCGCTTCGCGAGCGTCCGATCGGCATCCTTGGGCTTCACCTGCGGCATCAACCCGCCGCGACCGTCGGGCACGAAGCGCACCAGGTTGCCCAGTTCGCGCGGCGTCACCACGATCGGATCGCGCCGGGAACTCAACCGGACCGACGACGCCGTCACGTTCTGGGCCGGGCCGTCGAGCGTGTCCTGCACGGTCTGCGCGCTGACCGTCGGCGAGAAGGGCTCCATCTCGAGGTCGATGACGCTGCCGCTGAGCCAGTTGTCGGCGACGGCCTGTTTCGCGGCCGCCCGCTTCACCTGCAGCCCCTTGGACGGGAAGTCGCCCACCGGCGTCAGACCGTCGAAGTGCACGCCGCCCTCCACCGCGGCCTTCTCCAGGGAGTCGCGCTGCTCGTCGAGCGCGTCGTTGAACTTCTCGTCGTCGAGGTGCACGACGGGCGCCACCTGGTGGTGCACGCCGATCATCCCGAGGAAGCGCTCCCAGGGGTTCGTCGGCTGGTCGAGGAGCCGGTCGAGGGTGGCCTCGACGTCGAAGTCGGCGCCGAGCGCGCCGGGATCGACCTGCGCGGTCCCCGAGTCCGTCCGCAGGCGCACCGGTCCGTGCGAGGCGACCGCCAGCGTCGACAGCTCGGCGCGCGCGTGGTCCTCGTCGAGGTTTCCCAGATCGAACTCGGCGATGTGGGCGCCGCGCGCAGTGTGTCCGTGGGTGAGGATCGCATCGACCCCGAACGCCAGAGCGACGAGCAGCACCGCGCCGATGAGTCCGCGGACGATCCAGTGTCCGACGGGGAGGCGGGCGTTGGTCACAGTCACACGATCCTAGTTCATCGGCCGGCCCCTCGCCGGGTCCCGATCCGGGAACCTCCCCGGAGAGTCCACATGAAAGGACTCCGGCTGAACCGCCGGGTCGGGGGTCTGGCGGTTCAGCCGGAGCTATCTCGTATATAGGTCGCCGTCGCGGGAGCGTTACACCTTCGGAGAAAATCTTTTCCCCGGCAGGCCGTCACCCGTTCCCCGGCAGGCCACCGGCGGGTCGGGTCCCGCTCCGCCGGCGACCCTCGTCCGCAGGTCAGCCCTCGACGATGGCCGTGACGCCCTGTCCGCCGGCGGCGCAGATCGAGACCAGGGCGCGACCGCCGCCGTTCTCGTTGATCTGCTTGGCGGCCTGCGCGATGATGCGGCCGCCGGTCGCGGCGAACGGGTGCCCGGCCGCCAGCGACGAGCCGTTGACGTTGAGCTTGCTGCGGTCGATCGACCCGAGGGCCTTGTCGAGGCCCAGACGCTGGGTGCAGTACTCCTCGGACTCCCACGCCTGCAGCGTCGCGAGGACCACGGAGGCGAAGGCCTCGTGGATCTCGTAGAAGTCGAAGTCGGCCAGCGTCAGCCCGTTGCGGGCCAGCAGGCGCGGAACCGCGTAGGTCGGGGCCATCAGGAGACCGTCCGGACCGTTGACGTAGTCGACGGCGGCGGTCTCGGTGTCGCGCAGGTAGGCGAGCACGGGCAGCTTCTTCTCGGCGGCCCACTCGTCGGTCGCGAGCAGCACGGTCGACGCACCGTCGCTGAGCGGCGTGGAGTTGCCCGCCGTCATGGTGGCGTCACCGAGGCTGGTGCCGAACACCGGCTTGAGGGTCGCCAGCTTCTCCACCGACGAGTTGGGGCGCAGGTTCTCGTCGCGGGTCAGACCCTGGAACGGGGTGACGAGGTCGTCGAAGAAGCCGCGGTCGTACGCCGCACCCATCTTCTGGTGGCTGGCCGCGGCCAGCTCGTCCTGGTCGGCGCGGCTGATGCCGAACTCCTTGGCGGTGATCGCGGCGTGCTCGCCCATCGACAGGCCGGTGCGCGGCTCACCGTTCTGCGGGATCTCGATGCCCAGCTTGGTGGCCAGGCCGAGTGCGGCCTTGATGCGGTCGGCGGTGCTCTTGGCGCGGTTGACCTCGAGCATCTGGCGACGCATGTCCTCGGAGACGCCGATCGGCGCGTCGGAGGTGGTGTCGACACCGCCGCCGACGGCGACGTCGTAGCGGCCGGCGGCGATGCCGTCGGCCACGATCTGGATGGCCTGCAGTCCGGTGCCGCACGCCTGCTGGACGTCCATCGCCGAGGTGTACGGCGACAGCGACGAGCCGAGCACCGATTCGCGGATGAGGTTGAAGTCGCGCGAGTGCTTGAGCACGGCGCCGCCGGCCACCATGCCGAGACGCTCGCCCTGCAGGTTGAAACGACTCACCAGCCCTTGGAGGGCCGCGGTGAACATGTCCTGGTTGCTCGCGGTCGCGTAGGCGCGATCCTGACGCGCGAACGGAATGCGGTTGCCGCCCAGGATGGCGACGGGGCGCTGCTCGCGGGTTTCCGGCTTGCGGGGCGTGTACGAGGCCACTGTCTTCTCCTCATGGGTTCTCATCGTCGACGGCGTCGACCTTGAGAGTATTCTTACTCCCGAGTAAGTTCATTGTCGACTCCTGGCGTTGCGGCACATGTCACAGCGCAGGCGACTATTGAGCCGGTGGTCATCCGCTTATGGTCTCCGGCAGGACTTGATTCGCACGCAGACATCGAAGGAGATCGTCGTGGCAGGCAACACCGACCTGTATTCGTCCATCGTCAACTCCGGCCCCGGCGCGTTCATCGCAGCGCGCGTCGGCCTCCCGCAGCCGCCGACCCTGCGCCGCCACTCGCCGACCGCCGCCGCCCTCGGCGGCCCGGTCCTCCTCGGCGGCAGCGGCCGCCTCGTGGAGCCCGTCCGCGAGATCCTCACCGCAGGCGACGACTACACCCTGGTCGAGAACAACGCCGGCGGCCGCTCGGCCGACAAGCTCGGCGCAGCGGTCTTCGACGCCACCGGGATCACCTCGGCCGCCGAGCTCGAGCAGCTCTTCGAGTTCTTCACGCCGATCATGCGCTCGGTGGGCAACTCCGCCCGCTTCGTGGTGCTCGGCACCACCCCGGAACTCACCGCCGACCTCGACGAGCACGTCGCCCAGCGCGCCCTGGAGGGCTTCACCCGTTCGCTCGGCAAGGAGCTGCGCAACGGTGCCACCGCCCAGCTCGTCTACGTCTCCCCGAAGGCCAAGACCGGGGTCTCCGGCCTCGAGTCGACCCTCCGCTTCCTGCTGTCGGGCAAGTCCGCGTACGTCGACGCCCAGGTGATCCGCGTCGGCGACGCGAACGCCGCCGCCGTCGAGGACTGGGACAAGCCGCTCAACGGCAAGGTCGCCCTGGTGACCGGCGCCGCCCGCGGCATCGGCGCCACCATCGCCGAGGTCCTGGCCCGCGACGGCGCCCACGTCATCGCCGCCGACATCCCCGCCGCCGGCGAGGCGCTCAGCGAGACCGCCAACAAGGTCGGCGGCACCGCCCTGCCCCTCGACGTGACCGCAGAAGACGCCGGCGCCACCATCGCCGAGCACGTCCTCGAGCGCCACGGCGGTCTCGACATCATCGTGAACAACGCCGGCATCACCCGCGACAAGCTCCTCGCGAACATGGACTCCGGCCGCTGGAACTCGGTGATCGCCGTGAACCTCATCGCCCCGCAGACGCTCGTCAACGAGCTCGTCGAGCGCAAGGCGCTCCGCAAGGGCGGCGCCGTCGTCGACGTCTCGTCCATCGCCGGCATCGCGGGCAACCGCGGCCAGACCAACTACGGCACCTCCAAGGCCGGCGTCATCGGCCTGGTCGACACCTACGCGCCGGTCCTGGCGAAGTCGGGCATCACCATCAACGCCGTCGCACCGGGCTTCATCGAGACCGCGATGACCGCCGCCATCCCGCTCGCGACCCGCGAGGTGGGCCGCCGCATGAACTCGCTCCAGCAGGGCGGGCAGACCGTCGACGTCGCCGAGACCGTCGCGTACTTCGCCAACCCGGCGTCGAACGCGGTGACCGGCAACGTGGTGCGCGTCTGCGGCCAGAGCCTGCTGGGTGCGTGAGTCCGAGGCGACCGATGACCAAGACCATCACCCTCACCTCGTTGCCCGGCGCCGGACGGCTCTACCCGAAGGCCGTGAGCGCCATGCTCCCGGTGGTCGGCAAACCCGCCCGCGTCGCACCCGACGCCCCGCTGCCCGACACGGTCTTCACGATCGAGGACCTGCGGGTCGACCGCGACGAGATGCGCGAGTACTGCCGGGCCACCGGACTGCAGTTCGGGTCCGAGCTGCCGCTGACCTACCTGTTCGTGCTGCAGTTTCCGCTCGCGATGAGCGTCATGGTGCTGCCGGACTTCCCGTTCGGCGCCGTCGGCTCCGTACACGTCGAGAACCGGATCGAACGGCTCCGCCGCATCGCGGTCGACGAGCCGCTGTCGATCTCGACGCACGCCGAGAACCTGCGGGAGCACCGCAAGGGCATGCTCGTCGACATGGTCTCGGAGTTCCGCGTCGGCCGCGAGCTGGTGGCCGTGCAGACCGCGACGTTCCTCAAACAGCAGCGGACCAGCCTCTCCGATGAGGAGCGCGGTCCCGCCCCGAAGAACGTCGCACCGCCGCCGCCCGACCGCGTGGTCGGCGTCGATCTCGGGCTGATCCGGCAGTATGCGAACGCATCCGGCGACCGGAACCCGATCCACATGGCCGATCTCACGGCGAAGGCCTTCGGGTTCAGCCGGGCGATCGCCCACGGCATGTGGGGTGCGGCCGCACTCCTGGACAACGTGGAGGCCCAGCTGCCCGACGCCGTCGTCTACTCGGTGCGCTTCGGGAAACCGGTGCTGCTGCCGGCGAAGCTGAACTTCTACACCACGCGGACCGCTGACGGCTACGACCTGGCCGTCCGCCACCGCCGCAAGGGATACCCGCACATCACCGCGACCACGCGGCCGCGCGGCTGACCCACCGACCGCCTCGAGGCGCCGGCCACCCCGACGGGTGACCGGCGCCTCGAGCGTCGCGGGGTGGACGCGGCCCGCGACGTCGACCGATCCGAGCGAGTCGCCGGATTCGCCGGTGCCCGCCCGCTCTGCCGGACTACGGTCGATCCATGGTTCGGGGGAAGATCGCCGGCTCGGCCGTCACCGCAGTCACCGCACGCACAGTCACCGCACTCACCGTCGCCGCACTCGTCGTGGCCGGACTCGCCGACCCCGCGGTCGCGCACGCGAGCCCGCCGCGATCGGACCCGCCGAACATGATGGCCGTGCCGTCGCAGATCCCCGAGGCCATCGACCGCGCGATCCCGGCGCCGCCGTACCCGAAGCCGCGCACGATTCCGCGGCGCGCCCAGGCACCCGGTTTCGACGCCGCCACCCTCGCCCTGCGCAACGCCGTCCTCCCCGACCCCACCGGTGACCCGATGTTCGACCGATGGTCGCCGACGCTCGACGACCACCGCCCCGGCGACCTGCTGGCGGTCCGCGATGTGACCGCGACGGCCGCCCCGTTGGTCACCGCCCCGATCACCCGCGCCCGGCTGGTCAAATTCCGCAGCACCGACGCTCTCGGTCAGCCGATGTTCGGGACCGCGACCGTCCTGGAGCCGAAAACTCCCGCACCCGCTCGCGGACCGCGACCGATCCTGGTGAACAACCTGGCGATCGACTCCCTCGGCGCGAGTTGCACCCCCGGCTACACCCTGGCGCACGGTTTCGGGGTCTCCACGAACTCCGGGGACCTGGTGCCGCCGACCACACAGCTCGCCCTGGCCCGCGGCTACACCGTGATCGTCCCCGACCATCAGGGGCCGCGCATGGCCTATGCGGAGCCCACCGTGGCGGGGCACGTCATCCTCGACTCGATCCGCGCGGCGGGTCACCTCGACGCGGCGCGGTTCGGCGAGAGCCGCGTCGCGATGACCGGCTACTCCGGCGGCGCCATCGCCACCAACGGCGCCGCGAAACTGCTGGGTTCCTATGCTCCCGACCTGGTGGATCGGATGGTCGGTGCGGCCCTCGGCGGTGTGCCCGCCGATTTCCGGATGCTCGTGGGCAGCATGAACGCCAACCTCGCGACCGGGCTGTTCCACGCCGCGACCTTCGGGATCGCCCGCGAGCAGCCCGACGTCCTGACGAAGGCGAACCATTTCGCGCAGTGGTTCGCGACCTCGCCGTTGAAGAACGCCTGCATGCTGCCGCTGGTGCTGGCGGGCGCCACGTTCTGGCCGATGCAGTTGATGGCGAACGACGCCGACCCGTTCCATTCACCGGTCGCCGAACGCATCTACCGGGTCACCAAGCTGGCCACGAAACGCTCCGACGTCCCGCTCTACATCTACAACGGCGCCCAGGAGTTCTGGATCCCCGCCGCCGGCGCCCGCAATCTGTTCCGCGAACAGTGCCGACTCGGTGCGAACGCCACCTATCGGGAGGTGTTCGGCGAACACGTCATCGCCGCCGTGACCGGCTACCCCGAGGCGCTGACCTGGCTCGACGCCCGACTGCGCGGCATCCCGGCCGCGAACGGATGTCCCCGGTGACGGGTGCGCGGCCGACCCGCGGCCGCATCACTCGTCTCCGATGTGCACCTCGGAGACGCCGACGCCCCGCAGACCGCGCCAGGTGATGCCCAGCAGCAGGTCGGTGGCGGTCTCCAGGTCGATGTCGCCTTCGGAGATCCGATCGGCCACCGCCTCGCCCGCACCGACGAGGGCCACCGCCGTCAGCTCGAAATCGACGTCGCGGGCACCTTCGATCGTGGTGCCGCGACGGATGAGGTCGGTGATCATGCCGGTGATTCCCGCGCGGCTCTCGGAGACGATGTGCGCGAACGACGCCGTCCCCACCGCCACCCGGTACAGCACGCGCCACGACTCGGAGTTCTCGTGGACGAACCGCAGGAATTCGCGGACCAACGTGCGGGCCTGATCCTTCTGCCGCAGCGACGGGTCGAAACCGGCCGACATCGCCTCCATGAAGCGGCCCGACTCCCGCGCGATGCAGGCGCTGAAGAGCTCGTCCTTGGAGCCGTAGTAGAGGTACAGCATCGGTTTGGAGATCTGCGCCTCGGCCGCGATCGCGTCCATCGACGTGTCCGAGAATCCGTTGGCCGCGAACGCCGAGATCGCCGCATCGAGCATCTGCTGTTCGCGGACAGCGCGCGGCAGGCGCTTCGTACCGTTGGCCATGCCGACTAACTTACCACCCGGTAAGGAGGCTCAGGAGCACGTCACGACACCCTTGGCCGTCAGCACCCGAACCACCGACCGGTTGATGCGCTCGGTGGACAGCTTCCCCTCCTTGACCGCCTTGACCAGCGTGTCCAGCACCGACGACACCTTGTCGGTGCTCAACCACAGCGCGGCGTCGACCCCCGCCGTGATCGCCTTCAGAACGGCCTGCTCGATCGTGTACTCGTCGGTGATCGCCTGCATGCCCGACAGATCGTCGGTGAAGACCACGCCGTCGAAGCCGGGCGCGTTGTACTTCTTGCCGTTGCGGAGCATGCCGATCGCGGCGCGGCTCATACTCGCCGGCGTGTCGGCGCCGGTGAGACCCGGAACGATCAGATGCCCCATGAGAACGCCCGCCGTACCCGGCTCGGCCAGCAGGTCGCGGAAGGGCGCGAGGTCGACGTCCTGCATCTCCCGCAGCGGCGGCGACGTCACCGCACCGGTGTGCGTGTCGCCCGAACCGTGGCCGTGCCCGGGGAAGTGCTTGTAGACCGGCATGATCCCGGCATCCATCAGACCGCGGGCGAAGGCACCCGCGTACCGGGTGACGACCGCCGGATCGTTCGAGAAAGAGCGGTCGCCGATCACCTCGTCGTCCGACTCGTCGCTCACATCGGCGGACGGCGCGAAATCGACCGTGATGCCGAGTTCGGCCATCCTCTCACCCGCCCGCTTCGCGATCGCCCGCACCTGCGCCGGCGTCTTCGTCTTCGCCATCTCGCGCGCCGACGGCAGATCGACGCCGACGGACTTCAGCCGGTTCACCCGACCGCCCTCCTGATCGACGGTCACCATGAGCGGAAACTTCTGCTGCGCCGACAGCTTCGCCACCGTCCCGTCACGGAGCATGCCCAGGTCGGTCCAGCTCCCGATGAACACGCCGCCGACGTGCTCCCTGGTCACCACCCGCCGGGCGTCGGCGCCGTCGTTGACACCCACCACCAGCAGCTGCGCCAGCTTCTGCCGCAGCGGCATCGTCGAGAGCTCGCGCGCCCCGCACGTGGCGGCCGCGGTGGTGCTCGGCGTCGACCCGTCGGCCGGAGCACTGCTCGAGACCTTCGACGGGGACGACGACGCCGTGTCCGACGGGGCGTCCGAACACGCCGTTGCGGCGAGCACCCCCACCGTGGCGACGAGCGCGACGAACGCGCGACGGGCGGCCTGGCTGGTGTTCTGACGCATGGGTCGAGTCTGTCATGCCCGCGCATCGGCCTCCGCCCCGCCGCTCGTCACCGGGCCCCGACCGGGGTTTCACAGCGGCCGGCCGACCACCGCGGGATGGTACTTTGGTGCCCATGCGTCAACGCCTCGTCCTGGGAGCCGTCGCCGGCATCGCCGGCGTGCTCGTCGGCGTCGGCGCCGTCGTCCTGGGCGGACAGCTCGCCTCCGAGACCAAGCCCTCCACCGACGTGAACAGCTTCAACGCCGAGAACGGGTTCGTGCAGGGGTCGGTCGACTACGGGTCCCGCGGCGACGGAGACACCAACAACTGACCCGCGACCGACTCCTCACCCGACGTGACGGGGCCGTCGTCGGCGTCGTCGCCCTCCTGCTGAGCTTCCTGCAGAACCCGGGTCGGATCTCCCCGGACACCAAACTCGACCTCACGGCCGACCCCCTCGGCTTCCTCGCCCGCGCGGCACACCTCTGGTCGCCGGAAGCCCCGATGGGGCAGATCCAGAACCAGGCCTACGGCTACTTCTTCCCGCACGGCGCATTCTTCGCCGTCGGCGAGCTGCTGCACCTGCCACCGTGGATCACCCAGCGCCTGTGGTGGGCGATCCTGCTCACCGTCGGGTTCATCGGTGCGGTGCGGCTCGCCGAAGCCCTCGGCGTCGGCTCGTACTTCTCACGGCTCGTCGCCGCCGGGGTGTTCGCGGTCTCCCCGCGCGTCATCACCACGCTCGGCACCATCTCGTCGGAGACGCTGCCGATGATGCTGGCGCCGTGGGCGCTGATCCCTGTGGTCCGGGCCCTGGACCGCGGGTCGTCCCGACCGCTGTGGCGCGAGGCCGCGCGGTCGGCGTGCGCCGTCGCCCTGATGGGGGCGGTCAACGCCGTGGCGACGGCCGCCGCCGTCGGGGTGGCCGCACTCTGGTGGGCGGCGGCGACGGTGCGCCGCGACCGCGAGTCCCGCCGCCGCGGCGCGGTCTTCGGCGGCTGGTGGCTCCTCGGTCTGGCCGCGGCCTGCCTCTGGTGGTTCGTGCCGCTCCTGATGCTCTCGCGGCTGTCGCCGCCGTTCCTCGACTACATCGAATCCGCCCGCGTGACGACCGAGTGGACCGGTCTCACCGAAGTCCTCCGCGGCACCGACTCGTGGACACCGTTCGTGTCCGCGGAACGTGCCGCCGGCGCCGTCCTGGTCTCCGAACCGGCAGCGGTCCTGGCCACCGGCGTCCTCGCCGCGGCGGGACTGGCCGGGCTGGCGATGCGCGCCATGCCCGAGCGCCGCCGGCTGCTGACGATCCTCGTCGTCGGACTGCTGATCATCTGCCTCGGCTACCCGGGCGCCCTCGGCTCCCCGATCCGCGACACCGTTCTCGACGTCCTCGACGGCCCCGGCGCCGCCCTGCGCAACATCCACAAGTTCGACCCGCTCCTGCGGCTTCCCCTGGTCCTCGGGGTCGCCCACCTCCTGGCGCGGGTCCGCGTACCCGTCGGCAGTCGCCGCGGCGCCGAACGCGGCCTCGCCGCGGCCCTCGTCGTCATGGTCGCCGCCGTCGGCTCCGGCTCCCTGCTGTGGACCGGCGGGATCGCCCCGACCGCCAGCTACCGCGGCGTCCCCGACTACTGGCACGAGGCGGCCGACTGGCTGGCCGACGCCGAGAGCGGCGAGGCCACACCGTCGCGGGCGCTGGTGGTGCCCGGCGCACCGTTCGCCGACCAACTGTGGGGGCTCACCCGCGACGAACCGCTACAGCCGCTGGCGCAGACACCGTGGGCCGTCCGCGACGCGATCCCCCTGACTCCGCCAGGCGCCATCCGCGCGATGGACTCGGTCCAGCACCGGCTGGTGTCCGGACACGGTTCGCCCGGGCTCGCGGCCACGCTGACCGCGCAGGGCGTCGGCTATCTCGTGCTGCGCGCCGACCTCGACCCCGTCGACTCGCGGTCCGCACGGCCGCTGCTCGTGGCCCAAGCGCTCCGGAACTCTCCCGACATCACCGAGGCCGCACAATTCGGTCCCCGCGTGGCACCGTCGGCGGTCGACGGCTTCGTCCTCGACAACGGTCTGCGGCCGCCGATGCGGGCGATCACGATCTACCGAGTCGGCGACGGCCGCGCGGGACCGCGACTGACCGATCTCACCGCGATGCGCCGCATCGCGGGCGGTCCCGAATCGCTGGCCGCCGTCCAGGACGCCCGGGGCCGCGCCGGCCTGCCGCCGACGGGGCCGACGGTGCTCGCCGCCGACGCCCGCCGCGCAGGCCTCCCGCCGGCTCCGCTGACCGTCACCGACACCCCGGTCGACAGGGAGGTCGACTTCGGGCGGGTCGACGACCACGCGTCGGCCCTCCGGACGCCCGGCGATCCGCGCCGGACCAAGAGCGCCGTCGCCGACTACCCCGTCGACGGTCAGCCCCGCGTCCGAGGGCAATGGCTGCTCGACAACCGGCCCGGCGCCGTCCGGGTGACCAGTTCCGGTTCGGCGTCCGACGCCACGCAACCGGGCCGCGTGGTGCCCGCGAGTTCGCCTGCCGCCGCATTCGACGGCGACGGCGGCACCGCGTGGGCCAGCAGCGGACTCGACTCCGCGGTCGGTCGGTGGTTGGGCGTGGAGTTCACCGAACCCCGGTCGGGGCTGGCGGTGACCGTGACGACCGCCAAAGCGCTCGGCCCCGACGTCAGCAGTTTGCTCATCACCACCGACAGCGGCAGCACCGTGGCGCAGGGAGTGAAGCCGGGCGTCCCCGTCCGGGTCCTCGCCCCTCCCGGCCCCACCCGTTCGGTGCAGGTCCGCGCCATCGACACCGCCGACGGTTCCGGCGGCAACCAGTTCGCCATCGCTGAGCTCTCGCTGACCGACGCCGCCACCGGCACCCCGCTGTCCATCCGGCAGCGGACCGTCCTGCCGACCCTCGACGCCGCCGATCGGGTCTCCGACTGGGTGCTCACCGACGGCCTCGGCGGTCGGCCGGACTGCGTGGCCGACGAGTCCGGCCGGGTCCGCTGCGCGCCGACGCTCGGGGCGGCTCCCGAGGAGGCGGGCGTGTACGGGCGGACCCTGTCGGTTCCCGACGCCACCGACGTGACACCCGTCGTCACCCTCCGTCCCCGGCCCGGCGGCGAACTCGCCGCCCTGCTGGCGCGGCACGGCACCGTCGCGGCGACCGGGCCGTCGTGGGTCACCGATCCGCGCGGCAACGCCTCCGCCGCCGTCGACGGCGACGCGGGCACCACGTGGACCGCGCCGGAACCGACACGGACCCGCGGCAAGAAGGCGAAGCAGACCAAGCCGTCGCTCACCCTGACGCTGCCCGCGCCGCGGCGTGTCGACGGCGTTCGGCTGCGCGTCCCCACCGACTATCCGGCGCGCCCCACGCGCGTCACGGTGGAGGTTCGCGACGGGGATCGCCGGGTGGGCTCGACCACCGCGCGCGTCGGCGCCGACGGCACCGTGCGCCTGCCTCCGCGGACGGGGGACTCGGTGGTGTTGACGGTCGAACGCTCGTCGGACCTCATCGACGTGAACGATCTCGGCTTCGCCTCCGAGGCTCCGGTCGGGATCAGCGAAGTCACGCTCCTGCCGCGCAGCGAAACCGAATCCGGAGACACCGAATCTGGAGACCGGCCCGTGACGATCCGCTGCGACGCCGACCCCCTCGGCCCGTACGGCCTCGGCGTCACCGCGTCCGGGACCGTGCACCGGCTGCGCGTGGACACCACGGTCGGCGCCCTGCGGCGCGGTGAGCCGATCACCGCGACGGCCTGCCCGGGGCCGCCGCTGCACCTCGCGGCGGGGGAGCAGGAGGTCTCGGTGAACCCCGGTGGGGCCTTCACCGTCGAAGCGGTCACGCTGACCGGACCCGACGGGCCGCCGGCGAGCGCGCCGACCGCGCCCGTGCACGTCGACCGCTGGGATGCCGTCGACCGCGCCGTGAGGGTCGACGCCGCCGACCGGAGCCGCGTGCTGTCGGTGCCCGAGAGCACCAATCCGGGATGGCACGCCCGGATCGGCGACGCCGAGCTGTCGCCGATCGTGGTCGACGGCTGGCAGCAGGGGTGGATCATCCCGGCCGGGGTCGCCGGGACCATCGCCCTGACCTTCGATCTCGACACCCCGTACCGCTGGGTGCTCGGCGTCGGCCTGGCCCTGGTGGCGCTGCTGTTCGCGGCCGCGTGGTTCCCGCTGCGCCGGCGCGCCGGAAGCGCACCCGAGACCGGGCCGCGGGCATCGCGGCGGGGACGGGCCGCGGCCGGCACGGTCGCCGCTGCCGCCGCGGGACTGTCGGCCGCGTTCCTCCTCACCGGCCCGTGGGGTGCGGCGATCGCCGGGGCGACCGGTCTGCTGGTGCACCGGCTGCCGCCCCCGGCACGGGTGTGGACCGCCTTCTCGGCGATGCTCGGGGCGACGCTCGTGCTGGCGTCCGGCCCCTGGCACTCGGGGACCGCATACGCCGGTTACAGCGCGTGGGGTCAGTCGTTCGCGCTGATCGCCGTCGCCGCAGCGGTGGCGTCGGCGTTCGGCGGCCGCGACCCCCGAGACTCGCGCGACCCCTGAGAACCCCGGGATCCCGGAGACTCTCGGGAGCCCCGACGAGCTCGGCGACGCTGCTCCCACCGGGACAGGGCCGCGCGCAACGGTTCCTCGACGAACGCATAACTCGCGGCCGACACCGCGACCGTCGCCGCGACCGTCAGCATCCACACCACGACGAACGAGCCGCTGAACATCGGGATCCCGAACAGCCCGAACACCGTCGCGAGCACTGCCACGTGCCAGATGAAGATCCCATACGACCAGCGGCCGAGCGCGGTCATCACCGACGACTCAAGGAAGCCGAACCGGCCGTCGGACAGGACGAGCGGAGCCAGCAGCGCGGCGGCGGCCACGGCACCGAGCGTCATCTTCACGATGTACGTGCCGTGCGTCATCTCACCGAGCCCGACGGGGCCCGCGATCGGGGTGCACGCGGCGCCGTAGGCCACGACGAACACCGCCGCCATCAGCGGACGGTGGGTGCCCAGACGGATCACCGTCGACGACTCGGTGAGCCCTCCGGCGGCGCGCAGGTGGGCGACCTCGGCGAGCACCAGGCCCACGACGAACCACGACAGGTACCCGAACACCCAGCTGTGGGCCTCCGGCCGATCGAGGAGCCCGACGACCCCCGTCCATCCGAGACTCAGCACCGCGGCGGCCAGCAGAATCGGAATGCGCAACACCGCCCGGCGGCCGCGCGCCCACAGCAGCGCCGCGCCGATCACCGGCAGCAACGCGTAGAACGCCACCTCCACCGACAGACTCCACATCTGCGTGAGTCCCTGCGCCAGCGTCAACGGCGCGTACACCTGGGTGAGCGTCAGATTGGCGATCCACACCTCCAGCGAGGCGCCCCGCGCCTGCGGGAGCAGGGCGAGGACCACGACCACCACCAGCGCGTACGCCGGCCAGATCCGCACCACGCGGTGGCGGGCGTACCGCACCACATCGGGGCTCGGGGCGTCAGAGACCGCGCCATTCGGGGCGTCAGAGACTGCGCTATTCGGAGCGTCAGAGACGCGGGCGGCGGCGACGTATGGCCGCCACAGCAGGAACCCGCTGAGGGCGAAGAACAGGGCGACTGCCAGATCGAGCCTCCCGAGGACCGGGCCGAGGACCGGCCACGGTCCCGACTCCGCGGCCGTCGAGCCGGTCTGGAACGCGACGTGCGTGGTGAGCACGCCGAGGGACGCCACCGCCCGCATGCCCTCCAACTGCGGGTGGAAGCGGCGTCGGCCCGGCCGGGCGGTGACGCCCGCGCTCGTCTCCCTGTCTCTCACCTCCCTGTCTCTCACCTCCCCGCCTCTCATGTGTCCGCTCCTCGATCTCCCCGGCTCTCAATCTCCCCGGCCGTGCTTCGGCCGCCGTGTCACCGATCAGGGTAGACGCGTTCGCGGCGGTCGCCGGTGCGGAAGCATCGCGGCGGGCACACGGGCCGGACACACCGACGGACGCATACAGTCGGGGCCATGCCCCAGCCCGTCTCACCCGGCAGCCGCCGACCGCGTTGGAGCGGGACCGATCTGGTGCCGCCCACAGTGATCTTCCTCGGCGCCCTGCTGATCGGTGCGTCGGTGGCGATGGGTCCGCTCGTCGCCTCGCGGCTCGAGAAGCTGCCGCTGAGCATCGACCGGACACAGGTCGCCGACGGCACGGCCCGGACACAGGTCGCCGACGGCACGGCCGGGACGCGCGTCCTCGACCGCTGTTCCATCGACACCCCGCGGGCCCGCGTTCTCGCAGCGGACGTGCAGCAGCGACGGCGTCTCGTCGCCGTCCACCCGGCCGACGCCGACGTCGTGACCGTGCAGGCGGGCACCGCTCTCGGCGTCGACCACTACCTCGTCGACGGATCGTCGCGGCCCGCCCGCGACGTGTGTGCGCGCCAAACCCTGGCCGCGACGATCGACCGCGTCACCCTCACGCGCACCGACGCCGCACCGACCGGCGCGTCGAGCATCCAGTATCGGGACGACGGGGCCGCCGTCGACGTCGCCCGCCGGTCGGGCCGCACCTACGCCCTGCCGTTCGGGTTCGAGTCGCCGGGCTCCTATTTCGACGTCACCACGCGCTCGAGCGTTCCCCTCGTCGACCGCGGTCGCACGCGGATCGACGGTAGAACCGTGGCGCAGCTGCGGGCGACCGTCGCCGACACCGACCTCTCGACGGTGCAGGACGACTCGCGGACCGTGCTCACCCGACCGGCGTCGTGGTTCGGCGACCTGCCCGGCGTCGACCCGCGTCGGCCGCTCACGGCGACCCTGCATCACCGGGCGGTCCACGATCTGTTCGTCGACACCGAGACCGGCGTGCTCGTCGACGAACGCACCCGCATCGTCGAGGAGTACCGTTTCACCGCCGAGTCGGCAGGCGGGAGTTCCGATCTCGAAGACTTCCGACTCACCAACCTGTCGACCACCCTCATCGGCGACCGCGCGTCGCGGATCGACGGCGCCGACGCCGCCCGGTCACGGGCGCGGCCGGTCCGGCTCACCTCTACGATCCTGCCGATCACGCTGGGGACGATCGGCGGCGTGGCCGTCGTCGGCGGCGTCGCTGCCGCCGTCGTGACGACGCGACGCCGCACCGACACCGGTGCGCCCGCTGCGCCGGACGATCCGACCGTTGCCGAGCGTTCGTGAGACGTCCCCGAGGACGTCCCCGCGATCACGGGGACAGCTGCGGCCCGAGCCGTTCCAGGTAGTTCCTGATGAGCGTCCGGGCGTCGTCCTCGGCGAGTTGTCCCACCATGATCAGCGTTCCGACCCCGTGTGCCAGTGCCATCACTTCCAGAGCCAAGCACCGTACGGTCGTCGCACTGAGCCCACTGGATCGCAGGACGCCGGAGAGGTGGTCCGCAAGCCCGTTCAGGTGTCTCTGATAGGCGCGTCCTGCCAGGCCGGGGTCGGTGATCGCCAGCCCCGCCATGCAGACGCCGACGCGGTGAAGTTCTCGGCTCGCCGAATCGGTCGGCAGTGCTTCGTCGAAGAAGGCTTTGATGATCTCGAGTTGTGATTCGCATCCCGGCTGCCGACTACGATCCCGCCATCGTTCGACGCTCTGGTCCGCAAGGCGGTCGAGCGTGGAACCTATCAATTCGTCTTTGGTGCTGCCGTAGTACTGGACGAGTCGGAGGGACACGTCCGCTTCGGCGGCCACAGCCCTCATGGTGACGGCGTTGATCCCACCGCGGGCCAGGAGGCGCTCGACGGCCTCCATGATCTCGGTTCTGCGCGTTGACTCTGTCATCGAAGACTCCCTCCCCACCCAATGGTACGTTCGTACCAACTGATACGAACGTATCAAGGGTGGAACATGTCGACTGGATTGCAACGGCTCGGGCTGTGGACGTCTTGTCTGGCTCAGCTGATCGTGGTGCTGGATGTCTCGGTGGTGAACGTCGCGCTACCGTCGATCCAGTCCGACCTCGGACTCACGACGACTGCCGCGTCGTGGATCGCGCTGTCCTACAGCCTGGGCTTCGCCGGGTTGCTCCTCGTCGGCGCACGGCTGGCTGACGTCGTGGGCACCGCCAGGTTGCTCGCCTGGAGCTTGGCGGGATTCACCCTGGCAAGCCTCGTCGGGGGTCTCGCGTCGGACGGTTGGGTGCTCATCGCCGCCCGAGCCGCACAGGGCGTCGCTGCCGCTGCTGCATCGCCCGCGACTTTCACCTTGCTCACGACCACCCATCCCGAAGGCCCGAGCCGGACGAGAGCAATCGCGGTCTGGACTGCGGTGAGCCTGGCTGGGGGCGGATTGGGCAACATCGCCAGCGGCTTGCTTACCGATCTGATCTCTTGGCGAGCCACATTGTTGATCAATCTTCCGATTGGCATCGGTGTCGTCATCGCGGCAGTCCTGCTCGACCGACGGACCACCTACCGGCGTGGCGCGGGGCGCATCGACCCCACAGGCGCACTCCTGGCAACAGCCGCGTTCACGTGTGCCATCTACACGGTCTCCGTCGCGGGCGACGGTTCCTGGAGCGGCGTCTCAGTGGCGGTCGGTTCGGGCACGGTCGCATTGTTCGCCCTGCTCGTCCTGCAGCAGCGTCGCACATCCCGGAAGTTCGTCCCGAGCGATCTCGCACGAGACCGACTGATAATCCTCGGCAATATCGCGACCGCGTTGGCAGGGGCATGCTTCCAAATCAGCCTGTGGTACTTCCTGACGTACCGGATGCAGACTCAGTTCGGCTATTCGGCGATTCAGGCCGGTCTGGCATTCCTCCCGCTCACCGCCGGAATGATAATCGTGAACCTCTGGTTCACGCCGCGCGTGATGAAGCGACATACTCCCCGGGCACTCGTCGTGGCCGGAGCCGCTGTCACCGTCCCTGGATTGCTCTGGCTGACAATCGTCGACAGCGGAGGCTTCACCGTCGCCGTCCTCGTTCCCACCGTCACGATCGGGATCGGAGGCGGTCTGATGAACACACCCCTCGCCACACTCGTCACCACAGGTGTTCGTCCCGAGAATGCCGGCGCAGCCTCGGGCCTCATGAACACCGCGAAACAGTTCGGCGGCGCGGTCGGCCTCGCCGCCGCGAACGCCGCCGCTGCTCTCGCAGGCACCGACAGAGCCGCCTTCGTCTTCATGTCAATGGCGCTCCTCGCCGTGATTGCCGCCGCGGGCGCGATCCCCGACCAGCGACCCGCCGAGCACACGGGGAGAGCGCCGTGACTACACAAACACGCGCCGTGAGACGAAGTGGATCAACGGGTCGTGTCGCCACAGCGACACCGGACTGCAAGACCACCCCACACCGGGGTCCGAACGCGACGCCCTTCCGGGGCCATCGCGAAGGGACGCGCCGCTGCAGCGTTCCTTACGACTCCACCTGCGGACAACGAGTGGCCCCGTTCGGGCACGCCGCTACGTGCGGCGGGTCCTGGAGTTCGAGATCGATCCCGATCAGGTCGGCCAGATCTCGGCCGCCACCTATTGCTCGACGGCCACCTATTGGGCGCCTCGCCCCGGCGCAGCGCGCACGGCTGACCGAGGTCGACTCTGGTGTGAGCGGGAACCTCGACGGAGCCCCGTTCGGAGATCACAACCACGCCAACCGCGTGTCCATCGCGCGGAGGATCATCGCTGAGAAGCGCATGCCGGGTGAGGGCGCCCCCGTCGTCGTCACGCGAATCCGCGACAAGCTGCTCGATCTGGTCCCGTCCCCATGACGACGCCGCGATTCGGCGCCGGACGTGGCACCGAGACCGCGGGGACGTCGTTTTGTCGGAGGGTCTTGTTAGTGTCGTGTCACAGCTTCAATAGCAGCGATGAGCTGCAGGAACACGCTAGGGGGTGAGGGTCGTGACGACGATCATCGCCG
>NZ_AUHE01000002.1 GCF_000423025.1 Gordonia shandongensis DSM 45094
CGACGACGCTGATGTGCTGCTGGAGTTCTACCGTTACCCGGCCGAGCACTGGATTCATCTGCGCACGACCAACCCGATCGAGTCGACCTTCGCCACGGTCCGGTTGCGCACCAAGGTGACCAAGGGCCCCGGCTCACGGGCCGCGGGACTGGCGATGGCCTACAAACTCATCGAAGCCGCACAGACGAAATGGCGGGCCGTCAACGCACCCCACCTCGTCGCTCTCGTCCGGGCCGGCGCTACCTTCAAAAACGGCGAACTCGTCGAACCCGGCACCGTCTCACCCGACCAGCAGGAGGCTGCCTGAAACAACCTCATCCACAGGTCTTGACAATAGCTCCTCGCCCTTGCGGACGGACTAACTGTTGACGTGCTGGCGGGCGCGTTCACCGTAGAGGAAGGCCGCTCCATCGTGCTGGCGCTCTGGAACCTGCCGTGAACCGTCTGTAAGTCTTCGTAGTGGCTGGCCGGCAGGGTTGGCGTCGTCACTCGGCGCTCGCTGTGACTCCTGAATCGTCTGCACCCTTGGGGCGTCATGCCCAGGATCTGTCCAGCGGTGGCTCACAGAGGCTGCCACCGTCCCTGACCGGGGTTCGTCGACCGGGTCGTGACATCTATCGTCGACGTACACCGCGGGATGCGACGCGACACCGATGCCCGAGCGAGCCGCGGCCCGCGCGGCCGGCGGCCGACCGACGAGAGAGCAGGAGATCACATGACCGAACTGTGGGTGGAACGGACCGGGACCCGGCGCTACACGGGGCGAAGTTCGCGGGGCGCCGAGGTGCTGATCGGCGACGAGTCGTTCGACGGCGTCTTCACCCCCGGCGAACTGCTCAAGATCGCGTTGGCCGGCTGCACCGGGATGTCGACCGACCGCCCGTTGTCGCGTCGCCTCGGCGACGACTACGACGCCACCGTCCGAGTGTCGGGCGACGCCGACCGCGAGCAGGAGCGCTACCCGCGTCTCGATGAGACCCTGGAGGTCGACTTCTCCGAACTCGACCCCGATGCGGCGCAGCGCCTCCTCGTGGTGGTGCAGCGGGCCGTGGAGAAGGTCTGCACCGTCGGACGGACGCTCGATGCGGGCGCCGAAGTGAATCTGCAGATCGAGACGGACTGATGGCCGCGGACCGACGGCTTACCGCATGGGTGCACGGCACCGTGCAGGGAGTCGGATTCCGCTGGTGGACTCGGTCGCGGGCCCTTGAACTCGGGTTGGTCGGATACGCGTCGAACAAACCCGACGGCCGCGTCCTGGTCGTCGCCGAAGGGTCCGAGAACGCGGTCGCCGCGCTCCTCGACGCGCTGCGCTCGGGCCGGACACCGGGACGAGTCGACCTCGTCGTGGAATCGTTCGAGGCGCCCCGCGGCGGCCTCACGGGCTTCGAGGAACGATGATCGTGGCAGGTCGCGGGCGGCCGCACCGCCGGAGTGGGTAGGCTGACGGGTCGTGCACCTGAAGAGCCTCACCCTGAAGGGATTCAAGTCGTTCGCGTCGTCCACGACGCTGCGCTTCGAACCCGGGATCACCTGTGTGGTGGGGCCCAACGGATCGGGCAAGTCGAACGTCGTCGACGCCCTCACGTGGGTCATGGGCGAACAGGGCGCCAAAGCGTTGCGCGGCGGAAAGATGGCCGACGTCATCTTCGCCGGCACCTCCGGACGCTCGCCCCTCGGGCGCGCCGAGGTGACCCTCACGATCGACAACTCCGACGGCGCCCTGCCGATCGACTACTCCGAAGTCTCCGTGACCCGCCGCATGTTCCGCGACGGAGCCGGCGAATACGAGATCAACGGTGAATCGTGCCGTCTGATGGACGTGCAGGAACTCCTCTCGGACTCGGGCATCGGCCGCGAAATGCACGTGATCGTCGGCCAGGGACGCCTCTCGGCGATCCTCGAATCTAAACCCGAGGACCGGCGGGCGTTCATCGAGGAGGCCGCAGGCGTCCTCAAACACCGCCGCCGCAAGGAGAAAGCGGTCCGCAAACTCGACTCGATGGCCGCCAACCTCGCCCGCCTGACCGACCTGACCACCGAACTGCGCCGACAACTCAAGCCACTGGGCCGGCAGGCCGAAGTCGCGCGCCGCGCCGCCACCGTGCAGGCCGACCTCCGCGACGCCCGCCTCCGGCTCGCCGCGGACGACCTCGTGACCCGTCGCGCAGAGATGGCCGAACACAGTGCGGTCGAAGCCGACGTGCGCCGCCAACAAGACGAGGTGGCCGCGGCCCTCGACTCGGCCACCGAGGCCCTGCACACCGCACAGGAGCAGCTCGCACAGGCGACCCCCGCCGCATCGGAGGCCGAACGCGTCTTCTACCAGCTCAGTGCCCTCGCCGAACGCGTCGACGGCACCAACCGGCTCGCCGGTGAACGCGCCACCAACCTGGCGACGCCGACCGCCGCCGAAACCGGTCCGGACCCCGACGACCTCGACCGCCAGGCCGAGGAGGCCGCCCTCACCGAGGCGGAGCACGCCGAGACCGTCGAAGCGGCCGCCGAACAACTCGACTACGCGACGGCCGCACTCGCCGCCGCCGAACAAGCCGCGACCGCCGCCGAACAAGCCCACATGGCGGCCGTCCAAGCCGTCGCCGACCGCCGCGAAGGGCTGGCGCGCCTCGAAGGCGAAGCCGCCAACCTGCGGACCCGCGTGGAATCGGTGGACGCCGAGACCGCACGGCTCACCGCCGCGATGGACGCCGCCGCCGACCGCGCGCAGACGGCCCAAGCCGGACTCGATCTCGAGACGGCGCGCGTCGCCGAACTCGAAGAAGCCGAACGCGGACTCGACGACCACCACGAGAAATGCGTGGCGGCCCTCGAACAGGCGACGACGACCGTCGACCGATTGCACGAGGAGGAGCGCGAAGCGGCGCGGTCCATCGCCTCACTGACCGCACGCATCGAAGCCCTCGCCGTCGGACTCGAACGCGCCGACGGCGGCGCATGGCTCGTCGAACAGGGCGCCGACGGCCTGCTCGCCCCGCTCGCGGATCTCATCACCGTGGAACCCGGGTACGAGGCGGCCGTCGCCGGTGCTCTCGGCCCGGCCGCCGAATCGCTCGCCACGGTCGACGGCGTCGCGGCGGTGCGGGCACTCGACGTCCTGCGCGCCGGAGACGGCGGGCGCGCAGCGCTCATCGTCGGCGGCCTCCCACAGCGGCCGCGAGCAGCCGTCGACCTGCCGGCCGGCGCCGTGTGGGCGCGCGACCTCGTCGCCGCGCCGGAATCGGTGGCCGGCGCCCTGGACGTCCTCCTGGCGTCGGTCGTCGTGGTCGACGACGCGACGGCGGCACTCGCGGTGGCCGGCGACCACGGGTTGATCGGCATCACCCGCGACGGCGACCGCATCTCGGCGGCCACCGTGGAAGGCGGATCGACACGCCGACCGTCGACCCTCGAAGTCCAGTCGGAGATCGACGCGGCCACCGACCGGCTCGCCGCGTCGCAGAAGACCGCCGAACGCGTCGAGCGCGAACTCGTCGAGGCGCGGGCCGCCCAGGAGCGGGCCAGGGACTCCGCCGAGGATGCGCTCGCGGCGCTCAACGAGTCGGATGCGGCGGTCGGCGCGGCCTACGAGACGCTCGGCCGGCTCGGCGCCGAGATCCGTGCGGCACGCGACGAGGCCGATCGCATGATGCGCCAACGGAACTTCGTCGAACAGGGCAGGGCCGAGAACCTGGCGGCGCTCAGCGACGTCGAGGAACGGCTCGCCCGGGCGATCGACGGCGACGACGAACCGACCGGCGACACCGATCGCGAACTGCGGGAGGCGGCCGCGGCCGAGGTCGCCGAGGCCCGTTCGGCCGAAGTCGAGACGCGGCTGACCCTCCGGACCGCCGAGGAGCGTCTCGCGTCGGTCCGCGGCCGCGCCGACAGCCTGCGGCGCGCGGCGGAGGCGGAGCGCGCAGCGCGCGAACGGCGCCGCCGCCAGGACGAACAGCGTCGCGCGGCGGCGACGATCGCCGCCGCGGTCGAATCCACCGGCGAACGGTTGGCCGTCGCCGTCGCGGCCGCCGTCGCCGACGCCGCCCAGACACGCGACAGTCTCGCGGCGGTCCGCTCCGAACGCAGCGCCGAGGTGGACGCGTTGCGCGCCCAGACCGAACAGCTGGCGGGCGTGATGAACGGGTTGCGCGACGCCGTGCACCGTGACGAACTGGCGAAGGCTCAGGCCGCCCTGCGGATCGAACAGCTCGAGGAGCAGGTGCTCGAACAGTTCGCGATCGCCCCCGACGATCTGGTCGCCGAATACGGTCCCGACGTCCCGATGCCGCCGTCCGAGCTGGAGATGCGCGAGTACGAGGCGGCCAAGGAACGCGGGGAGCAGGTGGTGGCGCCGGCGCCGATGGCCTACGACCGCGCGACGCAGGAACTGCGTGCGAAGACGGCCGAGAAGGACCTGCGCACCCTCGGCAGGGTGAACCCGCTGGCGTTGGAGGAGTTCGCCGCACTGGAGGAGCGATACACCTTCCTGTCGGCGCAGTTGGAGGATGTGAAGGCGGCCCGCCAGGACCTCCTCGACGTCATCGAGGACGTCGACGCCCGCATCCTGCAGGTGTTCACCGAGGCGTACGCCGACGTCGAGAAGGAGTTCTCGCAGGTCTTCGCGACGCTGTTCCCGGGCGGTGAGGGCCGTCTGGTGCTGACCGACCCCGGTGACATGCTGACCACCGGCGTGGAGGTGGAGGCGCGGCCGCCGGGGAAGAAGGTCAAACGCCTCTCGCTGCTGTCGGGCGGGGAGAAGTCGCTGACGGCCGTCGCCATGCTCGTCGCGATCTTCCGGGCGCGGCCGTCGCCGTTCTACGTGATGGACGAGGTCGAGGCGGCCCTCGACGATGCGAACCTCCGGCGCCTCATCTCGCTGTTCGAGCAACTGCGGGAACGCTCGCAGCTCATCGTCATCACGCACCAGAAGCCGACGATGGAGATCGCCGACGCCCTCTACGGTGTGAGCATGCGGGGCGACGGCATCACCCAGGTCATCTCGCAGCGCCTCCGTGGCATCGACATTCAACCGAACACCGACTCCGCTCCCGTGAGCTGAAAGGGAAGACGTCACTCGTGGACACCCAGTTGATCATCGGCATCGTCATCGCCGTTCTCGTGGTCCTCGCCCTCGTCGCAGGTGTGGGCTACGCCCTGAACCGGCGGCGCCGCATCTCTCTGCGCGATGAGCCGACGACCCCGGGTGTGCAGACCACCGACGGGGACAGTCGCGCCGTCGACCGGTCCGGCGGTTACAGCGCCGGGTCGGGCTTCACGTTCAGCCAGGGCGGCCCGGGCGGGTCGGCCGGTACAGCGGCGCCGGAGCCGCCGGAGCCGGACCAACGAGAGCCGGAGCCCCAGGAGCCGGCGGTGGAACCGGCGTCGCCCCCGGAACCGGATGCGACGGCCCCCTCGGAAGCCGCGCCGACCCCCGCACCCGAAGCTGAGCCCGAACCCCAGCCCGAACCCGAGCCCGAACCCGAACCCCAGGTCGAACTCGATGAGATCGCACCGCCGGCCGGGCGCCTCTCGCGCCTTCGCGGCCGACTCTCCCGATCCCAGGGAGCGATCGGGGCGAGCGTCCTCGGCCTGCTCGGCGCCGGCGACCTCGACGAGGACAGCTGGGAGGAGATCGAGGACACGCTCGTCATGGCCGACCTCGGAACGGCGGCGACGGCGACCGTCACCGAGCGGCTGCGGGAAGAACTCGCCGCGGGCCGCGTCCGGTCCGCGGACGACGCCCGATCCGCCCTCCGGCGCGTCCTGGTGGAACAACTGCAGCCCGACCTGGACCGATCGGTCAAGGCGCTGCCGCACGCCGATCGACCGGCGGTGATCCTGGTGGCCGGCGTGAACGGCGTCGGAAAGACGACGACCACCGGCAAACTGGCCCGCGTCCTGGTGGCCGACGGTCGACGCGTGCTGCTCGGCGCGGCCGACACGTTCCGGGCCGCCGCCGCCGACCAGCTGCAGACGTGGGGCGAACGGGTCGGAGCCGACACCGTGCGCGGCCGCGAGGGCGCCGATCCGGCGTCGGTCGCCTTCGACGCGGTGTCGACCGGCATCGACCAGGGCGTCGACGTGGTCCTCATCGACACCGCCGGCCGGTTGCACACCAAGTCGGGGCTGATGGACGAGCTGGGCAAGGTCAAACGCGTCGTCGAGAAGAAGACCGACGTCGACGAAGTGCTCCTCGTCCTCGACGCCACCGTCGGCCAGAACGGGCTCATGCAGGCGAAGGTGTTCGCCGAAGTCGTCTCCCTGACCGGCGTCGTGCTCACCAAACTCGACGGGACCGCGAAGGGCGGCATCGTCTTCCGCATCCAGGAGGAGCTGGGCGTCCCGGTGAAGCTCGTCGGTCTCGGCGAGGGCGCCGACGATCTGGCGCCGTTCGAACCCGAGGCCTTCGTCGACGCCCTCCTGTGAATCGAGGCTCGGCCTACGCTGGTGATGCGGCAACCGAGAGGCAGGGAGTCCCGATGAGCGATACGCACGATGTGGTCAACCAGGCGCCGGCACGCGTCGACGTCAACGAGTACACGTCGCACCCGGCACTCGTCGACGCCGTCGGCGTCTACGGCGGATCGTGGGCGACCGACGCGCTGACCGAGGCGGGGGCGCTCGTCGGGCGGGCCGACTTCCAACGCGACGCCGAACTGGCCAACACCATCCCGCCGACGCTGCACACGCACGACCGGTGGGGCAATCGGGTCGACGAGATCGAGTTCCATCCCGCCTACCACCGCGTCATCGGCGACGCGATCGCCCGCGGAGCGCACACCAGCTGCTGGTCCGAGCCCCGCGCCGGCGCCCACGTCGCGCGCGCCGCGATGTTCATGCAGTTCGGACAGATCGAACCCGGGCACGCGTGCCCCGTCAGCATGACGCACGCGGTGGTCCCGTCCCTGCGGACCGATCCCGTCCTCGCCGAGCAGTGGCTCGGACGGGTGTTCTCGCGCGACTACCGTCACGAGCTCGACGGTCCGAAGACCTCGGCGATCTTCGGGATGGCGATGACCGAGAAACAGGGCGGTTCGGATGTGCGAGCCAACACGACGCGCGCCGTCGAACAGGCCGACGGCTCGTACCTCATCACCGGACACAAATGGTTCTGCTCGGCACCGCAGTCGGATGCCTTCCTCGTGTTGGCGAAGACCCCGGGCGGAGTCACCTGCTTCGTGGTGCCGCGAGTGCTGCCCGACGGCACACGGAACGTGTTCCGCATCCAGCGGCTCAAGGACAAACTCGGCAACAAGTCGAACGCGTCGAGCGAGGTGGAGTTCGAGAACACCGTCGGCCACCGGCTCGGCGACGAGGGCGCCGGCGTCCGAACCATCATCGAGATGGTCAACCAGACCCGTCTGGACTGCGTGCTGGGCAGCGCGGCCGGAATGCGACAGTCGGTGGCCGAGGCGGCCTGGCATGTGCGGCATCGGTCCGCGTTCGGCGCCGTCCTCGTCGACCAGCCGGCGATGACCGCGGTGATCGCCGACCTGCAACTGGAGGCCGAGGCCGCCGTGTGGACGGGGATCCGGCTCGCCGCGGCC
Organism: Gordonia shandongensis DSM 45094; assembly: GCF_000423025.1. Classification (GTDB taxonomy): domain Bacteria; phylum Actinomycetota; class Actinomycetes; order Mycobacteriales; family Mycobacteriaceae; genus Gordonia; species Gordonia shandongensis. Next base: position 7,545 of record NZ_AUHE01000002.1, read on the forward strand.
TACGACGACGACTCCGCGGAGTCGACGGCGTTCCGGAGGCTCGCGACCGCAGTCGGCAAATACTGGGTGTGCAAGCGCGGTCCCGGCCACGCCTACGAGGCCCTCGAATGCCTCGGCGGCAACGGCTACTGCGAGAACGGCTTCCCGTTGGCGCGTCGCTACCGTGAACAGCCGGTGATGGCCGTGTGGGAGGGGTCGGGCAATGTGATCGCCCTCGACGTGCTGCGGGCCATGATGCGCGACCCCGCGTCGGTGGAAGCGCTCGACGGCGAGTTCGAGAAGGCGCTCGGCGTGCACCGCGCCTACGACCTGCACGTGGAGCGGACACGCAAACTCGTCGCGGCGGCGGCCGCCGACCCCGCGGCGGCCCCCGCGCTCGCCCGCCGTCTCACCGAGTCGATGGCCATCGCATTGCAGGGCAGCGTCCTCATCCGGGAGGCTCCGGCTGCGGTGTCCGACGGTTTCGTCGCCGCCCGGATCGCCGACCCGGGGCACCTCTACGGGGTCCTCGGCACCGACCTCGACCTCGGCGCACTCGTCGATCGCGCCTGAACGTAACCGCAGCGAAACACGCCGTCGCATCGTGTGACGGCGACGAAACGATTCCGGCCCCGACCCGGCAACATCCCGGGCGCATCCTCGTGTCGAGCCGTCGACGGACGACGACTCGGCAGGAGGTGCCATCGTGCAGAGTGCATTGCCCGACGACGTATTCGGGACCGTCGACACCGGTGACACGGCCTGGCTGCTGATCAGTGCGACGCTCGTGCTGCTGATGACCCCGGCGTTGGCGTTCTTCTACGGGGGACTCGCCCGTCGCAAATCGGTGCTCAACATGATGATGATGTCGTTCGCCGCCCTCGCATCGGTGACCGTGGTGTACGTGCTCTGGGGGTTCTCGACGGCGTTCGGCGACTCGGTGACCGGCGCCGACGACATCGGCGGGGTCTTCGCCGACCCGTTCGCGCTCTTCGGATCCGGGCAGCTCACCGAGACCCGGACCGTCGGCGGCGCCGCCGAGACGGTCCTGTGGGGTGCCACGCACGTCCCGGCCACCGCCTTCCTCGCCTTCCAACTGACGTTCGCAGTCATCGCGGTGGCACTCGTGAGCGGGGCGATCGCCGAACGCGTCCGGTTCGTGACCTGGGTGGTCTTCACCGTCCTCTTCGTCACCGTCGTCTACTGTCCGATGGCGCACATGGTGTGGGGCGGCGGACTGCTCTCCGACGCCGGCCGCTCCCTGTCGGCGTGGATGTTCGGCGTCGCCGACGGTGTCGCGAAGGTCGCGCCGATCGACTTCGCCGGCGGGACCGTCGTCCACATCACGGCCGGCACCGCGGGGTTGGTCATCGCGCTGGTCGTCGGACCGAGGCGGGGATTCGGTCGCACCGCGTACCGGCCGCACAACATCCCGCTGGTGATGCTCGGCGCCTCCCTGCTGTGGTTCGGCTGGTTCGGATTCAACGCCGGCTCGGCGTTGACCGCCGACGCCACCGCCGGACTCGTGTGGATCAACACCGTCGCCGCGACCGCGGCGTCCGTGATCGGCTGGCTCGCGGTGGAGTGGATCCGCGACCGGCACCCGACCAGTGTGGGCGCGGCCTCCGGCGTCGTGGCCGGCCTCGTCGGCATCACCCCGGCCTGCGGTGCGCTCACCCCCGCCGGGTCGCTGCTCCTCGGACTCGTCGCCGGCGTGCTCTCCGCGCTCGCGATCGGACTCAAGTTCCGGTACGGCTTCGACGACTCGCTCGACGTCGTCGGCGTGCACCTGGTGTCGGGACTGTGGGGGACCGTCGCGGTGGGACTGCTGTCGCACGAGAGCGGGCTGCTGTACGGGCACGACTACCGGCAACTCGTCGTCCAAGTGGTCATCGCCGCCGCCGCCGTCGCCGTCAGCGGAGTGCTCACCGCCGTGATCGCGGTGGCGCTGCGTCCCCTGGGGTGGCGGATCGACCCCGAGGCCGAACTCACCGGCATCGACGCCGCCGAGCACGCGGAGAGTGCCTATGAAGCCGTGTGAGAAGGGCCGCGGCACTAGGCTTTCGAACCAGGCACGGCGTTCGGGCGAGGGAAGGGTCGAACCATGAAACTGATCACCGCGATCGTCAAGCCGTTCACGCTCGACGACGTCAAGGCCGCACTGCAAGAGGCCGGCGTCGTCGGGATGACGGTCAGCGAAGTGCAGGGATACGGTCGCCAGAAGGGGCACACCGAGGTGTACCGCGGGGCGGAGTACGCCGTCGACTTCGTCCCGAAGGTGCGTGTGGAGGTCGTCGTCGACGACGACGCCGTCGACCAGGTCATCGACGTGGTCGCGGACGCCGCGCGGACCGGCAAGATCGGCGACGGCAAGGTGTGGGTGACCCCGGTGGAGACCGTCATCCGCGTCCGCACCGGCGAACGCGGGCCCGACGCCCTCTGAGCAGCCGCCGTCGGTGAACGGTCCCGGCTGCAGGCCGGGGGCGACGCATGGAAAGATGGAGGAATGTTCGAATCCCTCTCCGACCGGTTGACCGGTGCTCTGAAGGATCTGCGCGGCAAGGGGCGTCTGACCGACGCGGACATCGACGCCACCGCGCGCGAGATCCGACTCGCACTGCTCGAGGCCGACGTCTCGCTGCCCGTCGTCCGGACGTTCATCGGCCGCATCAAGGAGCGCGCCAAAGGCGCCGAGGTGTCCGGCGCGCTGAACCCCGCCCAGCAGATCGTGAAGATCGTCAACGAGGAGCTCGTCGGCATCCTCGGCGGCGAGACGCGGCGCGTCCAACTCGCCAAGACCCCGCCGACGGTCATCATGCTCGCCGGCCTGCAGGGTGCGGGCAAGACCACCCTCGCCGGCAAACTGTCGGCCTGGCTGGTCAAGCAGGGACACACCCCGATGCTCGTGGCGTGTGACCTGCAGCGCCCCGGAGCGGTCCAGCAGCTGCAGATCGTGGGCGAGCGGGCCGGAGTCCCGGTGTTCGCACCCCACGCGGGCACCGGCGTCGGCGGCGAGGGCGACCTCGGCGTCGACGGATCCGCCGCCGCGGTCGACGTGGCGCAGGCCGGTGTCGACGAGGCCCGGACCAAACACCACGACGTCGTCATCATCGACACCGCCGGTCGCCTCGGCATCGATGAGGAACTGATGCGGCAGGCCTCCGACATCCGGGACGCCACCGACCCCGACGAGGTGCTGTTCGTCCTCGACGCCATGATCGGTCAGGACGCGGTCACCACGGCGCAGGCCTTCGCCGACGGCGTCGACTTCACCGGCGTGGTGCTCACCAAACTCGACGGCGACGCACGCGGCGGTGCCGCCCTGTCGGTCCGGGAGATCACCGGCAAACCCATCATGTTCGCGTCCACCGGCGAGAAGCTCGAGGACTTCGACGTCTTCCACCCGGACCGGATGGCCAGCCGAATCCTCGGCATGGGCGATGTGCTGTCGCTCATCGAGCAGGCCGAAGCGCATTTCGACGCCGCCGAGGCCGAGAAGACCGCCGCCAAGATCAGCCAGGGCGAGCTGACGCTCGACGACTTCCTGCAGCAGATGATGATGATCCGCAAGATGGGTCCCATCGGCAATCTGCTCGGGATGCTGCCCGGCGCCGGGGACATGAAAGACGCCCTCGCGCAGGTCGACGACAAGCAACTCGACAAGATCCAGGCGATCATCCGGGGTATGACGCCCGGTGAGCGTGACGACCCGAAGATCATCAACGCATCGCGGCGGCGTCGTATCGCCACCGGTTCCGGCGTCACCGTCACCGACGTCAACCAGCTCGTCGACCGGTTCTTCGCCGCCCGCAAGATGATGTCGCAGATGTCCGGGCGGATGGGCATGGGCCCCGGCGGCGGCCGAAAGAACAACCGCAAGGGCAAGAAGGGCAAGAAGGGCAAGGGCAAGAACAGGGGGCCCACGCCGCCCAAGGCCATGCGCGGCGGCTTCCCCGGAATGCCGCCGGGGATGGGGCTGCCGCCCGGAATGGACCTGTCGTCCATGCCGCCGGGCCTCGACGAACTGCCGCCCGGCCTCGAGGGCATCGACCTGAACGATCTGAAGTTCCCGAAGAAGTAGTCCGGCATGAGTGACGCTGTCGAGTTCTCGGGTATCGACCCCTTCACCGGGGAGCCGCTCCGGTTCTGGGTGGTCGACGGGACCGTGTCCACCGACCCGGTTCCCGGCGCGACCCGCGTCGACGATGCAGGCTGGATCGTTCCCGGCCTCGTCGACGCCCACAACCACGTCGGCATCGCACCGGGCCTCGGGGTGACGATCGACCAGGCGCGGGGCCTGGCGGACAAGGATCTCCGCGCGGGGACCACCCTCATCAGGGAGGTCGGATCGCCGCTCGACACCCACCCGCTCGACGACGACCCGCACGGACCGAGATTCGTGCGGGCCGGACGGCACATCGCACGCCCCAAGCGGTACCTGCGCGACTACGGCGTCGAACTCGACGACCCCGACGACCTGGCCGCCGAAGTCGCCGTGCAGGCCGCAGCGGGCGACGGGTGGGTCAAGATCGTCGGCGACTGGATCGACCGCGAGGTCGGCGACCTCGCACCGCTGTGGACCCGCGCGCAGCTCGACGCCGCCGTCGCGGCCGCACACGAGAACGGGGCGCGGATCACCGCGCATGTCTTCGGTGCCGACGCGCTGCCGGACCTGATCGGTGCGGGGTTCGACTCGATCGAGCACGGCACCGGCCTCGACGAGGACCTCATCGACGAGATGGTCCGCCGCGACATCGCCCTCGTACCGACGCTCATCCAGCTCGAGACCTTCCCGGACATCGCGGCGGGAGCCGACCGATTTCCGACGTACAAGCAGAACATGCTCGCATTGCACGCCGGTCGTCACGACGTGTTCGCGCAGGCCCGCGAGGCGGGCGTCCGGATCTACGCAGGCACCGACGCCGGCGGGACCATCGAGCACGGCCGGATCGTCGACGAGATCGAGGCGCTGACCGGGATCGGACTGTCACCGCTCGAAGCCCTCGCCGCGGCATCGACGGCCCCGCGTGCCTGGCTCGGCGTGCCCGGCATCGAACACGGTGCCCGCGCCGACTTCCTCGCCTTGGACGCCGACCCCGCCGTCGACCCGTCGACCCTGCGTCGCCCACGCCACATCGTGTGCGGCGGGCAGCGGATCTGAACCGCTACTGCAGGATCTGCAGAACGCCGATGATGATCAGCAGGACGGTGACGAACCATCCGGCGCCACGGGCGACCGTCTCCTGATTGCGACGCCCGTAGGCGAAGACCCGTCCGATCCACCAGTGCGGCCGAGCGCGCACCGCCACTAGTGCCAGACCGGCCAGGAACGGCAGACTCAACGCGACCAGCGCGTACAAAACCACCCCGAGATACCGTTCGGCGCCCGGGATCTCGGAGGCCGACAGGACCGCCAGCCCCGCATAGAACGGGACCGAGGTGGCCGACTGCACGACACCGAGGACCACACCCACCACCACGGTGAGCGGCGACGGCTCCTTCAACGGCGTGAGAATCCTGTCGACGAGCCCCGAAGAGTCACCGCCCCGCCACGTCAGGTACGCGGTGAGCAGGCCCGTCAGGATCAGCAGGACGCCGAACGCCGGCGAGTCGAGGACCGCCTCGACGAGGGGTTGCAGCCCGTCGAACACCAGCATCACGACCACGGCCAGGGCGAAGACCCCCAGCCAGTCGCCGATCAGCAGGAGGGGAGCGATCCGCCGGTACCGGCCCGGCGCCAGCATCATCGCCAAGGCCACGAGGACTCCGATGAGGAGCACGTTCACCGAGTCGACGAAGGCGAGCGACAGGGCGTGCAGCATGGGTCCGGCGTCCTCCGACGATCGTGCGGAGACTGTCATGACGTCTCCGGTGGTCCGGTGCCACGCTACCGGGTGGATGTCGTCCCGAGCGTTCCGGACTGCCGGACCACGGGCGGCCGGCCGGACCGGACCGTTCCGACGATCCCCGGTTTGGGTGACAAGCGCCGCTTCTGGCAGAATGAAACGCTGGTTCGTCGGACCCGGTCACGGCCGACCGACGGTCACCCCGTAAGAGATCGCAAAACCGGGCTCGCCACACCTCGGCGAGTCGCTGAATTGCGCAGTGACAAGGAGACGCCCCATGGCTGTCAAGATCAAGCTCACGCGGCTCGGCAAGATCCGCAACCCGCAGTACCGCATCGTCGTCGCCGACGCGCGCACCCGTCGCAACGGCCGCGTCATCGAGACCATCGGCAAGTACCACCCGAAGGAAGAGCCGTCGCTGATCGAGGTCGACTCGGAGCGCGCACAGTACTGGCTCGGCGTCGGCGCGCAGCCGACCGAGCCGGTCCAGGCGATCCTCAAGGTCACCGGCGACTGGCAGAAGGCCAAGGGCCTCCCGGGCGCCGACGGCACCCTGAAGACCGCCGCTGAGAAGCCGAGCAAGCTCGACCTCTTCAACGCCGCCCTCGCCGCCGCCGACAGCGAGCCGGCCGCCGAGGCGACCACGGCCAAGAAGAAGTCGAAGAAGGCCGCCGAAGACAAGGCCGCCGAGAAGGCTGACGAGGCGAAGGCCGACGACAAGGCTGACGAGGCGAAGGCCGACGAGGCGAAGGCTGACGAGAAGCCCGCCGAGGATGCAGGCGACGCCAAGGCGGACGCGTGAGCGTCATCGTCGCTGATGCCGTCGAACACCTCGTTCGCGGTATCGTCGCCAACCCCGACGACGTCCGCGTCGACCTCATCACCGGTCGTCGCGGCCGCATGGTCGAAGTTCACGTGAGTCCCGAGGACCTCGGCAAGGTGATCGGCCGCAACGGCCGAACCGCCACCGCGCTGCGCACCCTGGTGACCGCCATCGGCGGCCGGGGAATGCGCGTGGACATCGTCGACACGGACCGGTAGACGCCGTCTGATGGATCTCGTCATCGGTCGCGTGGTGAAGACGCACGGCGTCCGCGGCGAGGTCGTCGTCGACATCCGCACCGACGACCCCGCCACCCGGTTCGCCGTCGGCACCACCCTGCGGGGGCGTGCGCCACGGCAGGCCGGCGGCGACGAGTCCGAATACCAGGTGACAGCCGCCCGGATGCACTCCGGGCGGCTGTTGCTGTCCCTCGAGGGCATCGCGACCCGGGAACGGGCCGACGAGCTGCGCGGCACCCTGTTCCTCATCGACGCCGCCGACGTCGACTCCGGCGACGATCCCGACGAGTTCTACGATCACGAACTCGAGGGACTGCCGGTCAGCAGAGTCGACGGCGAATCGATCGGCACGGTCCGCGAAGTCCTGCACCTGCCGGGCAGCGACCTGCTGGCCGTCGTGACCCCCGACGGCCGCGAGGTGCTGATTCCGTTCGTCGCCGAGATCGTCCCCACCGTCACCCGAGACCACATCGAGATCGACCCGCCCGACGGTCTCGTCGACCCCGTCGAGGACTGAGACGGATGCGGATCGACGTTCTGACGATCTTCCCCGAGTACCTCGAACCGCTGCGCGCCGCACTGCTCGGCAAGGCCATCGAATCGGGGCTCATCGAGATCGGCGTCCACGACCTGCGGGACTGGACGCACGACGTGCACCGAAGCGTGGACGACACCCCCTACGGCGGCGGCCCCGGGATGGTGATGAAACCCCAGGTCTGGGGCGATGCACTCGACGACGTGTGTCCCGACGACGCGCTCCTGGCGGTCCCGACGCCCGCCGGCGTCCCCTTCACGCAGGCCACCGCAGAACGGTGGAGCCGCGAGGATCGCATCGTCTTCGCGTGCGGTCGATACGAGGGCATCGACCAGCGGGTCTTCGACGACGCCGCCCGCCGCGTCCGGGTCGAGGAGGTCTCGCTGGGCGACTTCGTCCTCATCGGCGGAGAGGTCGCCGTGCTGGCGATGGTGGAGGCGACCGTCCGCCTCATGCCGGGCGTGCTCGGGAACCCGCAGTCGCACCGCGAGGACTCGTTCTCCGACGGCCTGCTCGAGGGGCCGAGCTACACCCGCCCGCGCGAGTGGCGGGGCCTGGAGGTTCCCGAAGTCCTGCTGTCGGGGGATCATGCGCGTGTCGCGGCATGGCGGCACGCGCAGTCCGTGGAACGCACTCGCGATCGACGCCCCGAACTCCTCGACGACTGAATTCGCGGCGGGTCGGCGTGTCGCGGAACCGGCCGCCGTCGGTGCGCGTCTGACCGGTATGGGGACTTCCTGGATGGTCGACGTCACCGAGATCCTCGCTCGCCTCGACTCGATGGACTCCGCCGCTGCGCAGGCCGACGCCGCGGAGATCGGTCGGATCATCGCCGACGCCCGTCGGATCGCCGAACGACTCCGCGCCGCGTTCACACCGATCGTCGGTGAGGCCGGCCGATCGGCAGCCGAGTCGAGCAGAGCGGGAACCCTGCTCGGCCGCGATCTCGACGCGGCACTCGACGGGCTCACCACCGGGCACGACGCGCTCGCGTCGGCGTCGGGTCACCTGGCCGCGGCGTCTGCCCTCCGTCCACGAGTCGCGGCCATACCGGACCTGCCCCCGGTGACACCCGCCGCCGCGCTCATCGTCGAATCGCTGCGGACGGCCATCGCTTCGGAACTGACTGCCGGATACAACGTGCCGATGGCCGGGGCGGCCGACGGGCTCGCGGCGGCACCCGCGGTCACCCTCAGCAACGGCGTGCCGAACGCGGCGGCGCTGCGGGCGGACCCGGCGGCCGGCGTCGCGGGACACGCTCGTGACCTGCCGGATGTGTCCGCGACGCCGGGGCCGACGCCGGGAGGTGCCGTCGGGACGGATCCCGCGTCGGGGCCGGCGAGTGCCCCCACAGCGCCGGCTGCGACGCCGGATCCGGCCGGCCAGGCGGTGCGCTCGCCGTCGGTCGCGGGAACTCCGGAGTCGGGGGCACCCGCGTCGTCGGGCCCCGGCGGTGGAGGACCGGCCCCGGCGCCGTCGGCGGTCCCGGTCGTGCCGGCGACCGGGATGCGCGGGCGTCCGGTGTCGGCGACCGCCCGGCCGGCGGCGTCGACCAGTCCGGTCGCGCGGAGCGGTGGTCTCGTCGATCGGCTCGCCGCCCTGCGACGGCAGGTCCCGCCCGGTGCGTCGACCACGCAGGCGCCGCCCGCCGACGCGACGGAGTCGGTGACGCGACGTCCTGCCGCGCGCCCCAGCGGGGCGGGTGCCGGTACGCCGTACGGGCCGGCGGGCACCCGCGGCGCACCGGGAGCGGGGGACGATCGGAGCAGACGTCGTCCGGCCGCATATCTGTCGTCGGCGGACGAGGGCGTTCTGGTCCTGGGGCCGCAACCCTGGGTGGTTCCGGCGGTCATCGGGGCGGTGGAGGACGACGACGGTGTCGACGGTGACGGTGATGTGGCGGACGACGGCCCGTCTGCCGGGGACTGTGCTGGTGAGGACGGGGCCGGGGACGCAGAGCAGCGGATCGATCCGACGCTGTGACCCGATTTCCGTCGGGGCGGGTTCTCTGGCAGAATGTTTCAGGTTGCCGACCGACGTCTTCCGGCGTTCGGGTCGTGCACGGAAACCATGCCACGGGCACGAACCGGTCGAACCCCGCGCACGCGCGGCGGCCGCCAGGTTCCTCTGCTCCAGCCCAGATTGGACGACAATGAACACGCTCGACTTCATCGACAAGCAGTCTCTCCGCGACGACGTACCCGAGTTCGCTCCCGGCGACACCCTTGACGTGCACGTCAAGGTCATCGAGGGCTCGAAGGAGCGCGTCCAGATCTTCCGCGGTGTCGTCATCCGGCGCCAGGGCGGCGGGGTCCGCGAGACCTTCACCGTCCGCAAGGTGTCGTTCGGTGTCGGTGTGGAGCGCACGTTCCCGGTGCACAGCCCGAACCTCGCCAAGATCGACGTCCTGACCCGCGGTGACGTGCGTCGTGCGAAGCTCTACTACCTGCGCGACCTGCGCGGCAAGGCTGCGAAGATCAAGGAGAAGCGCTGATCCGGCGCCGTCTCACACGGCTTTTCGTGAACCGCTGACACGCGAAACGTCGGTGGCCTCGTCCCGAACGGGACGAGGCCACCGACGTTTTCCCCCTTCCCGCGTCAGCCCGTGCCTTCCCGCGTCACCCAGGAGCATCCGCGGCCGTTCGTCCGGCCGCGGATGTGTTCGGCTGACGCGGGAGCAGGCGGGGCGCGATGATGGACGCCGCCGAGCCGGTCCGGGGCGACGCGCGTTCAGTGGCAGTCGACCGGTGCGACGGCCCGATGATCGGTCACGACGCGGTCGGACTCCAGATCGTGGATCTTGGTGACGAACCGGAGGTCCCCGCCGGGGCCGAGCGGGCGGAGGACCCGCGCGGCCAGCGAGTCGAAGTCGTACGCGTCCTCGTAATAGCCGCGAGCGGAGTCGGTGTCGCGTCGACGATGGCGCCGAGCGGCGACATGGTGAAAACCGTCGGAAGCGACGAACACCACCGGGCGACCCAAGGCCCTGACCGTGGCGGCGAGCGCACGGGCGAATGTCGACTTTCCGGCACCGCAGATGCCGTCGACGCCGACGCGCCAGGGGTGGCCCCGCGGCGCGTCGACGAGTGCCCGCGCCACGCGATCGATGACGAGGTCGCTCGTGTCTGACATGTGACCAGCCAACACGGGCTCAGGGGGCGGTGCAAGGCGGGAAGGTCGCCGCGCGGCGGCGAGCGGAACAGGTGATCGCTACTCTGATCTATGTGACAGACGACTACGGGGACGAGACGGACCGCGGCGAACGGGCACGCGAGGACGCGGACCGCATCGCAGGACATCGGGCGCACGGCACGCACGAGGGAGACGCCACGCACGACGAGGGCTCCGCGTACGGCCGCGACGGAGCGGGGCGAGAGCCGTCTTTCGTGATCCGCGAGGACGAAGACGAGGACGAGAAGCGAAAGCCGTTCCGCTGGCTCACCGAGCTGGTCGTCATCGTCTTGATCGTGCTCGGACTGATGTTCCTCGTCGCGCAGTTCGGGTTCCGCCAGTACGTCGTCCCGTCGGAGTCCATGGAACCCACCCTGCACGGCTGTGACGGGTGCGCCAACGACCGGATCGCCGTCGACAAGATGGTCTACCGATTCAGTGATCCCGAACCCGGCGACGTGGTGGTCTTCAAGGCGCCGAGCGACTCGTGGGACGGCATGTGGCAGAGCCCGCGCTCGTCGAACGAGGTGATCCACAAGGTGCAGGACGTGCTCTCCTGGTTCGCGCTGCAGCCGCCGGACGAGAACAACCTGGTCAAACGAGTGATCGCGACCGGCGGGCAGACCGTGGAGTGCCACGCCGACGACGGTCGCGGCGTCGTCGTCGACGGCAAGCCGCTCGACGAGCCCTACATCGACCTCTCCCTGCAGGCGAAGGCGTACAGCGAGTCCGGCGGTGTGCTCGGCGGCGGTTCGTGCTTCGGACAAGACTTCGGGCCCATCACGGTGCCGGACGGCAACGTGTGGGTGATGGGCGACAACCGCTCCGACTCGGCGGACTCGCGAGCACACACCGAGGACCGCTTCCACGGCACCGTCCCGGTGTCCGACATCCGCGGCAAGGTGCGGTTCATCATCTACCCGTTCTCGCGTATCGGCGGTGTCGGCTCGGTCGACCCCCAACACTGACCACGGGGGATCGGTGCTCACACGATGGCCGCCGCGATCGCCGGTGCGTAAGGCCTCCGGACTGCGGACGTTGGAGCAGACCCTGTCCCGACAGGGTCTCGGTCCGGTCGCCGGTGTCGACGAGGCGGGACGCGGGGCGTGTGCCGGCCCCCTCGTGGTCGCCGCATGCGTTCTGAGAAACGGACGGCGAGCGGCGCTCGACGGGCTCGACGATTCCAAACGGTTGACGGCACAGAGCAGGGAGCGCCTCTACGACGCGGTGATCGCGCACGCACTCGCCTGGCACGTGGTGGTGGTCGGCCCCGGCGAGGTGGACCGAATCGGGATCCACGTGGCGAACATCGAGGGCATGCGGCGAGCTGTCGCGGGACTCGGCGACCGCCCGGGATACGTGCTCTCCGACGGTTTCGCCGTGCCGGGTCTGGCGGCACCCTCGCTGCCGGTGATCGGCGGTGACGCGAACGCGGCATGCATCGCGGCGGCGTCGATTCTCGCGAAGGTGACGCGAGACCGCATAATGGTGGCGCTCGACGAGACCGTCCCGGGCTACGAGTTCGCCGTGCACAAGGGGTACAGCACGGCGTTGCACATGGCGCGCCTCGACGCCCTGGGACCTTCGCCGCAGCACCGTATGAGTTACCGGAACGTCCGCGATAGGCTGGCCTGATGAGCGCTGAGGATCTCGAGAAGTACGAAGCCGAGATGGAGTTGTCCCTGTACAAGGAGTACAAGGACATCGTCGGTCAGTTCACGTACGTCGTGGAGACCGATCGCCGTTTCTACCTCGCGAACGGTGTCGACCTCATCCCGCGGAACGCCGACGGCGAGGTGTATTTCGAGATCCACATGAGCGATGCGTGGGTGTGGGACATGTACCGTCCGGCGCGGTTCGTCAAACAGGTTCGGGTGGTGACGTTCAAGGACGTCAACGTCGAGGAGTTGGAGAAGCCCGAACTGCGGTTGCCCGACGAACCCTGAATCGATCGTCGACGTCGGCCCAGAGTGATCTGGGGATCGATGGCGGTTGATCCACACTCGCCGAGACCTGCCGTCGGTGTGCTTGTTCGTGCACGCAGTGGCCGAGGATCGTCGTCGGCATGGGGGAACAGCGGCCGCGTCGGGACCGACGGCGACTCATCGGACAGATCGGCGAAGACCTCGTCGCGGACTATCTGCACGGCCTGGGGTGGCGGGTGCTCGCACGGAACTGGCGGACGCGGTACGGCGAGCTGGATCTGATCGCGGCGGACGGCGACACCCTGGTGGTCGTCGAGGTCAAGACGCGGGCGAGCCGCACGTACTCCGATCCGCTGGCCGCCGTCACGCCGGACAAGCTGCGGCGGATGCGGTCGCTCGCGCGCCAGTGGCTCGATCAACAGGAGGCCTTCTGGCCGACGATTCGGTTCGATGTGGTGTCGGTGAAGTTGGACGTCGCCGATCCGGAGGATCCGGCGCGTGCCAGTTGGCGGCATCACGCCGGAGTCTGCGAGTAGTCGTGGCCGGGCTGGGACGCGTGCATTCGGTGGGCCTCAACGCCTTCGCCGCCGACGTGATCGAGATCCAGGCGAACATCAGCTCGGGGCTCCCCGGAGTCACCATCAGCGGGAGCGTCGACACCTCGCTGCGGGAGGCCAAGGAACGCGTGCGCGCCGCGATCGCCAACAGCGACCTTCAGTTTCCGGCGACGAAGGTGACGATCGCGCTCGCCCCCGCGCGCCTGCCGAAGTCGGGACCCGGCTTCGATCTGCCGATGGCCGTCGCCGTGTTGATCGCGGCGGGCAAGGCCCCCACGACGAGGCTGCCGGGCACGGTCATGCTCGGGGAGTTGGCGCTCGACGGCCGGGTGCGGGCCGTGCGCGGCGTCCTCCCGCTGCTGCTGGCCGCTCGCGCCGCCGGATTCGAGCGTGCCGTGGTCCCGATCGAGAACGTCGCCGAGGGCGCATTGGTGACCGGCCTCGACGTGGGCGGCGCCCGATCGCTGTCGGACGTGCTGGCCTGGCTGGCCGGCGACCTGGTCCTCGACACCGTCGACGGCGACCCGGTGGAACCGGACCGGCCTGCGGTTCCCGACCTGGCCGACGTCGCCGGTCAGGCGTCCGCGCGCCGAGCGCTCGAGGTCGCTGCGGCCGGGGCTCACCATCTGTTCATGGTGGGGCCGCCGGGAATCGGTAAGACGATGCTGGCCAGCCGGCTCCCCGGGATCCTGCCGCCACTGTCCGACGAGGAGTCGCTGGAGGTGACGGCCGTCCATTCGGTGGCGGGCACTCTCGCCGGTCGGCATCCCCTCATCACGTTCCCGCCCTTCGTGGCACCGCACCACAGCACGGGGATCGCCGCCCTCGTCGGCGGTGGAACGGGGTTGGCCCGGCCCGGGGCGGTGTCGCGGGCCCATCGCGGGGTGCTGTTCCTCGACGAGTGCGCGGAGATGGGACCGAAGGTTCTCGACTCCCTGCGACAGCCGCTGGAGGAGGGGGAGGTGCGGATCAGCCGCCGCGACGGCACGGCCGTGTATCCGGCGAGGTTCCAACTCCTGCTGGCGGCCAACCCCTGTGCGTGTGCGCCGCCGAAAGACGTCGACTGCGTGTGCACGTCGGTCCAGCGTCGCCGCTATCTCGGGAGGCTCTCGGGGCCCCTCATGGATCGCATCGACATCCGGGTGCGGATGGATCCGCCGGGCGACACCGCACTGATGACCGGCGGCGCCGAAGACAGCGCGGCGGTGGCGGCGCGGGTCCGGCAGGCGCGTGCGGCGGCCGCTCATCGATGGGGCGACGACGGGTGGCGAACCAATGCCGAGGTGCCGGGAACCGCGCTGCGCCAACGGTATCGGCCCGCGCCGGATGCGTTGCGCCCGGTGGAGGACGCGCTGCGTACCGGACGGATCACGGCGCGCGGGGCGGATCGTGCACTGCGCGTGGCGTGGACGATGTGCGATCTGCGCGGTGGCGACTCACCCGATGTCGACGACGTGATGACGGCACTGTTGTTTCGCGATCGAGGAGGACACCCGTGAACGATGAGACGGCCCGTTCGTGGGCGTATCTGGCGGCGGTGGCCGAGCCGCCGTGCGCATCCCTGATCGCACTGGTCGACGAGTTGGGTCCGGTCGACGCCGCGACGGCGATCCGGCGGCGGTCGGTGCCGGACGCGCATCGCGCGGTCCTGGCCGTCACCGAGGCGAGGGCGGCGACCGACACCGCGGTCGGCGACATGGAGCGCTGCGCCGAGACGGGTGCGCGACTCGTCACCCGCGACGACGCGGACTGGCCGACGTGGCAGCTGCTCGCCCTCGATCGTGCGGAGACCGCGCAGCGTGGTGGGGCACCCCTGGCGCTGTGGGTGCGGGGGCCGGCGTCGTTGACGGCGGTCGCCGACGCGGCGATCGCACTGGTCGGGTCGCGTGCCTCATCGGCGTACGGCGAACACGTCGCCCGCGACATGGCGGGCGGGCTGGTCGACCAGGGGTGGGCGGTGGTCTCCGGCGGCGCGTACGGGATCGACGGTGCGGCGCACCGCGGGGCTCTCGGTGCCCACGGCGTCACCGCTGCGGTGTTGGCCTGCGGTATCGACCGCGATTACCCGTCGGGACACGCGGCCCTCCTCGCGGAGATCGCCGCGACGGGGCTGGTGATCAGCGAGTACCCGCCTGGTACGGGTGCGGCCAAACATCGGTTCCTGACCCGCAATCGACTGGTGGCGGCGCTCTCGTCGGCGGTGGTCGTGGTGGAGGCGGGACGGCGGTCCGGTGCTGCGAACACCGCGGCGTGGGCCGCCCGCACGGGCCGCCCGCTGGGGGCCGTTCCCGGGCCGGTGACCAGCGCGACGTCCGTCGGCGCGAATGCGATGATCGCCGACGGCGACGCGGCGCTGGTCGCGGATGCGGCGGCCGCGGTGAGTCTGGCGGCTCCGGACGGCCGCGATCACCGGCCGGAGGTGCGGTCGCGGCGGACCGACGGGCTGCCGCCGGATCGGCTGCGGGTCCTGGAGGCGTTGCCCGCGCGCGGGACGTCGACGGTGGACGAGATCGCGTTCACGGCGGGACTGCCGCCGTCCGAGGTGCTCGCGGCCCTCGCGGCCCTCGACCTCGCGGGGCTGGTCGACGGTGTCGACGGCGCGTGGCGGCTCGACCGGTGATTCGTGTTAGGCTGACCTAAGAAAGGCACTTGGGTGCCTGTACGGGGGGACGATGGACTCACGGGGGACGACGAAGGAGAGCAGTGGCCAAACGCGTGAACACGATGACGGTGCTCCGGCGAGAGCGGCTGACGCCGCACATGATCCGGTTGTGGCTGGGGGGAGCCGGCTTCGACGACTTCCTCCCGGTGGTCGGCGAATCCGGACTGCCGGACACCGACATGTACGTGAAGATCGTGTTCGCCCCCGAGGGCGTGACCTATCCGCAGCCGCTCGACATGGAGGCGATCAAGGCGACACTGCCGCCCGAGCAGCAGCCCGTGCTGCGGACCTACACCGTGCGTCACCATCGCCCCGACGACCGCGAGATCGCGATCGACTTCGTCGTTCACGGCGAGGAGGGGATCGCGGGACCGTGGGCCGACCGGGTGGAGCCGGGGGAGACGGTCACCTTCCTGGGGCCCGGGAGCGGATACCGTCCGGATCCGGAGGCGCCGTGGCATCTGATGGTGTCCGACGAAGCCGGCCTGCCGGCACTGGCGGCGGGACTGGAAGCGCTGCCGGACGATGCGATCGCGAAGGTCTTCATCGAGGTCGCGGGCGAATCGGATGAGCTTCCGCTCACGGCGCCGGCGGGCGCCGAGATCACCTGGGTGCACCGGGGCGCACCGGCGGGTGACGCGGACGACGCTGTCGCCGGAGACAACGCGCCGGTGATCGACGCGGTCCGCGCGGCGTCGTGGCTGCCGGGTGAGCCGCAGGTGTTCATCCACGGTGAGGCCCAGGCCGTGATGAAGAATCTGCGCCGCTACGTCCGCAAGGAACGCGGGGTCGGTGCCCGCCGGGCCGGTTCGATCTCCGGATACTGGCGCCGCGGCCGGACCGAGGAGGGATTCCGGCAGTGGAAGGCCGACCTCCGGACGGCCGAAGCCGCGACATCGTGACACCCCGGACGTCGCGGACGAGGTCGACCGCGACGGGGCGCGATCACAGCACCGGCTCGTCCTCGAGTCGACTCCGCGGCACGGCGAGCGCAGACACGGAAGCGGTCACACACGCGGCGAGCGAGATCACCGCCGCCCACACGTAGGCTCCCGGCGTCGGCACGGTGTTCGCGCCGAGCGGCGCCCCGGGCACGTGCTCGACGGAGGCGGCCAGGATCATCCCGATCACGGCCGTCGCCGACGACGTGCCGACCGACCGCATCAACGCGTTGACGCCGTTGGCCTCGCCGGTCTGCGTGACCGGCACCCAATCCATGATGAGCGCGGGCATCGCCGAATAGGCGATGCCCAGACCGGCGCCGATGAAGGCGTTCACGACGAGCATGAACGGCCACGTCGGATGCCACGGTCCGACGATCATGACCAGGAAGGCCAGGTATCCGACGGAGATCACCGCGCCGCCGGTCGCCAGCGAGATCCGTGCTCCTCGGATTCGGGTGAGCCACGCGCTGACATACGAGAAGGCGAACATCACCAGACCGGCGGGCATCAGCACCAGGCTGGCGTTCACGATGTCGAGACCGATCCCCGTCGACGACGAGGTCGGCGCCTCGAGCACCTGAATGGGCATCATCTGCATCGCGTAGAACGCGAACCCGGTGGCGATCGACGCGATGTTCGTCAACAGGATCGGTCGGCGGATGGTGGTCGCGAGATCGATGAGGGCGTTCTCCACCCGGTTCTCCCACGTCCACCACAGGACCGATGACACCGCGAATCCCGCGAACAGGCCGAGGATCGCCGGGCTCGACCAGCCCCATTCGGCGCCCTTCGACAGCGCCAGGAGCACGCAGCTCAGCAGGACGGTCAGTCCGATGGCGCCGATCGCGTCGAAGCGGCCGCCGGTTGCGATGTCGCTGCGCGGGACGGTGAGCGCGACGGCGGCCGCGGCGACGACGCCGACCGCGGTGGACACCCAGAACAGCGCGTTCCAGTTGATCTGCTGCGCGATCACCGCGGCGAACGGCAACCCCAGTGACCCGCCGACGCCCAGCGAGGCGCTCATGGCACCGATGGACGAACCGAGTCGGGCGGGCGGCACGATGTCGCGCATCAGGCTGATCCCGACGGCGATGGTTCCGATGCCGAGTCCCTGGATACCGCGCCCGACGAGGAACAGCAGCAGCCCCGACGACAGCGCGCACACCGCCGAGCCCACGGCGACGGCACCGAGGCTCGCGATGAGGACGAGACGCTTGCCGATCATGTCGCCGAGACGCCCGGAGATCGGGGTGATGACGGCGCCGACCAGCAGTGTGATCGTCAGGGCCCAGGACGCGTTGGTGGAGGTCGTGTCGAGCATCGTGGGCAGATCCGGGATCAACGGCACGATGATCGTCTGCATCAGTGCGACGACGATGCCGGCGGCGCACAGGACGGCGACCGCCAACCGGGGATGTTCGGCGGGATCGGTGGTCGAGGCGGTGTCGGGACGGGCTGTCAGGGTCGAACCTTCGGTGAGACGCGGCGGGGCGTGAAGCGGACTGGGATGGGGCGGATGCGAATGGGCGCGGGTCGGGTGCGCCCTTCGAAGATAGCCCGACTCCGAACCTCCCGAGTCCGGCGGACTCGCGTGTGACGACGATCGACGGTTCCTCGCCGAGCGCCGCGGCGAGGTGTCCGGGTGACGCGGTCGGTGCGCACTAGACTGTGCGGCATGGCTGATCTGCTGGATCGCTTCGCCGATCACCTGCGGTACGAGCGGGGGCGCAGTGAGCACACGGTGCGCGCCTATCTCGGCGACGTGCGAGGCCTCGTGGCGTTCGGCGGTGCCCGCGGAGTTCCCGTGGAGGAGACCGATCTGGATCTGTTGCGGGCCTGGCTCGCCGAGATCACCCGTCGGGGGGCGGCTCGGACGACCGTGGCACGGCGGGTGTCGGCGGCGAAGACCTTCTGTGAGTGGGCCACCCGCGAGGGGATCCTCGGGGCCGACCCGGCGGTGCGGTTGCAGGCGCCCCGTGCGCACCGGGTTCTGCCGACGGTGCTCGGTCCGGACGAGGCCGCGGCTGCGGTGGACGCGGCGGCCGCGCGGCGCCGCCCAGCCCCTGATTCTCCAGCCCCTGATTCTCCAGCCCCCGCTGTTCGAGACCCCGCTGTTCGAGGACCCGACGTTCCGGTGGGGGATTCGGTTCGGGATTCGTCGGTCCCCGAGGTGTCCGACGATCCGGTCGCCGTGCGTGATCGCGCGCTCGTGGAGGTGCTGTATTCGTGTGGCCTCCGCGTCGGCGAACTGTGCGGGCTGGATCTGGGCGACGTCGACGTCGACCGCCGTGTGGTGCGCGTGATCGGCAAGGGTGACAAGCAGCGGACGGTGCCTTACGGCGTGCCCGCGCAGCGGGCGCTCGACGACTGGCTGCGGTCCGGCCGGCCGGCGCTGGCGACGGCGGCGTCGGGGGAGGCGCTCTTCGTCGGTGTTCGCGGCGGTCGGCTCGATCAGCGGATGGCGCGGACCGTGGTCCACCGTGCGACGGCCGCCGTCGGGGCACCGGTCGGCCCGCACGCGTTGCGGCACAGTGCGGCGACCCATCTCGTCGAGGGTGGTGCGGACCTGCGGGTGGTCCAGGAACTCCTGGGGCACTCCTCGCTCGCGACCACGCAGCTCTACACCCACGTCAGCGTCGAACGACTCCGCGCGGTCCATCGCCAGGCCCACCCGCGCGCCTGATCGGGTGCCCGACGCCACCTGCTCCCGACGGAGCAGGCAGCCGCAGCGGACACCATGCCGTCGCAGCGGTCACAGGGGTGGTTTGAGTCGTACTCGCAGGAGTCCGAGCAGTCCGAGCGGATTCAGGTAGTCGGCGAGCCGACCGGTTCCGCGGCGCGCGCCCCAATGCAGGCACGCCGCCCGGCGGCACCCCTCGTGACCGGCGACGAGATAGCCGATGACCTGTCCGGTCACCACCTGCTCACCGCGGCGCACCCGAGGATCCACCGGCTCGTACGTGGTCGACAGTCCGTCGGGGTGCAGGATCGACACCACCGGGCGCCCCGCGAGCGGGCCGGCGAAGACCACCGACCCGGCCCGTGCGGCGAGGACCGCCGACTGCGCCGGCGCCGCCAGGTCGACACCGCGATGACCGGCGAGCCACCGCTGGGCGGGCGGATCGAAGGACCGGACCACCGACGGGCGGGGAGCCAGCGGCCAGTCGTACCCCGCACGGGCGGAGGCGGGCGCCCCCGCCGTCGACGCGAGGAGCACCGCGAGGAGGGTGACGGCGCACAGGCCGCGAAGTACGACGGGACGGAATACGACGGGAGGCGAAGTCGAAGGGCGGGCGGCTCTCATGCCAATTGGACGCACGCCGGTCGGGTTCGGATCCCTCGGCGTGTCGCGGAGACGGTCGATTTGGCTGGTGGCAGCGGCGCGGAGTAGTCTGGCCGACGCACTCGGAACTGTTCCGAGTGACTTCGCGCGCCCGCGTGAGACGTCGACCCCGAGCGGTCCCGGAGCGATCCGGGTACGGGGCGGCAGCGGGTGCCAGGGCCGGACTCGACGGGAGTACCGGCGACAACTGCGAGAATAAGGACGTGAGTCATGGCAGTCGTGACCATGAAGCAGCTGCTCGACAGCGGCGCACACTTCGGGCATCAGACCCGGCGGTGGAACCCGAAGATGAAGCGGTTCATCTTCACCGACCGCAACGGCATCTACATCATCGACCTGCAGCAGACGCTGTCGTACATCGACCGCGCCTACGAGTTCGTCAAGGAGACCGTCGCCCACGGCGGGACCATCCTGTTCGTCGGCACCAAGAAGCAGGCGCAGGAGTCGATCGCCGCTGAGGCGACCCGTGTCGGCATGCCCTACGTGAACCAGCGGTGGCTGGGCGGCATGCTCACCAACTTCCAGACGGTCCACAAGCGTCTCCAGCGTCTCAAGGAACTCGAGACCATGGAGCAGACCGGCGGCTTCGAGGGGCGCACCAAGAAGGAAATCCTCATGCTGACGCGTGAGAAGAACAAGCTCGAGCGCACCCTCGGCGGCATCCGCGACATGGCCAAGGTGCCCTCGGCCGTGTGGGTCGTCGACACCAACAAGGAGCACATCGCCGTCGGTGAGGCGCGCAAGCTCAACATCCCGGTCATCGCGATCCTCGACACGAACTGCGATCCCGACGTGGTCGACTACCCGATTCCGGCGAACGACGACGCGATCCGGAGCGCAGCGCTCCTGACCCGCGTCATCGCCTCGGCGGTCGCCGAGGGCGTGCAGGCGCGCGCCGGACAGACCGGCGGGGACGCCAAGCCGGAGGCCGGCGAGGGCGAACCGCTCGCCGAGTGGGAGCAGGAACTGCTGGCGGAGGCTTCGGCCCCGGCGGCCGCCGGCGCGGAGGGCGCCGCGAGCGCCGAGACCGCGACCGATGGCGCCGAGCAGGCTCCTGCCGCAGAATAAGACCGGGCTGGACCCTTCTCCGGCGGGGTGACCACCCCGCCGGAGAGTCTCGCTTTTCTCCACACAGAATCGTAGAAGGAGGGTCGCCACAGATGGCGAACTACACCGCGGCAGACGTCAAGCGTCTGCGCGAAATGACCGGCTCGGGCATGCTCGACTGCAAGAACGCCCTCGCTAACAACGATGGCGATCTCGACAAGGCCATCGAGGAACTGCGCATCAAGGGCGCCAAGGACGTGGGCAAGCGCGCCGAGCGTTCCACCGCCGAAGGCCTCGTCGCCGCGCGTGACGGCGTGATGATCGAGCTCAACAGCGAGACGGACTTCGTCGCCAAGAACGAGGAGTTCCAGAAGCTGGCCGACGACATCCTCGCCGCGGCGATCTCGCTGCGGACCAACGACCTCGATGCGCTGCAGGCGGCCCCGCTGGGGACCGGCACCGTGGCCGAGGCCGTCGAGGCGATGTCGGCCAAGATCGGCGAGAAGCTGGTTCTTCGCCGCGTCGCGGCGTACGACGGACCGGTCGCCGTCTACCTGCACAAGCGGGCATCCGACCTGCCGCCGGCCGTGGGCGTTCTCGTCTCGTACACCGGTGAGGGCGACGTGGCGGCCGAGGCCGCCCGCGGCGCCGCCATGCAGGTCGCGGCACTGCGCGCCCAGTACGCCACGCGCGAGGAGATCCCCGCCGACGTCGTCGAGAACGAGCGTCGCATCGCCGAGGAGACCGCGAAGGCCGAAGGCAAGCCGGAGCAGGCGCTGCCCAAGATCGTCGAGGGCCGCGTGACGGGCTTCTACAAGGACGTCGTCCTGGTGGACCAGCCGTCGGTCACCGACTCCAAGAAGACCGTGAAGGCGATCCTGGACGAGGCCGGCGCCTCCGTCGTCGCGTTCACCCGCTTCGAGGTCGGCCAGTCCTGACATCGGACTGAACAGCACGCACTCCGGCCCCGGATCCGCCCACCGGGCGGCACCGGGGCCGGAGTGCGTCTGGGGCGGTGTCGACCGCCTAAGATGATCAGAGTGTGTGCCGACTCCCGAGTGAAGGAAGAGATGAGCGTGACGCAGTCGACCGCCGACCCGGCCTCCAGCGCCGAGCGGGGACGAGCGGGTTTCTCCAGGGTTCTGCTCAAGCTGGGTGGTGAGATGTTCGGCGGCGGTCAGGTGGGACTGGATCCCGATGTCGTCGGCGCGGTCGCCGACCAGATCGCGGATGTGGTCACGTCCGGTGTGCAGGTCGGCATCGTGATCGGCGGGGGAAACTTCTTCCGCGGGGCCGAACTCCAGCAGCGCGGCCTGGACCGTGCGCGTTCGGACTACATGGGCATGCTCGGCACGGTCATGAACTGCCTCGCCCTCCAGGACTTCCTCGAGAAGCGGGGCATCACCACCCGCGTGCAGACGGCCATCACGATGGGGCAGGTCGCCGAGCCGTACCTGCCGCTGCGGGCCGTCCGACACCTGGAGAAGGGGCGGGTCGTCATCTTCGGCGCGGGTATGGGCATGCCGTACTTCTCGACCGACACCACCGCCGCCCAGCGAGCCCTGGAGATCAAGGCGGAGGCGGTCCTGATGGCGAAGGCCGTCGACGGCGTCTACACCGACGACCCCCGGGTGCGCCCCGATGCCGAGCTCATCCATGAGATCACCCACCGCGAGGTGCTCGAGCGTGAACTGAAGGTGGCCGACGCGACGGCGTTCAGCCTGTGCATGGACAACAACATGCCGATGCTCGTCTTCAACCTCCTGGAACGCGGCAACATCGCCCGCGCGGTCGCCGGGGAGCCGATCGGCACCCTCGTGCGCAGTCCGCGGCCTTGACCGGGTCGGGGACGCTTGCCTCCACCGACCAGTACTCTCACCGGGAACGAACAAAGGACAGATAAGTCATGATCGACGAAGCTCTGCTCGACGCCGAGGAGAAGATGGAGAAGGCCGTCGCACACCTGCGCGACGACATGGCCTCCATCCGCACCGGGCGTGCCAACCCCGCGATGTTCAACCGGGTCGCCATCGACTACTACGGTGCGATGACCCCGATCACCCAGGTGGCGAGTATCAATACGCCCGAGCCGCGTCTCGTGGTGATCAAGCCGTACGAGCAGTCGACGATGGGCGACATCGAGACGGCGATCCGCAACTCGGACCTCGGCGTCAACCCGACCAACGACGGCACCGTCATCCGCGTCGCCGTTCCGCAGCTCACCGAGGAGCGCCGGAAGGATCTCGGCAAGCAGGCCCGCGGTAAGGGCGAGGACGCGAAGGTGGCGATCCGGAACGTGCGCCGCAAGGCGGCCGAGGAGCTCAAACGCATCCAGAAGGACGGCGAGGCCGGTGAGGACGAGGTGAGTCGCGCCGAGAAGGAACTCGACAAGACCACGCACACCTACACCGACAGCGTCGACGAGCTGGTCAAGAACAAGGAAGCCGAGCTGCTCGAAGTATGACAACCGCTCCCACGTCCCGGGCCGGGCGGAATCTGCCGGCCGCGATCGGGGTCGGCGTCGGCCTGGGGGCCATGCTGATCCTCGTGCTGGCCTACGTGCCCGATGTCTGGTACGTCGTGGTCTCCGTTGCGATCGCCGTCGCGACGTGGGAGGTCGGCAAGCGGATGCGGGACGGCGGTTTCGACATCGCGCTGATCCCGCTGCTGCTCGGCGGGCAGGCGATCATCTGGAGCTCATGGCCGTGGGGCGTGGAAGGCGCGTTCGTCGCCTTCGCCGTCACCGTCCTGGTGATGATGGTGTGGAAGCTCTTCGCCCAGGGCCTCGCCGAGGCGCCCACACATTATGTGCGGGACCTGTCGCTGTCGATCCTGGTCCTGGCGTGGTTGCCGATGCTGGCGATGTTCGCCGCCGACATGGTGCGGCAGTCGGACGGCAACTTCCGGGTCTTCACGATGGTGATCGTCGTGGTCTGCTCCGATGTGGGCGGCTACGCGGCGGGTGTGCTGTTCGGCAAGCACCCGATGGCTCCGGCGATCAGCCCGAAGAAGTCGTGGGAGGGACTCGTCGGCTCGCTCGTGGTCGGCACGGTCGGCGCGGTCTGCTGTTCGCTGTTCCTGCTCGGCACCGCGTGGTGGGTCGGGGTGGCTCTGGGCCCGCTCATGGTGATCGTCGCGACCGTCGGGGACCTCGTGGAGTCGCAGGTGAAACGGGATCTGGGGATCAAGGACATGGGGTCCCTGCTGCCCGGGCACGGCGGCATCATGGACCGCCTGGACTCCCTGCTGCCGTCGTCGTTGGTGAGCTGGGGGATCCTCACCCTCCTGGTGTGACGGCCCCTCCCGGTGTGACGGCGGCCGGCGGTCAGGCGCCGTCGCGGCGGGCGGCGCGGCGAAGCGCGCGGCGCAGTTGAACGAGCCGGGCGCCGCTGAGCGCGGCGGTGATGAGCGCGCCGGCGATGGCGGCGATCAGAAGGCTGACGCCGACGGGAACGTCGGCGGTGAGCGTGAAGAAGTGCACCGACTGACTGGTGAGGTTCTGCAGAATGAACACCAGCAGCAGGATGGTGACGAGGACGCCCACGATCCAGCCGATCAGGGTGGCACTGCTGCGGGTGTGCGCGATATCGCGGTCCGCGGACGGCCGCGGTGCGGGGTTCTCTGGTCCGGTGCTGGGTTCTGGCGTGGTCATGACCCCATCTTGGCATGAGAGAATGGCGTCATGACGTCTCTTCCCCTGGTTTTCGACGCGCCGAAGCGCGGATTGCCGCCCAAGCACTTCGCCGATCTCGATGCCGAGGCGCGGGTCGCCGCCGTGACCGCTCTCGGATTGCCGAAGTTCCGGGCGAAGCAACTGGCCAACCACTACTTCGGCCGTCTCACCGGCGACGTCGCCGAGATGACCGATCTCCCCGCCGCCAAGCGCGACGAGGTGGCCGCCGCGCTGTTTCCGACGTTGATGACGCCGCTGCGTCACATCGCGTGCGACGACGACAGCACACGCAAGACACTGTGGCGACTGCACGACGGGACGCTGCTGGAGTCGGTGCTCATGCGGTATCCGGAGCGGAACACCCTGTGCATCTCGTCGCAGGCGGGATGCGGCATGGCCTGTCCCTTCTGTGCGACGGGGCAGGGCGGACTCGATCGCAACCTGTCGACGGCGGAGATCGTCGATCAGGTGCGGGCGGCCGCGCGGGCGCTGCGCGACGGTGATCTCGGGGCGCCCGGTCGTCTGTCGAACATCGTCTTCATGGGGATGGGCGAGCCCCTCGCGAACTACCGGCGGGTCGTCGACGCCGTCCGCAAGATCACCTCGCCGTCGCCCGACGGTTTCGGCATCTCGGCGCGGTCCGTCACCGTGTCGACGGTGGGTCTGGCCCCGGCGATCCGACGGCTGGCCGATGAGGGGCTGCAGGTGACACTCGCCGTGTCGCTGCACACGCCGGACGACGAACTGCGTGACACCCTGGTCCCGGTGAACAACCGGTGGTCGGTGTCGGAGGTGCTGGACGCCGCCCGCTACTACGCGGACACGACCGGGCGTCGGGTGTCGATCGAGTACGCGCTGATCCGCGATGTAAACGATCAGCCGTGGCGCGCGGAGATGCTGGGGCGCAAGCTGCACCGCGCACTCGGCGGTCTGGTCCACGTGAACCTGATCCCGTTGAACCCGACCCCCGGGTCGCAGTGGGATGCGAGTCCGAAACCGGTGGAGGCCGAGTTCGTCCGCCTGGTCCGCGAGCAGGGGGTGTCGTGCACCGTCCGCGACACCCGGGGTCAGGAGATCGCCGCGGCCTGCGGGCAGCTCGCAGCGGAGGAGAAGTAGCGGGTCAGCGCTTCCAGGCGCCCTTGCGCGGGATCATCTCGTAGACGGTGTAGCCGATCAGCGCGACGGCGAACACCACGAGGTAGATGTCCTCGACGTGGCCGACGTGGTTGCCGATGAGCATCGCCAGCAGGATGATGCCGGTGACCAGCGATGCGGCGGCGATGGAGCGACGTCCGACGCCGTGCCACCCGAAGCGGGCCGACGGCGCATCGGCGGGTTCGCGAACCCATCCGGTGTCGATGGGCTGGACCTGGGTACTTGCCACGTTCACTCCTTATGACTGCCTGTAGTAGTCCGGCCTACAGCATAACCCGGCGGCGGTGCGCGACAATGGCGGGTGTGACGACGAGTGTGTTGATTCTCGGATCCACGGGATCCATCGGTACCCAGGCCCTCGAGGTGATCGCCGAGCATCCCGGTCGATTCCGGGTGGTCGGCCTCGGGGCCGGTGGCGGCGACCTCGACCTCCTGCACCGGCAGATCGCCCAGACCGGTGTGGGTGCCGATGCGGTCGCGGTGGCCGACCCCGCGGCCGCGGAGGTGCTGGGCGGGCGGCTCGGTGCCCCGGTGCACGGCGGCGAGGACGCGATGGTCGCCCTCATCGAGTCGGTGGGGGCCGACGTGATCCTGAACGGCATCGTCGGTGCCATCGGTCTGCGGCCGAGCCTGGCGGCGTTGGCGACCGGTGCGCGGCTGGCGCTGGCGAACAAGGAGTCGTTGGTGGCCGGCGGTGCCCTCGTCCTCGACGCGGCTGCGCCGGGGCAGATCGTTCCGGTCGACTCGGAGCACTCGGCGATCGCCCAGTGTCTGCGGGGCGGTACGGCCGACGAGGTGGACCGGTTGGTTCTCACCGCTTCGGGCGGACCCTTCCGCGGGTGGTCGGCCGAGCGGGTCGCCGAGGTGACTCCCGAGCAGGCGGGGCGTCATCCGACGTGGTCGATGGGGCCGATGATCACGCTCAACTCGGCGACCCTGGTGAACAAGGCCCTCGAGGTCGTCGAGGCACACCTGCTGTTCGGTGTCGACTACGACCGCATCGACGTGACCGTGCACCCGCAGTCGAT
This sequence comes from Gordonia shandongensis DSM 45094, assembly GCF_000423025.1. GTDB lineage: Bacteria > Actinomycetota > Actinomycetes > Mycobacteriales > Mycobacteriaceae > Gordonia > Gordonia shandongensis. Next base: position 34,472 of record NZ_AUHE01000002.1, read on the forward strand.
CGTGCACTCGATGGTGACCTTCGTCGACGGGGCGACGATCGCCAAGGCGTCGCCGCCGTCGATGAAACTGCCGATCGCCTTGGCGTTGGGGTGGCCCGACCGCGTCCCGGGATCGTCCGCGGCCTGCGACTGGTCGACGGCGTCGACCTGGACTTTCGAGCCCGTCGACGACGCGGTGTTCCCGGCGATCGAACTGGTCCGCGACGCGGGTCGACGGGGCGGCAGCCTGACGGCGATCTACAACGCGGCCAACGAGGTGGCGGCATCCGCGTTCTTCGCCGGTGCGATCGGCTTCCCCCGGATCGTCGGGACCGTGGCCGACGTGCTCGCCGACGCCGACGCGTGGACGACGCGACCGGGTACCCTCGACGAGGTGTTGGCGGCCGACCGATGGGCGCGCGACCGTGCCGCGGACGTCGTGGCGGCGGTCGCCCGGTGACGGCGAGCCGCTCCTGAACAGGAAGGACGCAGTGTGAGTCTCGCGCTCGGCATCGTGCTCTTCGCGATCGCACTGCTGGTCTCGATCGCGTGGCACGAGCTCGGTCACATGTGGGCCGCGAAGGCCACGGGCATGAAGGTCCGCCGATACTTCGTCGGCTTCGGCCCCACCCTGTGGTCGCGGCGGGTCGGGGAGACCGAGTACGGCATCAAGGCGCTGCCGCTCGGCGGCTTCTGCGACATCGCGGGGATGACGCCCTACGACCAGCTCAGCGATGAGGACGCGCCGCGTGCGATGTATCGACAGAGCACGTGGAAGCGACTCGTCGTTCTGCTGGCCGGACCGTTCCAGAACTTCGTCCTCGGCTTCGTCCTCATCGTGATCGCCGCACTCGGTTGGGGACTGCCGGTCCTGAACCCCGATCCCGTGCCGGTGCACGTCGCGAAGGTCGAGTGCGTCGCGGCGACCACCGATGCGGAGGGGAACCCGGAGCCGTGCACCGGTCCGGCGCCGGCCGCCGACGCGGGCCTGCGGGTCGGGGACCGACTGGTCTCGGTGAACGGCCGCGCCATCGACTACAGCGGCGATCTGGTCCGCGAGGTGCAGGACACCTCGCGGCCCGTCGACCTGGTCGTCGAGCGGGACGGGCGGGAACTGGACCTCACGATCCCGGTGTCGCGGGTGCAGCGCATGGTCTCCGACGACGGGGGACAGTCGGTCCGGCCGGCGGAGGTCGGCGCCATCGGTGTGACGATGACGAACGACGGCACGCTCGAAACGGTGCGGCACTACGATGCGCTGTCGGTGTGGGGCGGCGCGATCTCGTTCACCGGGGAGTTGGGCGTCGAGACGGGGAAGGCGCTGATCTCGCTGCCGTCGAAGGTGGCGGGACTGTGGACGGCGGTGACCGGCGGTGAGCGTGCCGTCGACAGTCCGGTGAGCGTGGTGGGCGCGTCGGTCCTGGGCGGCGAGGCCGTGGAACGCGGCTACTGGGACCTGTTCGTCATGCTCCTGTTGAGCGTCAACTTCTTCCTCGGGGCGTTCAATCTCGTTCCGCTGCTGCCGCTGGACGGCGGGCACATGGCGATCGCCCTGTACGAGAGGGTTCGCAACAGCCTCCGTCGGTGGTCCGGCCGGGCCCCGGCCGGACCCGTGGACTACTACAAACTGCTTCCGCTGACGTACGCGGTGATCGTGGTGATGGCCGGATTCATGCTGCTCACCCTCACCGCCGACATCGTCAATCCGATCAAGCTGTTCGGATGACCGGACCCGTCCCGTGGGCGGCGACGGCCTCGTCCGTCGAGGTCGCCGACGGCGGGTCGGTAGAATCGGTGACGTCCGCCCGTGACTCGAGTGTTCTCCAGAGAGAAGGATCATGACTGCAATCGGCCTTGGAATCCCATCCGGTCCGCCGCCCGTTCTGGCGCCGCGACGCCGGACCAGGCAGATCCAGGTCGGTTCCGTGGGTGTGGGCAGTGACCATCCGATCTCGGTTCAGTCGATGACGACGACGAAGACCCACGACATCAATGCGACGCTGCAGCAGATCGCCCAGCTCACGGCCGCCGGCTGCGACATCGTGCGTGTCGCGTGCCCGCGGCAGGAGGACGCCGATGCGCTCAGTGTGATCGCGCGCAAGTCGCAGATCCCGGTGATCGCCGACATCCACTTCCAGCCCAAGTACATCTTCGCGGCGATCGACGCCGGGTGCGCGGCCGTTCGCGTGAACCCGGGCAACATCAAGGAGTTCGACGGCCGCGTCAAGGAGGTCGCGAAGGCGGCCGGCGACGCGGGAATCCCCATCCGCATCGGCGTCAACGCCGGCTCCCTCGACAAGCGCCTCATGGAGAAATACGGCAAGGCCACCCCCGAGGCGCTCGTGGAGTCCGCGCTGTGGGAGGCCAGTCTGTTCGAGGACCACGGTTTCGGGGACATCAAGATCTCGGTGAAGCACAACGACCCCGTCGTCATGGTCGAGGCCTACCGGCAGTTGGCGGCACAGTGCGACTATCCGCTGCACCTCGGCGTCACCGAGGCCGGCCCCGCGTTCCAGGGCACCATCAAGTCGGCGGTGGCGTTCGGATCGCTGCTCGCCGACGGCATCGGCGACACGATCCGCGTCTCGCTGTCGGCGCCGCCGGCCGAGGAGATCAAGGTCGGCGACGCGATCCTGCAGTCGCTGAATCTGCGTCCCCGCAAACTGGAGATCGTCTCGTGCCCGTCGTGCGGCCGCGCGCAGGTCGACGTCTACAAGCTGGCCGATGAGGTCACCGCGGGCCTCGAAGGTCTCGAGGTTCCGCTGCGCGTCGCCGTGATGGGGTGCGTCGTCAACGGTCCCGGTGAGGCGCGCGACGCCGACCTCGGTGTCGCCTCCGGCAACGGCAAGGGGCAGATCTTCGTCAAGGGCGAGGTGATCAAGACCGTGCCCGAGGCGCAGATCGTGGAGACTCTGATCACCGAAGCGCTGCGTATCGCCGATGAACTGGGGGAGACTGGTGATCGGGGAGATGCCGGTGAGGGCACGCCGACGGTGACCGTCGGCTGACAGACCAGGAGGTGGGGCGTGCTCGGAGTCGTCGGAGACCGCCCACTGGGCGCGAAGGACGTCGATGCGGTGTCGCGCGCCCTCGATCTGGAGCCGGTGGCGTCGTGCATGGTCGCGGCGCGCGTAGAGGCCTACGGGCTCTCGCCGAGGTTCCTCGGCGGCGAGATGTGGACCGCGTCCGTCCCGACCGATTCCCTCGCCTTCTCCGGAGCCAATCTCATGCCGCTGCGAGGCGGGCCCGCTGATCTGGACGTCTTCGCCGACCGCGCGCTCGCCGCGCCGCGGATCTGCACGTCGGTGGTCGGTGAGGCGGCGCTGACGCTGCCGCTGTGGGATCGGCTGGCGTCCCACTGGGGGCCCGCGCGGGAGATCCGCGCCGAACAGCCGCTGCTGGCGTTGCACGGATACCCGGCGATCGCCCCGGACCCGCACGTCCGACTGGTCACGATGGCCGATCTGGACCGCTACTTCCCGGCGGCCGTCGAGATGTTCATCGGCGAGGTCGGCGTCGACCCCTGTGCGGGTGACGACGGCCGCTCGTATCGGCGTCGTCTCGCCTCCCTCATCTCCGCGCGACGGGTCTTCGCCCGGTTCGACGGCGATCAGGTCGTCTACAAGGCCGAGATCGGGTCGATGTCGCGTCGCGTCGGCCAGATCCAGGGCGTCTGGGTGGACCCCGACGTGCGGGGTCGCGGGCACGGTGCGGCCGGGACCGCGGCGGTGGTGGCGGCGATCGCCCGCCAGGGGCGTACCGCGAGCCTCTACGTGAACGGTTTCAACCGCGCGGCGAAGGAGACCTACCGGAGGGTGGGATTCGCACAGGTCGGCACCTTCGCGACCGTCCTCGTCGACTGACCGCGGCCGGCTCACCCGATCCGCGGGGCCGTGACTCCGCACGTCGTGCGGCGCCTCCGCCGCGGCGCGTCGTGCGGCACCTCCGCCGCAGCGCTGCGGCCGCTGCATATCATGAGCGGCGATGTCCGCCGTACCGTTCCGTCTCGTCCCCGTCGCGCTGGTGACGGTGTGCGCGCTGATGTTCGGAACGATGGCCTGTGCGAACACCGATGACGGTCCCCGCGACGCGGCGGCCACGTTCCTCGACCTCATCGCCGACCGTGACCTGGCGGAGGCGGCGGCGGCGACCACCGACCCGAAGGCGGCGCGATCGGCACTGGCCTCCGCATGGGAGGGGCTGTCGGCCACGGCGCTGTCGGCCGCACCGGGGCGCATCCGCATCGACGGCGACGTCGCGGACGTGGACGTCGACTACCGGTGGACCCTGCCCGGGCGTCGGACCTGGACGGCGGACGCCACCCTGACCCTCGTCCGCGACGACGACGGTTGGACGGTGCGGTGGGCGTCGACGGCACTGCATCCGCGGCTCGGCGCCGATCAACATCTGACGTTCACGCTGACCACACCGCCCAGAGCGGCGGTCAACGAGTCCGACGGATCCGAGGTGATGGTGAACGGCGTGGTCGTCGGCATCGCCTTCGACGGGGCGGAGGCCGCACGCTCCGGTGACGTCTTCGGAGCGGCGCGGCAGCTCGTGGATACACTGCGCCCACTGGTTCCGGGACTCGACCCGCAGATCATCGCCGAGCAGTCCACGGCGCAGACGGAGCCGATGTCGATCGGCCGGATCAGCGAGGACGATTTCGACCGACTGCGCGACCGGCTGGCGATCCCCGGAGTCGTGACCGACCCGCAGGCCGTGTTGATGCCCCGCGACGACCGGTTCGCCCCGCAGTTGCTCGCGCAGGTGAAGCAGACCGTCGGGTCGGCACTCGACGGCACGGCGGGGTGGCGGGTCTCGGTGGTCAATCCGAACGGACTGGTGGCCGACGTGGTCTCCGAGGATCGTGGGCGTCCGGCGCCATCGGTGCTGTTGACCGTCTCCCGCACCGTGCAGGACGCCGCGCAGCGGGCGGTGAACACCGTCCGTGGAAAGCAGGCGATGCTCGTCGCGGTGCAGGCGTCGACGGGACGGATTCTGGCGGTGGCGCAGAACGCCGACGCCGACAAGGACGGATTGCTCGCCACCACCGGCCGGTACCCGCCGGGATCGACGTTCAAGATGGTCACATCGGCCGCCGCCTTCCACGCCGATATGGCGACGCCCGACACGATCGTGCCGTGTCCCGGCGAGATCCGGATCGGGGATCGCACGATCCCGAACTACAACGGCTTCTCCCTCGGCCCCGTCCCGCTGGAGACGGCGTTCGCCGATTCGTGCAACACGACGTTCGCGGACCTCGCGAGCCGGATGGGACCGACCGATCTGGCGCATGCGGCCACGGCGATGGGCATCGGACGTCAATACACCGTCCCCGGCCTCGATGTGGCGACCGGATCGGTGCCGGTGGAGCCCGCACTGGTAGCCCGCAGCGAGGACGGCTTCGGTCAGGGCAAAGTGTTGGCCACACCGCTCGGGATGGCCCTGGTCGCCGCGGCGGCGCAGAGCGGCCGGGCACAGACGCCGACGCTCATCGACGGCCGGACGACACGGGTCGCCGGACCGGATGTGGCACTGGAACCGCGGGTGTACGAACAGCTCCGACCGATGATGCGGGCCGTCGTCGCGCGGGGAACCGGGACCGCGATCTCATCGGAGGGCGAGGTCTTCGGCAAGACCGGTGAGGCCGAGGTGGAGGGCGGCTCGCACGCCTGGTTCGCCGGATATCGCGGCGACATCGCCTTCGCGTCGCTGATCGTTCTCGGCGGGGACTCGTCTCACGCGGTCACGATCAGTCGCGACTTCCTCGCCGGGATCCCGCCCGAGTATCGACCCTGATCACACCGGCCCGACCCTATCGGCCGGGAGTGATGATGCGTTCGCCGGTGTCGGGATGGTCCCAGATGAGGACCGGATGATCATAGGTCTGGCTGAGGAGGCCGGGGGTCATCACCTCGGGCACCGGGCCGGTCGCGAGGATCCGGCCCTCCTTCATGACGGCGACCCTGTCGGCGTAGGCGGCGGTCAGCGACAGGTCGTGGACGACCAGGACGACGGTGGCCCCGGCACGCGCCCGGCGGCGCAGAATCGTCAACACCTGTTCGGTGTGACCGATGTCGAGGGCCGCCGTGGGTTCGTCGAGCAGCAGCACCGGAGCGTTCTGAGCGAGCGCCCTCGCCAAAGAGACTCGGGCCTGCTGGCCGCCGGACAGCTGGGAGAACGGCCGGTCCGACAGTGAACCGAGGTCGCATTCGTCGATGGCCGCGTCGATGATCTCGGTGGACTTGCGCGCATCGTTGGTCCGAGTCCACGGGTAGCGGCCCATCTCGACGATCTCGCGGACGGAGAACGGCGTGTCGATGCGGTTCTGTTGAGTCACCAGCGCCCGCGCCCGCGCCAACGTCCGCGAATCGGTCCGGCGAACGTCCAGGCCGTCCACTCTCACCGAGCCGCGGTCGGGGGCTCTGATACCGGAGAGGACCGACAGGAGGGTCGACTTGCCGCACCCGTTGGGGCCGACGAGGGCGAGGATCTGACCGGGTTCGGCCGCCAGATCGATGCCGTGCAGGATCTCCCGACCGCCGAGGCGGATCTCGATGTCCTCGGCGATCAGGCGGCCGTCGCGGGGCGCGCTCACAGGCCGGCCTTCCGCTGCCGGAGGAGGAAGAAGAACACCGGTCCGCCGATCAGAGAGGTGAGCATGCCGAGCGGGAGTTCACCGCCGGTGATGGTGCGGGCGCCGAGGTCGGCGGCGGCGATCACCAGGGCGCCGCCGACGGCGCTCGCCGGCAGCAGGAGCGCGTGGCGCGGGCCGACCAGCAGTCGCATGACGTGGGGGACGATGAGGCCGACGAACATCACGATGCCGGTGAAGGCCACCCCGGCGGCGGTCAGCATCGCGACCAGCACGATGACCTGGCGGCGGACGACCTCGACGTTGATGCCCAGGGCGGAGGCCTGCACCTCGCCGAGTGCGAGGAGGTCGAGCTTCTTCACCAGCACCACGCCGCCGAGCAGACCGGCGACGACCAGTGGCGCGACGATCTTCACCTGTCCCCACGAGACGTTGCCGGCGAGGGAGCCCATCTGCCAGAACACGATCTGCTCGCGGGCGGCCGTCGATGCGATGTAGGTCAGGTACGCGATGATGCCGAGGGCGAAGGCGTTGACGGCGATGCCGGTCAGCACCAGCATGATGGTCGACGACGCACCGTCCCGGATGCTCAGCACGTACACGCCGACGGTCGTGATGAGGCCGAAGAGACCGGCCATTCCCGCGACGGCCCAGCCGTTGGTGCCGACGCCTCCGATGACGATCATCAGGCAGGCGCCGACGGCGGCACCGGAGGAGACGCCGATGATGCCGGGTTCGGCGAGCGGGTTGGCCAAGACGCCTTGCAGCAGGCAGCCTGCCGTCCCGAGGGCGACGCCCACGAGCAGACCGAGGACGATGCGCGGGAACCGATTGACCCAGAGCGCGTTCTCACCCTGCGGGTGCGAGGGGAGGGGACCGATCTCCAGATGCCAGTGGTGGGCGATCGACCCGAGGACCTCGGTGGGACTGATGTAGACGGCGCCGGTTCCCGCGGAGATCACGACGATGACGCCGAGCAGCAGGAGCGATCCGATCAGCACCCAGAGCGCACGACCGCGGAACAGGGCTCCGGCCTCGGCGAGAACGTCCCGCAGGCCGGCGGCCCTACGCGTAGATCGACTTCGCAAGAGCATCGAGCACCAGCCCGGTGTCGGGTCCGAACATGAGGATCTGCGTCTCGTCCATCGTGACGATCCGGCGGTTGCGGCCGGCCGGAGTGAGTGCGACGACCGGGAGGGCGAGCACACCGTCGATGCCGCCGACGGACTCGGCGCCCTGCGTCATCACCAGGAGCACGTCGGGTGCCGCCTTGATCATCGTCTCGGCGCTCACCTGGGTGAAGGCGGCGTCCAGCCCGGCCGCGGTACCGGCGTCCCGGCCGCCGAGGGCGCTGATCAGGTCGTCGGCGCCGGAATCCGGGCCCGCGAGCAGCACGAGGTGTTCCCCGCGGATGTAGAGGAAGCCGATCGTCGGGTCCCCGGACGGGTCGGGGATGTGCGATTTCGCCTCGGCGATCTGCCGGTCGGTGCGCCGCACGAGCTTCTCGCCGGCGTCGGGCACGCCGAGTGCGTCGGCGACCGTGCGAATCAGCTGGTCGTTGCTTGCGATCGACCGCTCCGACGGCATCACGGCGACGCGGATGCGGGCGGCGCGGAGTTGGTCGACGGCACCGGGCGGGGTGGCTTCGTCGGTCACCAGGACGACGGTGGGATTCTGTGCGAGGACGCGCTCGGGGTTGATCGCGTGTCCGGACTCGGTGACGACCGGCAGCGGCTCGGCCGACGGGAAGGTCGTGGACCGGTCGCGGGCGACGACGTGGTCGCCGAGGCCGAGGGCGAACACCGTGCTCCCGAGGGTGCCGTTCCGGTCGAGGGCGATGATGCGATCGGCGTCGGGTCCGGGACGCACGTCGGTGGCGACGGGGACGATGTCCGGGGTGGCGAGGGTCGCGGTCCGGGGACCGGATCGCAGGGCTGCCGTGTCGTCGGCCGGAACGTCGCCGGTGTCGATGGGTACGGTCGTGCACCCGACGAGCATGATCGCGGAGATGAGCGCGATGGTCCCGACGAGTGCGGTGCGCAGCCCCGAGGGCGGCGTCGCAGGACGCGGGGAGTGGGACACCGGGAGCCACCTTCGAATCGGGTAAATCAGTGTAGGCACACCTTACGGCGCGACGGGATGGCGATGCACATCGGTGGGGTCCGTAGAATCGCGGCCATGACAGTTCGCGCCCCCCTGGTCCCCGGTGTCGTCTCCGACACGCTGCCCGTTCCCGATTCCATCGAGCGTCCGGAGTACGCGTGGCGGGACTCGGTGAACGAGGGGCGTGAGCCGTGGGTGCAGACGCCCGAGACGATCGAGAAGATGCGCCTGGCCTGCAAGATCGCCGCGAATGCGTTGGCCGAGGCCGGCCGAGCCGTCGCGCCCGGGGTGACGACCGACGAACTCGACCGCATCGCCCACGAGTACATGGTCGACCACGGCGCATACCCGTCGACGCTCGGCTACAAGGCGTTCCCGAAGTCGTGTTGCACCTCACTCAACGAGGTGATCTGTCACGGCATCCCGGACTCGACGGTGATCCAGGACGGCGACATCGTGAACATCGATGTGACGGCCTACATCGACGGCGTCCACGGCGACACGAACGCCACCTTCCTGGCCGGCGACGTCTCGCAGGAGGCCAGGGATCTCGTCGACCGGACCCGCATCGCCACCGAGCGGGCCATCAAGGCCGTCCGGCCGGGGCGCGAGCTCAACGTGATCGGACGGGTGATCGAGGCGTATGCGAAGCGGTTCGGCTACTCGGTGGTGCGAGACTTCACCGGGCACGGCATCGGCGAGACGTTCCACAACGGCCTCGTCGTTCTTCATTACGACGAGCCGAGCGTCACCAGCGTCATCGAGCCGGGGATGACCTTCACCATCGAGCCGATGATCAACCTCGGCGGCCTCGACTGGGAGATGTGGGACGACGACTGGACGGTGGTGACCGCCGACCGTCGGTGGACGGCGCAGTTCGAGCACACGCTCGTCGTCACCGACACCGGAGCGGAGGTCCTGACCGTCCCCGACGCGTGACCGGACGGACGATCGGAATCGATCAGTTCAGCGTGTCGCCGACGCAGAGCGACGCATACGAGCGGCTCGGGCCGTTCTGTCGCTCGGACTTGGTGATCGCGTCGCGTTCGGCGGCCGAACGGGTGGCGCCCAACCCGAACTGGTAGATCTGCCGCGATGAGGAGGTCGGGGTCGCGAATGCGCCGCATCCGCTGGAGAAGTACACGTACCCCCACTCGCCCTTGACGAAGCCCCACTCGGCGCGGGCGGCCGCCAGGAGGGCGTCGCCGGAGGTGTAGTTCTTGAATTTCACCGTCTTGCCCTGGGGGCTGATGACGATCCCCCACACGTTGCCCGTCCTCGGCGACGGACTGGGACTCGAATCGAGGCGGGGATCCGAGTCGAGGCTGGGATCGGAGTCGAGGCTGGGATCGGAGTCCGGGCTGGGACTCGGATCATCGCTCGCGCTGGGATCGACGGAACTGCTCGACGCGTCGGCGGCGACCGCCGGATCGTCGTCGCCGAGCATCGTGATCGCGGCGATCGTGCCCCCGATGAGTGCCAGCACGACGAGGACGGCGACCGCCGACCACACGACGATCGGGGTGTTCGACTTCGGCGGTGGCGCGGCCGCGCCGTATGCGCCATACGGGGCCTGACCGCCATACGGTGCCTGGCCGCCGTAGGGGGGCCGGCCCGTCCCGTACTGCTGACCCGGGGGGCCGTACGGCTGAGTCCCGTACTGCTGGGCCACGTACTGCGGAGAGACGTACTGCTGCTGAGCCGCCTGCGGATGCGGTGTCTGCTGCTGGGGCGGGGCCTGCTGCTGGGGCGGTGCCTGCTGCTGGGGTGGGGCCTGCTGCTGGGGTGGGGCCGGCGGCGGGGGCGCGATGACGGGCGGCATCGGCGCGGCCGCCCGACCGTGTCCGCCGATCGCCGCGGACAGTGCGCGGGCGAAGTCGCCGCAGTCGGAGAAACGATCCGCGGGACGTTTGGCCAGAGCCCGAGCGACGACGGGATCGACCGCGGTGAGCCCGGGCCGCGTCTGGGAGATCGGTGGCGGTGCAGCGGTCGAATGGGCGTTGATGAGAGCGACGGCATTCCCCGCCACGAACGGGGTGCTCCCGGTCAGGAGCTCCTGCACGGTGCACGCCAGAGCGTACTGGTCGGCCGCCGGATTCGGGGTTCCGCCCGCGATGGCCTCCGGAGCCGCATAGGCGAGGGTTCCGATGAAGGAGTTCGCCGCCGTCATGCCGACGCTGTCGATGAGGCGCGCGATGCCGAAGTCGAGGAGCGTCACCCGATCGATCGTCCCCGCCGGATCCCGGTGGACCAGGATGTTCGCCGGCTTGATGTCCCGGTGCACCACGCCGCGACTGTGGGCGTAGTCGAGGGCGGGGGCCACCTCGGCGACCACCGTCGCCAACTCGGTCGGGTCCATCGGGGCGGCACGGCCCAGATCGGCCCCCTCGAGGTACTGCATCGTGTACCAGGGCTGATCATCGTCGAATCCGTAGTGGTAGACGGTGACGATGTTCGGATGGTCCAGACCGGCGGCCGTGCGGGCCTCGGCCGCGAACCGCGCATTGAACTCCTCACCGCCGTTGACGGTGATGACCTTCAACGCCTCGAGCCGGTCGAGCTGGGAGTTCCGAACCAGGAATACGCTGCCCATTCCGCCGCGGCCGAGAAGGCGGAGCACCTCGTAGCCGGCGAAGACGTCGCCCGGTGTGAGTTCGCGCATGATCCTCATTTCGTCTCGAGTCGCATCATCGTACCCATCCGTTCGCGCCGTACGTGGCGCGGCGGCGGCGCTCGTCCACCGGATGACCGACCGCCGGATACGCTGTCCGCCATGAGCACTGCCGGAGCGATCCTCGTCGGCGGCACGTCCAGCGATGCGGGTAAGAGTCTGGTCGTCGCGGGTCTGTGCCGCGCGCTGGCGCGGCAGGGCATCGCGGTGGCGCCGTTCAAAGCCCAGAACATGTCGAACAACGCGGCGGTGACCCTCGACGGCGGCGAGATCGGCAGGGCGCAGGCGCTCCAGGCACGAGCCTGCGGTGTGGAGCCCGACACCCGGTTCAACCCGGTCCTGCTCAAACCCGGCGGCGACAGGCGGTCGCACGTCGTCGTGCGGGGCGTCACGGTCGGTGACGTCGGGGCCGCGGACTACCACGCGCGGCGAGCCGAACTGGCGACGGTGGTGGCCGACGAACTGGCCTCGCTGCGATCGGAGTTCGACGCCGTCATCTGCGAGGGGGCGGGATCGGTCGCGGAGATCAACCTGCGGTCGACCGACATCGCGAACATGGGGTTGGCACGCGCCGCCGATCTGCCCGTCCTCGTGGTCAGCGACATCGACCGGGGCGGTTCGCTGGCGCATCTGTTCGGGACCACCGCGATTCTCGCCCCGGAGGACCAGGCCCTCATCGCCGGATTCGTGATCAACAAGTTCCGCGGCGACCCGGCGATCCTCGAACCCGGTCTGGAGATGCTGGCCGAGCGCACCGGCCGCCGGACCCTCGGCGTGATTCCGTTCTCCGACGGCCTGTGGCTCGACGCGGAGGATTCGCTGTCGGCGCCCGTGGGGCGGCGCGTCGGCGGGCCGCGACCGACGCTCGCGGCGGGGCGCACCCGACTCTCGGTGGCCGCCGTCCGCCTCCCGCGGATCTCCAACAGCACCGATGTGGAGGCACTGGCCTGTGAGCCCGACGTCGACGTGGTCTGGGTCGACGACCCCGCCGCGGTCCGGCAGGCCGATCTTGCGGTCCTTCCGGGTACGCGTGCCACGATCGACGACCTCGCGTGGCTGCGTCGGACGGGCATCGCCGACGCCGTCGTGGCGCGGGCGGCGCAGGGCCGACCACTCCTCGGGATCTGCGGCGGCTTCCAGATGCTCGGACGGGAGCTGGTCGACACCGTGGAGTCCGGTGCCGGACGGGTCGGCGGACTCGGCGTGTTCGATCTCGACATCGAGTTCCGGCGCACCAAGACGCTCCGGGAGTTCCACGGAGACGACGGTCGGGCCCCGGTGGACGGGTACGAGATCCACCACGGGGCGGTCGTCCGCAGCGGTGAGGCCCCCTGGCTGCACGAGCGGACCCTGGGGCCCGAAGGCGCGCAGCGCGGCGCGGTGTACGGAACGCACTGTCACGGACTGCTCGAAAGCGATGACTTCCGTCGCGGACTCCTCCGCGACGTCGCCGTCGCGGCGGGACGCGGCGGGTTCTCGCCCGACCCGTCGGTCGACGTCACAGGGGTGCGGACCGGACAACTCGATCTCATGGCCGATCTGATCACCGAGCACATCGACATGCCCGAGATCCACAGGTTGCTCGACGGTCGTTCCCGTCGTCGCCCCACCGTCCTATCCTGGCTGAGTGACGACTTCTCGCCTCACCGTCGACCATGACGGCCTGACGTTCGACATTTCCGAGAGCGGACCGCCGCGCGGCCCGTGGGCGGTGCTGCTGCACGGCTTCCCCGTCGACTCGCGGTGTTTCGACGCGGTGGTGCCGCGTCTGCACGACTCCGGGCTGCGGACCGTCACGATCAATCAGCGCGGATACAGCCCCGGGGCCCGGCCGGACGACGTCGAGGAATACCGGCTGGACAAGCTCGTCGGCGACGTCATCGGGATCCTCTCGCAGCTCAACATCTCGTATTCGATGCTCGTGGGGCACGATTGGGGCGCGATCGTCGCCTGGCAGTTGGCGGCCCGGTATCCCGACCGCTTCACGGGCCTCGTCGCGGTCAGCACGGGACACCCGTCGGCATTGCGCGACGCCCTCGCCGCCGGTGACGACCAACGCAACCGGTCGTCGTACATCAAGGACTTCATCGCCGACGGAGCGCAGGAGAAGCTCGCCGCCCGCGACGGCGTCCTCCTGCGCCGGGCGGGAGTGCCCGCTGACGAGCTGACCTCGATATTGCAGCCGGGCGCCCTCACCGGGCCGCTGAACTGGTACCGGGCGAACTTCACCGGAGACGTCGCCGCCACCCTGGAGTGCCCGCCGGTCGAGATCCCCACGACGATGGTGTGGAGCGACAACGACGCGGCCCTCGGGCGCGCGCAGGCGGAGATGAGTGGCCGCTACGTCTACTCGGACTTCCGATTCTCGGTCCTGGAAGGCGTCGACCACTGGATTCCCGAGAAGGCGCCGCAGGCCCTCGCAAGCGAGATCGCTCTGCGCTCGGCGCGGTTCTGACCCGAACCGGGGAGGTCAGTCCAGGTCGAGGCCGAGGAGCGCGTTCTCCAGCACCTCCGGCATGGCCGGATGGATCCAGTACTGCTCGCGCGCCATGCGCCGAGCATCGAGTCCGAACGTCATCGCCTGGATGACCGGCTGGATCACGGTCGGCGCCTGCGGGCCGATGAGGTGGGCGCCGAGGATCTCGCCCGTGGCGCGATCGGCGATGAGCTTGCACAGCCCGGTCGAGTCCTCCATCGCCCATCCGTAGGCGACGTCGCCGTAGGCCTGCACCTTCACGGCGATGTCGCGGCCGGTCTCGCGCGCCTGGCTCTCGGTGAGTCCGACGACGGCGATCTGCGGGCGGGTGAACACGGCGGCCGGGACCACCCGGTGGTTCAGGCGATGCAGGTCAGCGGAGTCCCAGCCGAGGAGCACATTCTCGGTGATCGTCCGCTGTTCGGCATTCGCGACGTGTTTGAGCTGGTACGGCGAGCTCACGTCGCCGAGCGCCCACACGCCCCTCGCGGACGTCCGGCCGAACTCGTCGACCGGCACGCGGCCGTCGTCGAGCAGATCGACGCCGACGGTGTCGAGTCCGAGGCGATCGCCGTTCGGGATGCGGCCGGTCGCGACGAGGACGGCGTCGGCATCGACGTGCCCGCCGTCGCGGAAGGTCAACCGGACGCCGTCGTCGCCCATGTCGAGGGCGCCGGCGACATCGGAGCCGTGGCGCACCGTCCACTGGCGTCCCGCGACCTCGGTGAACCGGGCGCTGATGTCGTCGTCGAGGGCACGCATCAGGCGTCCGGTCCGCGCCAACTGGATCACCTCGACGCCGAGGGCCGAGAAGACGTGCGCGAACTCGGCGGCGATGTACCCGCTGCCGACGATCGCGAGGCGCGCGGGGAGCGACGCGAGGCGCATCACGTCGTCATTCGTGTAGTACCGGATTCCGGAGTCGGCGATCACCTCGGGAATGTGCGAACGCGCGCCCGCGGCGATCACCACCTGGCTCGCCAGAACGACGTCGCCCGCGTCGGTGACGAGCCGGTGCCGACCGGTCTCCGCGTCGGTCCCGTCGAAACGCACGTGGCTCGGATACACGGTGATGTTGTCGCACCGGTCGGTGCGGTATTCGAGGCCGCCGGCGGAGATCGGGTCGACGCGACCGAAGACACGGTCGACGACGGCCCGCCAGTCGACGTCGTCGACACGGGCGTGGACGCCGAAGCGTTCGGAATCGGTCGCCGAGTGCGCCACATCGGCGGTGTGCACGAACATCTTCGTCGGAATGCAGCCGACGTTGAGGCACGTTCCGCCGAAGGTCCCCTCCTCGAACATCGCGATGGAGATGTCGGCGTATCGTTCGTCGGCCACGGAGTTGCCGCTTCCGGATCCGATGACGGCGAGATCGACGGTGGTCGGGGTGGTCACTGGTCAGCTCCCTCGAGGTGGACGGCACCGTCGGTCGAGACGGGCGGGACGATGTCGGTGTCGAGCCAGGTGTCGACTTCGGCGTACGCGCGGCGGCGCGGCTCGTCGAGCGACAGGAAGACGTCGTGCCGTGCGCCGGGGACGGCCACGGCCCACACCCGCCGGCCCAATGCACCCGACCACTGTGCGATCTGACGCACATCGAGCACGCAGTCGGCCGTGTCGACGTCGGGCGTGTAGTGGCCGGCGAACCGGGTGCGATCCGAGCGCAGGACGAGGGCGGGAACGCCGATGTCGATTCCGCGGTGGAGTCTGCGGTGCCCCTCCCGGACGGCTGCGATCCACCCGAAGGTCACCGGGAACCCGCCGAGCGGTTTGAGCCGCAGATCATAGGACCACCGTCCGTGCGCCGACGCGTGCAGACTCTCCCCGTACGCCCCGGACAGCTCGCGGGGCAGTTCGCGGGTCGGCGACACGGCGGCCAGGGCCCGGAGCGCCCACCCGACCGGAGCGGTGCGCAGGACCGGCTCGCCCTGAAGGTCGAACCACGGGCTGTTGAGCAGCAGCCCGCCGATGCTGCGGTGTCGGTCGGCGTCGGTGCGGCGGAGGCGGTCGAGCCACAGCGATGTGGTCAGGCCGCCCGTCGAATGGGCGGCGACGACGATCCGCCGCGGTGCTCCCGCCGCGTCCGTCTCCGCGGTGATCACATCGAGCGCCGCGGTCAGCTCGACGTCGTACTCGGCCAGGTCGGTCGTGTAGTGCGGTCGATGGTCGTTCATCGACCGCCCGCACCGGCGCAGATCGAGGGCGTAGAACGCGAAACCGCGGTCGGTGAAGTGCGCGGCGAGGTCGGCGTTGAAGAAGTAGTCGGTGAAGCCGTGGACGTAGAGGACGGCCCCTGCCGTCACGGTGCCGGGGGAGGCCGAGCGGACGAGGGTCGCGTCCAGGGGACCGGAACCGTCCGGGTCGTCACCGAGGTCGATGGTCATCGCCTCGAATCCGTCGAGGTATTCGTCAGGCCGCCAACTGCGGTCGTGTGCCGTGATCACGGCACCAGCTTAGGCGGCTCATCGATCGTGGGCGGTGTCGCACGTCCCACACTTGGGTGCACCGCTGCGCGACGGCGACGACCGATGGTGAACAATGAGAACCCGAGTACCAAGGTCGTGGATGCCCCGCACGGGGTGGAGGAGTGCTGCAGCGTGGCGAAGGTGATGAAGACAGACGTGGCGCTGGTCGGCGCGGGAGTCATGAGTGCAACGCTCGGCGCGCTGCTGCGTCGACTCGAGCCCGACTGGTCGATCAGCCTGTTCGAGCGGCTCGACGCCGCGGCGGCCGAGAGCAGCGATCCGTGGAACAACGCGGGCACCGGGCACTCGGCGCTGTGCGAGTTGAACTACACCCCGGCCGGGGCGGACGGCGAGATCGACATCACCAAGGCGCTCGGCATCAACGAGCAGTTCCAGGTGTCGCGTCAGTTCTGGGCGAGCGCCGTCGACAAGGGGATGCTGGGGGCGCCCGACGAGTTCATCAACCCGATCCCGCACGTGAGCTTCTGCCACGGAGCCGACGGTGTCGAGTACCTGAAGAAGCGTCACGCCGCACTCTCGAGTCAGACCCTGTTCGAAGGCATGGAGTTCATCGACGATCCCGCGGTGTTCGCCGATCGTCTGCCGCTGATGTCCGCGGGCCGCGACTTCTCCGACCCGGTCGGCCTGAACTGGTACACCGAGGGCACCGACGTCGACTTCGGTGCACTGACCCAACAGCTCCTCAACTATGTCGGTCGCGACGCCGACCTGTACTTCGGGCACGAGGTCCGCAACCTGACGAAGCAGTCCGACGGATCGTGGCGGATCAAGGTCCGGAACCTGCGGACCGGCGAGGTCCTGCGCGTCGAGGCGAAGTTCGTGTTCGTCGGCGCCGGCGGCGGAGCGCTGCACCTGCTGCAGAAGTCGGGGATCAAGGAGGCCAAGGGCTTCGGTGGATTCCCCGTCAGCGGCGAGTTCTTCCGCTGCACCAATCCCGACGTCATCGAGCGTCACTCGGCGAAGGTGTACGGGCAGGCGGCCGTCGGCGCGCCGCCGATGTCGGTTCCGCACCTGGACACCCGCGTGATCAACCACGAGAAGGGCCTGCTGTTCGGGCCGTACGCCGGGTGGTCGCCCAAGTTCCTCAAGACCGGTGGCGTCATGGACCTGCCGAAGTCGGTGAAGCCCGGGAACCTCGTCCCGATGATGTCGATCGCGCCGAAGGAGTTCGGACTGCTGAAGTACCTCATCTCCGAACTCGCGGCGAGCCCGATCGATCGGGTCAAGACCCTCCAGGAGTTCGCGCCGCGGGCACTCGGTGAGGACTGGGAGCTCATCATGGCCGGCCAGCGCGTCCAGGTGATCCGGAAGACCGGCATGGGCGGCAGCCTCGAGTTCGGCACCGCGGTCGTCGCCGAGGGCGAGGGCACGCTCGCCGGTCTGCTGGGCGCGTCGCCGGGTGCGTCGACTGCGGTCCCGGCCATGATCAATGTGCTGCAGCAGTGCTTCGGCGATCGTTTCGAGAACTGGCGTCCGACGCTCACCGAGATGATCCCGTCGTTCGGCCGCACGCTCAACGACGAACCGGCACTGTTCAGCGAGCTGTGGGACTGGACCAACCGGAGCCTGCAGCTGACCGGGCGCGACTCCGAGTAGCGATGGTCACCTCGGGCGTGCGCTATCCGTTCAGTGCCGTCGTCGGACAGGATCGGCTCAAGCTCGCCTTGATCCTGTCGGCGGTGTCTCCCGGGATCGGCGGCGTTTTGATCCGCGGCGAGAAGGGGACCGCGAAGTCGACCATCGTCCGCGGACTCGGGCCGCTCCTCGGTGACGGATCTCGGGTGGTGGATCTGCCGATCGGCGCGACCGAGGACCGGGTGATCGGCTCGCTCGACCTGACGCGTGTCCTGCGCGACGGGGAGGCGGAGTTCACGCCGGGACTGCTGGCGCAGGCCGACGGCGGCGTCCTCTACATCGACGAGGTGAACCTGCTCTCGGATCATCTCGTCGACGTCCTGCTCGACGCGGCGGCCAGCGGACGCGTGACGATCGAACGCGACGGCGTCTCGCACACCCAGGCCGCCGACTTCGTGCTCGTCGGCACGATGAACCCGGAAGAGGGCGAGTT
Organism: Gordonia shandongensis DSM 45094; assembly: GCF_000423025.1. Classification (GTDB taxonomy): domain Bacteria; phylum Actinomycetota; class Actinomycetes; order Mycobacteriales; family Mycobacteriaceae; genus Gordonia; species Gordonia shandongensis. The sequence continues at coordinate 52,856 of NZ_AUHE01000002.1, forward strand.
GCGGCCGCAGCTGCTCGACCGTTTCGGGTTGGTCGTCGATGTGGCGGGACCGCGGGACGTGGACGAGCGGGTCGAGATCGTCACCTCGCGGTTGGCGTTCGACGCCGACCCGGACGGCTTCTCGGCCGGATTCGCCGACGAGGAGAGCGACCTGGCCGGTCGGATAGCGGCGGCCAGGGACTCGGTGGGTCGCGTGTCGGTCTCGGCGCGGGAACTGCGTCGGATCGCCGGCGTCTGTGCGCACCTGGACGTGGACGGCCTGCGCGGCGACATCGTCGTCGCGCGGACCGCGGCGGCCCACGCGGCGTGGCGCGGCGCATCCGAGGTCGACGAGGACGATGTTCGGGTGGCGGTGGAACTCGCCCTCCCGCACCGTCGTCGGCGCAATCCGTTCGACGAGTCCACGATGTCCGAGGAACAACTCGACGAGGCGCTCGATGCGGGCGACGAGGCGGCCGGACCAGACGACGATCCGGACCCGACCGACCCGGACCCGACCGATCCGGACCCCACCGACCCGGATCCGGACCCCGACGAGCCCGACGGCACCCCCGACACGGACGGACCGGATGGCTCCGACCCCTCGGACGAGACGGGGCCGACGGACCCGACCGACTCGTCGGACGAGGCGACCGACGGCTCCGGGGGCGGGCCGGGCACCCCGTCCGGCCCCGACTTCGGGACTGCGACCGGCGGTGCGCGGATCCGGACGTTCCGGGCGCCGGGCATCGGCGACGGCGATGTGGGGCGCCGGTCACGCGCCCGCAGCACCCGGGGCATGACGACGCGATCGGTCGACTTCGGTCCGAGCACCGGCGTCCATCTGTTCGGCACGGTGCTCGCCGCGGCGCAGCGCGGCGCCCGCGAGAGCGCGGGAGCCCGGCCGCCGACGATAGCGGCGGAGGATCTCCGCGGAGCCGAGCGGATCGGGACCGAAGGCAACCTCGTCGTCTTCGTCGTCGACCTGTCCGGGTCGATGACCGCGCGGACACGGTTGGACGCGGTCCGCACCGCATGCGTCGACCTGCTCCGCGACTCGTACACCCGCCGCGATCGCGTCTGCGTGATCGTCGCCTGCGGTCGCGACGCCTACGTGGCCGTCCCGCCGACCCGGTCGGTGGAGATCGCCGTGGCCCGTCTGGCCCAGGTGCGGACGGGCGGCCGGACGCCGTTGGCCGAGGGACTGATGCGCGCCGTCGACGTGATCGATCGGGCCGCGCACACCGACCCGGGACGTCGAGGGCTCCTGGTGGTCCTCACCGATGGTCGCGCGACGGCGGGACCCGATGCGTCCCGCCGCGCCGACGGGGCCGCCGACGAGGTGGCCCGCCGCGGCGTCGGAGCCGTTGTGGTGGACTGTGAGCAGGGAATGGTCCGACTCGGATTGGCTCGGGTCCTCGCGCACCGGCTGGGAGCGCAGTACGCGCCGATGGAGTCGCTGACCGCGACCGGCCTCGCCGGACAGGTCCGCGGCGTCGCCTGACCGACCCACAGCGAACGGACCCGGAACCACGAAGGAGCAGCGATGCCCAAGGGCGTACCCGAGGTGATCCCCGACGACGGGCTGACGACACGTCAGCGACGGCAGTTGCCCGTTCTCGCGGTCCACACCGGCCCCGGCAAGGGGAAGTCGACGGCGGCGTTCGGCATGGCCATGCGCGCCTGGAACGCGGGCATGGACGTCGCGGTGTTCCAGTTCGTCAAGAGCGCCAAATGGAAGGTCGGTGAGGAGAGCACGATGCTCGCTCTCGGCGACCTGTACGAGCAGACCGGTCGCGGCGGCCCCGTCCAATGGCACAAGATGGGGCAGGGCTGGTCGTGGATCCGGAAGAACGACGAGACGCAGGACGATCACGCGGCCTCGGCGCGAGCCGGATGGTCGGAGATCGCCCGACGGATCCGCGAGGAGCAGCACGACTTCTACGTGCTCGACGAGTTCACCTATCCGCTGCACTGGGGGTGGATCGACGTCGATGAGGTCGTCGATGCCTTGCGCGACCGCCCGGGACGCCAGCACGTCGTCATCACCGGCCGATACGCGCCGGAGCCGCTGATGGCGGCGGCGGACCTCGTGACCGAGATGACGAAGGTCAAGCACCCGATGGATGCCGGACGCAAGGGGCAGAAGGGCATCGAGTGGTAGCTGCCCGGCGGACACCCGCGGTGGTGATCGCGGCGCCGTCCTCGGGGAGCGGGAAGACCACGGTGACCACCGGTCTCATCGGCGCCCTCGTGGCGGCCGGGCACCGGGTGGCGCCGTTCAAGGTCGGACCCGACTACATCGATCCGGGTTACCACGGGCTGGCCGCGGGGCGGGTGGGACGCAACCTGGACCCGAATCTCGTCGGTGCGCAGCGCGTCGCGCCGCTCTTCGCGGCGGGGTCCGCGGGCGCGGACATCGCCGTCGTCGAGGGCGTGATGGGGCTGTTCGACGGACGCATCACCGGCGACGACGCGGACATGCTGGGGGCCGGATCCACCGCGCACGTCGCCACGCTCCTGGGGGCACCGGTGATCCTGGTGGTCGACGCCGCCGGACACAGTCAATCGCTGGCGGCCGTGCTGCACGGTTTCCTGAGCTACGACTCCCGCGTCCGGATCGCCGGAGTCATCGTGAACCGAGTCGGATCGCAGCGGCACGAACAGGTCCTCCGCCAGGCATGCGCTCGCGTCGGCGTTCCCGTCCTCGGCGCCCTGGGGCGAGACGAGGCGATGGCGGTGCCCTCCCGGCACCTGGGACTGATCCCGGCGGCCGAACGCAGCGCGGCCGCCGTCACCGCGGTCGGCGCGATCGTCGACCGCGTCGCGGCGGCCGTCGACCTGGCCGCCGTCGTCGCCCTCGCGCGGTCGGCATGCGGCCCCGCGGTCGCGCCCTGGTCTCCCGGTGACGAGGTCGGCGATGTCGCTACCGCAGACCGGCCGGTCGTCGCCATCGCCCGCGGGGCTGCGTTCACCTTCGGATACGCCGAACACGCGGAACTGCTCACCGCCGCGGGTGCCGACGTCGTGGGTTTCGACCCGCTGTGCGAACGGCTGCCCGAGGCGACCGCGGGCGTCGTCATCGGCGGCGGCTTCCCGGAGGAGCACGCCGACGAGCTGTCGGCGAACCACCTGCTGCGCGACGACCTGCGCGCCCATGTCGCGCGCGGGGGACCGGTGCACGCCGAATGCGCCGGACTCCTGTACCTGGCGGCGGCGCTGGACGGCCGGCCGATGGTCGGCGTGCTCGAGGGGACCGGTTCCTTCGGACCGCGCCTCACCCTCGGTTATCGGGATGCGGTCGCCGTGTCCGACTCGGTCCTCCACCGCGCTGGAGACCGCGTCACCGGTCATGAGTTCCACCGGAGTACCGTCGAACTCGTCGGTGCGACCCCGGCGTGGGCGTGGCGTGACGGCGCCGGGACGACCAGGGCGGACGGGGCGGTTCACCGCGGGGTCCACGCCTCGTATCTCCACGTGCACCCGGCGGGGACGCCGGAGTCGGTGGCGCGGTTCGTGGTCGCTGCGGATCGCCACACGAGAGCGGAGGGGGACCGGTGAAGAACCGTCGGCGGGAACTGGCCGAGGTGCGGACCGCGCTCGACGCGTTGACGCAGAGCGGTACCGACGACCCGACGATCCTGCGGGAGCTGCTCGAGGCCGTGCTCATGGTCGGTCGCGGGTTGGAACTCGACCAGGCGTTGCAACGGATCGTCGAGGTGGCCGCCGACGTCCTCGACGCACGGTATTGCGCGCTGGGCGTCCGCGGGGCCGAGCTGAGCCTGCAGGCCTTCGTCAACACGGGGATCGAACCGGAGATCCGACAGAAGATGGGCCCCCTGCCGGTGGGACGCGGGGTGCTGGGCGAACTGCTGCACCATCCCGAAGTGCTGCGGATCCGCAAACTGTCCGACCACCCGGCCTCGGTCGGCTTCCCGCCTCACCACCCGCCGATGGACACCTTCCTGGGCGCGCCGATCATCGTCCGCGACGAGTTGTTCGGCAGCATCTATCTCACCGAGAAGCAGACGGCCCCCGAGTTCACCGAGCTCGATGAGAAGATCGTCGCCGTCCTCGCCGTCGCCGCGGGCATCGCCGTCGACAACGCACGAGCCTTCGAGCGCGCCCAGGCGCGGATCCGGTGGATGCAGGTCATCGCCGACCGCGGCTCCGAGCCGCTCGCCGGACGGCAGCTCGACGAGACGCTCAACGGCCTGTGCCGCGACATCTCGGCGCTCACCGGCGCGATCGACGTCTTCGTCGTCACCGGGAATCACGTGAACGGCCACACCGGCGCCGCCCCCGACGTCGACGGACTTCTCGACGTCGTCGACCCGGGCGGTGAGGCGGTGGCCGGCGAGATGATCGAGCGGGAACTGCACGCCGGTGCCCACCCGTGGTTGCGGCGGGGCGCGCACTGGGTCACCGTCCAGCCGCTGCAGCGCGGACCGGACCTGCTCAGCGCCATCGTCGTGACCCATGCGAGCCGGCGGTACTGGACCGGTGAGGAGGGCGCGGGTCTGCAGGGGACGGCGCGCGTCGCCTCGCTGGCGCTGGCGTACGCCGATCAGCAGCAGCTCGAACGCGATCTGCAGATGCTCGAGGACCGCCATCGGATCGGCCGTGACCTTCACGACCTGGTGATTCAGCGGTTGTTCGCGATCGGGATGTCACTGCAGACGGTGCAGGCCGGGCCGGAGTCGCTCGACGACCGCATGGATCAGGTCCTTCGCGATCTCGACGCGACGATCGCCCAGATCCGAACGTCGATCTTCGATCTGCAGGGGCTGCCGGGCCACAGCGGTGCGGTGACGCTGCGTCGACGCGCCCTCGACGTGGTGACGCAGCTGGCGGCGCACGCGCCGATCGTGCCGAGCGTCGCCTTCCACGGTCCCGTCGACACGCTCGTCCCGGATGTGCTGGCTCCGCACATCGAAGCCGTGTTGCGCGAGGGGATCTCGAACGCGCTGCGGCATTCGGGGGCTGAGCAGATCGCCATCCGGATCGTCGCCGACGATGTGGTGACCGTCGAGATCAGCGACGACGGTCGCGGCATTCCGCCGGACGCGGTGCAGTCGGGCCTCGCGAATCTGACCTGCCGGGCCGAGGAGTGCGACGGCAGCTTCACCGTGTCGAGCACACCGGGGGACGGGACCACCCTCACCTGGGCCGCGCCGCTGAAATAGCGTCCGCCGGGGCGACATGGGCACTCGGCGGCCCCGACCGCCGGGGCACTCAGTGGCCCCGACCGCGGAGCTCGGTCGCCAGGACGGCCACCTGGGTCCGACGCTGCATGTCGAGTTTCGCCAGGATGCGCGAGACGTAGTTCTTGACGGTCTTCTCCGCCAGGAACATGCGGTCGGCGATCTGCCGGTTGGTGAGACCCTGGCCGATGAGCCCGAAGACCTCCCGCTCCTGGCCGGTGAGTCGGGCCAGCGGGTCGTCGGGCTCGCCGTCGCGGAGTCGGGCCAGCAGAGCGGCCGTGCTGCGATCGTCGAGCAGGGAGCCGCCGGCGCCGACCGTGCGGACCGCGGCGATGAGATTGTGTCCGAGGATCTGTTTGAGGACGAACCCGGAGGCGCCGGCGAGGACGGCGGCGAGCAGGGCGTCGTCGTCCGCGTAGCTGGTGAGCATGAGACAGTGCGTCTCGGGTCGGGCGCTGCGCACCGACCGGCACAGCTCCACACCGTTGCCGTCGGGGAGACGCACATCGAGGACGGCCACATCGGGTTCGGTGGCCGCGATGCCGACGGTCGCCTCGGCGACCGTGGCGGCCTCACCCACCACCTCCAGGTCGTCGGCGGTTCCGAGGAGGTCGCGCAGGCCTCGACGAACCAGTTCGTGATCGTCGACGAGGAACACGCGACAGGGCGGGGACGTGTCGGTCATACCTCGACGCTACCGCAGTGGAGGGGACGTAACAGCAGGTGAAGCGGTGACTCGGGGCCTCATTTGCTCGGGACCTTCGCCCCGTGATTCGGTCCCCCGGATCCGGAACGGTGGACAGGTATGACCCCCGTGATCTCCTCTGCCATGACCGGTTCGGACCTGCTGCGCGAACTCCTGCCCGTCTGCGAACGGGAGGTGAACCGCCACATGACGATGACGCGGGACTGGAATCCCCACGACTACGTGCCCTGGGATGACGGTCGCAACTTCGCGGCGCTCGGGGGCGTCGACTGGGACCCGGAGCAGTCGACGCTCTCGGAGACGGCGAAGGCCGCGATGATCACGAACCTGCTCACCGAGGACAACCTCCCGTCTTATCACCGGGTGATCGCCGAGAACTTCAGCCTCGACGACGCCTGGGGATTCTGGGTCGGACGGTGGACGGCCGAGGAGATGCGGCACTCGATCGTGATGCGCGACTACCTGGTCGTCACCCGCGGGGTGGATCCGGTGGCGTTGGAGGCCGCTCGGATGCAGCACATGACGGGCGGCTTCGATCCGCTGCCGGATGACGACGGGCAGCGGGACCACAGCTTCGACATGCTGTACGCCGTCGCCTACGTCTCGTTCCAGGAACTGGCGACCCGGGTGAGTCACCGGAACACCGGCAAGGCGTGCGGTGATCCGATCGCCGACCGGATGCTTCAGCGCGTCGCCGCCGACGAGAACCTCCACATGCTGTTCTATCGCAACGTGGTCGCCGGTGCGCTCGATCTGGTGCCCGACGAGACGATGGCGGCGATCTACACGATCGTCTCGAACTTCCAGATGCCGGGGGCCTCGATGCCGAACTTCCGTCGCAACGCGGTGCTGATCGCCAAGGGCGGCATCTACGATCTTCCGCAGCACCTGTCCGACGTCGTCCTGCCGGTGCTGCGGAAATGGCGGATCTTCTCACGCGACGATTTCGGTCCGCTGGGCCAGATGTACCGGGAGCGGCTGGCCGAGTTCCTCGAACAGATGGACGTCAAGGTCACCCGTTTCGAGGAGTCCCGCCAGCGTGCGCTCGAGCGTGCGCGGCGACGCGGCGAACTGCCGGTCTGAGCGCATCGAGCCCCCGGTAAGCTCGGAGGCCATGCACGCCCATTACCTGGCCGGTCTCGACCTCAACGGTCGCCGCGTGGTGGTCGTCGGTGGCGGCGGTGTCGCCCAGCGGCGGCTCCCGAACCTCATCGCCTCCGGCGCCGACGTCCACGTGATCGCCGTCGACCCCACGCCCGCCGTCGAATCGGAGGTCGCCGTGACCGTCCATCGTCGGGCATACGCCGACGGCGACCTCGACGGAGCGTGGTACGCGATGGCCTGCACCGACGATCCCGCAGTCAACGCCGCGGTGGTCGACGAGGCGCAGCGGAGCCGCGTCTTCTGCGTCCGCGCCGACGACGCGAAGCGGGGGACGGCGGTGACGCCGGCGTCGGGGGTCCACCGCGATCTGCAGTTCGGCGTCCTGGCCGGCGGCGACCATCGACGCTCGGCGGCCGTCCGCGCCGCCATCTCCGAGGCGCTCGCCGACGGGACGTCCCTGGCCGTCGACGACGGTCGGCGGCATGAGGCGGGCGTGGCGTTGGTCGGCGGCGGTCCGGGGGACGCCGACCTCATCACGGTGCGCGGCCGAAGGCTTCTCGCCGAGGCCGACGTCGTGGTCGCCGACCGGCTGGCGCCCATCGCGCTGCTCGACGAGCTGGGCCCCCAGGTGGAGGTCATCGACGCCGCCAAGGTGCCGTACGGCCGCGCGATGCGTCAGGAGCGGATCAACGAGATCCTCGTCGATCGTGCGCGGGCCGGTAAGTTCGTCGTCCGTCTCAAGGGCGGCGACCCCTACGTCTACGGGCGCGGCTTCGAAGAACTGCAGGCCTGCGTGGCCGCCGGGGTGCCCGTGATCGCCGTTCCCGGCGTGGCGAGCCCGATCGCGGCGCCGGGACTCGCGGGCATCCCCGTCACCCACCGCGGGGTGACGCACGAGGTGGTCATCGTGTCCGGACATGTTCCCCCCGGCCATCCCGATTCACTCACCGACTGGGACGCGTTGGCCCGACTGCGTGGAACGCTGGTGCTGATGATGGCGGTGAAGCGGATCGACGACTTCGCGCGCGCACTGCTCGACGGCGGCCGACCCGCCGACACCCCCGTCGCCTTCATCGAGAACGCCTCCCGCGCCGACCAGCGTCTGCTGCGCACCGATCTCGCGCACGCGGGGCAGACCGCGGACCGCGAAGAGCTGATCGCGCCGGCGATCGCCGTCATCGGTCCGGTCGCGGGGTTCACCGACGTCGACGACGCACTGGGGTTCGGCCGATGACCGCGCCCCTGGCGGCCGGAGTGTCGGGACTGTTCCTGGCGGCCGCGGCCGTCGGCGCGTGGTGGCTGCACCCGGCGGTCACCGCCGCTCTCGTCGCCGCCGCCGTCGTGGTCCTGACGGCCTGGCAGGTCTACCGCAGGCGGGCGGGCATCGCGTTGATGCCGGCGACCGCGCTGACCGTGTTCGTCGGGCCGTTGACCTTCGGCGCCCTGGCGGTGATCGCCTTCAACGGGTGGATCTATCGGATCTCCGCCGACTCCGGAACCGAGTCGGGACATCTGCAGATGATCGTCGGACTCATCACCGGTGTCATCGGGATGACGGGGGCGTACCTCTACGGGCGCGTGCGGGCTCACCGGGCACAGCTCGGCGATGTGGTCGAGGCGCGGATCGGTGACGAGCCGACCGGCGTCGACGAGGACGGCTGGTTCTTTCCTCAGGCGCGCTGACCGGGCCGGGCTCAGCCCTCGGTCACGACCGTGATCTCGAGGTCTCCGCTGACCTCCACCCGACGGCCCGCGTCGGCGAGGACGGCGGCCACCGCGTTCACGTCGCGGACGGCTCGCCGCGTGCGGACCAGATCGCGCGCGACCAGCCCCTTGTGGTGCTTGTTGAAATGGCTCACGACCTTGCGGGTGCCGTCGGCGGCTTCGGTGACGACCGTGGCGGTGACGGCGTGCGGGACGGGACCCAGCTTCTGGTACGCGCCCGACCGCAGGTCGACGACCAGGCCGTCGAGGGTGTCGAGGGCGGGGGACAGCACCGGCTTCCACTCGGACGCCAGGGTGCCGAAGCCGGGCAGGCGGGATCCGCCGGAGAGCCGATAGGCCGGGATGGGATCGGTCGCCGCGACGACACCGAACAGCGCCGAGCCGATCAGCAGTCGGTCGGCGGCCTTCGCCCTGCCCGCCCGTGTCAGCCCCGGGTAGTCGAGGGCGTCGTAGAGGACACCGGTGTACCGGGTGATGGCCGGACGGGTGGGGGACTCCCAGAGGTCGGCGTTGCGTTCGACCTCGTCGATCGCGGTCGCCCCGAGCCCCAGGGCGGCGCGTGAGGCGTCGAGGTCGGACGCGAGCGCCACGACGGCGTCGGCCAACCTGCGCCGCAGCGGGGTCAGTTCGGGCAGGGCGAGGGCGTCGAGGTCGAGGGGCGCGCCCGCGCCGCCGGTCGACTTGGTCTCCGAGGGAGGCAGGATCACGCGCACGCGACCACCCTAACCAACGGTGCGTCGCGCCCATTAGGCTGGTTGATCGTGATCACACGGATGTCGACCCTGTTCCTGCGCACTCTTCGCGACGACCCCGCCGACGCGGAGGTGCCCAGCCACAAGCTGCTCGTGCGCGCCGGATACGTGCGCCGCAGCTCCCCGGGGGTCTACGAGTGGCTGCCGTTGGGCCTCAAAGTCTTCCGAAACGTCGAGCGCATCGTCCGGGACGAGATGGACGCGATCGGCGCCCAGGAGATCCTGTTGCCCGCACTGCTGCCTCGCGAACCCTACGAGGCCACGGGCCGCTGGACCGAGTACGGGCCGACGCTCTTCCGGATGCGTGACCGCAAGGGCGCCGACATGCTTCTCGGGCCCACGCACGAGGAGATGTTCACCCGACTGGTGAAGGGCGAGTACAGCTCGTACAAAGATCTTCCGGTGACGCTGTACCAGGTGCAGACGAAGTACCGCGACGAGGAGCGTCCGCGTGCCGGGCTCCTGCGGGGACGCGAGTTCGTCATGAAGGACTCGTACTCCTTCGATCTGGACGATGCCGGACTGCAGGCGTCGTACGACGACCATCGGGCCGCCTATCAGCGGATCTTCGAACGGCTCGGGATCACGTACGTCATCGTCGCCGCGACCGCGGGCGCCATGGGCGGCAGCAGATCCGAGGAGTTCCTGGCGGTCTGCGATGTCGGCGAGGACACCTTCGTGCGCAGCACGGAGTCGGACTACGCGGCCAACGTCGAGGCCGTCGAGACGCCGGTCCCCGAGGACCGTCCCCTCGACGGACTCCCCGCCGCAACGGTCCGCGAGACGGGCGACACCCCCACGATCGAGACGCTGGTCGAGTGGGCGAACAGGACGCTCGAGGGCGACTACACGGCCGCCGACACACTCAAGAACGTGATGGTCAAGATCCGTCGCCCGGGCGGTGAATGGCAGATCACCGCGGTCGCCGTCCCCGGCGACCGCGAAGTCGACATGAAGCGGCTCGAGGCCGCCGTGGAGCCGGCCGAGGTCGACCTGCTCGAGGACAGCGACTTCGCCGCCAACCCGAGCCTCGTCAAGGGGTACATCGGCCCCAAGGCCGTCCAGGCGGCCGGCTTCACCTACCTCGTCGACCCCCGGGTGGTGACCGGCACCCGCTGGATCACCGGCGCCGACGAACAGGGGAAGCACTACGTCGATCTCGTCTGCGGTCGAGACTTCACGCCCGACGGCGTCATCGAGGCGGCGCAGGTGCGCGCCGGAGACCCGTCGCCCGACGGTCGCGGCGTGCTCGAGACCGCGAAGGGCATCGAGATCGGCCACATCTTTCAACTCGGGCGCAAGTACACCGACGCCTTCTCGTTCGACGTGCTCGGCGAGAACGGCAAGCCGGTGCGCCCCACGATGGGGTCGTACGGGCTCGGCGTCTCGCGGGCGGTGGCCGTCCTCGCCGAGCAGATGCACGACGAGGTGGGACTGCGCTGGCCGCGCGAGGTCGCACCCTACGACGTCCACCTGGTCGTCGCGAACAAGGACGAGCAGGCCGTACTCGGTGCCGAGCAGCTCGCCGAACAGCTCGACGTCGCCGGACTGTCGGTGCTGTTCGACGACCGGAAGGCCTCACCGGGCGTGAAGTTCAAGGATGCCGAACTCCTGGGGATGCCGGTGGTCGTGGTCGTCGGCCGGGGCTGGGCCGACGGCACCATCGAAATCCGCGACCGGTTCACCGGGAGTGCGGAGACGGCGCCGATCGCCGACGCCGTGCAGGCGGTGACCACCGCGGTCCGCGGCTGATCCCCAGGCCCGCTCGCGGCCGTCGTCACTGTCCGGGGAAGGGGACGGTCAGCGGTGACGTGCGGGAGACCGACCGCCACCGTGTCGCCCGCAGTGCGCACTCGGTGAGCGCATCGACGGCGGTACGGCGAACCGCCTGTTCGTCGGCCTGCTCCAACAGTGCACGGTAGGCGGTGGCGCATTCGGTTTCGGCAGCCAGCAGTGCCGTCGCGGCCGAGGCGTCGTCGGTGACGTCGACGGGCAGCGTGTACCCGGCCGCCGGGGTGCGCTCGGACTCGCCTGCCGTCAACAGCCGCGCGTTGAGCTCGTCGCGCCGCACCCGGTGGGCGGCGATGTACTCCGCGACCGCGGAGCGGTCGTCGGCGGTCGTGAAGGCCGTGGCGACGCCGTAGGCGAAGATCGCGGTGTTCTCGGCGTCGGCGGCCGTGGCCAGGGCGGAGTTCTGGCTCATGTGAGTTGGACCTTCGCAAGCGTGTGGCAGGAGGCGCTGATCGATCCGAGGAGACCGGCGCGGTACCCGTCGAGTCGGACCGCGGTGCGCGCCGCGCCGTCGGCGGATCGCTCGATCTGGTCGCGCAACTTCTGCACCGAATCCGGGGCCGGCTGCGCGGGTGTGGCCGCGGGGTCTGCGGGAGCGGCCGTGATGTCGTCGACGAGCGACGAATGCAGTCGCGCGATCTCGTCGCGCAAGGCCGCGAGGTGGGCGCGTCGCTGCTCGGCGACCACTGTGACGGCGGCCGTGTACTCGGTGACGCGCGGCGCCAGTGCGGTGGCGGCCTTCTGCTGCCGAAACGCAGCCTGTGCGTGCGGCAGGAGTGCGCGGGCACGATCCTCGTCCGCGGACGCCTCGTCGGTGCACCCGGTCACCGACCAGCCGACACCGACCGCGACGCCGAGACCCACCCCCGTGCGCAGGACGGCCCGTCGCCCGACGCTCCGCTCGTTCGACGCGCGACGGCTGCTCGGACCCTCGGGAGACTTCTCGCCGCGGGAGGGACGGTCGTGGTGCGGCACTGGGCTCACGGGAACTGGGCTCACTGGAACTGGGCTCACGGTCGTCGATTCTGCCAGCCCGCGTCGTCGACTACACTCGAAGGCCGGTCCGACGGTCGGCCGAGACACACGTGGAGAGGATGCTGCCGATGACGGGCGACTCCCTGACCGGTGAGATCGGCACCATCGTCGAACCCGTGCTGACCGAACTCGGATTCGACGTGGAGGAGATCGCCGTCTCGTCCGCCGCCGGCGGGAGACGCGTGCGCATCGTGGTCGACCGTGACTCGGGCGCGACCCTCGACGACCTCTCCGACGTCAGCCGAGCCCTCGACGACGTGCTCGACGCGTCGGACGCGCTCGGCGACGAGCCGTACGAGCTGGAACTGACGACTCCCGGGATCGACCGACCGCTCACCGCCGAACGTCACTGGCGTCGCGCCCGTGGACGCCGGGTGACGGTGACCCACACCGTCGACGGCGAGCCCCGGACGGTCACCGCGCGAGTCGGCCCCCTCGACTCCGGCGCCGGCGGCCCGGAAGAAGCAGGGGACCCGGGAGGAGCAGGGGAGGACGGGCCCCGCGTGACCCTGGTGACGGCCGACAAGGGACGCATCGGTAGTGTCGTCGTCCCGTTGAGCGCCGTCGAGACGGCGACCGTCCAGGTCGACTTCAGCCGCCCGGGCGCGGCCGAACTCCGGGCCTGCGGCCTCGACGACCGGGAGATCGACCTGCGGCGCGGCACCCCGTCCGGCGGATAGACGAAACCGGCGCCGTCGACCGATCCGACAACTCAACCCGACAAGCGAATAGGAGTCGCCACCATGCACATCGACATCAGCGCACTGCGTCTGATCGAAGCCGACAAGGGAGTTTCGATCGAGACCGTGCTCTCGGCCATCGAGACGGCTCTGCTGACCGCGTACCGGCACACCGACGGCTTCGCGCCGCACGCCCGCATCGACATCGACCGCAAGAGTGGCGAGGTCCGCGTGCTGGCTCAGGAGCTCGACGCCGACCAGAACGTGGTCCACGAATGGGACGACACCCCCGAGGGCTTCGGACGGATCGCGGCGACCACCGCGCGCCAGGTGATCCTCCAACGGCTCCGCGACGCGGAGAACGAACGCACCTACGGTGAACTCGTCGCCCACGAGGGCGAGGTCGTCGGCGGCGTGGTGCAGGCCGACGCCAAAGCCAACGCCCGGGGCATGGTGGTGGTGCAGATCGGCGCCGACGCCAACGCGACCGAAGGGGTGCTCCCGCAGGCCGAGCAGGTTCCCGGCGAGGTCTACCGGCACGGCGACCGCATCAAATGCTATGTGGTGGGCGTCACTCGCGGCGTCCGCGGTCCGCAGATCACCCTGTCGCGGACTCATCCGCATCTCGTCCGCAAACTGTTCTCCCTGGAGGTCCCCGAGATCGAGGACGGATCGGTCGAGATCGTCGCTGTTGCCCGCGAAGCCGGACACCGCTCGAAGATCGCCGTGCACACCGGCGTCGACGGACTCAACGCGAAGGGCGCCTGCATCGGGCCGATGGGCCAGCGGGTCCGCAACGTCATGAGCGAGCTCTCGGGGGAGAAGATCGACATCATCGACTACGCGTCCGACCCGGCCGAGTTCGTCGGCAACGCGCTGTCGCCGGCGAAGGTCGTCTCGGTCACCGTCGTCGATCACGAGCAGAAGGCGGCGCGCGTGGTCGTCCCCGACTACCAGCTGTCGCTGGCGATCGGCAAGGAAGGCCAGAACGCACGTCTCGCCGCGCGCCTCACCGGATGGCGGATCGACATCAGGTCCGACGCCGGGGGCGGGGAGCCCCGACTGGCCGACGAGGGTGACGCGGGCGCGACAGCGTCTGCCGATGAGCTAGACTGATCGGTGGCCCTTCGAGAGCCGACACCTCCGACGCGCACCTGCGTCGGATGCCGCCGCCGCGATCACGTCTCACACCTGATCAGGTTGGCGGTTGTGCGCAGCGCGGACAGCGAGGCGCGCGTGGTGGTCGACGACCGCAAGCGCTTGCCGGGACGAGGCGCCTGGTTGCACCGCAGTGACGAGTGTCTGTCACAGGCACTGCGGCGCAGGGCGTTCGGAGTGGCACTTCGGGCTCGCGACGCCGTCGTGAGACCAGAGGATCTCGCCGAGACGATCGGTGGGATCAGACATGAGGGCTCCGCAGGGAGCCAGGACAGGTAGCAGAAGACATGAGCACACCGTGAAGTCTCCACGATGAGCACGTTTACTGAATAAACCGAGGTCGCGCGGGCAGCCCGCTCGACCTCCAAGTGAGGAGAGCAGTGGCAGGCAAAGCCCGCGTTCACGAATTGGCCAAAGAGCTCGGCGTCCCCAGCAAGGCAGTGCTGGAACGTCTGAAGGAGCAGGGCGAGTTCGTCAAGTCCGCGTCGTCGACGGTTGAGGCCCCCGTGGCCCGTCGTCTTCGCGAATCCTTCGACTCCGCCGGCGGAGCGTCCGGCGACGCAACCCCGGCCAAGGCAGCCGACGGCAAGGCCACTGGCGCCAAGCCGACCGGCGGCAAGCCCGCCGCGGCGAAACCGGGTCCCAAGCCCGGCCCCAAGCCCGCGGCCAAGGCCGATCCGAAGCCCGACACCGCACCGGAGCCGGAGACGAAGCCGGAGCCCGCGAAACCCGCGGCCGCCGAGTCGGCCCCCGCCCCGCGTCCTGCACCGGGACCCAAGCCGGCGCCCGCACCGCGTCCCGGACCCCGTCCGGCGGCGCCGCGGCAGCCGCGTGTCGGCAACAACCCCTTCTCGTCCACGCCGTCGCCCGCACCCCGTCCGGGGCCGGCCGGCCCCCGTCCGGGCGGACGCCCGGGCCAGGGCGGACCGCGTCCGGGCGGCGGAGCTCGCCCCGGCGGCCAGGGCGGTCCCCGTCCCGGCGGCGGCGCGCGTCCCACCCCCGGTAACATGCCTCCGCGCCCGAGCCCCGGAGCGATGCCCCAGCGCGCGGCGCGTCCCGACGCCCGGCCCGGCGGCCGCGGCGGCGGTGGCGGCGGTCGCGGTGGCGGCGGCTTCCGCCAGGGCGGTCCGGGCGCACCGGGCGGCGGCTTCCGGGGTCGCCCCGGTGGCGGCGGCCGGGGTCGCGGCGGCGCAGCCGGCGCCTTCGGCCGTCCCGGCGGCGCACCCCGACGTGGTCGCAAGTCGAAGCGACAGAAGCGTCAAGAATACGATTCGATGCAGGCACCGGTCGTCGGCGGCGTCCGGCTCCCGCACGGCAACGGTCAGACGATCCGTCTCGCTCGCGGTGCGTCGTTGTCGGACTTCGCCGACAAGATCGATGCCAACCCGGCAGCACTGGTCCAGGCCCTGTTCAATCTCGGCGAGATGGTCACCGCGACCGAGTCGGTGAACGACGAGACCCTGGAGCTGCTCGGGTCGGAGATGAACTATGTCGTCCAGGTCGTCAGCCCGGAGGACGAGGACCGCGAACTGCTGGAGAGCTTCGACCTCACCTTCGGCGAGGACGAGGGCGGCGAAGAGGACCTCGCGCAGCGTCCGCCGGTGGTCACCGTCATGGGTCACGTCGACCACGGCAAGACCCGCCTGCTCGACACCATCCGCAAGGAGAACGTCGGCGGCGGCGAGGCCGGTGGCATCACCCAGCACATCGGTGCGTACCAGGTGAACACCCACCTCAACGACGAGGACCGCCTGATCACCTTCATCGACACCCCGGGCCACGAGGCGTTCACCGCCATGCGTGCCCGCGGCGCGAAGTCGACGGACATCGCGATCCTCGTGGTCGCCGCCGACGACGGCGTCATGCCGCAGACGGTGGAGGCGCTCAACCACGCCCAGGCGGCCGAGGTGCCGATCGTGGTCGCGGTGAACAAGATCGACAAGGAGGGCGCCGACCCCGCGAAGATCCGCGGACAGCTCACCGAGTACGGCCTGATCCCCGAGGACTACGGCGGCGAGACCATGTTCGTCGACATCTCGGCCAAGCAGGGACTCAACATCGACCAGCTGCTCGAAGCGGTCCTGCTGACCGCCGACGCCTCGCTCGACCTGCGGGCGAACCCGGACATGGACGCGCAGGGCGTTGCCATCGAGGCACACCTCGACCGCGGACGCGGTCCGGTGGCCACCGTCCTGATTCAGCGCGGCACCCTGCGCGTCGGCGACTCGATCGTCGCGGGCGACGCGTACGGTCGCGTGCGTCGGATGGTCGACGAGCACGGCGACGACGTGTCCGAGGCCATGCCGTCGCGTCCGGTCGAGGTCATCGGCTTCACCTCGGTGCCGGGGGCGGGCGACACCCTCCTCGTCGTCGAGGAGGACCGCACCGCACGCCAGATCGCCGACCGCCGCAATGCGCGCAAGCGCAATGCGTTGGCCGCGCGGAGCCGCAAGCGGATCAGCCTCGAGGACCTGGACTCGGTGCTCAAGCAGACCAGCCAGCTCAACCTCATCCTGAAGGGCGACAACTCGGGCACCGTCGAGGCGCTCGAGGAGGCGCTCCTCCAGATCGAGATCGACGACGAGGTCTCGCTGCGCGTCATCGACCGCGGTGTCGGTGGCATCACCGAGACCAACGTCAACCTGGCTGCGGCGTCGGACGCGATCATCATCGGCTTCAACGTCCGAGCGGAGGGCAAGGCCACGGAGCTCGCCAACCGCGAGGGCGTCGAGGTCCGGTACTACTCGATCATCTACAAGGCGATCGAGGAGATCGAGGCGGCCCTCAAGGGCATGCTCAAGCCGATCTACGAGGAGTCCGAACTCGGCCACGCCGAGATCCGTGCGATCTTCAAGTCGTCCAAGGTCGGCAACATCGCCGGTTGCATGGTCAAGGACGGCATCGTGCGACGGAACGCCAAGGCGCGTCTGCTGCGCGACAGCACGGTGGTCTCCGACGATCTCACGATCAGCTCGCTCAAGCGGGAGAAGGACGATGCGACGGAGGTCCGCGAGGGCTTCGAATGCGGTCTGACCCTCACCTACAGCGATATCAAGGTCGGCGACGTGATCGAGGTCTACGAGATGGTCGAGAAGGCACGGGACTGAGAATGGTCGATGCTGCACGAGCCCAGCGGCTCGCGAAGCGGATCACCACGATCGTCGCCTCGGCGATCGGGACGGAGATCAAGGATCCCCGGCTCGCCCACGTCACGATCACCGACTGTCGCGTGACCGGTGATCTGCATGACGCGACGGTGTATTACACCGTCATGGGCGAGTCGGTGGACGCCGAACCCGACGTCGCGGAAGCGGCGGCGGGTCTGGCGGCCGCCACCGGTGCCCTCCGGTCGAAGGTCGGGGCCGGGACCGGTGTGCGGTTCACCCCGACTCTCCGGTTCGAGCTCGACTCGGTGCCCGATGCGACACGGGCGATGGACGAGCTGCTGGCCCGGGCGCGCGCCCAGGACGAACTGGTGGCCCGCGCGGCCCGAGACGCGAGGCCGGCCGGCGACGCCGACCCCTACCGTCACGACGACGCGCCGGAAGGCGAGGTCGGATCGGGTGAACCCGACGTCGAGTGAGGCGGTGGCCGCGGCGCTCGGGCGGGCCGAGTCGGTGACGATCGTCAGTCACGTCCGACCCGACGCCGACACCATCGGGAGTGCGTTGGGTCTCGGCTCGGCGCTGCGGGACTCGGGGAAACGCGTGCAGTGCGCGTTTCCCGGCCCGGAACGGCTCCCCGGTCCGCTGCGGGAGCTGCCGGGAACCGATCTCCTCGTGGACGCGGGATCCCTCGAGCGGGCCGACGTCGTCGTCGCGGTCGACGCCGCGACGGCCGGCCGTCTCGGTGAACTCGAGGCCGTCCTGGCGGCCGCACCGGTGACGATCTGCATCGATCACCACGTGTCGAATCCCGGTTTCGCCGATCTCGACCTCATCGATCCGGAGTCGGACTGCACGACGGCGATCGTGCTCAGAGTGATCGATGCGCTGGGTGCGACGCTCACCGTCGACATCGCCACGTGCCTGTACGCCGGTCTGATCACCGACACCGGGTCGTTCAAATGGGCGCGTCCGGCGTCCTTCGCGATCGCCGCCCGACTCACCGAGGCGGGCGTGGATGCCGCGAGGTGGAGCAGGACCCTGCTGGACTCGCATCCGTACCGGTGGCTTCGCATGCTCTCGGACGTGCTGGAGTCGTCCGTCCTCGACGAGACCGCGTGCGGCGGACTCGGACTCGTCTACGCCGTCGTCACCGCCGACCAGATGGCGGAGATGAATTGGGACGAGGCCGAGAGTGTGATCGACGTCGTGCGGACCGCACGCGAGGCGGAGGTCGCCGCGGTCTTCAAGGAGGTCGGGAGTCGCCGTTGGGCGGTGTCGCTGCGCAGTAAGACGGTGGTCGACCTCGTCCCGATCGCGCGCTCCCTCGGCGGCGGCGGTCATGTGCGGGCGTCCGGGTACAGCGACACCGGGACGCGCGACGACGTGATCGCGCGGTTGCGCGCCACCCTCTGAGGGCGGCATCGGTGCGGGAGATGCTTCGGCTCGCGGCGTCGGCACTCGTCGTGCTCATCGCGCCCCCGCTGTACCTGATCCTCGACCTGGCCGTGGTGGGGCGCCTCGGGGCCGTCGAACTGGCGGCGTTGACGGTCGGCACCCTGGTGCTCGCCGTGATCAGCACCCAGCTGACGTTCCTGTCCTACGGCACCACGGCGCGGTCGGCCCGGGCGTTCGGCGCGGGTGACCGTGCGCGTGCCGTCGCCGAAGGGGTCCAGGCGAGCTGGATCGCGCTCGGCGTCGGCGGTCTCATCGTGGTCGTCGCTCAGCTGTCGGCTCCGCGGGTCACCGCGGTGCTGGTCCCCGATGCCGAGGTCGCGGCCGAGGCCGCCCAGTGGCTGCGGATCGCGGTGTTCGGGGTTCCGTTGATTCTGCTGGCGATGGCGGGCAACGGGTGGATGCGCGGGGTGCAGGACACGCGTCGGCCGGTGATCTACGTGGTGGCCGGACTGGTTCCGGCGGGGGCCCTGTGCATCGGTCTGGTGCACGGTGTCGGCGGTCTGCCGCAGCTGGGTCTGCACGGCAGTGCCTGGGCCAATCTCGCCGGTCAGTCGATCACAGGGGCGACGTTCGCGACACGACTGGTCCGGGAGAACGGTGGCCGGATCGCACCCGATTGGCCCGTCATCCGGGCACAGTTGACGATGGCCCGGGACCTCGTGCTCCGCAGCGCGTCGTTCCAGGTCTGCTTCGTCTCGGCGGCCGCGGTCGCCGCCCGGTTCGGTGTGGCACAGGTGGCGGCACACCAGGTGGTCCTGCAGTTGTGGGAGTTCACGGCGCTGCTCCTCGACTCGCTGGCGATCGCGGCGCAGCAACTCGTCGGTGCGGCGTTGGGAGCGGCGGCCTTCGCCGGTGCACGGTCGGCGGCCCGGCGTGCGACGATCGTCTCTGTCGCGGTGTCGGTGGTGGTGGGCGTGGTCTTGGCCGCCGGGGTGGGGGTGATCCCGCGGATCTTCACCGATGACGACGGGATCTTGTCGGCGATGCGGACGCCGTGGTGGTTCTTCGTGGTCATGTTGCCGGTCGCCGGTGTGGTCTTCGCTCTCGACGGGGTGCTCCTCGGCAGCGGCGATGCCGCGTTCCTGCGAACCGCGACCCTCGCCGGTGCGGTCGGTGTGTTTCTGCCGGTCATCTGGCTGTCGTGGGCGTTCGGCTGGGGACTGGCCGGCATCTGGAGCGGGCTCATGGCATTCATGCTGACTCGGCTCGTTGCGACCGTCTGGCGGGTCCGCAGCGGGGCGTGGGTGAAGTAGCGGAGCCCGGTCCGGCAACCCCGATCGGTCCAGCCTCACACGATGCGGAAACGCTTGTCAGGTGTCGACCGTGCCGGCCCGATACTGCGGGAAGCGCTCGAGGAACTTCTGGACGTAGGTGCACACGGGCACGAACGGGGTTCCGGCTGCGTCGAGGTCGTCGAGCATGGACATGACGAGGAGGCGGGCGAAGCCGGCGCGGCCGTACTTCTCGGTGACCACGGTGTGCAGCAGGACGATCGTTCCGTCGGCGCGGCGCTCGTACCCCGCGACGCCGATCAATTCGTTGCCGGACCACAGTTCGTAGCGATCCCGATCGGGGAAGTGACGCAGCAGCGGTGCGGGCGACAGCGTGACGGTGGGCGGCGGTACGGGAACGGGCGGGGTCATGCTTCGAAAATACCCCCGACATGGGCGTGCGCATCGTAATTGGCGACCGACGTCCGTGCGGAGTCGGGGCGAGGCCCCGGCGGGACCCCGGACGGTCACACCCGGGAGCGTGGCACGATGGGTCGCATGGCAACCCTCTGGGCGATCAGCGATCTGCACGTCTCGCATCGCGGGAACGGGACGATCCTCGATCAGATCCAGCCGACCGATCCCGGAGACTGGCTCATCGTCGCCGGCGACGTCGCCGAACGCACCGACGACATCGTCGACACGCTGCGACGACTGCGCAACAGATTCCACACCGTCGTGTGGGTGCCGGGGAACCACGAGCTCTACACCACGGCCAAGGATCCGCTGCAGATCTTCGGCGTCGCACGTTACGACTACCTCGTGCAGGCGTGCCGCGACCTCGGCGTCGTGACGCCCGAGGACATCTACCCGCTCTTCGATCCGGGCGACGGCACCGCACCCGTCCGCGTGGTCCCGATGTTCCTGCTGTACGACTACACCTTTCGGCCCGAGGGGACGTCGACGGCTCTGCAGGCCCTCGCGCTGGCTCGTGAACGGCACGTCGTGGCGACCGACGAATTCCTCCTGTCGCCCGAACCGTTCGGCACGCGAGACGCCTGGGGGCGGGCACGGATCGAATCCACCCGTGCGCGACTCGACGCCATCGACCCCGCCGAACCGACGATCCTCATCAATCACTGGCCGCTGCGACGCGAACCGTGCGACGCGCTGATCTACCCCGAGTTCGCACTGTGGTGCGGCAGCGAACTCACCGACGACTGGCATGTCCGTTACCGGGCGGCGGCCTGCGTCTACGGCCATCTCCACATACCCCGCACCACCTGGTACGACGGCGTCCGGTTCGAGGAGGTCTCGGTCGGGTACCCGCGGGAGTGGACACGTCGCGGGCTGCCCGAACCGCTGCTCCGGAAGATCGCCCCCGACGACGGACTCCGACCCGAGGACCTCAACGAGCTGGGTGCCCGGTTCGAACTGCCACCCGACTATCAGGAGAAGGCCGCCGAATTCCGGGAGAGGGTCGAACGGTTGCACGCCCGGCGCGCACAGTCGAACACGCGGGCCGAGGGCGGCGACCGGTGATCGAGGACCTGATGCCGCGCGGCGTCGGTGCCGCCGACTCGTTCGGAGACCCGGACGGATTGAGCGTCCTTCCCGCCGAGGAACCGCTGATCGCGTCGGCCGTCGAGAAGAGACGCCGCGAATTCACCACCGCGCGGCACCTCGCGCGCCGCGCTCTCGGCCAACTCGGCGTCGAACCGGTGCCGATCCTCCGCGGCGAACGCGGCATGCCCGTGTGGCCGCGCCACGTGGTCGGCAGCATGACCCACTGCGACGGCTACCGAGCGGCGGTCACCGCATACTCGATGCAGATCCGGTCACTGGGCATCGACGCCGAACCGCACGCGCCCCTTCCCGACGGGGTGCTCGGACACACCAGCATCGAAGCCGAGCGCGACGTTCTGACCGCCCGATCCGCGCACGACGACGGCCTGCACTGGGATCGGCTCCTGTTCTGCGCCAAGGAGGCCACCTACAAGGCGTGGTTCCCGCTCACGCACCGCTGGCTCGGGTTCGCCGACGCCCACATCGTCTTCGACCGCGACGACGCGGTCGGCACGGCCGGTGAGCCCGCGGGTACATTCACATCGACCATCCTGATCGACGGTGCGGCGATCGACGGCGGACCGCCGCTGCTGACGCTGCCCGGCCGCTGGCAGATCGCCAACGGTCTGATCCTCACCACGATTGCGCTCACCTGACATGGCAGACGCCTCCATCGAGAACGCCGGCATCCTCATCGTCGACAAGGCGGCCGGCATCACCAGCCACGACGTCGTCTCCCGTTGCCGCAAAGCCTTCGGGACCCGACGTGTCGGGCATGCCGGCACACTCGACCCGATGGCCACCGGAGTCCTCGTCGTCGGCATCGAGCGGGCGACGAAGCTCCTGGGACTGCTCTCGCTGACGACGAAGTCGTACACCGCGACGATCCGGCTCGGCCAGTCCACGACCACCGACGACGCCGAGGGCGAGCCGTTGACCGTCGCGGATGCCGGCGGAGTCACCGACGCCGAGATCACCGCCGTCGTCGCGTCCCTGACCGGCTACATCGAGCAGATCCCGGCGCGGGTCTCGGCGATCAAGGTCGACGGTCGTCGCGCACACGCCCTGGCGCGCAGCGGTGAGGACTTCGAGCTGCGGGCGCGCCCCGTCACCGTTCACCGCTTCGAGGTCACCGCGACGCGGCGGACCGGCGCGTTCGTCGATCTCGACGTCGCCGTCACCTGTTCGTCGGGAACCTACGTGCGCTCCCTCGCCCGCGACCTGGGAGCGGCGCTCGAGGTCGGCGGGCATCTCACCGCACTGCGACGCACCGAGGTCGGTCCCTTCGATCTCACCCGCGCGCGCACGCTCGACGAGATCGCCGCCGCCCCCGGGGTGAGCCTCGGCATCGACGACGCCGCCAAACTGTGCTTCGAGCACCGTGCCATCAGCGACGACGAGGCCGAGTCGATCAGTCAGGGACGATGGTTGACGCCGATCGGGATGGCCGGCGTGTATACGGTGGTCGACCCCGCGGGCCGCGCGATCGCCCTGGTTCAGGAGAAGGGCCGACGGGCGAGCTCGGTGATGGTGGTTCGTCCCGCGACGCTGCGCTGACGGTCGACTGCTAACGGGTCGCCGTCTGCAGGCCGTCGAGAAAGATCGCGCGGGCGGCGAGGTCGCCGAGGTGGATCGGCTCGGAGCCGTCGACGCACACCGTGATGGTCCCGGCGAACGGCCGCTTCTCGGTGACGCGCACGGTGCAGTCGAGGTTGACGCCGATCTCCTCGAAGTACCGCAGCATCTCGGGGTCGGCGTCGGAGATCCGCGTGATGACGCCGGACTCGTCGATGTCGAGGTCGGCGAGCTGCAGCGAACCGGCTTCCGGAACGGTGCCGTCGGCCGCCGGGATCGGGTCACCGTGCGGATCCCGTTTGGGGTGGCCGAGTTTCGCGTCGATGTGGGTCAACAGCTGTTCGGAGACGGCGTGTTCGAGGATCTCGGCCTCGGCGTGCACCTCGTCCCAGCCGTAACCGAGCTCGCGGACGAGGAACGTCTCCAAGAGCCGGTGTCGACGGACCATCCCGACGGCGGCGACGCGCCCCTGGTCGGTGAGGGTGACGGCGCCGTAGGGTGCGTGATCGACGAGTCCCTGGTCGGCCAGTTTGCGGATGCCCTCCGAGGCGGTGGACGGTGAGACGTTGAGCCGCTCGGCGAGCAGCTTGGTGGTCACCTTCGTCTCCGACCACTCCTGGGACGTCCAGATGACCTTCAGGTAATCCTGTGTGACCGAGGTGAGTTCGCTCACCGGGCGAGTGTCGGGCATGACCATGACCTTACCCATCCGGGCGGTCACCTGGTGCGTGCCGGTTCGGCGGGGGAGTCGTACCCTGGTGGTGTGTTGCGTTGGCGAGGTTTGGACGATGTCCCGGCGGGCTGGGGGCGGTGCGTGGTCACCATCGGCGTGTTCGACGGTGTGCATCGCGGGCATGCGCAGTTGATTGCGGCGGCGACCCGTGCCGCGGCCGAGCGCGGAGTCCCGTCGGTGCTGATGACGTTCGACCCGCACCCGATGGAGGTCGTCCGGCCGGGGACGCACCCCCCGCAGCTGTCGACGCTGCGCCGGCGTGCCGACCTCGCCGAGGAACTCGGCATCGACGTCTTCTGCGTTCTCCCGTTCAATCCCACGATGGCCTCGCAGACCCCGGAGGAGTTCGCGCACTCGGTGCTGGTGGAGCAGCTTCACGCCGCCGAGGTGGTGGTCGGCGACAACTTCACCTTCGGCCACAAGGCGGCCGGCGACGTCCCGAAGTTGCGTGATCTGGGGGAGCGGTTCGGCTTCGAAGTGACCGGTGTGTCGCTCTTCGGCGAGCACACGGTGACGTACTCCTCGACGTACATCCGCTCGTGCATCTCGTCGGGTGACGTCGAACTGGCCGCAGAGGCTCTCGGTCGGCCGCATCGCGTCGAGGGCGTCGTCGTCCACGGGGAGCGCCGCGGGCGCGATCTGGGGTTCCCGACCGCCAACGTCGCGCCGCCCGAACACGCGGCCGTACCGGGAGACGGTGTCTATGCCGCCTGGTTCACGGTGCTCGACAGTGCGACGGAGCCGGAGGGCATCACCCTCGGTCGGCGTTATCCGGCAGCCGTCTCGGTCGGCACCAATCCGACGTTCTCCGGTCGGGTACGGACGGTCGAGGCGTACGTCCTCGATGTGGACGCCGACTTCTACGGGCAGCACGTGGCCGTCGACTTCGTGGCGCGGCTGCGTGGGATGGAGCCCTTCGACAGCGTCGAGTCGTTGATCGCGGCGATGACCGACGACGTCGACCGGACTCGCACGATCCTCGCGGCGGAGGACGACGGCGTTGACAATCGCACCGAGTGAGGCGGGCGCAGGCGAGGCGGGAACCGTCACGCGCGTGGCGACCTCCGCTGTCGCCGGGGCGGCCGGGATCGCGCTGATCGTGGGATCGGTCGGTGTGTGGCGGACGACGGACGAGTTGGGACTGTCGGGGCTGCGCATCGCGGGGACCGGGGCGTACGGCTTCGAACAGACCTTGGCGACGCATCCAATCGGCTGGGTGCTGATCGGCCTCGGACTGATGTTGCTGGTCGCGGCGGGCGCTGCGTGGTTCCGGCCGATGTGGTCGGGTGTCGCGACCGCGACGCTGGGGATCGCAGCGCTGATCGGGGTCCTTGTCCTGGGATGGCTGTTGCCGGAGCGGATGATGTTCGACACGGTTCAACAGATCGGAGCCGACCAGGCCTTCGTCGACCTCCTGGGGCCGGGGTGGGGCCTGATCCTGAGCACAGCTGCTGCCGCGACCGCGACCCTGGGAGGGGCGGTCTCGGTGGTCCTCGTCGAACCGCATAGGCGGGCGAGACCGTTGCTGATCGGCATCGTCGGCGGTGCGGTGCTCGGAGTCGTCGCCGTCATCATCGGCTCGTGGGCGCCGGACGGCGCCGAGATCCGCATCGTCGGCTGACGTCGAACGATTCGGTCTCCACACGACCCTCCTGGTAGACTTCTCCGCTGGTGTCAGCTGCGGTCCGTGGCGGCGCGCCTCCCTGCTGGTGCAGGGTCTGGAGCACGGAACTGAAACAAGGAGATCTGTCATGGCGTTGACCACTGACCAGAAGAAGGCCATCCTCACCGAGTACGGCCTGCACGAGACCGACACCGGTTCGCCGGAGGCGCAGGTCGCGCTGCTGACCAAGCGCATCACCGACCTCACCGAGCACCTCAAGCACCACAAGCACGATCATCACAGCCGTCGCGGTCTGCTGCTGCTCGTCGGCCGCCGCCGCCGTCTGCTCAAGTACGTCGCGAGCGTCGACATCACCCGCTACCGTTCGCTCATCGAGCGCCTCGGACTGCGTCGCTGATCGTCACCCACTCGGCTACTCCTCCGGCCGCGTCACCGCATGGTGGCGCGGCCGGAGTCGTCTTTCGGGTGCGCCCGACCGACCGACGGCGGACAATCGAACCATGACCGACGCCATCATTCCCGCCATCACCTACCGCGATCCGAGAGCGGCCACCCGGTGGCTGGCCGAAGCATTCGGGTTCCAGCTGACGATGGCGATCGAGGGGCCTCCGGAGCAACCCGCAGCCTCGCACTACGAGATGGCGGGGCCGGCCGGCGGGCGGATCATGATCGGCGGCGAATGGTCGACTCGAACGGTGAGTCCGGCGGGTGTCCGTGGTGTCAACACGCAGTCGGTGCACGTGCGGGTGCCCGGCGGTCTCGATGAGCACTGTGCGATCGCACGCGAGAAGGGAGCCGAGATCGTCGCCGAACCGGCCGACCAGTTCTTCGGCGACCGGACGTATCGCGCACTGGACCCGGAAGGGCACTGCTGGACGTTCGCGGCGCACATCCGCGACGTGAGCCGAGCCGAGGCCGAACAGCTCATCGGTATGCCGATCGCGGCGCGGGACTGGGAGTGACCCGGATGTCGGGCTCCGACGGGCGTGCCGGAGCTCGCGCACGGCCGTGCGCGCAGCATCGGGATGTTACGCTGCCCAGTGGACGATCGGCCGCCAGTCGGTGGGTCGGATGTGATTGTCGGATCGGTCCTCGGTAGTGGCCGCCGGAACCTCGGTGACGAAGTCGCCGTGAGCCTCCGGCCGCTTCGATCGAAGGCCGTCTGCTCACAGCGCAGGTGCGCTGTTCACCTCCGGCGCGATTCGCGCGCCATTCGCCCGCCGGTTCGTCGCGCCCTGCGAGAACCGGCTGCTGCATACCGGTCGCAGCCCGCTGCGGCCGCTACGAAAGGTAAACACTCTTGACTGATGTCAATGCCGACTTCGACGACTCCGTCACCGAAGTCTCCGCCGTCATCGACAACGGGGCCTTCGGCACCCGCACCATCTCGTTCGAGACCGGGCGCCTGGCCATGCAGGCTGCCGGCTCGGTCGTCGCGTACCTCGACGAGGGCACGATGATCCTCTCGACGACCACGGCGTCCAAGTCGCCGAAGGAGCACTTCGACTTCTTCCCGCTGACCGTCGACGTCGAGGAGCGGATGTACGCCGCGGGCCGCATCCCCGGCTCGTTCTTCCGCCGTGAGGGCCGTCCGTCGACCGACGCGATCCTGACCTGCCGTCTCATCGACCGTCCGCTGCGCCCGTCGTTCGTCGACGGACTGCGCAATGAGATCCAGATCGTCGAGACCGTCCTGTCGCTCGACCCCAAGGACCTGTACGACGTCGTCGCGATCAACGCGGCGTCGGCGTCCACCCAGATCTCCGGTCTGCCGTTCTCGGGCCCCGTCGGCGCCGTGCGCGTCGCACTGATCCCGACCCTCGCCGGTGAGGGCGACGGTCGTGCCGAGAACACCGCCGGCCAGTGGGTCGCGTTCCCGACCGTCGATCAGCTCGAGGGCGCCGTCTTCGACATGGTGGTCGCCGGGCGTCTCACCGAGAGCGGTGACGTCGCGATCATGATGGTCGAGGCCGAGGCCACCGACAACGTCCTCGACCGGATCGCGGGCGGTGCCCAGGCACCGAACGAGACGATCGTCGCCGAGGGGCTGGAGGCCGCGAAGCCGTTCATCGCGCAGCTGTGCCGCGCCCAGCAGGAGCTGGCGTCCGCCGCAGCCAAGGAGACCCGCGACTTCCCGCTGTTCCCGCCCTACCAGGACGACGCCTACGACGCGGTCGCCGAGTTCGCGACGACTCGTCTCGGCGAGGCGCTCGGCATCGCGGGCAAACAGGAGCGCGACGACGCCACCGACGCCCTCAAGGCCGATGTGCTCGACGCGCTCGGTGAGCGCTTCGAGGGCCGTGAGGGCGAGCTCGGCGCCGCCTACCGGTCGCTGACCAAGAAGCTGGTCCGTCAGCGCATCCTCACCGACCACTTCCGTATCGACGGTCGCGGCATCACCGACATCCGCGAGCTCTCCGCAGAGGTCGGCCTGGTCCCGCGCGCCCACGGCAGCGCCCTCTTCGAGCGCGGCGAGACGCAGATCATGGGTGTCACGACGCTCGACATGGTGAAGATGGCGCAGCAGATCGACTCGCTCGGTCCCGAGACCAGCAAGCGCTACATGCACCACTACAACTTCCCGCCGTACTCGACCGGCGAGACCGGCCGCGTCGGCTCGCCGAAGCGTCGTGAGATCGGCCACGGTGCGCTCGCCGAGCGTGCGCTCGTGCCGGTTCTCCCGAGCGTCGAGGAGTTCCCGTACGCGATCCGCCAGGTCTCCGAGGCCCTCGGCTCGAACGGGTCGACGTCGATGGGTTCGGTGTGCGCGGCGACCATCTCGCTGCTGAACGCAGGCGTCCCGCTGAAGGCGCCGGTGGCCGGCATCGCGATGGGCCTGGTGTCCGACGAGGTGACGATCGACGGCAAGACCGAGACCCGCTACGTGGCGCTCACCGACATCCTCGGTGCCGAGGACGCGTTCGGCGACATGGACTTCAAGGTCGCGGGCACCAAGGACTTCGTGACGGCGCTGCAGCTCGACACCAAGCTCGACGGCATCCCGTCGAGCGTGCTCGCCGGTGCGCTGAGTCAGGCCAAGCAGGCTCGGTTCACGATCCTCGACGTTCTCGCCGAGGCCATCGACGAGCCGGACGAGATGAGCCCGTTCGCTCCGCGGATCACCACGATCAAGGTCCCGATGGACAAGATCGGCGAGGTCATCGGCCCCAAGGGCAAGACGATCAACGGCATCACCGAGGAGACCGGCGCCAACATCTCCATCGAGGACGACGGCACCGTCTTCGTCGGCGCGTCCGACGGCCCGTCGGCGCAGGCTGCGATCGACAAGATCAACGCGATCGCCAACCCGCAGCTGCCGAAGGTCGGGGAACGGTTCCTGGGCACGGTCGTCAAGACCGCAGCCTTCGGCGCCTTCGTCTCGCTGCTGCCGGGCCGGGACGGTCTGGTCCACATCAGCAAGCTGGGCAACGGCAAGCGCATCGGCAAGGTGGAGGACGTCGTCTCGGTGGGCGACAAGCTCCAGGTCGAGATCGCCGACATCGACGAGCGCGGCAAGATCAGCCTCGTCCCGGTCCGTGACGACGCCGAGGAGAAGACCGACGAGAAGGCAGACGCCTGATCTGAACTGAATCGGTTCCGGTCTCCGGCCCGCGATGTCGTTCGACATCGCGGGCCGGATTCGTCGGCCTGCGTCGTCGAGTCCGTCTCGTCCGGGTGGGTGGTGTCAGCACTACTGTGAAGGGTCGATCGCGCACCAGTGAGATCGACGTCGACGGTCTCTAGCGTTGTCCCCATGACGAATGACGAGATGACGGCGGCAGACAGATCAGCGTGGGAGAGTCTGGGTCGCTCGCCGCTGCGCTATCTGGGGTCCTCTGCCCCCTGGCGCGCCCTGGTGTACAGCGTGACCACCGTGGCTCTGGGCTTCCTGATGTTTCTGGCGTACGTGGTGATCGTGCTGCTTCCGTTCGCGCCGGCGTGGTCGATCCTGCTCGGCGGGCTCGAACGTCGACGGGTCCGTCTCCTCGGGGTCCGCGCGATAGACGATCCGCACGCACCGCTCGACGGGAACCCCGGAACACGGATCGGCACGCGTCTCGGCGAGGCTGCGACGTGGCGGGAAGTGGTGTACTCGCTGTTCCTCGCGATCTACGGGCCGCTCGTCGGCCTCGGTCTCGTGATCCTCGGTGTCGCCACCGGCGTCTTCGCGGTCGCGCCCGCCATCGCCCGGCACGGCGAAGTCATCAGGCTCGGGAACTGGACGGTCGATTCGCCCTCGGACGCCTGGTGGATGGTCCCGGTCGCGATTCCGCTCCTTGTCGTCACGCTCTATCTGAGCGGGGTCGCCGCGGCCATCACGGCGTCGGTCGCCGCGTGGCTGCTCGGTCCGCGCGAAGAGGAGCTGGCCGCGCAGGTCGAGGCCCTCGAGTCCTCGCGCGGTGTGCTCGTCGGATCCTTCGAGGACGAACGCCGTCGGATCGAGCGGGATCTGCACGACGGGCCGCAGCAGGACCTCGTCGGTGCCGCGATGCGACTCGGCGAACTCGCCCAGACGAGCGATGATCCGGTGCTGCGCGCGGAGGTCGAAGCGGCGCAGGGCCGTGTCGAACGGGCGTTGTCGGGGTTGCGTGAAACCGTTCGCGGGGTGAGCCCCGGGGTACTGGACGACTTCGGTGTCGAGGCGGCGTGTGCCGAACTCGGCGATCCGATCACCGTGCGCGTGATCCCGGGTACCGGATGGGTCCCCGGCCGCCGGCTCCCCGAAGCGGTCGAACGCGCGATGTATTACACCGCCAGCGAGGCCGTGACCAACGCCGGCAAACACGGCGGTGCCTCGACGGTGACGATCGAGCTCTCCGACGAGCAGGGGGTCATCACCATGGTCGTCACCGACGACGGGATCGGTGGAGCCGATCCGGCGAACGGCAGCGGTCTGGCGGGGCTCGTCGAACGTGCCGATGCACTCGGCGCGACCCTCACCATCGACAGCCCGCACGGCGGCCCCACCGTCCTGCGGTGGACCGGTCGCATCGATCGGTAGACGATCGGGGAGACTCGAACCCGTGGGTGTGCGCATCGTCCTGGCCGAGGATTCGGTCCTTCTCGCCGAAGGCCTCGTCAGGATTCTCGAACGGGCCGGACACGAGATCGCCGCGACGGTGAGTGACGCGACGGCGTTGCGGACCATCGACCTGACGGACGTCGACCTGGTGGTGACCGATGTTCGGATGCCGCCGGGAGACGGCGACGACGGGCTGCGGGCCGCGCTCGACCTCCGGACACGGCGGCCGGGACTGCCGGTGTTGGTCCTGTCCCAATACGTCGCGGCGGCGTACGCGCGGCGACTGCTGGCCTCCGAGCAGGGCGGCGCCGTCGGCTATCTGCTCAAGGAGCGGGTCGGTCGCGTCGACGACTTCCTCCGGGCGATCGAGACCGTGGTGGCCGGAGGTGTCGTCGTGGATCCCGAGGTGATCGCGAAGATGTTCCGATCAGCGGTGATCGACCGCCTCACCCCGCGCGAATGCGAAGTCCTGGCGCTCATGGCCCGCGGGCATTCCAACTCCGAGGTCGCGGCGGCGCTGGTGGTCTCCGATGCCGCCGTCGCCAAGCACGTGTCGAACATCTTCACGAAGCTCGATCTGCCGCCGGAGACCGAGAATCGGCGGGTGCGGGCGATCCTGATGTACCTGGCTCAGGGGTGAGCGGTCGGGGACCGGCGCGTCAGTCGACCTTGATGCGGCCGGTGGTGCCGGTGATTTCGCGGAGCTTGCCCGACGGCGCCTTGACGTCACCGTGGTAGCGGATCCGGTAGTCGCCGGCGGTGACGGTGCGCGGCACCCGCCAGGTGACGGTCACCTTCGACGCCGAGGGGCTGCCGCCCGGTCGGACCCAGGTCATCTCGGTCGACTCATGGTCGTCGTCGAAGGCGACGACCCAGCCGGAGCCGGTGAATCGCTCGACGGCGAAGTAACCCTTGGTGTCGCGGCCCCGGCGAATCCGGTTCGTCGGGTACGCGCCGCAGAAGCTCACGGTGACGGTCGAACCCGGCGACGCCGTGGCCGGGACCTTCGACACCACTTGGCCGAACCGGCGGCCCGGCATCGGGGTGTCGGCCGGCTGAGAGCCGAGCAGGTCGGGTTGTAGCTTGTCGCGATCGGCCGGACGAGCACCGGCGGGCTTGCGTCCGCCGCGGGCCATCGTCGTGGCCATCGCGTGGAACTCCTGCATGTAGGCGCACAGCGTCCATCGGCCGAACATCGTCTCGCCGCCCTCGTACTGCTGGGCGACGTACTCTTCGGGCGTCACCGTGTACTGGCTGTACCCGTTCGAGTACCCCTGCAGGAGGACGTTCTCCAGCGGCATGCCGAGTGCGTCGGCGACGAGGCGCCGGATCCGCAGCCCGGCGACGATCGTCGTCTCCGACGGCATCGCGGCCAGAGCGAGGTCGCCGATGCGGATCAACTGGATCGGCAGTCGCTGTTCGATCCACGGATGCGGAGGGAGCAGCCCGAGCGGGAAGAGGTCGGCCTTGGGCGCCTGGACGTCGACCATCCACGGTGCCGGCGTGGGTGTGGCGCCGGCGCCCAACGCCATCGCCAACTCGTTGCGCATGCCCTCGGAGAGGATGGCGAGCTGGCTGCGGGTGTTGTCCTCCGTGCTGGTGGCGGCCGCCGCCATGCCCATCATGGCGGGCGCGGTGCGGGTCGCCTTGCCGTTGGGGGTGTAGTCGCCGGAGACGCGGACGTCGTTGAGATTCAGATAGCGGGTGGCGGTCGAGACGCCGCCGCGGGTCATCGGCCGCGCGCCGCCGAGGGCACGCTGCCCGGCCCGATCCTGACGACGCCCGATCAGGATGCGGTTGGTGCGGTGGTCGGAGGTCGGGCCGCCCGGGTTCATCTTCCGCAGCCACAGGTTGGGCGTCATGTCGCCGGCGTTGGTCTGGGCGTGTGCGGCGACGAGCCCGTCGGTGCGCTGCTCGGCCAGATACGAGGCGTAGCCCTTGTTGTCGGGACCGATCTGAAAGTTCGCATCCGTGAGCGAGGTGCCGTGGGTGGCGAACCAGGTGATCTCGCCGATCGTCCGACCGCCCTGCCGCAGCCGCAGGCCGGTCACCTGCGGGTCGATGTGTTCGGGGAAGTGGCGGCGATCGTCGGCGGGATTGAGCTTGAACGCCGGCATGGACCGGTTGGCACTGGCGTCGTGGAGCTCGTCGTGCCCGAGTTCGACGGTGCCGGGCGCGAGACTGCGGTGCGCCTCGTCGACCGCGTCGAGCAGTCCGGCGATCTCGGCCTGCAGCGAGTTGCGGCGGTGGCCCATCGCGGCGAGCGTGTATGCGTAGTCCCACGACGTGCCGCCGCACGAGTTGTGGTTGTGGGTGGCGTTGATGTTGACGTTGTGCACCGTGTAGGTGCCGCCGTAGCGCTTGGCGAGTTCGGTGAGCAGCAGGTTGTGGTGCGAGGTGAAGATGCACGCGATGTCGGCGGTGATGAACAGGACGCGCTGCCCGGTGGCCGCGTCGGCGATGATGAAGGCGCGCGCCCAGGTCCGCTGGATCAGTCCTTCGGCGACCTGCTGCGCGTCGGAGTAGCCCATCATGCCCTGGCCGGCGATCGCGCCGGTCATGTCGCCCCTACCCGCTCCGACCAGGTAACCGCCGGCCGCCTCGGCGCGGCCCGCCTGGTCGATCCAGACGCCGCCGATCGAGGCTCCGGCGGTCGCCGTCGCGCCGACGGCGGCGGCCTGCAGCAGCGTGCGGCGTGAGATCTCGGGCATGGGACTCCTCGGTGGTGAAACATGTTCCAGTACGACGACGGGTGTGACCCTAACTGCAGTTGATCGATCGATCAAGAAAGCGGACGACGGGCGCCTCGAGGTCCACGTCGCACCGGATCGTCGCGGACACCGGCCCGCAACTAGACTGACGGGCGATTCCTCGCAACGAAAGGTTCCCCATGGGTGACGCGATCCGCACGGGTGTGCTGGGCAGCAACGGCAAGGTCGGTCGAGCGATCGTCGAGGGCGTGCAGGGGGCCTCCGACGTCGCCTTCTCCGCCGGTGTCGACAAGGGGGACTCCCTGTCGTCGTTCATCGACACCGACACGTCCGTCGTCGTCGACTTCACCCACCCCGACGTGGTGATGGACAACCTGAAGTTCCTGATCGACAACGGCATTCACGCTGTCGTCGGCACCACCGGGTTCACCGAGGAACGCCTGGAGACCGTCCGCGGATGGGTCGACGCCGCGGACGGCGTGGGTGTGCTCATCGCCCCGAACTTCGCGATCGGCGCCGTGCTGTCGATGCATTTCGCGCAGCAGGCCGCCCGCTTCTTCGAGTCGGCGGAGGTCGTCGAGCTGCATCACCCGCACAAGGCCGACGCACCGTCGGGGACCGCGGGCAGGACGGCGTCGTTGATCGCGGCGGCACGGCGTGACGCCGGCCTCGGCGAGAGTCCCGACGCCACTTCGACCGGCCTCGACGGTGCGCGCGGTGCCGACGTCGACGGCGTCCGAGTGCACTCCGTGCGTCTGGCGGGACTGGTCGCGCACCAGGAGGTGCTGTTCGGCACCCAGGGGGAGACGTTGACGATCCGACACGATTCGATCGACCGCGACTCGTTCGTCCCCGGGGTCCTGCTCGGCGTCCGCGAGATCGTCGGACGGCCCGGGCTGACCGTGGGACTCGAATCCTTCATGGACCTGTAGTCCGGTGGCCGACAGACAACGGAGCAGCGGACCGGTTCTCGGCCTGATCGCCTTCCTCATCGTCGCCCTCTGCGTCTACTTCTTCCTGCTGGGGCGCACCGGCGTCGAACTCATGACGCAGGGGACCGCGGTCTCGATCGGCCTCGGCATCGGGGTCTTCGTGCTGCCGCTGCTCGGCGTCTGGATGGTCGTCGCGACGCTGCGTTCGGGTCTCGAACACCAGCGCATGGCGGCCGCCGCTCGGGACGCGGGCCGAGACCTGGACGTCGCCGACCTGCCGCGGCGTCCGTCGGGACGGATCGAGCACGATGCGGCCCAGGCGCTGTTCGCTGAGGTCAAGGTCGAATGGGAGAAGGACCCGTCGGACTGGATCAGCACCTACCGGATCGCGCGCGCCTACGACTACGCCGGTGACCGCACGCGTGCACGGGAGATGATGAAGCGGGCCGCGGAGCAGTACCGGGTCGCCGTCTGCGGACCGTGAGGCGATCCGGGTTGGCATGATGGGGCCATGGCACGCCTGCTGATCGTTCACCACACCCCGTCACCGCACTGCCAGGAGATGTTCGAGGCCGTGCTCGCCGGGGCCACCGACCCGGAGATCGAGGGCGTCGAGGTGGTGCGCCGGCCGGCACTGCACGTGTCGCCGGCCGAGATGCTCGACGCCGACGGCTATCTGCTGGGGACGCCGGCGAACCTCGGGTACATGAGCGGAGCGCTCAAACACGCCTTCGACACCTGCTACTACCCGTTGCTGGACTCCACGTCGGGGCGGCCGTACGGACTGTTCATGCACGGCAACGTCGGGACCGAGGGCGCCGAGAAGAGCGTCCACTCCGTCGCCGGAGGTCTGGGATGGAGCAGGGCCGCCGCCGACGTCGTCATCTCGGGGAAGCCGACCAAGGAGCAGCTGGCGGCCTGCTGGGAGTTGGGCGCGACCGTCGCCGCCGGCCTGATGGAGTGAGGGGGCGGCCCGCCGCGCGGCGATCGCGCGTGGCGGCACCGTGCGGCGATCGCGCGTGGCGGCACCGCGCCGCGGCGAGCGGTCGCTAGACTCGATGGCGTGAGCTCGACCATTCCAACGCCGTATGAGGACCTGCTGCGGCTGGTCATGGAGACCGGGACCCCGAAGGACGACCGCACCGGCACCGGCACGCG
This sequence comes from Gordonia shandongensis DSM 45094, assembly GCF_000423025.1. Lineage (GTDB taxonomy): Bacteria > Actinomycetota > Actinomycetes > Mycobacteriales > Mycobacteriaceae > Gordonia > Gordonia shandongensis. The sequence continues at coordinate 88,085 of NZ_AUHE01000002.1, forward strand.
CAGCGTGTTCGGCCACCAGATGCGGTTCGACCTGCGTGAGGGATTCCCGCTGATCACCACCAAGAAGGTGCATCTCAAATCCATCATCTACGAACTGCTCTGGTTCCTGCGCGGGGACTCGAACGTCCGCTGGCTGCAGGATCACGGCGTCACCATCTGGGACGAATGGGCCGACGACGACGGCGAGCTGGGGCCGATCTACGGCGTCCAGTGGCGCAACTGGCCGACGCCGTCCGGTGAGCACGTCGACCAGATCGCCGCAGCGCTCGACACCCTCAGGCAGAATCCCGATTCGCGACGCAACATCGTCTCCGCATGGAACGTCGGCGAGATCCCGCAGATGGCACTGCCCCCGTGTCACGCGTTCTTCCAGTTCTACGTGGCCGACGGGCGCCTCAGCTGCCAGCTCTACCAGCGCAGCGCCGACCTGTTCCTCGGGGTGCCGTTCAACATCGCGTCGTACGCGCTGCTGACCCACATGATGGCCCAGCAGGCCGGCCTGGAGGTCGGCGACTTCGTGTGGACCGGCGGCGACTGCCACATCTACGACAATCACGTCGAGCAGGTGACACAGCAGCTCTCGCGCGAACCGCTGCCCTATCCGACGCTCGAGCTGCGTAAGGCCCCGTCGATCTTCGAGTACACCTTCGACGACGTCGAGGTGGTCGACTACCGATCGCATCCGGCGATCAAGGCGCCGGTGGCGGTCTGACGATGCGAGAGCACACGGAACCGATGTCGGTCACCCTGGTGTGGGCGCAGGACCGCGTCGGCGCGATCGGTCGGGCCGGCGCGATTCCCTGGCGCGTGCCCGAAGACATGAAGCGGTTCAAACAGATCACCGACGGGTCCACGGTCATCATGGGTCGCAAGACCTGGGAGTCCCTTCCCGACGCGGTCCGCCCGCTGCCGGGCCGACGCAACATCGTCGTGACTCGGCGAACCGATTACGTGGCCGAGGGCGCCGAGGTGGTCGGCGACATCGACGCGGCCCTCGTCGCCGGCGGACGCGCGGCGGCCGTCATCGGCGGCGGCGAGATCTACACGGCGGTGATGGACCACGCGACCCGACTGCGTGTGACGGAGGTCGACGTTCTGGTGGAGGGGGCCGATGCGTTCGCGCCGGCGGTCGACCCCGACCGCTGGGAGCCCGACGCGGTCGGGGAGTGGTTGTACTCGTCGAGCGGCACGATCTACCGGTTCGTCGACTACGTGCGCCGCTGATCGACCGCACCGGGGCGTCGGTGTCGATAGGATCGGCGGTACCGGCTTCGTCACTGGAGGCTCGCGATGCTGAATCTGGAACTCGAGGTCGGCGACTGGGCGACCTGGGTCGGCTCGATCGGGACGATCGGCGCGTTCGCGGTGGCGTTCATTCAGATCCACCGCGAGCGCTCGCACCGGCAGGCGCGCGAACTGCGCGAGGCGTGGACCCGGCGCCGCGAGCACGTCGATCGGGTGTCGGCGTGGATCGCAGACGGCACCGTGCACGTCAACAACGGTTCGGGACATCCCATCGCGCACGTCCGCGTCCACGACGGCGACACCGCGATCGGGACGTGGGAGCACCTGCCGCCGGGACTTCATCGGGACTCGGCGGAGTCGGACTCCGGCGCCGTGCATCTGGAGTTCACCGATGTCCGGGGTGATCGGTGGTCGCGCATGCCGGGCGCCGAACCGGCCCTGGTCGGCGGACCGGACCCGATATGACGGCGACAGCATGATGGCGGCGGCACGGTGACGTGGTTCGACGCCGCCGGCGACCGTTACGCGGCGTTCCGGCCCACGTATCCGCCGTCGATCGTCGACGTGCTCGCCGACTCGGCCCCCGACACCGACGTGGCGATCGACGTCGGCTGCGGCACTGGCCAGCTGACGACTCTGCTCACCCGACGGTTCGCGCGCGTGGTGGGCCTCGACCCGTCTCCCGACCAGCTTCGTCATGCGGCGTCCGATCCGGCGGTCACGTATCGCCTCTCGTCGGCCGAACGCCTCGACGTCCCCGACGACACGGCCGCCGTGGTGACCGTCGCCCAGGCGGCACACTGGTTCGACCTGTCCGCGTTCTACCGGGAAGTGCGCAGGATCAGCCGTCCCGGTGGGGTCCTCGCGCTGATCACCTACGGCGTCGTGGACCTCGACGCCGACCTGGCGGCGCGGTTCGACCGCTTCTACCGTGACGAGATCGGACCGTACTGGCCGCCGGAACGCCGCCACGTGGACGACGGGTACGCGTCCCTGGACTTCCCGTTGGATCGCCTCGATGCGCCGTCGGCGACCATCACCCGGTCGTGGACGCACGCGGAGTTCATCGGCTACCTCGAGACGTGGTCGGCTACGCGTCGCGCTCGCGCCGCCGGCGCCGGCGAGACGGTCGACCGGTCGGCCCGCGAACTCTCCGAGCTGTGGGGGACCGGGCGGCGCCGAGTCCGATGGCCGGTGACGACGGTGATGGGTCGGGTGTCCCGATGGTGATGGGTCGGGTGCCCCGATGAGCCAGACGCCCGCGACTCTCGCGCATCTGCGGCGAGCCCGCGACCTGATGGACCGCGACTACGCTCAGCCGCTCGACGTGCCGACCATGGCTCGGCGCGCGTTGATGTCGACGGCGCACTTCAGTCGGGAGTTCACGATCGCCTACGGCGAGACGCCGTACGGCTACCTCGTGACGCGGCGCATGGAACGCGCGATGGCGCTCCTGCGGTCCGGGACGAGCGTCACCGACGCGTGCGTGGCCGTCGGCTTCACCTCCCTCGGGTCGTTCAGCACGACGTTCCGGCGCCTGACGGGGGAGACGCCGAGCGCGTACCGTGCGCGCCCGCACGACGACCTCGAGGGACTGCCGTCGTGCATGACCAAGATCCTGGCGCGACCGACGCCGTTCGGCTGACCCGAGAGCCACCGGCCAGACGACCACCGACCAGACGACCACCGACCAGACGGGATCGACATGCCGGGGATCGAGCAGTTTTGGAGAAGCGCGGGGTCGGCGACCGTCGTAGTTTTAACGCCATGACACACATCGAGATCACCGGTTGCCCCATCACCGTCGACGACATCGACGCCGCGCTCGGCTTCTACCGTGACGCGCTCGGCCTGGACGTGGTCCGCGACGTGGCCAACGGCGACCATCACTGGGTCACATTGCAGGTGCCCGGTCAGGAAGGCGTCGAGATCGTCCTCTCTCAACCCGGCGGCGGGCGTTCACCCGAGGACGCCGACGCCTTGCACCGCCTCGTCGCCAAGGGCATGATGCCGCCGATCATCTTCCGATCGTCGGATCTCGACGCGCTCTTCGCGAGGGTCGCGGCGACGGGGGCGGACGTCCTCCAGGAACCGATGAAGCAGCCCTGGGGTCCGCGGGACTGCGCGTTCCGCGACCCCGCGGGAAACATGGTGCGGGTCAACGACGCCGGCTGAAGTCCGTCCCGGCCGGCGATTAGGCTGGGTGCGGTGACCACACCGCAGCGAGGCACGGGTGCCGTGACGTCGTCGGACCGGCTGTCGAACTCGCAGGCGCGGCGCATCGCCCTCGCCGCACAGGGGTTCTGCGATCGACCGCCGGCCGGGTCGCCGACCCGCACGCACTTCGCCCGGGTCCTTCGCCGCACACGACTGCTGCAGATGGACTCCGTCAACGTCCTCGCCCGTGCGCACTACCTTCCGGCGTTCAGCCGACTCGGGCCGTACGATCCCGACCTGCTCGATCGGGCGGCGTGGCGTGCTCCGACGGCCCGCGCACCGCGACTCCTCGCCGAATACTGGGCACACGAGGCGGCCCTCGTGCCGATCGACGACTGGCCGCTGTTCGGGTGGCGGATGGACGACTATCGCGACGGACGGTACCGGCGCAGCGCCGAGATCCTGCGTCGCAACCGGCCCCTGGCCCGCGATGTGCTCGACGTGATCGACGAGGTCGGCGCCGTTCGGCCGAACGAGATCGAGGCCGCCCTCGGCATCACGCGTCGCCCCGAGGAGAAGGGCGCCTGGTGGGTGCGCGGTGAGGTGAAGCACCTGTGTGAGGCGATGTTCGCTGCGGGGACGCTGTCGGCGGTCCGCAACGAACACTTTCATCGCCACTACGACCTCGCGCACCGCGTCATCGGTGCCGAGCGGGTCGGCGTCCGCATCGACCGTCGCGAGGCGCACCGCCGCCTCGTGTCGCGTGCGGCGTCCGCACACGGTGTCGCGACGGTCCGCGAGCTCGCCGACTACTACCGACTCGCGACGGCCGACGTCCGCGCGGTGCTGCCCGACCTCGTCGACGCGGGGGATGTTCGCGAGGTCGGCGTCGACGGCTGGACCGAGACGGCCTATCTGCATCGTGACGCGCGGCTCCCACGCCGCATCGACCGATCGGCGCTGTTGTCGCCGTTCGATCCGGTGGTCTTCTGCCGGCCGCGGACCGAGCGGCTCTTCGACTTCCGCTACCGCATCGAGATCTACGTCCCCGAACACAAGCGCGTCCACGGGTATTACGTCCTCCCGTACCTGATGGGTGACGAGCTGGTCGCCCGAGTGGATCTGAAAGCGGACCGATCCGCCGGTCTGCTGCGGGTTCTCGCGGCGTACGCCGAACCCGGGCGAGATCGCGGCGCGGTCGCCGCGTCACTCGCGGAGGATCTGCGACGATTGGCGCAGTGGCGCGGCCTCGACGGGATCGAGGTGGCCGATCGCGGCGACCTGGCGTCGACGTTGGCTCGGCGGACCGGGGCACGACGATAGTCTGGCCGTATGAGAGAACTCGCCCCTCGACGCGGGCCGCGCGGCCGGACGCGGCAGCGACATCTCCCGGGAGGTACACGTGACTGACTATTCGCAGGTCGGACTGCGTGACGTGACGCTGCGCGATGGACTTCAGCTGACGGGCTCGGTACTCGATGTCGACATCCGCGTCCGGCTCGCTCGCACTCTTCTCGCGGCCGGTGTGCCGGAGCTGGAGATCGGGTCGATGGCGCGCCCGGACCTGGTGCCGCCCATGGCCGGCACGCTCGACATCGTCGCGCAGCTGACGCCGGAGGAGATCGACCGCTGCTGGGTGTGGGTGGCGACCCCGCGACACGTCGCCGCGGCCGCCGAGGCCGGTGTCCGGAACTTCCAGTACTGCCTGTCGGTGTCGGATGCGCACAACAAGGCCAACATCGGACGACTCGCCGAAGACAGCGTGGCCGCCATGCCGGCGGCCGTCGCCGCGGCCAAGGAGGTCGACGGTCGCATTCAACTGTGCCTCGCCACCGCCTTCACCTGCCCGTTCGACGGTCCGGTCGACCCTGATCGGGTGCGGCAGATCGTCGCCGACCCCCGGACCGGGGACGCCGACGACGTGGTCCTGGCCGACACCCTCGGGCAGGCGTACCCGGGGCAGGTCCGCGACCTGTTCTCGTCGGTGGAGGCGCGGGACCGTCGGCTCGTCTTCCACGGCCACGACACCTGGGGGATGGGCGTCGCGAACTCGCTGGCGGCCGCGGACGGCGGTGCCGTGGTGGTCGACGGAGCCCTCGGCGGCCTCGGCGGATGCCCGTTCGCGCCGGGCGCGAGCGGGAACACCGCCAGCGAGGATCTGCTCTTCGCGACCAGACCGGACTATCTGACGCCCACCGTGCTCGCCGATCTCGTCCGGGAGGGTGAGACCCTCCTGGGGCGGGTCGACGAGGTCTCGAAATCGCGGACCGCCCAGGGCGCCCGGTCGAAGGCCGACGCCTTCCGCTGGGTGATCGGCGAAACGTAGTCCGATCGGGGACGACCGGGACACTCGGTCGCCCGAGGCGCGGGCAGTGGGGTCCACGCATCGGCGCGTGGGGGGACGTCGGCGCGAACTCCGTGGTCGGGCTACACTTCGGGCCGCACACCGAAGGAAGGGTTCACGTGTCCGTCACGCACAACGGCAAGACCTATCGCCTCGTCATGTTCGATCTCGACGACACGCTCGCGCCGTCGAAGACACCGATGAGCGACGACATGGTGTCGCTGTTCCGCGAACTGTTGCAGGGCAGTCTCGGCTGCATCATCTCCGGCGGACAGTACGGACAGTTCCAGTCGCAGGTCCTCGATCGTCTCGGCGACTTCCCCGATCGCGGAAACCTGCACCTGATGCCGACCAACGGGACCCGGTACATCCGGTGGGGCGGCCGGTCGTGGGACACGGTCTACGCCGAGGATCTGTCCGACGATCAGAAGGCGCGCGCCATGTCGGTCGTCGAAACCGGTGCCCGCGAACTCGGTCTGTGGGAGCAGCAGACGTGGGGACCGATCCTCGAGGACCGCGGCAGTCAGGTGACGTTCTCTGCGCTCGGCCAGTCCGCGCCGGTCGACGAGAAGGCCGCATGGGACCCCGACGGACGCAAGAAGGAGTCGTTGCGCGCCTATGCCGCCGACCGTCTGCCCGACCTCGAGGTCCGCAGCGGCGGGTCGACCTCGGTCGACATCACCGCCAAGGGCATCGACAAGGCCTTCGGCGCGCGGCGCCTCATGGAGATCCTCGACCTCGGGGTCGACGACATCCTGTTCTTCGGGGACCGGCTCGACGAGGGCGGCAACGACCGTCCGATCGCCGATCTCGGCATCGACTCGATCGCGGTCCACGGGTGGGAGGACACCTACGCGAAACTCGGCGCCGTCATCCGCGGGTGACGGGACCGTCCTGGGCCGTCAACGCGGTCCGCAGCCGCTGACGCTGGTCGGCGGAGAAGCCGAGCCCCTCGGTGAGGTAGCGGTCGAAGCTGCCGTAGAGCGTCCGCGCATGCGCGAACGCGCCGCGCAGCCATCGGACGTCGACGCCGGTCCGCCCGGCCGTGAAGTCGGCCTCGATGACGGACATGTCGACGCCGACGGCCCGAAGGATCACCGCGGAGGCCCACCCCGTGCGATCGCGGCCCGCGCTGCAGTGGATGAGGACGCCGTGACCGGACTCGACGGTGCGCAGCACCGAGGCGAGCATGGTGCCGTAGGCGCGGCGGGCACCGGGATTGTCGACGAACGTGCGGTACATGCCGGGGAAGTCGGCCGATCCCGCCAGTGGAGCGAGCGCCATGACGTCCGCGACCACGGTCGTGGCTCCGGGGACCGCACGGTTGGGCTTCAGCATCCGCTCCACGTCGGTGCGCAGGTCGATGATGGTCGCGACATCCCGTTGCCGGAGCGTTCGCACGCCGCGTGCGGTCAAGTTCTGCAGATCCGCCGACCGGATGACGGCGCCGGAGACGGCCCGACCGTCGGCCGTCGTGTAATTCGAGAACGTACGCGCATTGGACGTGCCGTCGAGCGCGATGCGTGCGGGTGCCGGCGCGGCGGACCGTCCACTGTCGGGGGCCGCGTCGGCGATGCCGACGGTGGTGGGCAGCACTGTGGGGGCGAGGGCCGGTGAGCCGACGACGAGACCGGCGGAGGCGATCAGTGCGGCGAGGCCCGGGCGGCGGCGACGGGATGCGGTCATCGGGTGTTCTCCTCGGTGTGTCACGGACCGGGGGCGGTCCCCGGGTCACGGGCCGGGGGCGGTCCCCGGGGGTGCGCTCATCGCGGCTTTTCTCCCTGGGGGACAATGACCAGGGACGATCCAATGACCCGGCAGTCTACCGACTGTGACGGGGGCGACGTGAACGAGGCGGAGGACGAATGTCGGAACTGGTGCCCCTTCGAGTGCAGCTGGTCGCGGCCACCCGGTTCGCCGCGCCCGACGTGGAGTGGGAGACCGACGCCGACGGGGGCGAAGCGCTCATCGAGTTCGCGGGGCGCGCCTGCTACGAGAGCTGGCACAAGCCGAACCCGCGGACGGCGACGAACGACGGCTACCTGCGGCATGTGCTGGAGGTCGGTCACACGTCGTTGTTCGAGCACGCGACGTGCACCTTTTACATCACGGGGATCTCGCGGTCGTGCACCCACGAGCTGATCCGGCACCGCCACTTCTCGTACTCGCAGCTCTCGCAGCGATTCGTGCCCGAACACGACTCCAACGTGGTGGCGCCGCCCGCCATCCGGGGTGACGCCCGGCTCGAGGAGCTGTTCATCCGGGCCACGGACGCGTCCCGCGAGGCCTACAGTGAGCTCCTCGCGGAGCTGGAGGCGAAGTTCTCCGACGTGCCCAACGCGATCCTGCGGCACAAACAGGCGCGCCAGGCGGCGCGGTCCGTGCTCCCGAACGCCACCGAGACGCGGATCGTCGTGACCGGCAACTACCGGGCGTGGCGTCACTTCATCGGGATGCGGGCCACCGAACACGCCGATGTCGAGATCCGCCAGCTGGCCGTCGAGTGCCTGCGACAGCTTCGCGATGCCGCGCCGACGGCGTTCGGCGACTTCGAGATCGGTGAGCTCTCCGACGGCACCGAGGTCGCGACATCACCGTTCGTCTTCGAGGGCTGACCGTTTCGGCAGGCGTTCCGGCGGGTAGCCTGAGCGGCATGGAATCGGCAGGCGCGAGACGCGCGGAGCACCCCTTCGGGACGGTGTCGGTGGCAATGGTGACTCCCTTCACGCCGGAGGGGGAGATCGATCTCGGGCGGGCCGCAGAGCTCGCCGCGCACCTCGTCGACAACGGATGCGACGCGCTGGTCGTCAACGGGACCACCGGGGAGTCGCCGACCACCACCGTGCCCGAGAAGAACGATCTGCTGCGCACCACGTTGGACGCGGTCGGCGACCGGGCCAAGGTGATCCACGGTGCGGGGAGTTACGACACGGCCGAATCGGTGCGGCGCGCCCGCGAGGCCGCCGAGATCGGGGCCGACGGGCTGCTCCTGGTGAGTCCCTACTACAGCAAGCCGCCGCAGCGGGGCGTGCTCGCACACTTCCGTGCCATCGCCGACGCGACCGATCTTCCGGTGATGCTCTACGACATCCCGCCGCGCTCGGTGATCGCCGTCGAGACCGACACGATCATCTCTCTCGCGCAGCACCCGAACATCCGGGCGGTCAAGGATGCGAAGGGCGATCTGCACGCCGGCGCGAAGATCATGGCCGCGACCGACGTGGAGTTCCTGTCCGGGGAGGACGCTCTCAACCTGCCGTGGTTGTCGGTCGGGGCGAGCGGGTTCGTCAGCGTGATCGGCCACCTCGTCCCGGACCGCCTGCGCGCCATGCGTGATGCGGTGGCAGCCGGCGACATGCAGGCCGCGCGTCGCCTGAACGATTCGATGTCGCCGCTGGTGGACGCCATGGGGCGCCTCGGCGGCGTGACGATGGTGAAGACCGCACTGCGGATCATCGGGATGGATGTGGGCGATCCACGTCTTCCCCAGGTGGCCGCCGACCCTGCCCAGATCGAAGCGCTGATCGGTGATCTGCGCACCGCGGAGGTGATCTCCTGATGAGTGGTGAGAAGTCCCAGCGTCGACGTCGGTCGTCGCGGAAGGCGGGACCGCCGGCGAACAAGAAGAGCGAGGCGTCGACGTCCGCAGCCACCGGCTCGGGTGTCACCGGCGATGTGATCGACCGACTGCCCGCCCCGCCGCGGCTGCCCAAGGGCGGGCTGCGCGTCGTCGCCCTCGGCGGCATCGGCGAGATCGGCCGCAACATGACCGTCTTCGAATACGCGGGCAAGCTGCTCATCGTCGACTGCGGTGTGCTGTTCCCCGAGGATGCGCAGCCCGGCGTCGACCTGATCCTTCCGGACTTCAGCTATATCGAGGACCGGGTGGACGACATCGAGGCCGTCGTGCTGACCCACGGGCACGAGGACCACATCGGGGCTGTTCCCTTCCTGCTCAAGCTGCGGCGGGACATCCCGATCGTCGGCTCCCGTTTCACCCTCGCGCTGGTGGCCGCCAAGTGCCGGGAGCACCGGCTGCGGCCGCGCCTGGTCCAGGTCGCCGAGGGCGATCGACAGGAGTACGGGGGTTTCGACTGCGAGTTCTTCGCGGTGAACCACTCGATTCCCGACGCCCTCGCGGTGGCGATCCGCACGCCGGCGGGGACGGTGCTGCACACGGGCGACATCAAACTCGACCAGCTGCCCCTCGACAACCGGCTCACCGACCTCGCGGGATTCAGCCGACTCGGCGACGAGGGCGTGGATCTGTTCCTCGTCGATTCGACGAACGCCGAGGTCCCCGGTTTCGTGACGCCCGAACGGGAGATCGGCGGTGTGCTCGACACCGTGATCGGCAAGGCCCGCCAGCGCGTGATCGTCGCGTCGTTCGCGAGCCACGTGCATCGGATCCAGCAGATCGTCGATGTGGCGTACCGATACGGGCGCCGGGTGACGTTCGTCGGCCGATCGATGGTCCGCAACATGCAGATCGCTCAAGAGCTGGGTTACCTCTCGGTGCCGGAGGGGGTCGTGGTCGACCTCGACACGGCCGCGACGCTGCCGGACGATCGCCTCGTCCTCATCTCCACCGGGTCGCAGGGCGAGCCCCTCTCGGCGCTCTCACGGATGGCGCGCGGCGAGCACCGGCAGATCAACATCCGTGCCGACGATCTCGTCGTCTTGGCCTCGTCGTTGATCCCCGGCAACGAGAACTCGGTGTTCACCGTGGTCAACGGTTTGGCGAAGCGTGGGGCGACGGTCATCACGCAGGCCAGCGCCAAGGTGCACGTGTCCGGGCACGCATCGGCCGGCGAGCTGCTGTACCTCTACAACGCGGTGCGGCCGTCTAATGCGATGCCGGTGCACGGAGAGTGGCGCCACCTGCGAGCCAATGCCGCGTTGGCCGAGGCGACCGGAGTTCCCGCCGATCGCATCGTCCTGGCGGAGGACGGTGTCATCGTCGATCTCGTCGACGGTCGGGCGCAGATCACCGGCCGGATTCCCGTCGGTTACGTCTACGTCGACGGGTTGTCGGTCGGCGATGTCGGCGAGTCGACGCTCTCGGATCGGTTGGTGCTGGGGGAGGGCGGCTTCATCTCGATCTCGGTGGCCATCGATGCCGGGACGGGGCGGGCGGTGAGCAGGCCGACCGTGTCGGGTCGGGGATTCTCGGACGATCCGGGTGCTCTCGCGGATGCCGCGGAACTGGTCGACAAGGCGTTGATCGAGTTGGCGAACGAGGGGGTCACCGACACCCACCGGATCGCCCAGGGGGTGCGGCGAGCGGTCGGTCGGTGGGTCGGCGAGGTGTATCGCCGCAGGCCGATGATCGTTCCGACCGTCATCGCCGTCGGCGGTGAGGCGACCGAAACGTCACGAAAGTGACACAACCGTGACCTGACCCGTGTTGCCGGTGGGGCTCTTGTGGTCAGTGGGCACTAAGCTGGTGGCCATGGCTTCCAATGCATCCACGCGTAGGCAGTCGGCGTCTCGAGCCCGAGGCTCCGGCCAGACCGCCGCGAAAGGTCGCCCCGCGCGCTCCCAGGGCACCCGGCAGACGGCCCGACCGCAGGGTGCCCGGCAGCAGTCGCGGCGCCCCTCCACGGCGTCGCAGGATCTGCATCGCCCACCCGCCTCGGGGTCGGGGATCGGTCGCGCCGTGGCCGGCGGCTGGAAGCTGGCCGCGCGCGGTCTCGGCGGCGCCGCCCGCGCGGGGGCGCGTCGCGAGGAGCCCGTCGTCGCAGCGCGCGACGGCATCGGACTGGCGCTGTCCCTCGTGGCAGCCGTGATCGTGGTCGGTGTGTGGTTCCGGGCGCTGGGTCCGGTCGGCGCCTTCATCGACACCCTCGTCCGTGCCGGGTTCGGCGCGGTGTCGTATGCGCTGCCGATCGTTCTGCTCGCCGCCGCCGTGATGGTGATGCGATTCCCCGCCAACCCGGACAGGCGCCTGCGGAACGTCGGCGGGTCGATCCTGCTCGGTGTCGCGACGCTCGGCCTGGGCCACCTCGTGGGCGGTGCGCCCACCGAGTACGACGGGCGGGCCGACGCCGCCGGATACCTCGGTTACGTGCTGGGGTCGCCGGCCACCGATGCGCTGACCGTCTGGGTGACCGTCCCCCTGTTCCTGCTGCTCGGGGCGTTCGGCGTGCTCGCGTTCAGCGGTCGCACCGTCGGCGACGTCACCGCGGCGTCGGCGTCGTACCTCGGACTCGGCCGCGCGTGGGACGGCTACGACCCGGACGCCGAGGACTGGGACGCCGAGAACTGGGACGCCGAGAACTGGGACGCCGAGAACTGGGACGCCGAGAACTGGGACGAGAACGAGTGGGACGAGAACGAATGGGACGCCGGCGCCGGCAGTGACGGCGCCGGCGGTGACGGCTACCTCCCGGACGGGCCCGACGCGAACTCGACCGCGGGCGACAACGATGCCGGCTACGGCGACCCGTACACCAACTACCCGCCCGACGAGCGTCGTCGTCCCCGGGGGTCGGCACGGCGTCCCGCGCGCGGCAGCGGACAGACGGCCGGCCAGCGACGTGATGCGCAGATGCCGGACCTGATCACCGAGCCGCTGGTGCCCGACGCTCCGAGCGCCGCCGGCCTCGTCGACGACAACCCCACCCGCGATCTGGGGCCGGTCGCCGCGGCACCGGAACCACCGTCCCGCGCCGGTCGGCGCCGGTCGGCGCCGCCGGCGGCGCCACCGCGATCGTTCGTCGACCAGCCCGCAGAGGGCGACTACCAGCTTCCGCCCGGCGACCTGCTGATCCAGGGCGAACCCGCCAAACTCGGGACGTCCGCCAACGACGACATGATCGAACGGATCAACAGCGTTCTCGAACAGTTCAAGATCGACGCGGCGGTCACCGGCTACACCCGCGGTCCCACGGTGACCCGTTACGAGGTGGAACTCGGCCCCGCGGTCAAGGTCGAGAAGATCACCCAGCTGCAACGGAACATCGCCTACGCGGTGGCCACCGACAACGTTCGCCTGCTGGCGCCGATTCCGGGCAAGTCCGCGGTCGGCATCGAGGTGCCGAACTCCGACCGGGAGATGGTCCGGTTGGCCGACGTGCTCAACGCGCCGTCGACCCGCAAGGAGAAGCACCCGCTGGTCATCGGTCTCGGCAAGGACATCGAGGGCGACTTCGTCAGCGCCGACCTGTCGAAGATGCCCCACCTGCTGGTCGCCGGATCGACCGGTTCGGGCAAGTCGAGCTTCGTCAACTCGATGCTCGTCTCCCTGCTGACCCGCGCGACGCCCGAAGATGTCCGGTTGATCCTCGTCGACCCGAAGATGGTCGAGCTGACCCCGTACGAGGGCATACCGCACCTGATCACCCCCATCATCACCGAGCCGAAGAAGGCCGCCGCGGCGTTGGCCTGGCTGGTCGAGGAGATGGAACAGCGGTACCAGGACATGAAGGCGTCCCGCGTACGGCACATCAACGATTTCAACGCGAAGGTCCGCTCCGGCGAGATCACCACGCCGCTGGGCTCGGAGCGCGAGTACAAGCCGTACCCCTACATCGTCGCGATCGTCGACGAGCTCGCCGATCTGATGATGACCGCGCCGCGTGACGTCGAGGACGCGATCGTCCGGATCACGCAGAAGGCGCGAGCGGCTGGAATCCACCTCGTGCTGGCCACCCAGCGGCCGTCGGTCGACGTGGTCACCGGTCTGATCAAGACCAACGTTCCCTCCCGTCTCGCGTTCGCGACGAGTTCGCTCACCGACTCGCGAGTCATCCTCGACCAGCCGGGTGCCGAGAAGCTCATCGGCATGGGCGACGGGCTGTTCCTGCCGATGGGGGCGAACAAACCCATCCGCATGCAGGGCGCATTCATCACCGACGAGGAGATCTCGGCGGTGGTGGAGTACACCCGCGAGCAGTCCGAGCCGGACTACGCCGAGGGCGTCACGACGGCCAAGGGCGGCGATAAGAAGGAGATCGACGCCGACATCGGCAACGACCTCGACGATCTGCTCCAGGCCATCGAACTGGTCGTGTCGAGTCAGTTCGGATCGACCTCGATGCTGCAGCGCAAGCTGCGCGTCGGTTTCGCCAAGGCCGGCCGCCTCATGGATCTCATGGAGACCCGCGAGATCGTCGGTCCCAGCGAGGGATCCAAGGCGCGGGAGGTGCTGGTGAAACCCGAGGACCTCGCCGGCGTCATCGCGCGGATCACCGGCGACGTCGGCGACTTCGGGGGCGAAGCGGTAGACTGACGGACGATCTTGGAGGGGAGTATCCCCGGCTCGAGAGCGACGTCCGTCAGTACGGTCGAGCCCCGACGGCGCGACCCGGACCCGCTGCCGGCGCACCGCCGGTGGGAGAGACCTTCAGCATCACGCGTCAATGCTGTGCTGGAGGAAAATCGTGCACGTCTCCGTCACGATCTGGTTGATCACCGTCGTGGTGATCCTGGGTCTGTTCGTCTTCGACTTCTACGCCCATGTGCGGACGCCGCACACACCGACCCTGCAGGAGTCCGGACTGTGGTCGGCGGTCTACATCGCGATCGCGCTCGCCTTCGGCGGCGTCGTGTGGTGGCAGTGGGGATCGACGTTCGCCGGGGAGTACTTCGCCGGTTACGTGACCGAGAAGGCACTGTCGGTCGACAACCTCTTCGTGTTCGTGGTGATCCTCGCGAAGTTCTCCGTACCGCGCGTGTACCAGCAGAAGGTGCTCCTGCTGGGCATCGTGATGGCACTGGTGCTGCGCGGCGTGTTCATCGGGCTCGGGGCGGCCGCCATCGACGCCTACAGCTGGGTCTTCTATCTGTTCGGCGCCTTCCTGCTGGTGACCGCCGTGAAACTCCTCGGCGAGGGCGGCCAGGAGTCCGAACCGGCCGTGAAGCGGGAGGGCCGGATCGAACGGGCCGCCAAGCGCGTGCTGCGGACGTCCGACGACTACGACGGCGACCGGCTGTTCACCCGGCGTGACGGTCCGCTCCTGGCGACGCCCCTGCTCGTGGTGCTCGTCGTCATCGGATTCACCGACGTCCTGTTCGCGCTCGACTCGATCCCGGCGATCTACGGCCTGACGTCCGAGCCGTATCTCGTGTTCACCGCGAACGCCTTCGCGCTCATGGGGCTGCGGCAGCTCTACTTCCTGCTCGGCGGACTGCTCGACAAGCTCATCTATCTGTCGTACGGACTCGCGCTGATCCTGGGATTCATCGGTGTGAAGCTCGTGCTGCACGCCTTGCACGAGAACACCCTGTCCTTCGTCAACGGCGGTGCGTCGGTGGCGGTGCCGGAGGTCTCGACGGGCGTCTCGCTCATGGTGATCGGCGGAACGCTGGTGGTGACGACGGTGGCGAGCCTGGTCGTCAGCGCGCGACGCGCACGGTCGGCCGATCGTGCCGGACGACCTTCCGGCCGCGAACGGTGATCAGAGGTGCGCCAGCATCCGGGTGTTGCCGAGCGTATTGGGTTTGACGAAGCTCAGGTCGAGGAATTCGGCGACACCGGTGTCGTACGACCGGCACATCTCCTCGAACACCTCGCGTGAGACCGGGGTCCCGTCGATCTCGACGAATCCGTGGCGCCGGAAGAACTCGGTCTCGAAGGTCAACACGAAGACTCGGTCGAGTTCGAGGTCGCGCGCGACGTCCATCAACCGGTCGACGATGTGGTGTCCGACACCGCGGCCGGCGTGACCGGTGTCGACGGCGACGGTGCGAACCTCGCCGAGATCGGACCACATCACGTGGAGGGCGCCGCAACCGACCACGTGGCCGTCGACTTCTCCCACCCAGAACTCCTGAATCGCCTCGTACAGCGTCACCAGGTTCTTCTCGAGCAGGATCTTGCCCGCGTAGACGTCGATCAGTTCCTTGATGCGCGGGACGTCCGACGTGCGTGCGCGGCGGACGACGAGCTCGCCGGACGGCTCGGCCGGGGTGCTCGTCTGCTGCGTCGCCATGTCTGCAGAGGATAGTCCCAGGTGTCGGTGCGCCCGGCGACGGTCCCCGAAACGCGGGACGTTAGGCTTAGCGGCGTGAGTGAGCCACTGCGCCGGGTGATGCGCGATGACGCCGCGGCCGCCCCCGTGGTGAACATCGCGAACGCGCTGACCATCTTTCGCATCGTGCTGGTGCCGGTGTTCGTGGTCGTGCTCTTCGTCGACGGCGGCGACGCGGTCGGGTGGCGGATCGCGGCGTTCGCGATCTTCGCGATCGCGGCCTTCACCGATCAGCTCGACGGCAGACTCGCACGCGCGATGGATCTGGTCACCGACTTCGGCAAGATGGCCGACCCGATCGCCGATAAGGCCCTCATCGGTGCAGCGCTCCTCGGACTGAGCGTTCTCGGACATCTCCCGTGGTGGGTGACGGCCGTGATCCTCATCCGCGAGATCGGGGTGACGCTCCTGCGCTTCTGGGTACTCCGCTACGGTGTGATCCCCGCCAGCCGCGGCGGCAAGCTCAAGACCCTCCTGCAGTCGGTCGCGATCGGACTGTTCGTCCTGCCGCTCGGCGGTCCCTGGTTGGTGTTCGCGTGGGTCGTGATGGCGGCGGCCCTGGTGGCGACGCTGGTGACCGGCGTCGATTACGTGGTGCGGGCGTTGGTTCTTCGGCGCGGCAGCCGGCGGCGGACGATGGGAAATTCGGCTAGTGTCGACGACACGGGCGTGTGATGGAGACTCGGCTCGGCCGGGGACGGCGAAGGCGACGACAGCGTGAGGAGGGCAGCGCGTGACACTGCTGTTGCGTGAAGCGATCGGCGACCAACTACGGCGCGTACGCACAGATCAAGGACGGACGCTGCGCGACATCTCGACTGGTGCGAGAGTGTCGCTCGGCTACCTGTCCGAGGTGGAACGCGGGCAGAAGGAGGCGTCCAGTGAGTTGCTGGCGTCGATCTGCGAGGCCCTCGACGTTCCCATCGGCGAAGTCCTCTTCCAGGTGGCGGGCGTGCTGAGCCCCGTCGAGGCGTCCGACGGCGTTCTGGAGGTCGTCCCCACCGATGGCGGCACCGACCAAGTCCGCGCCGCACTCGCGGCCGCCTGACCGCGCCGCCCGACCACGCCGACTGACAGTTCCCGACGAGGAGTACCGAAGACCGATGGCCAATCCCTTTGTGAAGTTCTGGAACTACATGATGGCTCTGGGGAACGCGAAGATCGACGAGCACGCCGATCCGAAGGTCCAGATCCAACAGGCGATCGAAGACGCGCAGCGCCAGCACCAGGCGCTCTCGCAGCAGGCCGCCGCGGTGATCGGCAACCAGCGTCAGCTCGAGATGCGGTTGAACCGGCAACTCGAGGAGATCGAGAAGCTGCAGGGCAACGCCCGCCAGGCCCTCACCCTGGCCGATCAGGCCGCGGCCGCGGGCGATACCGCGAAGGCGGCCGAGTACACCAACGCCGCCGAGGCCTTCGCTGCACAGCTGGTCACGGCGGAACAGAACGTCGAGGACCTCAAGGTGCTGCACGACCAGTCGCTCGGTGCGGCGGCTCAGGCCAAGCAGGCCGTCGAACGCAATGCGATGACCCTCCAGCAGAAGCTGACCGAGCGTTCCAAACTGCTGAGCCAGCTCGAGCAGGCCAAGATGCAGGAACAGGTCAGCTCGTCGTTGAACCAGATGAGTGAGCTGTCGGCTCCGGGCAACACGCCCAGTCTCGACCAGGTCCGCGACAAGATCGAGCGTCGCTACGCGAACGCTCTGGGGTCGGCGGAACTCGCCAAGGGCTCCGTGCACGGTCGGATGGCCGAAGTGGAGGCCGCCGGTGTGCAGATGGCCGGGCACGCGCGCCTCGAGCAGATTCGCGCGAGCATGAACGGCGGCGCGCTGGAGGCGGGACAGGGCACGGCAGCGGGACAGGGGACGGCGGGGACCGATTCGACGTCGGCGCCGGCGGTGCGGCCGGAGCAGTCTCCGGAACAGAACTGACGCCCCGCCTGGCGGCGGCCGTCGTCGCGGGCTCGGACGCCGGGCACGCGTTCCCGGCCCTCGGCTTGGCCGCCGAACTCATCGACGCAGGCCACCGGGTCGTCGTCTACACCGGACCGCGGTGGACGGAGGCCGCGGCCCGGCGCGGCATCGAGGTCCGGGAGCTTCCGGGGCTGGCCGCGCTCCCGGGAGACGACGACGCGGACGCGGGAGCCAAACTCAGCGTCCGGGCGGCACGGATGGCGGTCGAGCTCGCACCGCTGTTGACGGCGGACCGCATCGACGTGGTGGTCGGAGACGTCATCACCCTCGCGGGAGGGTGGGCGGCCGAACTGACCGGAACTCCGTGGATCGAATTGTCGCCCCACCCGCTCTACGAGCAGTCGTCGGGGCTTCCTCCCATCGGTGCCGGACTCGATGCGGGCGTCTGCGCGGCGGGTCGCTTCCGCGACCGTGTGTTGCGCGGAGCATCCCTGCCTGCCGTGATGCGGGGACGCCGGCAGCGCGCACGGGCACGATCGGCCATCGGCCTGTCCGGCGATCCGGCGCCGTCGGCTCGCTTCGTCGCGACGCTCCCGGGCCTGGAGGTGCATCGTCCCGACTGGCCCGCCGACACCCACCTCGTCGGGCCGCTCCTGTTCGAGCCGACCGACGTCGTCTTCGACCGACCCGCGGGCGACGGTCCGCTGGTCGTCGTGGCGCCGTCGACGGCGGAGACGGGGGAGCGCGGGCTCGGCGGGACAGCGCTGACTGTGCTCGCCGAACTCCAGCGTTCCCGTCCGCTGCGTGCGGTGTACTCCGCATTGACGCCGCCGCCGGACGGGGATACGCCCGTGGGCCTCGTCGCCGGGACGGCACGTCAGGACGACGTCGTGGCCGACAGCGATCTGGTGATCTGCGGTGCCGGGCACGGCATGCTCGCCAAGACGCTGCTCGCCGGTGTCCCGGTGGTGACGGTGCCGGGCGGCGGCGACCAGTGGGAACTCGCGAGCCGCGTGGCACGCATCGGCTGCGGCGTGGCGGTTCGCCCGGTGGTCGCCGCGACCCTGCGGGCCGCCGTGGAGACGGTGCTCGACGATCCGTCGTACGCGGCTGCGGCGCGCTCCGTCGCGGCGACGTCCGCGCAGACGGTGGATCCGGTGGCGATGCTGGAACGCGTGCACGCGCGGGCGGTCGGCTGATGCGGCGGATTCTCGGGATGTGGAGAATGGGCGCATGCGGTTGACGGAGTTCGCGGAACGCACCGGTGACGAGTTCGGCAGGCGGCGCGCCGATGCGCTCCTGGCCGACTTCGTGCTGGTCGAGTTGGACGGACGCACCGGCGCCGAGGCCATCGAGGCCGGCGTCGATCCGCGCGACGTGTGGCTGGCCCTGTGTCGGGAGTTCGACGTGCCGCGCAACCGCTGGTGAGTTTCATCGGCGTGTCGACGTCGTGTCGAACATCTGTTCGTTATGCTGGGTCGTGGAACCGGAGCGCGCTCTGGTGCGTCCAATTGAATGAACGAGCCGGTCTCGTCGCCGACGAGAATGTCCGACCCCGCTTCTAGTGTGTGGAGCAGCATCCGCATTCGAGGACAACAGGCTCAGAGCACGCAGAGGAGAGACCGATGGCAACCGAAACTGATCGGCAGAAGGCACTGGATCTGGCGTTGGCCCAGATCGACAAGAACTACGGCAAGGGCTCGGTCATGCGACTGGGTGAGGACACCCGTCCGCCGATGGAGGTCATCCCGACCGGGTCGGTGGCGCTCGACATCGCACTGGGCATCGGCGGTCTCCCGCGCGGCCGCATCGTCGAGGTGTACGGACCGGAGTCGTCGGGTAAGACGACGGTGGCGCTGCACGCGGTCGCCAATGCACAGGCCAACGGCGGTATCGCGGCGTTCATCGACGCCGAGCACGCGCTCGACCCCGAGTACGCAGCCAAGCTCGGTGTGGACGTCGACGCGCTCCTCGTCTCGCAGCCCGACACCGGTGAGCAGGCGCTGGAGATCGCCGACATGCTGATCCGCTCCGGAGCACTCGACATCCTCGTGGTCGACTCCGTCGCCGCGCTGGTTCCGAAGGCCGAGATCGAGGGTGAGATGGGCGACAGCCACGTCGGGCTGCAGGCGCGACTGATGAGCCAGGCGCTGCGGAAGATGACCTCGGGCCTCAACAACTCGAACACCACGGCGATCTTCATCAACCAGCTCCGCGAGAAGATCGGTGTCATGTTCGGGTCGCCGGAGACCACCACCGGCGGTAAGGCCCTCAAGTTCTACTCGTCGGTGCGCTTGGACGTTCGCCGTATCGAGACCCTCAAGGACGGAACCGACGCGGTCGGCAACCGCACCCGTGTCAAGGTCGTCAAGAACAAGGTCGCGCCGCCTTTCAAGCAGGCGGAGTTCGACATCCTGTACGGGCATGGCATCAGCCGCGAGGGCTCCCTGATCGACCTCGGCGTCCAGGAGGGGTTCATCCGCAAGTCGGGGTCGTGGTTCACCTATGAGGGGGACCAGCTCGGGCAGGGCAAGGAGAACGCTCGGAAGTTCCTGCTGTCGAATCCCGACGTCGCCGATGAGATCGAGGGCAAGATCAAGGACAAGCTGGGTATCGGACGTCCGGCGGCCTCGGCGGACGACGTGGCACCGGAACCGGTCGACTTCTGACTCCGTGGGACTCCGCACTGCGGCTCCTGGGAGTCCGAGCCAGGAGCCGCGCGGAGATGCGGGACAGGTTGACTCAGAAGGGGTTCAGCCCCGACGAGGTGTCGGCGACGATCGACCGGCTCGATCGGTGGGATCTCCTCGACGACGAGCAGTTCGCGGCGGACTGGGTGCGGGCGCGTCACGCCGGGTCCGGGCGCGGGCGGCTGGCGTTGCGGCGAGAACTGCGCGCCAAGGGTGTCGACGACGAGACGATCAGCGAAGCGCTCGCGCAGATCGACCCGGACCGCGAGCGTGAGATCGCCCAGGAGATCGCGGTCAAGAAGCTGGCGGTGCGGGGCGAGGCGTTGGGCGACCGCGACGAATGGAATCGGGCGTATCGGCGGTTGACGGGCGTTCTCGGCCGCCGGGGCTTCCCACCCGAGATGATCACGTCGGTCGTCGGCGAGGTGCTCGCCGAGGCGCGCGAGGCGTGAACGCCCCCGACGCGGAGCTCGCCGACACCGACGCGGAGCTGGCCGACACCCGCGCGGTCAGTCGCCGATCCGCGTGAACCCGGGGACGTTCTCCATCGTCTCGAGTTCGGCGACGTCCGGGTCGGGTGCCGCGGTCTTACGGCGTCCGCCCCGCAGCCGTCCCTCCAGGTAGTTCGCCAAGCCCGTGAGGCAGAAGTTGATCGCGATCATGATGACCGCGACGACCACCAGCGAGGGCAGGTAGTTGCCCCAGTACGAGGCCGAGACGATTCCGGACCGGACCACCTCCACGTATCCGAACGCATATCCGAGGGCACTGTCCTTGAGTGCGATGACCATCTGCGAGATCAGCGCGGGAAGCATCGCGGTGACGGCCTGGGGGAGCAGGATCATCCGCATCATCTGAGATTTCCGCAGGCCCACCGACAGTGCGGCCTCCGACTGCCCGCGCGGGACGGCGAGAATGCCGGCTCGCAGGATCTCGGCGATCACCGATCCGTTGTAGAGAGTCAGGCCGAAGACCACGGCGGCGAACGACAACTGGGACGACGGAACGACCGCGTACTTCGCGAACAGGAAGTACGCGAAGAACATCAAGATCAGCACCGGGATGGCACGAAACACCTCGACGACGAAGCCCGAGACGAGGCGGACCCACCGGTGCTCGGAGAGTCTGCCGATGCCGAGGACGGCACCGAGGATCAACGCGAGGACGATCGAGACGACAGCAGCCTTCAGCGTCCCCCAGAGCCCCGGGAGCAGCCAGGTCGTCCAGGTGCCCGAGTTGGTGAACGGATTCCACTTCTCCGCGGTCAGTTGGTCGTTACCTGCCAGAATCGTGATCACGTAGGCGAGGACCGCAGCCAGGATGACCACGAACAGCACCGCCGTGATGGTGTTCCGGAGCCGTGCCCGAGGTCCCGGCGCGTCGTACAGGACGGTCGACTCGTCGCTCATCGCTTCACCGCCCATCGCTTGGCCGCCCAGCCGAAGACGGCGCCCTCCACGAGGGTGATGACCATGAAGCCGACCGCGATGACCGCGAAGATCACCAGGATCTGATCGCCGTGCGATTCGAGCTCGGTCTTCATCAGCAGGGATGCCTCGGCGACACCGATGACCGATGCGATCGTGGTGTTCTTCGTCAGCGCGATGAGGACCGAGCCGAGAGGTGCGATCACGGCGCGCAGCGCCTGCGGCAGGACGATGACGCCGAAAACCTGGAAGAACGACAAACCCAGCGATCGCGCCGCCTCGGCCTGGCCGATCGGGACGGTGTTGAACCCGGCGCGCAACGTCTCGCACACGAACGTCGCGGTGTAGAGGACGAAACCGAGGACCGCGAGTCGGAAGTTGTTGTCGGCGATGAACGTCGAACTGTCGGGGGCCAGAGCGAGGCCGAGGTTCTGATACAGGCCGATCGAGCAGAAGAGGATGATCAGGGTGAGCGGGGTGTTGCGGACGACGTTGACGTACACCGTCGCGAACCAGCGCATCACGGGCACCGGGGACACCTTCATCGCCGCGAGCAGCACACCCCAGACGAGGGAGCCGATCGCCGAGTAGAAGGTCAGTTTGATGGTCAGCCAGAACGCGGGCCACAGGGCCGGCCCCATGCTGTCCCAGAGCTCGGTCATCTACTCCTCACCTCCGCAGGGAGTGGACTTCGCGTCGACGAAGGACTGGTCGCCGACCGTCGGGATCAGCTTGTAGCCGGAACCGGGAGTGTCAGCACGCCGGATCCACTCGTCGACGACCTCGTCGCCGACGGATTCGCGCAGGTACCGGGTCCACGGTGACTCCCCGCCGGGTGGGGTCACGAACATCGCTCGCAGCGCGTCGTCGACCTTCTCGACGGCTTCGGGGAAGTTCTCGGCCATGCCGATCCCGTAGTACTCGGTGGAGAAGGGCTGCCCCTTGGTCTTGAGCGACCCGGAGACGCATGCGTCCTTGAAGTACGTCATCGGGACCAGTTTGAACTCGCCCGGGTAGCGGTCGGAGTAACCGGCGAGGATCGTCTCATCGGTGGTCAACGCGTCGACCTTGTCGCGACGCAGCGCCTCGACGCACGACGAGTACGAGTCGAACTCCTGGAGCTGGACGCCCGGCAGCTGTGCCTTGACGTTCTGCGCCGACGTGGAGCCGCTCACCGAGCACAGGCGGCGGCCGTCGTTGAGGTCGGTGAGCGAGGTCAGGGTCGAGTCGTCCTTGCGGACGAGGAGGCCCTGGTAGGTGACCAGGTAGGGCCCTGCGAAGTCGACCTTCTTGAGCCGCGCCTCACTGATGGAGTACGTGGCGGCGATCATGTCGACCTCGCCGTTGGCGATCAGCGTCTCGCGCTGCGGTGACGGGGTCTCACGCCAGGTGATCGAGGGGTGGTCGACGCCGAGGGAGTCGGCGATGCGGTTGACGACGAACTCCGAGACCATCGGGTCGAATCCGACGACCGAGCCGTCGGGCTCCTGCATGCCCAGCCCGGGCTGGTCGTATTTGGCGCCGAGGATCACCTTCCCGGCGCGGATCGAGTCGATCAGATTGCGCGGTTCGGAGCTGCCGCAGGCGGTGAGCGCCGTGACGAGGACGCCGAGGACGGCGATCAGCGCCAGGGTGGATGCGGCCCGGGTTCCGGACTGCGGGCGAGGGCGTCGTCGGTGATGGATCCGCATCGGTCATCCCCCCAGGATCTTCGACAGGAAGTCTTTGGCGCGATCCGACTCCGGTTCGGTGAAGAAGCGTTCCGGCTCGGTGTCCTCGACGACCTGACCCTCGGCCATGAAGATGATCCGGTCGGCGGCCTTGCGGGCGAAGCCCATCTCGTGGGTGACGACGATCATCGTCATGCCCTCCTTGGCCAGGGAGACCATCACGTCGAGGACTTCACTGACCATCTCCGGGTCGAGCGCCGAGGTCGGCTCGTCGAAGAGGAGGACCTTCGGATTCATCGCGAGCGAACGGGCGATGGCCACGCGCTGCTGCTGGCCGCCCGACAGTTGGGCGGGATACTTGTCCTGCTGACTCCCGACACCCACGCGCTCGAGGAGTTCGACTGCTCGTTTCCGTGCCTGCGCCTTGTCGTCCTTGCGGACCTTCAGTGGCCCGAGCATCACGTTCTCGAGGATCGTCTTATGTGAGAAGAGATTGAACGACTGGAACACCATCCCCACATCGGCGCGGAGTCGTGCCAGGTCACGGCCCTCTTCGGGGAGCAGTTCCCCCTCCACGCGAATCTCGCCGGAGTCGATCGGCTCGAGTCGATTGATGGTACGGCAGAGGGTGGACTTCCCCGAACCGGACGGACCCAGGACCACGACGACCTGTCCGCGCGGCACGTCCAGAGTGACGTCGCGAAGCACGTGGAGATCACCGAAGTGCTTCTGAACATCCCGCATCGAG
Organism: Gordonia shandongensis DSM 45094; assembly: GCF_000423025.1. Classification (GTDB taxonomy): domain Bacteria; phylum Actinomycetota; class Actinomycetes; order Mycobacteriales; family Mycobacteriaceae; genus Gordonia; species Gordonia shandongensis. The sequence continues at coordinate 112,253 of NZ_AUHE01000002.1, forward strand.
ATCATCGGGGTGACAAACGTGTCGGTCATGGCTACAACGTAGTTGTGATGGAGCGCACCGGCGGGCGGTTACGGCCAATTTCCCCCTCGACGTAACCTGGAGTGGTGACTTCCTCGGCCCCCAGTGAAACCGCCGTCGCCGACCCGGCGACGTCCGCGCGCTCCTACTCGGTCCGGACGTTCGGCTGTCAGATGAACGTCCACGACTCCGAGCGGATCGCCGGACTCCTCGAGGAAGCCGGCTACGTGGCGGCGTCTGACGGTGATGCCGCGGACCTGGTGGTCTTCAACACCTGCGCGGTCCGGGAGAACGCCGACAACAAGCTGTACGGCAACCTGTCGCGACTCGTGCCGGAGAAGGAGCGGCGCCCCGGGATGCAGATCGCCGTGGGCGGATGTCTGGCGCAGAAGGACAAGGACGCCGTCCTCGATCGAGCTCCGTGGGTCGATGTCGTCTTCGGCACCCACAACATCGGCTCCCTCCCGGTCCTCCTGGAACGGGCACGGCATAACCGTGAGGCGCAGGTCGAGATCGTCGAATCGCTCGAGGCGTTCCCCTCGACACTCCCGGCACGCCGCGACTCCGCGTACGCGGGGTGGGTGTCGGTGTCGGTGGGGTGCAACAACACCTGCACCTTCTGCATCGTGCCTTCGCTGCGCGGCAAAGAGGTCGACCGGCGTCCGGGCGATGTGCTCGCCGAAGTGCAAGCCCTCGTCGAGCAGGGCGTCCTGGAGGTCACCCTGCTCGGCCAGAACGTGAACGCCTACGGGATGTCGTTCGGCGATCCGGAGACGCCGCGCAATCGCGGTGCATTCGCCGAACTCCTGCGTGCCTGCGGGACCATCGACGGACTCGAACGCGTCCGGTTCACCTCACCGCACCCGGCCGAGTTCACCGACGACGTGATCGAGGCCATGGCCGAGACCCCGGCCGTCTGCCCGCAGCTGCACATGCCGCTGCAGTCGGGATCCGATCGCGTTCTCAAGGCCATGCGGCGCAGCTATCGACGGTCGAAGTTCCTGGGAATCCTCGACCGGGTGAGGGAAGCGATGCCGCACGCCGCCATTACCACGGACATCATCGTCGGCTTCCCGGGCGAGACGGAAGAGGACTTCGCCGACACGCTCGACCTCGTCGAACGCGCTCGCTTCTCGAGCGCCTTCACGTTCCAGTACTCGCCGCGGCCGGGGACTCCGGCCGCGACGATGCCCGATCAGGTGCCGCCCGATGTCGTCGCCGACAGGTACCAGCGCCTCGTCGACCTGCAGGAGCGGATCTGTCTTCAGGAGAACAGCGCCCTCATCGGGACGGAGGCCGAACTCCTCGTCTCGGTGGGAGAGGGGCGCAAATCGGCCGAGACCGGGCGGTCGACGGGCCGTGCACGAGACGGCCGCCTCGTGCACTTCCGGGCGGGCGAACTCGCGGGAATCCGGCCGGGAGACATCGTGACCGTCGCGATCACCGACGCCGCACCTCACCATCTGATCGCCGACTCCGGAGTGCTGACCCACCGTCGCACCCGTGCCGGCGACGCGTACGAGGCGGGCGTTCTGCCCACCACACCGCCGGTCGGCGTCGGGCTCGGGATGCCGACGATCGGAGCACGCCCCAGTCCCGAGCCGATCAGCGCATGTGGAACGGGAGTCAGGTCATGACCGATGACGAGATGAAGGCCTTCGGAGAGTACGAGAAGGAACTTCGCAAGGCCGAGAAGAAGGTGGCCGGCGAGATCGACCCCGGCGCCCGTGCCGTGGTGGTCGCGGTCGGCATTCTGGTGGCGATGCTGTCGATCGTGCTGACGCACGCCGGATCGGCAACCGGTCTGGACGTCCTGACCTACTCCGACACCGCCGTCGACGAGCGGATCAAACTGCCCTCCCGCATCTTCGTGTACCTGCTGGTGATCTTCGGGATCGGGTTCTCGGGGCTGGCGTTGATCACCCGTCGCTGGGTGATCGCCTGGATCGCGCTCGCCGGCTGCGCCGTCGCCAGCGTGGCGGGCATGCTGGCCGTCTGGACCCGGAACACCGCGGGCGTGGGCGACGGGCTCGTCCGGCCGTCCGGCCCGTCGGTCGGCCTCATCCTCGGCTGGGTCGTGGTGATCTTCCTGACCTTCCACTGGGCTCGAACGGTGTGGGACCGCACCAGCTACCACCTCTCGATCGAGGACGAACGGCGTCGGGAAGCCGCTCAGCGGGAGGCGTTCGGGTTGTCGCTGCAGCGACCGATCGCACCGGGACAGCCCGGTTCTCCGTCGGCCGAGCGGCCGTCCCCCGACACCGGTCGCGACGCGGACGCCGATCGTGACGCGGACTCCGGCCGCGACGACTGACCCCGGCGAGACGCCTCACCGGTTTAGTCCGGCGAGACGCCTCAGTGGTCTAGTCCGGCGAGACGCCTCAGCGGTCGGTGAGGGCGGTGTGGGCCGCCTGCGCCCACTCGCGCCACTGCGCGGCCTGTTCCCGCAATGCGACGGCGTCCCGGCCCTTACCGGCGGCCTCGGCCTTGGCGGCCTGCTCCTCGAGCTGATCCGCGCGGTCGGTGAACTGCGCCGCGCGGGCGTGCGCCTCCGGATCGGTCCGTGACCACTCGGCGTCCTCGGCGTCGCGGAGACGCTTCTCCACGGCACGCGCCCGCTGCTCGAGCGACTTCATCTGATCGCGGGGGACCTTGCCGATCTCGTCCCACCGTTCGCGGAACCGCCCGAACCTCCGCCGTGCCTCATCGAGGTCCGACGACGGATCGATCGATGACTCGGCCTCGTCGAGCAGCGCGGATTTGGCTCTGCCGTTCTCGGCGAACTCGGCGTCGCGCTCGGCGTTCACCGCATTGCGGGCCTGGAAGAACACGTCCTGCGCCGCCTTGAACCGCAGCCACAGCGCCTCGTCCGAGTCCCGGGGCGCTCGGCCCACGGCCTTCCACCGGCTCAGCAGGTCGCGAAACGCGGCCGCAGTCGGCCCCCAGTCGGTGGAGTCCTGCAACGCTTCGGCCTCGGCGATCAACTCCTCCTTCCGGGTCTTTGCCACCGCGCGTTCGCGGTCGAGCTCGGCGAAATGCGCGCCGCGGCGTCGGTTGAACGCGTCCCGTGCCTTCGAGTAGCGACGCCACAGGACGTCATCGGTCTTGCGGTCGATGCCCTTGATGGTCTTCCACTCGTCGAGAATCGCGCGCAGCCGATCGCCGCCGGCCTTCCACGAGGTGCTCTCGGCGCCGATGGCCTCGGCCTCCGCAGCGAGGACCTCCTTGCGGGCGACGGCCGCCGCGCGCTCGCTCTCCCGATGCTCGCGAACCTCCTCGGCGACGTCGTCGGCGCCCGCGACGATCGTGGCCAGCCGCGCGGCCAACCCGTCGACATCACCGACGACCGGGGCGGTGGGCAGATCCTCGAGCAGTTGGGCCGCCGCGGTCTGCGTCTTGCGGGGATCGCCGGATCGAGCCGTGAGACGCTCCTCGAGGATCTCGACCTCGGTGGCGATGTCGGCGAACTTCCGCGAGAAGTGGGCCAGTCCCTCCTCGACGGTCCCGGCCTGCCAGGAACCCACCTGGCGCTCGCCGTCCCGCGTTCGGCACCAGACCGTTCCGTCGGCGTCGATCCGGCCGAATTCGTGCGGATCGCCGATGGGCACCGGGTGGACGGGGACGGCGGGAATCGGTGCCCCGGGGCCCGGACGCGGCCCGGGCTTCGGCCCGGGCTTCGGAGTGGGCGTGTCGGGCGAGTTCGTCATGGGTACCTCATCGTCGTCGTCTTCGCCGCGCGTCACGGCTGCCTCGTCACCTCGACCCCGAGGGTCGCTTCCGAGGTTCATTCAAGCAGCCCCGACGCCCCGCTGTACGGAAACGGGGCCTCCGAAACCCGATTCGGTACCGTCGTGTCGTGCTTGCCGAGGTCGTCATCATCCCCAGTGCGCCGCTCCTGGTGCCCGAGTTGTCGGGTCCCGCGGCGGTGGAGACCGAGCCCGTCCGGGCGGCGGTGACGGACGCGGTCACGCGGTTGGCGGACATCACACCGACGTGGATCGCCATCGGGGCCGACGATGAACATCGTCCCCGGCGCGGCTTCGCGGCCTTCGGAGCCGACCTGGACGTCTCGCTCGGCGCCGACCAGCGGCCGATCGGCGCGGACGCCGAGGACCGGCTTCCCCTGAGCATGCTGATCGCGGCCTGGGCACGGCAGACCGCCCAGGACCGGACGGGTGTCGCGATCCGCATTCGTCCGGAGATCATCGCGCCCGACTCCGCGCCGACGGCGTGTGCGGAACGTGGCGCGCAGATCGGACGGCTGCTGGACTCGGCGACCGAACCGATCGGTGTGCTGGTGGTCGCCGACGGCGCGACGGCGTTGAGTCCGTCGGCGCCCGGCGGCGGGGAACGGTCCTCAGCGGTCGCCCTGCAGCAGCGGTGGGACGCAGCGTTGGCCGCCGCCGACCGCCACGCGCTCGAGGACCTCGACCCCGTGGACTGCCGCGCCGAGGGAGTCGGCGGGCGCGCCGCCGTCCAAGTCGTGGCCGGAGCGATCGGCAGTCGAGCGATGACGGCCTGCACGACGTACGCCGCGGCTCCGTTCGGAGTGGGCTACACGGTGTGTCGATGGGAACCGGAATCGTGACGGGAACCGGAACCGCGCGGCGCCCGAGAGCGCCCGTCGCCGTCATCGGGCCGACCGCCGCAGGCAAGTCGGAGCTGGCGCTGGATCTCGCCGAGGACCTCGACGGCGAGATCGTGAACGTCGACGCCATGCAGCAGTACCGAGGCATGGACATCGGCACGGCCAAACTGGACGTCGCCGACCGGCGCGGGATACCGCACCACCAGCTCGACGTGCTCGACGTCACCGAGACGGCGACCGTCGCGCGCTACAAGATCGCCGCCACCGCCGACGTCGAGCGGCTCCTCGGCGCCGGACGCACTCCGATCATCGTCGGCGGTTCGATGATGTACATCCAGGGCCTGTTGGACGACTGGGAGTTCCCCGCAACGGATCCGACGATCCGCGGTCGCTACGAAGCCCAACTGGCGGACATCGGATCCGTGGCCCTGCACGCGCGGCTCGCCGACGTCGATCCGGTCGCGGCACGGACGATTCTGGACAGTGACGGGCGACGGATCGTCCGAGCGCTCGAGGTGGTCGAACTCACCGGTCGGCCGTTCGCCGCGTCGGCGCCGACGATCGGCGACCCCCGCTGGGGCACGCGAATCCTCGTCCTCGACCGGGACCGAGACGAACTCGACGCCCGGATCGCCGTACGCACTGACCAGATGTTCGACCGCGGCCTCGTCGAGGAGGTCGAGCGCCTCTGCGCGGCGGGACTGCGGGACGGGCTCACCGCGTCGCGAGCCATCGGCTACGCACAGATCCTCGATCACCTGGCCGGCGACTGCACCCTGGACGAGGCGCGTGAGCGGACGCTCATCGGGACGCGCCGGTATGTGAGGCGCCAGCGGTCGTGGTTCCGCCGCGACCGGCGGGCCGTCTGGCTCGATGCCGGTGCCCCCGACGTGCACGCGGCCGCACGGACCGCCCTGGGCGTATCCTGACGGTGTGACAGACCCCGCCCGCAGTCCCGCATCGGCGTCCTCGACGGCACCGGTGCCGCAGCCCTTCGTCAAAGGCCACGGAACGCAGAACGACTTCGTGGTCCTGCCCGATCCCGCGGCGCGGATCGATCTGAACGCCGACCTCGTGCGTACCCTGTGCGACCGTCGGCGCGGGCTCGGCGCCGACGGCGTCCTTCGTGTGGCTCGAGCCGGGGCGCTCATCGCGCAGGGCGTCCTGACGGCACTGCCCGACGGCGTCGCGGCCGACGACTGGTTCATGGACTACCGCAACGGGGACGGGTCGATCGCCGAGATGTGCGGCAACGGCGTGCGGGTCTTCGCCCACTACTGCCGCGTCGCCGGACTGGTCGACACCGATCGGTTCGACGTCGGTACCCGTGCCGGATCGCGACCCGTCACGGTCCACGCGGTCGACGAGTCGGCGGCGGACGTCAGCGTCGAGATGGGGACGGTCGCCCTGGGCTCGCAGAGCGTGGCGACCATCGCCGACCGCCGGTACGGCGGTACCGCGGTCGACGTCGGGAACCCCCATCTGGCGTGCATCGTCGACGGGCTCACCCCGGCGGCACTCGCCGACCTGGACCTCGGCGGCGGCGTCGCCCTGGACGACGGGCTGTTCCCGCACGGGGCGAATGTCGAGATCGTGACGCCGTTGCAGCCGAGTGACGACGGCGACGTGGACTTCCACGGGCACATGCGCGTCGTGGAACGCGGTGTGGGCGAGACGCGGTCGTGCGGAACCGGGCTGGTCGCCGCGGCGGCCGCGGCGCTGGCGGGACTCGACCGCCGAGCGGGAACCGTGGCGATCACCGTTCCCGGCGGAGACGTCTCCATCGCGGTCGGCGACCGGACTGCGGTGCTGCGCGGACCGTCGCGGCTCGTGGCGCGGGGCGACCTCGTGCCCGGCTGGGCCTGACGCGGACGCGGTTGGAATCCGGCCGGTGCGGGGAAATAGAGATGCCGACGGCGCCGCGACCGGGCACAATGGCAGTCACCTATGACTGAACTTCCTATGACCGAACGCCCGACGACGGGCGAACTCCAACTCGACGACCGAGCATCGCTGCAGCGGATCGAGGGACTGTCGACCGAACTCGACGACGTCACCGAGGTCGAGAATCGGCAACTGCGCCTCGAACGGGTCGTCCTCGTCGGCGTGTGGACCTCGAGCAGCGCCGTCGCAGCGGAGGCGAGCATGGCCGAGCTGTCGGCGTTGGCCGAGACGGCGGGCTCGCACGTCCTCGAGGCGCTGATCCAACGCCGCGACCGTCCGGACCCCGCGACCTATCTCGGGTCGGGCAAGGCGCGCGAACTCCACGACATCGTGGTCGACGTCGGCGCCGACACCGTCATCTGCGACGGCGAACTGACGCCGGCCCAGCTCACCGCCCTGGAACGCGTGGTCAAGGTCAAGGTGATCGACCGGACCGCCTTGATCCTGGACATCTTCGCCCAGCACGCGACCTCGCGTGAGGGCAAGGCACAGGTCTCACTGGCCCAGATGGAGTACATGCTCCCGCGGTTGCGCGGGTGGGGCGAGTCGATGTCGCGGCAGGCCGGCGGACGCGCGGGCAGCAACGGAGGCGTCGGTCTGCGCGGTCCCGGCGAGACGAAGATCGAGACCGACCGGCGCCGCATCCGGGAGCGGATGGCCAAGCTCCGGCGCGAGATCCGCGGGATGAAGACGGCCCGCGAGGTGAAACGGGCGGGCCGTCGTCGCGGAAGCGTGCCGGCCCTCACCGTGGTCGGATACACCAATGCGGGGAAGTCGAGCCTGGTCAACGCGATGACCGGATCGGGAGTCCTCGTGCAGGATGCGCTCTTCGCGACCCTGGACCCGACCACTCGGCGCGCGAGACTGCGCGACGGCCACGAGGTGGTCTTCACCGACACCGTCGGATTCGTTCGGCACCTGCCCACGCAGTTGGTGGAGGCGTTCCGGTCGACCCTGGAGGAGGCGGTCGACGCGGACCTGCTGATCCACGTCGTCGACGGTGCGGACGCATTCCCCGGAGAGCAGATCTCCGCGGTCCGCAAGGTTCTGGCCGACGTGCTCGCCGACGAGAACCTGCCGGCGCCGCCGGAGATGCTCGTGGTCAACAAGATCGATGCGATCGACGCGACCAGGATGACTGCGTTGCGAGGGGAGTACCCCGAGGCGCAGTTCGTCTCGGCGCGCTCGGGCGAGGGGATCGACGCCCTGTTCGACGCGATCACCGAGTTCCTCGCCCGCGACGACGTCGATGCCGTGTTGCACATCCCGTTCGATCGGGGCGAGGTCATCGCGCGCCTCCACGAGCAGGCGCACGTCCACTCGATCGACCACGATGAGAACGGAACCCGCGTCGAGGTGCGCATGCCGTCGTCACTCGCCGCGGAGTACCGGGAACTGATGGCGGACTGACCGGTCCCGGCTCCACGGCGGTTCCGGTGCCCGCGGGGTGTCAGGTGTCGAGATCGGCTGCGACCAATGCGGCGACGGCGTCGACGACGGCCTGATCGTCGCTCGTCACGGTCACCGGCGTGCCCCTCTCGGCGCCGAGCGTCATGATCATCAACGCGCTGCCCGCATCGACGGGATCCCCGTCGGCCACCGCGAGGGTGACGGGTACGCCGAGAGCGGCGGCGGCTTCCGAGATGACGGTGGCGGGGCGGGCGTGCAGACCGACGGCCGAGCCGACGGTCACGGTGGTGCTGGGCATGGTGCGCCTTTCTCTGGTCGGTCTCGGAGCAGGCCGCGGAGGCGCTCACGCCCACGACGATATCCGGCATCGACGAGCGTGCACCGCGAATGCCGTCGGCGCGCGACCGAATCCGCAGCCGACCGTGTGGCCCCGGTGCGTTCTGTAGGGTCACTGCCATGGCGGAGCATGCGTCCTACGGTGCGCACACCGTGGTGCCGGGCACCCCGGTCGTGAACGGTCTCGGATACGGCAGAGTGGTCCGGCCCCGAGCGCGCCCGACGGTCGGGCGAATCGATGAGAGCCCGGTCGCCGAATCCGATCGATCTGCCGAACGCGACCGCCTCGCCCACGCCGTCGACGCGGTCGCCACCCGACTGACCCGCCGCGCGTCGCGCAGTGTCGGCGCGGCGGCGGAGGTGCTCAACGCCACGGCGACGCTCGCACGGGACCGCGGATGGGCGGCTGCGGCGGGGACCGCGATCGATGCGGGTGCCACGGCGGAATCCGCGGCCGTCGCCGCGACCGCCAGATTCACCGCCATGTTCGCCGACCTCGGCGGCGTCATGGCCGACCGGATCACCGATCTCGAGGATGTCCGTGACCGGGTGGTCGCCGAACTGCGCGGCGAGCCGGAGCCGGGAATCACGATCCCCGACGAACCGTCGATCCTCATCGCCGCGGATCTGGCGCCGGCGGACGTCGCGGACCTGGACCCGAGCAGGGTCGTCGGCATCGGGTTGAGTCGGGGCGGCCCGAGCGGGCACACGGCGATCATCGCCCGGCAGCTCGACATCCCCTGCGTGGTCGCGGCACGCGGGCTCGACGGCGTCGTCGACGGCGGAATGTGCTTCGTCGACGGTCACGGGGGCACCGTGGGCTTCGACCCCGATCCGGCGCTCATCGGCGCCGCCGTCGACGCCGCTCGGGAGGCCGCGCAGCGGACGGCGCAGTGGCGGGGTGCCGGTCGGACGTCGGACGGCCACGCGGTGGCGCTCCGTGCGAACGTGTCCGACGGCCGATCGGCTCGCGTCGCCGCGCGGTACCCGGTCGACGGCGTCGGACTGTTCCGCACGGAGCTCGCCTTCCTCGAACGGGCCGCCGAACCGACCGTCGAGGAGCAGGCGGCCCTGTATCGGGACGTGATCGAAATCTTCGACGGGCATACCGTGGTGATTCGAACGCTCGATGCGGGCTCCGACAAGCCGTTGGGATTCATCGACCATCCGACGGAGGAGAATCCCGCACTGGGGATACGCGGAGACCGCATCGCGCAGCGTCACCCCGCGATCCGCGATGCGCAACTCGACGCCATCGCGCGGGCCGCCGACGGGGCGTCTCGGACTCCGTGGGTGATGGCTCCGATGGTCGCGACACCGACGGAGGCGCGGGACTTCGCACGACGGGTCCGGGCTCGCGGCCTGGTGGCGGGGGTGATGATCGAGGTGCCGTCGGCGGCACTGCTGGCGGATGCGATCGCCGCGGAGGTCGACTTCGTCTCGATCGGGACCAATGACCTGACGCAGTACACGATGGCCGCGGACCGTTCGTCGCCCGAGCTGGCGGCGCTGACCGACCCGTGGCAGCCCGCGGTCCTCTCACTGATCTCCCGTGTCTGCGACGCGGGGCGGGCACGGAACGTGCCGGTGGGGGTCTGCGGTGAGGCCGCGGCCGATCCGTTGCTGGCGTGTGTGCTGGTGGGGCTGGGTGTCAGCTCACTGTCAGCGGCTCCGGCCGCCGTGCCGGCCGTGGGAGTGCGCCTCGGCGACACCACGATGGCGGCGTGTCGGGATGCCGCGCGCGGCGCCTGTGCGGCGAGAGATGCTCACGGCGCGCGGGAGGCGGCCCGGACCGCGGTGGAGCGTTGACCGTCAGACTCGCCGCATGACGGTGACGACCTTGCCGAGAACGGCGGCGTCATCACCGGGAATCGGCTCGAAGTGTTCGTTGTGGGGCATGAGCCACACGTGTCCGTCGACTCGCTTGAACGTCTTCACCGTGGCTTCACCGTCGATCATCGCGGCGACGATGTCGCCGTTCTCGGCGACGTTCTGCTGGCGCACGACGACCCAGTCGCCGTCGCAGATCGCCGCGTCGACCATCGACTCGCCGACGACGCGCAGCATGAACAGGGAGCCGTCGCCGACGAGTTCGCGGGGCATCGGGAAGACCTCTTCGACCGCCTGTTCGGCGAGGATCGGACCGCCGGCCGCGATACGTCCCAGGACGGGGACGAACGTCGGGGTGGGCAGCGATTCGTCCTGCGCGGCGGCGGCCCCGCCCGAGGGCGGTGTCCGCTGGTCGTCGCGCACATTGACGGCCCGGGGTCGATGCGGATCGCGTTTGAGCAGGCCGCGACGTTCGAGGGTCCGGAGCTGGTGTGCGACGGACGAGGTCGAGGTGAGGCCGACGGCCTCACCGATCTCACGGATGCTCGGCGGATAGCCGCGCTCGCGGACCGAGGAGCGGATCACTTCGAGGACCTCGCGCTGGCGCTGGGTCAGCGATGCCTCCAGCGTCGCGGTGGAGAGCATCGGATCGGGGGTGTCGCTCACGGTCGGGCCTTTCGTCGGCTGTGTTCGATCGATGGTCCCGACGGTAGTTGAATAGGTCACAGAACTCAAACAATTGTTCGAGGCGTGTCTGGATTTGTCAGACCCATCGTGTTAACTATCGAACATAAGTTCTTTCGAACACGTGAACGATAGGAGCGACCGATGAGCGCCACCCTGATGACGGACCCGGCCACACCCGAGTCTCGCGATTCCATTCGGGATCGCAGGGGCACCGCCCAGGACCGCGGCAGCACCACCCGGGACCGGCGTGCGGTTCGGCATCGCTGTGGGACGGCGGTGCCGCATACGGTCTGCCGGCCGACGGGCCGGGCGCCGAGTCGACCGCATGCCGTGACGGGGGACCGTCGTGTCGGAAGGGGCCCGCATCGGGAGGCGCCGCAGTCCCGGGTCGGAGAGCGGCGAGACGATCCGACGCGGGTGCGACGGTCGGTCGGCCGACCGGCGGGCGTCTGGGTGACGGCCCTGCTGGTCGGGACCGTCCTGGCGGGACTGGTGTGGCTGATCGCGATCGTCGGCGCCGGCTACCAGGACGCCGCCGTGCCCGAGAGTCCCGCGGCGACGCAGGTCGTGTACGTCCGTTCGGGCGAGTCGCTGACCTCGTTGGCGCAGCGCATCGCCCCCGACCTGCCGGCGGACGGTGTCATCGGACAGTTGCGACGGCTCAACGGGCTGGAGACGTCGGGTCTGCACGTCGGTCAGGCGTTGGTCGCGCCAGACTACAGGTGAGCCGCTGCGGATGACTTCGCCACAGGTGACGCGCGGGATGCCGAAGGCCGGCGGGTAGTCTCGTGATATGCGATGCCCGTTCTGCAAGAACGACGACACCCGAGTTGTGGACTCCCGCGTGGCGGACGATGGAATGGCCATTCGTCGCCGTCGGGCGTGCAGCGACTGTGGACGACGGTTCAGCACCGTGGAGGCGGCGGTCCTGTCGGTGGTCAAGCGGACCGGCGTGACCGAACCCTTCTCTCGCGAGAAGGTGATGAAGGGTGTGCGTCGTGCATGTCAGGGGCGTTCGGTCGACGAGGACGCGTTGGCGAAACTTGCGGCTCGGGTGGAGGACGCGGTGAGGGCCTCGGGGTCGGCCGAGATTCCGAGCAACCAGGTCGGACTCGCGATCCTCAAGCCCCTGCGCGAGTTGGATGAGGTGGCCTACCTGCGGTTCGCGTCGGTATACCGGTCGTTCGAGTCGGCCGACGATTTCCAACGAGAGATCGACGACTTGCGGCGCGATCGCGACTGACGAGGTTGCGCGCGAGACCGGGCGGCATCGCGGGTCAGGTGAACGATTCGATGGCCGCGATGATGCGTCGCTCGGAGACCGAACCGCGGGTGCCGAGCTGCTGCGCGAACAAGCTGACCCGCAGTTCCTCCAGCCGCCACTGGACCATGTCGCTGAGATCAGCGTGGCGGGACTCGGGGAGTTGGGCGAGGCGTCGGTTCCATACCGTGACGATCCGGTCGATGGCGGCCATCGCATCGTTGTCGCGCGCACCGGCTGTGGGCAGGGCGTCCAGACGCAGACGCGCCGCCGTGAGGTAGCGGGGGAGCGACTGCAGGTGCTCGAGGGCCGTCGCGGCGACGAACCCGTCGAAGACCAGATCGGCCAGCTGTTCGGCGACATCGTCGGCGGCGAGTGTCCCGGAACGGTCGTCCACACCGCGGCGCACCGCGGTGTATTCGGTGAGAGCTCGGACGGTCGCATCGAAGTACTCGGGTGCGGCGGCGCGGACGGTCGGCGCGACGCGCGACGACAGGTCGGCGAAGTCGGCGGGCGACCGGACGGCGTCGGCGCCGGGCTGCCCGGCGAGGGTGTCGATGACGGCGCGACGGGTGCAGTCGGCCAGGAGGCTGTCGAGATCGGGGTACGGGCTCTGACTGAGTGCCAGGGTGCCCTCCGGCGGTAACGACGAGGCCAGTCGTCGACTCGGTGCGGAGACGGTCAGGCAGAGCAGTTCGGTCACGGCTTCGCGCACGCGTGCGTCGCGTTCGGCGGCCGTCGTGGCGGCAACGACGCGCACTCCGCGGCCGGCGACCGTCGCGAGTGCCGGGTAGCGGGTCACGGTCTGTCCCGCGACGGTGGCCGTCTCGGATTCGCTGAGCGTCCCGATCGTGTCGGCGGTCCATGCGCGGTGCAGGGGCGCCTTCTCGGTGCGGCGGGCACCTGCGGAGAGGTTCTCGCGCAGTGCGGCGAGGCGATCGTCGCGGGCGATGACCGCCCCTGACGCGTCGGTCACGGCGAAGTGCATGCGCAGGTGGGGCGCGAGGGCGTCGACCCGGAAGTCCCGGGGAGTGAGGGTGACGCCGGAGATCGTCGACAGTTCCCTGGCGAGTGCGGCGAGAAGCGGTTCGGCACGGGGGGTCAAGCCCGCCAATGCCAGGTCCGCGTAGCGGGAGGCCGGGGAGATGGACTTCCGCAGTCCCTTGGGGAGACTCTTGATCAGCGCCGTCGCCAGTTCGGACCGCATACCGGGGACCAGCCAGTCGAAACCGACGTCGCGAACGTGCTCGAGCAGTGGCTGCGGAATGACAGCGGTCACGCCGTCGTCGGGTGTCCCCGGCTCGAAGTGGTAACGCAGCTCCAGTCGTGTCTGCCCCTGCTGCCACGCAGTGGGGAAGTCGGCGGCGGTGGGGAGAGCGTCCCCGGCGAGGTCCTCGGTGCGGAGGTTGAGCAACGCCGGATCGGTGCGGGAGGCCTTCTTCCACCAGGAGTCGAAATGCCGCGTCGAGACGACGGAGGCGGGGATGCGAGCGGCGTAGAAGTCGAAGACGTCGTCGTCGGACAGTCGAACGTCGCGTCGGCGCGCCCTGTTCTCGACATCCTCGGCGTCGGCGAGCAGCTCCGCGTTGTGGGTGACGAACGCGTGGCGGCTTCGCCACCGCCCCGCGACGAGGGCCTCGCGAATGAAGATCTCGCGCGCCGTCTCCGGGTCGATGGATCCGTACGTGACGCGCCGTGACGCGACGAGCGGGACGCCGTACAGGGTGACCTTCTCGTAGGCCATGACTGCGCCGCGGCGGGTCGACCAGTGTGGCTCGCTGTAGGTCCTGCTGACGAGCTCGCCGGCGGCCTTCTCGACGATCTCCGGCTCGATCGCCGCGACGGTGTGCGCGAACAGGCGTGAGGTCTCGATCAGCTCGGCGGCCACGACGAAGTTCGGCGGCTTGTTGGCGAGGAACGAACCGGGGAAGATCATGAACTTCGTCCCCCTGGTGCCCAGGTACTCGCGCGAATCATCCTGGCGCGCACCGATGTTGGTCAGGAGTCCGGTGACGACACTGCGGTGGATCGCGGAGGCGTCGACCGCGGTCGACGGAATCTGCCACCCGAGGTCGCGGACGGTGCGTGAGAGCTGGCGGTGCAGGTCGATCCATTCCCGAATACGGACGTAGTGAAGGAACTCCCGTTCGCAGAGTCGACGGAACTGATTGCCGGACATCTCGGCGCGCTTCTCGGCGAGGTAGCTCCACAGGGCCACGCGCCCGAGGAACTCCGATCCGGGAACCGTGTGCCTGCGATGCGCGGTCGTCGCCGCCTCGCGTTTCTCCGAGGGGAACTCGCGCACATCGGGAACGGTGAGCGCCGAGGTGATGACGAGCATGTGGTCCAGGCAGCCGTTGTCGCGGCCGGCGATCAGCATGCGGCCCACTCGCGGATCCACCGGAAGGCGCGCGAGCGTCTTGCCGGCCGCGGTCAGCCGGGCGGTTGCGGAGTCGGTGCCGGTGACGGCGCCGAGCTCGGACAGCAGCGCCATGCCGTCGCGAACGGCCCGCGAGTCGGGAGGTTGGACGAACGGGAAGTCGGCGATGTCGCCGAGGCGCAGCGACAGCATCGAGAGGATGACGGCGGCGAGGTTGCTGCGCAGGATCTCCGGATCGGTGTACTCGGGCCGTGCGTCGAAATCGTCCTCGGAGTAGAGGCGGATGCAGATTCCGGGTGCCACGCGTCCGCAGCGGCCGGCGCGCTGGCGCGCACTGGCCTGGGACACCCGTTCGACGGGGAGGCGCGTGACCTTGGTGCGGGTGGAGTACCGAGATATCCGCGCCGTGCCCGCGTCGATGACATACCGGATTCCCGGGACCGTCAGGGACGTCTCGGCGACGTTCGTGGCCAGGACGATGCGACGCCCGGAGGACGCGGAGAAGACCCGTTGCTGTTCTTCGACGGACAGTCGGGCGAACAGGGGAACGATCTCGGCGTCGCGTCGTCGGCCGAGGGCGTCCGCCGTGTCGCGGATGTCACGCTCGGTGGGCAGGAAGACGAGGATGTCGCCGCGCTCGACGGCCCAGAGCTCACCGACCGCGGCGTCGATGGCGGCGATCTGATCGAGATCGGCACGGTCGTCGTCGGACTCGATCGGCCGGTAGCGGACCTCGACGGGGTACGTCCGACCGGAGACCTCGAGGATCGGCACGTCGTCGTCGGGTCCGGCGAAGTGCCGGGCGAAACGATCCGGCTCGATGGTCGCCGAGGTGATGATGACTTTGAGGTCGGGCCGCGACGGGAGGAGTCGCTTGAGGTAGCCGAGGAGGAAGTCGATGTTGAGGCTGCGCTCGTGCGCCTCGTCGATGATGATCGTGTCGTAGCGCGAGAGGCTCGGGTCGCGGCCGATCTCGCGGAGCAGGATTCCGTCGGTCATCACCTTGATGCGGGTGTCGGCGCCGACGCGGTCGGTGAAGCGGACCTGGTAGCCGACGGTGCCGCCGAGCTCCGTGTCCAGCTCGTCGGCGATGCGACGGGCGACGGAGGTGGCCGCGATCCGACGAGGTTGCGTGTGGCCGATGGATTCGCGTCCCAGTTCCAGGCAGATCTTGGGGAGCTGGGTCGTCTTCCCCGATCCGGTCTCGCCGGCGATCACCACCACCTGGTGGGCGGCGACGGCCTCGGCGATCTCATCGCGGACTGCGCTGACGGGGAGTTCCGGGGGATAGGAGATGACCGGAGCAGACATGATGCGACCGAGTCTACGTCGACGAGACGAGTCCCCGACCGGTGCACCGGTCGGGGACTCGTGTTCTGCGGGCTGCAGCAGGTCAGGCGTTCGCGGCGCCGAGCGCCTCCGCGGCGTCGATCGCCTGGCCGACGCCGGTGACGATCGACGCGGCCTTGAGTGCCTCGAAGATCACCTCGCGGTCCTTGCCGGCCTCGCGTACCACGTTCTCGTGGGCGCCGACGCAGTGCTCACAGCCGTTGACGGCGGAGACCGCGAGCGACCAGAGCTCGAAGTTGACCTTGTCGACCCCGGGGTTGCCGATGATGTTCATCCGGAGTCCCGGACGGAGATCGTCGTACTTGCCGCCGAGGAAACCACGACCGCGGTAGAACACGTTGTTCATGCCCATGATCGAGGCTGCGCCCAGGGCTGCGTTGTAGGCCTCGGCCGACAGGTTGTCGGCGGCCTCGTCGGCGATCTCTCGCAGGACGGTGGCGTTGCGAGTCGCGGCGGCCGTGGCCAGCAGCGTGCCCCACAGCTGCTCCTCGTCGAGCACCGTCGTGCGGCTGATCGACGAGAGGTTGAGCTTGAGGTCCTTGGCGTACTCGGGAAGAGCGTTCTTGAGGTTGTCGATGCTCATCGTGATCGATTCCTTCCGCTGTTCGGTCAGACGCCCGCGGTCATGAGCTCGCCGGCGTCGATCGTCGGGTCGCCCTTGCGCCAGTTGCACGCGCACAGCTCGTCCGACTGCAGCGCGTCGAGGACGCGGAGGACCTCGTCGACGTTGCGACCCACGGAGCCCGCGGTCACCGAGACGAACTGGATCTCGTTGTTCGGGTCGATGATGAACGTGGCGCGATCGGCGACGCCGTCGGCGTTGAGGACGCCTGCGGCCTCGGCGAGCTCACGCTTGAGGTCGCTCAGCATCGGGAAGGGGAGGGTCTTGAGGTCGTCGTGCTGTGCGCGCCACTGGAAGTGGACGAACTCGTTGTCGACCGAGGCGCCGAGCACCTGGGCGTCACGATCGGCGAACTCGTCGTTGAGCTTGCCGAAGGCGGCGATCTCGGTGGGGCACACGAAGGTGAAGTCCTTGGGCCAGAAGAAGACGATCCGCCACTTGCCCGCGTAGTCGTCGCTGGTCACGGTGGTGAAGTAGTCGTCGGGCTGCTGGGCGTCGACCTTGGAGAGGTCGCCACCGATCACAGCGGTGAGGTTGTAGGCCGGGAACTGGTCGCCGATGGTGAGCAGAGCCATGAGTCGATCTCCTTCAAAACGGTGTCGTGGTGCTTCGGGAAAGACGTCGGGCGGTGAGGACGATCGGTCCGTCCGCCGTGTGATCTCCATTCTGCCCGAACCGAAATGAAAAGCAAATGTGATAGTAGGCACTATACTGATAGGTATGAGCGATCAAAAGTATCAACCACCTATCAGTGCTGTTCGAGCATTCGTCGCGGTGGCCAAACGGCTCCACTTCGGTTCTGCGGCAGCCGATCTGGGTGTGAGCCAGCCGTCGTTGTCACAGTCTCTGGCGGGTCTGGAGGCGGGACTCGGTGTCACGCTGGTGGAGCGGACGACCCGCAAAGTCATGCTGACCGCGGAGGGGCGGCGTCTCCTCGGCTCGGCCGTCGCCGTCTGCGACGCCGTCGACGATTTCCTCCTCGACGCCCACGGCGACCTCGACCCGCTGTCGGGAAGCCTCCGTCTCGGGTTCATCCCGACGATCGCCCCGTACATCCTCCCGCGCGTGTTGCACGGGCTCGGGGAGCGTCGACCGACGTTGAACCTGTTGGTCGTCGAGGACCAGACCGACCGGCTGCTCAGCCAACTGCGCGACGGCGCCCTCGACGCGGCGGTGCTGGCACTGCCGGCGAACGCGCGCGGCATCGGGGAGATCCCGATGTACGCCGAAGACTTCGTCCTGGCCCTCCCGCATGAGCATCCGTTGGCGGGCCGACGCAACGTGTCGCCGACCCTTCTCGAGGATCTGCCGTTGTTGCTGCTCGACGAGGGGCACTGCCTGCGGGATCAGGCGTTGGAGGTGTGTCAGCTCGCGGGCGTGTCTCCCGACCTGCGGCAGACGCGTGCGGCGTCCCTGACGACCGCCGTGCAGTGCGTGGAGGGAGGTCTCGGTGTCACCCTGATCCCGAAGACCGCGGAGGCCGTCGAGACCGCGTCCGGCAGCCTCGCGACCGCGGAGTTCGCGGCCCCCCGACCCGGCCGGACCATCGGGCTGGTCTACCGCGAGTCCTCCGGACGGACGGAGGCCTATCGGGCCCTCGCCGCCGACATCGCCGACCTCGTCGTCGGCGGCGGCGTCGTGGAGCCGATTCCCGCCGAGCCAGCGTCATCGGTGCGGTGATCAGGAGGCGCCGACACGAGTGAGTTCCTCCCACTCGTCGATGAGACTCGAGTCCACGCCGCGGATCAGATCGCCGAGGTCATCGGTGATGTCCTCGATCTCGTCGGTGACGGCCGACATGGGAAGGCCGTTGCTCAACGCCCGATAGCAATCGGTGAGATAGCGAAGGACCACGCCCTCGCTGCGTGCCAGTCCGAGGTCGGAGATCAACTCGGCGAACGTCATCGACCGCTCCCTCATGTAACGGAGGACCGACTTCGGGGACGGCGGAGTGTTCGCCAGCCACGGATGTCCACGACGGTACGTCTGGTAGGCGAAGTCGATCTCCTCGGCGAGGGGTTGCGGCCAGGAGATCTCCTCCAGCCGATCCATCCGCTCCTCGTACTCGACGCCGTCGGCCTTCATCTGCGCCATCTCCTCGTCGCGGGCGCGACGACGCTGCGCCATGAGGACCTGGCGCGGATCGTCGAGCGTCGACTCCAGGATGGAGATCACATCGAGCGCGTAGGTGCTCGATCCACTGTCGAGAAGGTCGAAGGCGGCGACGGCGAACGCCGACAGGGGGTTCGTCAGCGCGAAGTTCTCCGGCAGATCGACCGAGAGCTCCACGTGGCGACCATCGGCGGCGGGAGTGTCGAGCCGTGCGACGATGCCCGTGTCGATCAGGTCGCGGTACAGCGCGATCGTGTGCCTGATGTGCGCCAACTGACGAGACCGCGGCTCGTGGTTGGCCTCCAGCAGATGACGGAGCGCCGCGAAACAGTCACCGGGACGTTCGAGGACCTCCATGAGCATCGCCGTGTTCATGCGGAAGTGTGAACGCAGTTCCTCGTCGGGCGCCTCGACGAGCGCCTCGAACGTCTTGTCGCTCCAACTGACGAAGCCGTCCGGCGGTCTACGGCGAACCACCTTCTTGCGCTTCTTCGGGTCGTCGCCGGCCTTGGCCAGGGCTCGGGTGTTCTCCACGTCGTGCTCCGGGGCCTGGGCGACGACGTATCCCACGGTGTCGTATCCGGCGCGGCCGGCGCGCCCGGCGATCTGATGGAACTCGCGCGCACGCAGGCGTCGGACACGGTGCCCGTCGAACTTCGTCAGCCCCGCGAACAGGACCGTGCGGATCGGGACGTTGATGCCGACACCGAGCGTGTCGGTACCCGCGACGACCTTGAGCAGGCCGGCCTGCGCCAGTCTCTCGACCAGTCGCCGGTACTTCGGCAGCATGCCCGCGTGGTGCACGCCGATCCCCGCCCGCAGCAGCTTCGAGAGCGTCGCGCCGAAACCGGTCTGGAAGCGGAAGTCGCCGATCGCCTCGGCGATGGCGGCCTTCTCCTCCTTTGAGCAGATCTTCACCGACAGGAGGGCCTGGGCGCGTTCGACCGCCTGCTGCTGGGTGAAGTGCACGACGTACACCGGCGCGCGTCCGGCCTCGATGAGCGATTCGATCGTCTCGTGGACCGGGGTCATGGCGTAGCTGTGCTCCAGCGGGACGGGTCGCTGCGCACCCGTCACCGCCACCGTCGACCGGCCGGTGCGGTCGGTGAGATCGGAGACGAAGAAGTCCACGCTGCCCAGGGTCGCCGACATGAGCAGGAACTGCGGCTGCTCGTTCGAGGCGACGTCCGGCGCGGGATCGGGCAGTTCGATGAGCGGGACCTGCCAGGCCCAGCCGCGGTCGGACTCGCCGTAGTAGTGGAACTCGTCGGCGATCAGGACGCCGACGTCCGACGCCGGTCCGTCGCGCAACGCGATGTTCGCCACGATCTCGGCGGTCGCGCAGATGATCGGCGCATCGACGTTCACCGAGGCGTCCCCGGTGAGCAGGCCGACCCGGTCGGCGCCGAACTGGTCGCACAGATCGAAGAACTTCTCGCTGACCAGCGCCTTGATGGGGGCCGTGTAGTACGCCCTCTTGCCGCGCCCGAGCGAGAAGTACACGGCGCCCGAGGCGACCAGCGATTTACCGGACCCCGTGGGGGTCGCCAGGATGACGTTGCTGCCGGACACCAGCTCCAGGAGCGCCTCCTCCTGGTGCGGGTACAGGTCGATCCCGCGGGCCGACCACCAGTCGGTGAAACGCTCGAAGCCGACGTCCTCGTCCGCGGTGGGAGCGAGAGGCTCGGGGGCGGGGGGACCGGGGTCGGGGGGCTCGGGTGAGGCCAGGTCGGAACTCAGCTGAGATCACGTCCGGCGGAGTCGTCATCGTCGCCGAACTCGGCCGCGTGCTCGGCCAGGAAACGCTCGAACTCGGCGCCGATCTCGTCACCCGAGGGCATCTCCTGATCGGCGGCCAGCAGGGAGGCCTGTTCGTCCTTGGCGCGCATGTACGCGTCGTACTGGTTCTCCAGCGACGTGACGACCGAGGCGACCTCCTCGTTGGACTCGACCTCGCCGTCGATCTGTTCGCGCATGTTCTCCGCGGCGTTCTCGAGGGCGGCGACGGGGAGTTCGAGGCCCGACACGGTGCCGATCGCCTGGATGAGCGCGGCCGAGGCCCCGGGGTAGTTCGCCTGGGCGAGGTAGTGGGGGACATGCACCGACAGGCCCGCCGTCCGGTACCCGGTCTCGCCGAGTCGGAGCTCCAGGAGCATCGATGCGCTCGAGGGGAGCTTCATGTCGTTGCCCCAGCGGTTGAGGTCGCCCAGCGCCGCGGAGTCGTTGCCGTGGGCCGTGACCGACGAGGGCCGGGTGTGCGGCACCGCCATCGGGATCGAGTTGAGTCCGATCACCTGGGAGACGTCGAAGTGTTCGGCGAGTGCCGTGATCGCGGTCGTGAACTGCTCCCAACGCAGGTCGGGCTCCGGACCGTCGAGGAGCAGGAACGGGACGCCGGCGTTGTCGCGGACGGCGTGCACCGTCAACGACGGCATGTCGATCGACTCGAAGCGCTCGCCGTTGAACGAGATCATCGGTCGACGCGACCGGTAGTCGATCAGCTCATCGGCGTTGAACGTGGCGACGAGCTCGGAGTCGAGGGCCTCGCGCAGGTGCGTGGCTGCCAGCGATACGGCATGACCCGCGTCGGCGTAGCCCTCCAGTGCGTGGATCAGCACGGGGCCGTCGCCGTCGGCGCCCGAGACGGCAGGTGCCGGGAACTCGAGTTCGTAGAGGGCGCGGGGCTCGTGGGGCCGATCGTCCATGGCCTCTCCCTTCATGTCCGCTGAATCATCGATCACTGAATCCTGGGTCGCTGAATCAGCGCTCGGAGACGTTTCGATCATTGTCCCGTATGGGACTCATCGGGTTCAACACGGATGCCCGGCGGGTCATTCCCACGTCGGGGTGCACCGGTGGCAGAGTGGAGGCGTGCGCCCTGTTACTGGAGTGAAGTTTGTTGCCGGTATGGCCGTTGTCGTAGCGGCTGCGGTCGCGTGCTCGGTTCCCGGCCGCCCGATACCGGCCGCGGACCTGAGCGAACGGGCGGTCCCCGTGACCGACTTCCCCTACGGTCGGGCGACCTCGATGTCCGGGGCGGCAGCGCGCGGTGTGCTCGCGGACATCACCTTCCGTCCCCTGCGGGGCGGGAACGACCCGGCCGACTGCACGCCGGCGCCGGTCGACGCCGACAGTGCGGTCGTACGCGTGGGGCCGGGCGGGGCGGCGGGCGGCACCCTGACCGTCCTCCTGGTCCGTGCGACCGACGGCTTCGCCGACTATGTCGACGGCGCCCGACGCTGCGGTGAGTTCGCCCTGGGCGGCACGGTCGGCACGGTCGTCCACACGCAGGTGCGCGACGTCGACGACGACGCCGGTATCGCCCGGATCGACCGCACGGTCCGCATGGGGGTCGCTCAGCCCGGATTCACCGCGCCGCAGTCGGCGATCACCGAATGGATGGCGCAGCGCGGCGACATCCGCGTGTACGTCCACAACCGCAGACCCGCCGACGCGGGGGAACTCTCCGACGGTGAGAACTCGGCGACACGCGCGTTGTTCGACGACGCTCGACGACGCGCCTTCGCCGCGCCGTCCTGAGGGGCCGGCCGCGGACCCGATCGGCGCCCATCGGCCCTGACGGAACTGTGGATGAGAACCGAAACGCTGCACAGCGGCCGTGCGGGCATTCCCCTCGGCGCGCGGGCGCCCGACGCTGTGACCATGACGAACACACAGCACGTCCTGCGGCCGGACGGCACCGGCGGCTACCACGATCCGAGTCCACTGCTCGCAGCCGTTCCCGGACTCCTCGGGTTTCTCCCGGAACGGTCGGTGGTCCTGATCGCCTTCCGCGACGCCCGCACGATCACGGCCACGATGCGTCACGATCTCGAACTGACGCCCGACGGCTCGCCGGCGCCCACGATGCGGGACCTCTTCGACCGCCTGGGTGCGCTGGCGGCCGACTACGGGACGGTCGGGACGGTGGCGGTGTTCATCGATGACCGGCTCGTCGCGAGGTCACCGCGGTGGCGCGGAACGGCCCTCGCCGTCGATCGGGCCTTCCGATCCGCGGGCGGACTCTCGGCCGCGTTCGCGATGACCGCCGCCGACGCCGGAACACCCTGGCGGACCGTCTGGGTGCCCGGCGTCGATCGGACGCCCGGATGCCCGTTTCCGGGCGCGATCCTCGCCGGCGGCACCCTGAGCGACCCCAATGCGTCGCCGACCGCACTCGAACGCGCGGTCGCCTCGGGCCGCCGGATCCTGGCGCGGCGATCGGAGATCGCCGCGCTGCTGACCAGGGAGGCGCACTGCGATGATCCGCGGTCCTGCCACGAGACGGTGCCCGAGCCGACCGCGCATGCTCCCGACGTCGCCGATGCGCGAGCACTGGCCTCGGTGTTGGCCGTCGTCGACGACTTCGCGGCCGGACACACCGACCTCACCTGCGACGAGACGAACGCACTGGCCGACGCCCTGGTATCGGTGCACGTCCGTGACGCGCTGCTCGGACTCGCGGTGACCGGGTTGCGCCCGAGCGCCGAAGACCTGTGGCGCCGTCTCGCCCGACGGCTGTCCGGCCACGCATGTGCCGCCGCAGCGACGCTCCTGGGCCATCTGCACTACATGGCCGGTGAAGGGGTGTACGCGTCGGCCGCATTCGACGTGGCGCGCGCCGCGGACCCCGACTACGGCCTCGTCGACCTCCTCGACACCGCGCTCGCGCACGGGATGCGTCCGAGTTCGCTCATCGGTCTCACCGAGGTCGCCTACGCTGTGGCGAACCGCCTGGGGGTCCGCCTGCCGCCGCCCGTCTACGAGGCCGCCTGACTCCCCGTCAGCTCTTGATGACGAAGATCGCGTGTGCGAGCTCGGACGAGAGGGTCATCCCGTCGTGGCCCGGCACGCTGATGATCACCGCGCGGGGAGTCACGTTCGCCGTGACGCGAGCGTTGGGGACGATCCCTCCGCGACGGAGATCGGAGATCACCTCCGGATCGGACTGCGCGTGCTCCGACATCCGCGCGATGACGACGGCGGATTCGCCCTGCGGCAGATCGACCAGCCGCACGGCCTCGTCCTCGACCGCGGTGAGCTCCAGACCCAGCAGGTCGAGGCCGGGAATCGGGTTGCCGTAGGGCGAGGTGGTCGGATTGTCGAGGACCTCGACGAGGCGGCGCTCGACCTCCTCGCTCATCACGTGCTCCCACCGGCAGGCCTCATCGTGGACCTGATCCCACGGCAGTCCGATGACGTCGACGAGCAGGCGCTCGGCGAGGCGATGCTTGCGCATCACCGAGACGGCCAGATTACGGCCCTTCTCGGTCAGTTCGAGATGGCGGTCGCCGGCGACCCGGAGCAGGCCGTCGCGCTCCATGCGTGCCACCGTCTGGGAGACGGTCGGTCCGCTCTGCTCCAAGCGTTCGGCGATCCGGGCGCGCAGCGGGACGATCCCCTCCTCTTCGAGGTCGTAGATCGTCCGCAGATACATCTCTGTGGTATCGACAAGATCATTCACGGAAGCCTCAGTCCTTTCGCTTTCGTTCAGGTTACCTGCACTTCTCAACCACGGGTGGACGTCGTGTCGTCCCGAGTGGCGTGCACTCGGCACCCGAAGCGATAGCGTGACGTGGAACTCCCTCCCGGCTGACGCCGACGAGGGTCACGGTGTCACGGAACGAGGCGATGCGATGAACGCGGCGGTCATCTGGAGCGAACACTTCATGGACTACAAGTGGGCCTACACCCACCCGATGAGCCCGGTTCGGTTGGCGTTGACGATGTCGCTGTCGCGCAGTCTCGGTGTGCTCGACGGCGTGGAGACCGCGGAGCCGCTCTCGGTCGACGACTCGGTGTTGACGACGGTCCACTCGCAGGGGTACGTGGACGCGGTCCGGGCCGTCAGTCACGGCGCGGCGTCCGTCAACGGACCGGTGCTCGAACGGCTCTTCGGACTCGGCAGCGCCGACAACCCCATCTTCGAGGGCATGCATGACGCCGGGTCGATGCTGGTGGGCGGTTCATTGGCGGCGGCCCGGGCGATCGCGTCGGGGACGGTGCGTCGCGCGGTCAACATCGGCGGCGGCATGCATCATGCGATGAAGGGGCATGCCGCCGGATTCTGCATCTACAACGACTGCGCCATCGCGATCGAATGGCTGCTGGCGAACGGCTACGACCGCATCGCCTACATCGATGTGGACGCCCATCACGGAGACGGTGTGCAGGCGCAGTTCGAGAACGACCCGCGGGTCATGACGGTCTCGCTGCACCAGCATCCGGCGACCCTGTGGCCCGGTACGGGCTGGCCGACCGAGGTCGGCCAGGGCGACGCGGCCGGAACCGCCGTGAACGTCGGCCTGATGCCCGGCCTCGGGGATCGGCTGTGGCTGCGGGCGTTCCACGCAGTGGTGCCGTCGATGGTCGCGGCGTTCAAGCCGCAGATCCTGGTCACGCAGATCGGGGTCGACAGTCATCGCGACGATCCGCTGACCGATCTGGCGTTGACGGTCGAGGGGCACGCAGCGGCGGTGCGGGCGCTGCGTTCGCTCGCCGACGAGCACTGCGAGGGGCGGTGGCTGGCGGTCGGCGGCGGCGGGTACGGAGTGGTCAACGTCGTACCGCGGAGCTGGACGCATCTGATCGCGGCGGCCCTCGACCGAGACGTGGCCCCCACGACCCCTATCGGAGACGAATGGCTCACGGCTGCACGGGAACTGGGGTCAACCGTGCACCCGGACTATGCGCGTCCGCCGGAGGCCACGATGGGTGACGGCGGAAGTGTCGACTACGTACCCTGGGACGGGGACGCCGGAGCCGAGCCGCCGCCGGGAGTTGCGGAGGCCGCCCAACGGCAGACCGACAAAGCCATCATCGCCACTCGCCGCGCGGTCTTCCCCCTGCACGGCCTGGACCCGGAGGACCCGCGTGACTGACGTCCAGAGACCCAGCGAGTATCCGCGCCAGTGGGCGGCCGACGTCCTGGCGTCCGACGGCGGGGTGGTGCATCTGCGGCCGATCGTCCCGGAGGACGCCGATCGGCTCGTCGCCTTCCACGACGGGCTCAGCGAACGAACGCGGTACATGCGGTACTTCGGGCCGACACCGACGTTGCCGCCCCGCGAAGTGGTTCGGATGACGACCGTCGACTACCGGAACCGCGTCGCCCTGCTGGCCTTCCTCGGCGACGAGGTGATCGCCATGGGCCTGTACGAGGGACTGGCCCAAGACGGTAAGCCGACATCGGCGGAGGTGGCGTTCGTGGTGGCCGACGCGCACCAGGGGCGCGGACTCGGACCGATCCTCCTCGAGCACCTCGCCGGAGCGGCCGCGGAGAACGGGTTCGCCCGTTTCGAAGCCGAGGTCCTCTCGGAGAATCCGAACATGGTGGCGGTGTTCCGCGACGCCGGCTACCAGGTGAGCCGTGCGTTCGACGGAAGCACCGTCCACGTGGAGTTCCTCATCGACCCGACCGAGGCGCTCCTGTCGGTCCGCAACGCCCGCGAACGCGCCTCGGAGGCGCGATCCATCGCCAACCTGCTGCGTCCCGCGTCGGTGGCGGTCATCGGGGCGTCGACGGACCCGAAGAAGGTCGGCAACGTCCTGCTCGCCAACGTCCTCGCCGCCGGGTTCACCGGGCCGGTGTTCCCGGTCAACGGACCGGGTGCCGGGGGCTCGGATGCCGGGGGACCGGATGCTGGGGGTTCGTCCGACGCCCGCGGCGCGACGGCGACCCGCGGCGGGCGCGTACCGCCGCCGTCCGTGCGCGGGATCCGCGCGTATCCGACGGTGCGCGACATCCCCGACCCGGTCGACCTCGCGGTGATCGCCGTTCCCGCGGCGGGAATCGACCGTGTCCTCGACGATGCGCTCGCCAAAGGTGTGCGGACCCTCGTGATCGTGTCCGCCGGTTTCGGCGAACGCGGGGAGGAGGGGCTCAACAGCGAGCGCCGACTCACCGAGCAGGTGCGTGCGCACGGCATGCGGCTGGTCGGCCCCAACGCACTCGGCGTCGTCAACAATCATCCCGACGTGGCGCTCAACGTGTCCCTGGCGCCTCGCATCCCCGGTCCGGGACGAGTCGGCTTCTTCTGCCAGTCGGGGGCACTCGGGATCGCGATCCTCGACACGGCGGCCCACCGGCAGCTGGGGCTGTCGAGTTTCGTGTCCGCGGGCAACCGCGCCGACGTGTCCGGAAACGACGTCCTGCAGTACTGGGACACCGATGACGACACCGATGTCGTGCTGCTCTACCTCGAGAGTTTCGGCAATCCCCGCAAATTCGGGCGGATCGCCCGGCGGGTGGCGTCCAAGAAGCCGATCGTCGCGATCAAATCGGGCAGCGGCGCCATGTCACCGGTCCACGCGCAGCGGACCGGACCCGTCCGGGACGACCGCGTGGCGCAGATGGTGCTCGAACAGGCGGGCGTCATCCAGGTGGAGACGATCGCGGAGCTCTTCGACTGCGCGACGGTCCTCGCGTACCAGCCGCTGCCGGCGGGCCCGCGGACGGCGATCATCGGGAATTCGTCGGTCATCGCCTCGTTGGCCGCGAACACCGCCCGCTCGTCGGGCCTCGACGTCGTGACGACGCAGGACCTGGGTCCGGCCGTGACCCGAGAGGCGCTCAGCGACGCCGTGTCGACGGCGATGCACGATGACGGCGTCGACGCGGTGATCGTCGTCTTCGTTCCGCCGGTCGCCGTCGACGCCGCGGACTACGCCCGCGGACTCATGGACGCCACGCGGGCCGACGACGGGGGAGACGTGCCGAGCAAGCCCGTCGTCACGACCTTCCTCGCCGTCGAGGGCGTCCCGCCCGGACTGTCCCGGACGGGGAGCGACGGTGTTCCCGCCCGCGGATCGATCCCCTCGTATCCGACGCCCGAACGCGCGGCCAGCGCGCTCGCTCAGGCCTGGCGATACGCCCGCTGGCGGGCGCGGCCCGTCTCCCGACCGGCCGCCGTCCCCGACGCCCGGCCCGAAGACGCGCGCAGTTTCGTCCGCGAGGCGATGGAGGAGACCGAGCGCTCGCTGACCCCGCGGGAGGGCGCATTCGTTCTCGGCCAGTACGGCATCGACGTGGTGCCGTTCCGCGACGTGCGGTCGATGCACGAGGCATCGGCGGCCGCGCGTGAGCTCGGCTTCCCCGTGGCCGTCAAGGCGACGTCGCCGACATGGGTGGGCCGTGTCGACCGGGAGGGGGCACGGCTCGATCTGTCCGATGCGACGGCGGTGATCACCGCGTTCACCGAACTTCAGGCGCTCACCGGCGACGCGGTCCTGCAGGTGCAGAAGATGGCGCCCAAGGGGATCGGACTGTGCGTGACCGTCTCCGACAGCCCCGCGTTCGGTCCGCTGATCTCCTTCGGGCTCTCGGGCCGGCTGTTCGAAGCGCTCGGCAACCGCGCATTCCGCTCGGTGCCGCTGACCGAGCAGGACGCGCGCGACCTCGTGGTCGAACCGAGCGTTCAGACCCTCCTCGAGGAGGACGGGACCGACCCGGAGGCCCTGGTCGATCTGTTGCAGCGGGTGTCCGCTCTGGTCAACGACGTTCCGGAGATCAGGGAGCTGACTCTCGATCCGATTCTGACGTCGTCGGAGGGGGTGTCGGTGCTCGGCTCGCAGATAAGGGTGGGCCCGGTGCCGACTCTCGCCGACACCGGGCCCAGACGTCTCGGTTGACGATCAGCTCGCGTAAGCGCGCAGCTTCTCGGCGCGATCCCCCTCGCGGAGCTTGCCCATCACGTCGCGTTCGATCTGGCGGACGCGCTCGCGCGACAGTCCGAAGGCGCGACCGATCTGGTCGAGGGTGCGGGGCTGGCCGTCGTCGAGTCCGTACCGCATGGTGATCACCTGCATCTCACGCTCGTCGAGCGTTGCCAGCACCGACCGGATGTCCGAGTGCAGCAGGTTCGCGATCACAGCGGTCTCCGCCGAGGTGGCCTCGGCGTCCTCGATGAAGTCGCCCAGCGGGGCCTCCTCGTCGTTGCCGACCGGCATGTCCAGGCTCACCGGGTCGCGACTGTGATCCATCAGGTCCGCGATCTTGGTCGCCGGGATCCCCGATTCGAGGGCGAGCTCCTCGTCGGTGGCCTCGCGGCCGAGCTGCTGGTGCAGTTCCCGGCGGATTCGCGCCAGCTTGTTGACCTGCTCGACCAGGTGGACCGGGAGTCGAATGGTGCGGCTCTGATCCGCCATGCCGCGGCTGATCGCCTGGCGGATCCACCACGTGGCGTACGTCGAGAACTTGAATCCCTTTGCGTAGTCGAACTTCTCGACCGCGCGGATCAGTCCGAGGTTGCCCTCCTGAATCAGATCGAGCAGCGGCATTCCGCGGCCGGTGTACCGCTTGGCCAGGGAGACCACGAGGCGGAGGTTCGCCTCCAGAAGGTGGGCGCGCGCCTGCTCGCCCTCGCGGACGAGGATCGCCAGGTCACGCTTCTTCGCCGGGCCCAGGCGCTTCTTGGTCGCGAGCAGGTGCTTCGCGTACAGGCCGGCCTCGATGGCCTTGGCCAGATCGACCTCCTGCTCGGCGTTCAGCAGGGCGGTGCGACCGATTCCGTTGAGGTAGACGCGAACCAGGTCGGCCGACGGCGACTGTGCATCCAGATCCTGCTCGGTCATCGGGGGGCGGACTCGAGCGGTGGAACGTGCTTCGGGGCGGGCAATCGTCGTGGTAGCCATGCGACCTCCTGTGGGATGCGGATCATCGATGCGTTCACTGGGTTCAACGCGTCGAGGGGCCGAAAGGTTCCCCGGGGTTGCTGAGAAGTTACTTAGGGAAATTGCTCAGGGGGAAATTGCTCAGGGAAGGTGTTCGGAGAAGTTGTTCGGGGAAGGGCTCACGAGCGCGGGCCGCGCGGAAGACCCCCGCCGCCGTCCGACCCGCTGCCGTCCGACCCGCTGCCGTCCGACCCGCTGCCGTCCGAACTCCCGTCACTGGAATCGTCCTGATCGTCCGGGGCGGCATCGATCACCGGGTGCGCGGCGTCGTCGGTGTATCGGTCGCCGGGAGCCGGCTGCGCGGCGATCTCCGGCTGCACCGTCTCATGGCTGCCGTAATGGTAGGTGGGCACCTCGCCGCGCTTGCGCGGCTCGCGGTCGTTGGCCTTGAGCACCGCGATCCACGGGATGGGGATGGAGACGAGGATGATCGCGAGCGCGTACCACCCGTTCTGCGTCCAGACGTAGACCAGCGACGCGAGAATGAGGGCGGGAAACCGCACCGACATGAGCAGGATGTACTTGCGTTTACGGGCTCGGAACTCTGCGTCGAGGTCGGGCTCGGCGCTGGTGATCAGGAAGCTCTGATCGTCTGCGCCGTGGTTCTCGTCGCGTCGTTGTCGGTCCGCCATGACCTCCAGTCTCCCACAGTGCGTCACAATGGATTCATGGCTACTGAGACGATTGAACGCCCGGACATCGACGAACGCACGGATCTCGACGAGAGGACCGACACCGATGAGCGGAAGGGATCCGACGACGACGCGCCCAAGGTCTTCCACTACGTGAAGAAGGATCGGATCGCGGAGAGCGCCGTGATGGGCACCCACGTGATCGCACTGTGCGGTGAGGTCTTCCCGGTGACGAAGTCCGCCAAACCCGGCTCCCCGGTGTGCGAGAAGTGCAAGAAGATCCACGCGAAGATGAAGAAGTGACGCTCAGCGGTCGGGGTTTCCGGGCCGTCCCGGAAGCGCCCGATTGCGCAGCGTGTCGGTGAGTTCGGTGGTCTGACTGGTCATCCAGCTGCGGACCACGCCACCGCTGCTCTTCGCGGGCCACAACTCCTCGATCGAGGCGTTGAGCTCGGCCCCGAGGACGATCGCGAACCCGAGGAAGAACGTGAAGAGCAGGAACGCGATCGGTGTCGCCAACGCACCGTAGGTGTAGCCGGTCTGTGTCAGCGACGTGAGGTAGAAGCGCAGCACGTACGTCGCGAGCCAGAAGAAGACCCCGGCCAGCAGAGCGCCGGGAATCAGCCGGTGCCAGGGGAGCGGGTGGGGCAGCGCGAAGCGGTACAGCAGCACGAGGACGCCGATGAGGACGAGGCCCACGAACGGGAAGTATCCCCAGTCGACGAGATCGCTGATCGCCGGATCCCACGACGGCGGCACGATCTCCCGCAGGTACGTCGGCCCGAGGGCGACGAGCGGCAGGATCAGCACGCACGAGATCAGGAAGAACAGGTAGATGATCAGCGCGAAGATCCGCTGCCAGACCGGGTTTCGGATCTGATTCTGTCCGTGCGCGTTGGCGATCGACGAGACGAAGCACGACATCGCCGATGAACCGGCCCACAGGGAGAGCAGGAAGCCCACCGACACGACCGCGACCCGGCCGCGACCGAGGACGTTCTCCAGAGTCGGGGCGATCAGGTCGTCGACCACCGACTCGGTGAAGGTCCGTTCCGCGAAGGACAGGATGCGGTCGTTGATGATCACGATCGTGTCGGGACCGAACCATCCGGCGATGTACCCGAGGCTGCCGAGCACGCCGAGCAGCAGCGGCGGTAGGGACAGTGCCTGCCAGAAAGCGGCCTGGGCCGCCCAGCCGATGATCGAATCGTCCCAACTCTTGACGATGGTCCGCCAGCTCAGACGCGGTATTCCGCGGACGACAGCGACCAGGCCGGGCCGGGATCCGGTGTCCTCCGCGAGGGTGGCCGCCTGGTCGATCGGGTCAGTCGTCGGTTCGTCGTCGATGTCTACAAGCATGAACGATCGACACCGGAACCCGACATCCGGCCGTCGCCCGGCGTGGCGGACGACGGTTCGGTCCCGGGCGACGGTCGGGGATAGAATCGGGTGGGTTTTTCGCGCGAGGAGGGTGCACGAACACGGTGACCAGCACTGAAGTCGAGAATGCGGGGGGCAAGGCGGCCAGAGGCGACACCGGCGCCCCGCTGCGAGCCTGGCAGCGACGGGCGTTGACCAAGTATCTGACGCGCAGGCCGCGCGACTTCCTCGCCGTCGCCACCCCCGGAGCGGGCAAGACGACCTTCGGTCTGCGGGTGGCGACCGAACTGCTCACCGATCGCACGGTGGAGCGCATCACGGTGGTGGCGCCCACCGAGCACCTCAAGCACCAGTGGGCGGCTGCGGCGGCTCGAGCCGGAATCGCGCTCGACTCCAACTTCTCGAACTCCACGGGCTCCACCAGTGCCGATTACGACGGCGTGGTCCTCACCTACGCGCAGGTCGCCTCGCACCCGTACCGTCATCGTGTCCGGACCGAACAGCACCGGACCCTGGTGATCCTCGATGAGATCCACCACGGCGGGGACGCCCGTTCGTGGGGCGACGGGATCCGTGAGGCGTTCGACGACGCGACGCGGCGCCTGGCGCTCACCGGTACGCCGTTCCGGTCCGACGACTCGCCGATCCCGTTCGTGACCTACGAGCCGGAGCCCGGAGGCGGGCAGCGGTCGAAGGCCGACCACTCCTACGGTTATGCGGATGCGTTGGCCGACGGGGTGGTCCGTCCGGTGGTCTTCCTGGCGTACTCGGGTCAGGCGAGCTGGCGGACGAGTGCCGGCGAGGAGTTCACCGCCCGACTCGGCGAGCCGCTGTCCAAGGAGCAGACGGCGCGCGCCTGGCGGACGGCGCTCGATCCGCACGGCGACTGGATACCCGCGGTTCTGGGGGCGGCACACCGTCGGCTGACCCGGCTGCGCGACTCGGGAGTGCCGGATGCCGGCGGCCTGGTGATCGCGACTGATCAGCAGACGGCCCGCGACTACGCGGAACTGCTGTTCGCGATGACCGGGACGCGACCGGCGCTGATCCTCTCGGACGATCCGACGTCATCGGCGCGCATCGGCGAGTTCGCGGACGGCGACGCCGAGTGGATGGTCGCGGTCCGGATGGTGTCGGAGGGCGTGGACGTCCCGCGGCTGGCCGTCGGCGTGTACGCGACCAATGCCGCGACCCCGCTGTACTTCGCGCAGGCCATCGGTCGCTTCGTGCGGTCGCGGCGGCCGGGAGAGACCGCCAGTGTGTTCCTGCCGTCGGTGCCCGTGCTGCTGGAGCTCGCCTCGCAGTTGGAGAAGCAGCGCGATCACGTGTTGGGCAAGCCGCACCGTGAGAGCGAGGACTTCGAGAACGATCTGCTGGCGGAGGCGAACAGGCAGAAGGACGAGCCCGGCGAGGAGGAGAAGGCGTTTCAATCGCTGCACGCCGACGCAGAGCTCGATCAGGTGATCTACGACGGCGCGTCCTTCGGGACCGCGGGAATGGCCGGCTCCGACGAGGAGTCGGACTACCTGGGCCTTCCGGGGCTGCTCGACGCGAACCAGGTCCGAACACTCCTGCAGCAGCGTCAGGCCGAACAGGTCTCCCGTCGGAGCGCCGCGGCCCGAGCCCGGCCGGCCGACGATGAGCAGGCCAAGGCCGCCCCGAACGCCGCCGAACGCCACACGGGGGAGGATCTGCGGTCCCTGCGCAAGGAGTTGAACACGTTGGTCGCACTGCACCATCACCGGACCGGGAAGCCGCACGGGCAGGTGCACAACGAGCTTCGGGAGCGTCTCGGGGGTCCGCCGACGGCGATGGCGACCGCCGGTCAGCTCCGTGAACGGATCAAAGCCCTGCGCACCTGGTAGGTGCGCAGGGCTCCGATGGGGTCGATGCGGTGTGTCGCGGTCGTCTATTCGACGATCGCGCCCATCTCCACGAGGCGTGCCTCGTGGGCGTTGTAGTGGTGGCCGCAGAACAGGAGTTCCCCGCCTGCGGGCAGGGTGGCGCGCACCTTGGCGGCGGCTCCGCAGCGGTCGCAGCGGTCGGCAGCGGTCAGCGGGGCCTTCGCGGGTGCGGTCGTGGCGGTGTCGCTCATGTCGTCCTCCGTCCCTAGCCGACGAATCGCGTGTCGATTCGTCGTCCTTCACTCTGTCAGACGTTCGTCGTCCCTGAAATGTTCCCGCGCCGCGCGGGTGTGTCGCAAATCAATCGTCCTCTCCTCGGGGTGTGGCGACCCCGACGATGCGGAGGGCCAGCCCGGCGTAGAAGTCGGCCAGTGCGTCCGGTGTCAGTGCGCCGCGGGGTGAGTACCAGCGCGCGATGTCGATGCCCATCGACAGCAGGGCGGTGGTGGTCGATGCGGGGTCGTCGACGGCGAAGTCGCCCGATGCGATGCCGGAGTCGACGACCGCGCGGACTCGCGCGGTGATCTCGCGGCGAAGGGCCAGGATTCGGTCTCGGTGGTCGGGTGCGAGAGCGGCCAGCTCGTAGTTCACGATGCGGGCCCCGGTGTGGTCTTCGGCGTGGTGATGGGCGAATGCCCGCATCACCGCGGCGATCCGGGCCGGCGGCGCGGCGTCGGGGCGATCGGCGTCATCGAGGAGCGCGATGGTTCTGAGGTGGCCGTGATGGGAGAGCTCGAAGAGCAGCTCCTCCTTGGACCGGTAGTGGACGTAGACCGCGGCCGGGCTCATGCCCGCGGCGGACGCGATGTCGCGAGTCGTCGTGCCGTGGAAGCCGCGTTCGGCGAACGCCTCGGTGGCGGCGGCCAGGAGTCGACCGCGCGTCTGGGCGGACCGGGCGGAGGCACCGCCGGCGTCCGGGTGGTTCGCTTCGGCTGTCAAGGGGGCCTCCTGGTGGGACGATATGAGCGGGATCTCGTTTCATCATGCGGTTGACGTAGGTCTCATACTCGTGCACAGTGGACATTAACAGCTAAGCGAGCGCTTAGTAAGCATCACTGTATCGCACCGACGAGGAGAATTCATGGCCCAGAGCACCCACCCCCGGCGCTTCGCCGGACAGACGGCGATCGTCACCGGAGCCAGTCGGGGGATCGGCTACGCAGTCGCCCGGCGGCTGGTCGACGAGGGGGCCAAGGTGGTGATCACCGCGCGCAAACAGGAGCCGCTCGACGACGCGGTGCAGCGCCTCGGCGGTCACGACGTCGCGCTCGCCGTCGCGGGCCGGGGCGACGACCCCGATCATCAGAGCGACGCCGTCGCGCGCGCGATCGACACCTTCGGCAGCGCCGACCTCCTCGTCAACAACACCGGGATCAACCCCGTCTACGGGCCGCTGATGCAGATGGACCCCGACGCGGCCCGCAAGATCATGGACGTCAACGTCATCTCGGCGCTCCGCTGGACGCAGGCGGTGCACAGCGCCTGGCAGGCCGACCACGGCGGCGCCATCGTCAACATCGCCTCGATCGCGGGTCTGCGGCCCGCGCCGAACATCGCCTTCTACGGCGTCTCCAAAGCCGCCGTCATCCACCTGACCGAGGAGCTCGCCTGGGAACTCGGGCCCGGAGTGCGGGTCAACGCCGTCGCCCCCGCCGTGGTCAAGACACGGTTCGCCACCGCCCTCTACGAGGGACGCGAGGAGCAGGTCGCCGAGGCCTACCCGCTCAAGAGGCTCGGCGAACCCGAGGACATCGGATCGGTCGTGGCCTTCCTGCTCTCGGCCGACTCCGGATGGATGACCGGACAGACGGTCGTCGTCGACGGCGGCGTCCTGCTGGGCGGTGGCGTGTGACGGGCTTCGACCCGACCGGCAGCACGGTGGTCGTCACGGGTGCCGGCAACGGCATCGGAGCGGCGCTCGCCACCACGATGGCCGCCCACGGGGCCCGGACCGTGGTCGCCGACCTGGACGCCGCCGGTGCGGCGCGCACCGTCGAGGCGATCACAGCGGCCGGCGGAACGGCCCTCGGGGTGCCCGGTGACGCCGCGTCGCAGGACGGTGTCGACGCCCTGATCGCCGCGGCGAGGGCCGAATACGGCCCGATCGACGCGTGGTTCGCCAATGCCGGCGTCGATCGCGGACGCGGCCTGGATGCGAGTGACGACGACTGGGAGCTGTCGTGGAACGTCAACGTGCTGGCCCATGTCCACGCGGCCCGCCGACTCGTGCCCGACTGGGTGGAGCGGGGCCGCGGCCGTTTCGTGGTGACGGCGTCGGCCGCCGGTCTGCTGACGATGCTCGGCGCCCCCGCGTACTCGGTGACCAAACACGGCGCGGTCGCCTTCGCCGAGTGGCTCTCAGCCACCTACCGGCACCGCGGCGTGGTGGTTCAGGCCGTCTGCCCGCAGGGTGTGCAGACCCGGATGCTGGACGACGCCGGACCACTGAAAGAACTCTTGAGCCACGACACCGCGCTGACGGTGGACGACGTGGCCGGGGCCGTGCTCGAAGCATGCAGCGACGACCGGTTCCTCATCCTTCCCCACCCCGAGGTCGCGGACTACTACCGTGCGCGGGCTCAGGCGACCGACCGATGGCTCGGCGGAATGAATCGACTCCAACGCGGACTCGAGACCACCACACGACAGGAGAACCGACCATGACCCAGAACTCGACCGGTACGGGCGCGGCGACGCCGCGCGTCGCGATCGTCACCGGCGCCGCGCGCGGCATCGGAGCCCAAGTGGCCCGACGGTTGGCCGACGACGGCCACGCCGTCGCCGTCGTCGACCTCGACGAGTCGTCGTGCGCGAGCGTCGCCGACGAGATCGTCGCCGCCGGCGGACGAGCCGTCGGCGTCGGCATCGACGTCTCCGATGAAGTCGCCGTCGAGGCCGGTGTCACCCGGATCGCCAAGGAACTCGGAGCGCCGACGATTCTGGTGAACAATGCCGGGATCATCCGCGACAACCTGCTGTTCAAGATGACCGTCTCCGACTGGGACTCGGTGCTGGCCGTCCACCTGCGGGGGGCATTCCTGATGTCCCGCGAAGTGCAGCAGTACCAGACCAAGGAGGGGTGGGGTCGCATCGTGAACCTGTCCAGCACATCGGCGTTGGGCAACCGCGGTCAGGCGAACTACTCGGCGGCCAAGGCGGGCATGCAGGGACTGACCAAGACCCTCGCGCTGGAACTCGGTCGGTTCGGCGTCACCGCCAACGCGATCGCGCCGGGCTTCATCGCCACCGACATGACCGCGGCCACCGCCGACCGCATCGGGGTCCCCTTCGAGGACTTCAAGGCCGCCGCCGCCAAGGAGATTCCGGTCCAGCGCGTCGGCGAGCCCGCGGACATCGCGCACACCGTGAGCTTCTTCGCCAGTGAGGGGGCGGGTTTCGTCTCCGGTCAGGTGATCTACGTCGCCGGCGGACCGAAGGCATAGGGGGTCCGATGAGTGACGAGAGCGCGATCACGGGCCCGGCGGATCTCCTCGCCGCGGTCGGACGTCGTCTCGGGGAGTCCGACTGGCACCAGATCACACAGGCCGACGTCGACCTGTTCGCCGACGCGACGGGCGACCACCAGTGGATCCACGTCGACCCCGAGCGGGCGGCGCGAGGACCGTACGGCGGGACCATCGCGCACGGCTATCTGACGCTGTCCCTGATCCCGGTGCTGCGCCGCACGGCGTGGCGCCCCGACGGTGTGACGATGGGGATCAACTACGGGGCCAACAAGGTTCGCTTTCCCGCACCGGTACCGGTCGGGTCGCGCGTTCGTGCATCCTTCGACCTGGTGGAGGTCACGGAGCGAGACACCGGGTACCAGGTCGTCGAGAAGGTCACCATCGAGGTCGAGGGGGCGCAGAAGCCCGCGTGCATCGCCGAGACCGTCACGGTGCTGGTGTTCTGATGTCTGACGATCGCACCGCCCCCGCCCTCCCGGGCCTCGACCTCGACCGGCTCACCGGCTGGTTCACCGAGAACGTCGCGCCACTGGACGGCCCGCCGACGGCGGATCTCATCGCCGGCGGCAAATCGAATCTGACGTACCGCCTCTCCTCGGGAGACGCCGAGTGGATCCTGCGTCGACCGCCGGTCGGGAAACTCCTGGCGACCGCGCACGACATGGGGCGCGAGTACACCATGATGTCCGCGCTGGCGGCCACCGACGTCCCGGTACCGCAGATGTACGCGTACTGCGACGACGGCGACGTCCTCGGTGCGCCGTTCTACGTCATGGAGGCGGTCGACGGGACGCCGTATCGCCGTGCCGCCGAACTGCGCCCGCTGGGACCGGAGCGGACCCGAGCGATCTCCGAGCGTCTGGTCGACACGCTCGCCGAACTGCATCGCGTGGAACCGGATGCGGTGGGTCTCGGGGACTTCGGGCGACCGGAGGGGTTCCTGGGCCGACAGGTCGCGCGGTGGCGGAAGCAGTTCGACGCCGCACACACGCGAGACCTGCCCGACATGCAACGACTGCACGCTCGCCTCTCGGATCGGGTCCCCGCCGATGCGGCGGCCGGAATCGTGCACGGCGACTATCGCCTCGACAACGTCCTGGTCGACGGCGCCGACGAGGTGCGCGCCGTCGTGGACTGGGAGCTGTCCACGATCGGTGACTCGCTCACCGACCTGGCACTGATGTGCGTGTATCACCGACTCGGCGCGATCGGCGGCGGCGTGACCGATGTGGCCGCGGCCCCCGGATTCCTCACCGAAGCGGAGGTCGTGTCCCGGTACTCGGCGGCCATCGGCCGCGACCTCGGCGACTTCGGCTTCTACCTCGCCTTCGCGTGCTTCAAACTCGCCGGAATCGTCGAGGGCATTCACTTCCGCTACGTGAACGGTCAGACGGTCGGTGACGGCTTCGCCGAGGCCGGTGACGCCGTCGCCCCGTTGCTGCAGGCGGGCCTGGACGCCCTGAAGGAGAACTGACATGGAATTCGAGTACGACGCCACCACGGTCGCCCTGCGCGACGAACTGCTGGACTTCATGGAATCCCACGTGTACCCCGCCGAGCCGGTGTTCGCCGAGCAGATGGCTGCGCTCGACGATCCGTGGGATTGGGATTCGACGCCGATTCTGGCCGAACTGCGCGCCGAGGCGCGTCGTCGCGGCCTGTGGAACCTGTTCCTGCCCGGTGAGCACGGCGCGGGACTGACGAACCTGCAGTACGCGCCGCTCGCCGAGATCACTGGACGGAGCCCCGCACTGGCTCCGGCGGCACTGAACTGCTCGGCCCCGGACACCGGCAACATGGAGGTCCTTGCGCAGTTCGCGAACGATGATCAGCGTGCGGCCTGGCTCGCCCCGCTGCTGGAGGGACGCATCCGGTCCGCATTCGCGATGACCGAGCCCGATGTCGCCAGCTCCGATGCCACGAACATCGAGCTGTCGATCGTCCGCGACGGCGACGAATACGTGATCAACGGCCGCAAATGGTGGATCACCGGCGCGATGAGCCCGAACGCGAGGAT
The DNA here is from genome assembly GCF_000423025.1 of Gordonia shandongensis DSM 45094. GTDB lineage: Bacteria > Actinomycetota > Actinomycetes > Mycobacteriales > Mycobacteriaceae > Gordonia > Gordonia shandongensis. The sequence continues at coordinate 150,862 of NZ_AUHE01000002.1, forward strand.
CTTCATCGTCATGGGCAAGACCGACCCGAACGCCGAACGGCATCGCCAGCAGTCGATGATCCTGGTGGAACGCGACACGCCAGGACTCGAGGTCGTCCGGGGAATGCACGTCCTCGGATACGACGACCGTGACCACGGTGGGCACGCCGAACTCCGATTCACCGATGTCCGTGTGCCCGCGACCAATCTCATCGGGGAGGAGGGCGCCGGGTTCGCGATCGCCCAGGGACGACTCGGCCCGGGCCGGATCCACCACTGCATGCGGTCGATCGGGATCGCCGAGAGGGCGCTGGAGATGATGTGCGATCGCGCCGCGTCTCGCGTGGCGTTCGGGAAACCGTTGGCCGACCAGGGTGTGATCCGCGACTGGATCGCCGAATCGCGCGTCCGCATCGAACAGCTTCGGCTGCTCGTGTTGAAGACCGCGTGGCTGATGGACACCGTCGGCAACCGCGGAGCGCACAGCGAGATCCAGGCGATCAAGATCGCGACGCCGTCGACCGTCGAGTGGATCCTCGACAAGGCCATCCAGACGCACGGCGCGGGCGGTCTGTCACAGGACTTCCCGCTCGCCGGGTTCATCGCGGGAATCCGGACCCTCCGGTTCGCCGACGGACCCGACGAGGTGCACAAGAACTCGCTGGCGCGCGCGGAGCTGAGGAAGCGGGGGTGACCCGCCCTGCGGTGCGGGCGGCGGAGGTCGGCGCATGACACTCCTGATCGCCAACCGCGGTGAGATCGCGCTGCGCATCATCGCGACGGCTCGAGACCTGGGCATCGAGACGGTCGCGGTGTACGCGACCGACGATGCCGCGGCACCGCACGTGGCGGCAGCCGACCGATCCGTCGCGCTCCCCGGGGCGGGGCCGGCCGGGTATCTCGACGGTGCGGCGGTCATAGCGGCAGCACGGGCCGCGGGTGCCGACACCGTCCATCCCGGGTACGGATTTCTGTCGGAGAACGCGGACTTCGCGCGGGCGTGCGCCGACGCCGGACTCGTCTTCGCGGGTCCCGGCCCCGACGTCCTCGGAAGATTCGGCGACAAGCAGGCGGCCCGGGCGGCGGCGCGCGACCTCGGTCTGGAGGTGCTCGCGGCAACGGAACCGGGAGCGGACCTCGCCGAGATCGAGGCGTTCGCGGCCGCACGATCGTCCGGGATCCTGCTCAAGGCGCGGGCCGGCGGCGGCGGACGGGGAATCCGGATGGTGGGCCCCGGGGACGATCTGGCCGTCGAGTACCGGTCGGCGGTGGCCGAAGCCGAGCTCGGCTTCGGTGATCCGCGCGTCTTCGCCGAGGAGTTCCTCACCGGTGCCCGCCACGTGGAGGTGCAGATCGCGGGCGACGGGAGGCGTGCGATCGCGGTGGGCGATCGGGACTGCAGCACGCAGCGGCGGCGGCAGAAGGTGATCGAGACGGCCCCCGCACCGGGGGTGACCCCGGACGTCCGCGCCGCGCTGCACGACGCCGCCGAACGGCTCTGCGCCGCCGCCGGCTATCGGGGTCTGGCGACTGTCGAGTTCCTCGTCGCCGGCACCCGATGGGTGTTCCTCGAAGTGAACCCGCGAATCCAGGTGGAGCACACCGTCACCGAGGAGGTCACCGGCCTGGATCTGGTGGCGGTGAGTCTCCTCCTCGCCGCCGGGCTCGACCTGGCCGACAGCGGCGTCCCCGCGGCGCCGACGAGCACCGGCACCGCGATACAGGCGCGGGTCACGCTGACGTCGGCCGGAACGATGACCGGATTCACGCCGCCGACGGGACCGGGAATCCGAGTCGACACCGTCGGCCGCCCCGGACTCGCACTGTCGTCGCGGTACGATCCGTTGCTCGCCAAGGTGATCGTCCGCGCGCCCTCTCGGGGTGCGGCACTGACGAAGATGGCGCACGCACTCGACGCTTTCGTGATCGACGGCGTCGAAACCGATCTCGACCTCCTCCGACGGATCATCGCCGATGACGAGTTCCGCGACGGCCCGGTCGACACGGGCTACCTGGATCGACGCCACGACCTGGTGGCCGTCGACCTCCCGGAGGGTCTCGAGGAGGGGCGCACGGACGCGGACGGCACTCCGGCGCGAGCGCCCTTCGCGGGAACCGTGGTGGACGTCGCCGATCCGGACACGACGGTGGTCCGCGGCGCTCCGCTCGCGGTCGTCGAAGCGATGAAGATGCAGCACGAGATCGTTGCGCCGCAGACCGTCACGGTGACACACCGCCTCGTCGACCGCGGGCGAACCGTGCGTGCCGGCCAGGAGGTGCTGCTGTGGCGGCCCGCCTCGAACGATGCGGCAGGCGACGCCGCGGAGCCGACGGTCTCCGCGCGTGCGCGCGCCGACCTGGAGGACGTCCTCGATCGACATCGGCTCACCCGCGACGAGGCCCGCCCCGACGCCGTGGCCCGGCGTCGTCGTCTCGGCCGGCGCACGGCCCGTGAGAACATCGACGACCTCGTCGATGAGGGCAGCCTGGTGGAATACGGCCCGCTGGTGCTGGCGGCGCAGAAGGCTCGGCGGTCCGTCGAGGACCTCATCGCCAACACGCCGGCCGACGGGCTCGTCGGCGGACTCGCCTCGATCGGTGCGGCGGCGGTCGGGCGGGATCGTGCCGCGGCGGTCGTCATGTCGTACGACTACACCGTTCTCGCGGGCACTCAGGGCTGGCGCAACCACGCGAAGACCGACCGGCTCCTCGACATCGCCGAGCGGCGCGGGCTGCCGGTGGTGCTGTTCGCCGAAGGGGGCGGGGGACGTCCCGGCGACACGGACTACGACATCATCGCCGGCCTCGACGTGCCGACGTTCCGGGCGATGGGTCGGATCCGTGCGCATGCGCCGTCGATCGCCGTCGTCTCCGGCCGCTGTTTCGCCGGTAACGCCGCACTCGCAGGCACCTGCGACATCCTCATCGCCACCCCCGACGCCAACATCGGCATGGGCGGACCCGCGATGATCTCCGGTGGTGGACTCGGCGACTTCCCGCCCGAGGCGATCGGCCCGGTGGAGGTCCAGCGACGCAACGGCGTCATCGACATCGTCGCGGACGATGAAGCGCACGCCGTCGACCTCGCCCGTCGCGTCCTCGGCTGCTTCCAGGGCCCCGTCGGCGAGTGGGCGGCGCCCGACCCCGAGCTCGCGCGGCGCGTGGTGCCCGAGAACCGGCTCCGCGCCTACGACGTCCACCGGGCGCTGAACTCGATCGCAGACGTCGACTCGGTGATCGAACTCGGCGCCGATCACGCGCCCGGGATGATCACGGCGTTCATGCGGGTCGAGGGTCGACCGTTCGGTGTGATCGCCAACAGCACCGCGCACCTCGGCGGTGCGATCGACGCGGCCGGCGCGGACAAGCTCGCCGACTTCCTCGATCTCTGCCAGATGCGGGGCATGCCGATCGTGTCCCTGTGCGACACGCCGGGATTCATGGTCGGACCGGAGTCGGAGGAGGCGGCCACCGTGCGGCGCTTCTCGCGACTCTTCGCCGTCGGTGCGCGCCTCACCGTGCCGTTCGGTGCGGTCATCCTGCGGAAGGGCTACGGCCTCGGCGCCATGGCGATGACCGCGGGCAGCTTCCGAGCACCCCAGTTCACCGTCGCGTGGCCGACCGGTGAGATCGGCGGGATGGGACTGGAAGGGGCCGTACGGCTCGGTTTCGCGAAGGAACTCGCCGCGGCTCCCGACGACGCGGCCCGCGACGCGCTGTACGACGACCTGGTCGCCATGATGTACGACCGCGGCCGCGGCCTGTCGGCCGCGACGACGTTCGAGATCGACGACGTCATCGATCCCGCCGACACCAGGGCGTGGATCGCGACCCTGTGATCAGGCGCAGGGGTTGATCAGTCGAGGTAGTCGCGAAGGACCTGGGAGCGGCTGGGGTGCCGCAGCTTGCTCATGGTCTTCGACTCGATCTGGCGGATGCGTTCCCGCGTGACGCCGTACACCTGACCGATCTCGTCGAGGGTGCGCGGCTGCCCGTCGGTGAGACCGAACCGCAGCCGGACGACCCCCGCCTCGCGCTCGGAGAGCGTGTCGAGCACGTCCTGCAGCTGGTCCTGCAGCAGGGTGAAGCTGACGGCGTCGACGGCGACGACGGCTTCGGAGTCCTCGATGAAGTCGCCGAGCTGGCTGTCGCCCTCGTCACCGATCGTCTGGTCCAGGGAGATCGGTTCGCGGGCGTACTGCTGGATCTCCAGCACCTTCTCCGGCGTGATGTCCATCTCCTTGGCGAGCTCTTCGGGAGTCGGCTCGCGACCGAGATCCTGGAGGAGTTCACGCTGGATGCGGCCGAGCTTATTGATGACCTCCACCATGTGGACCGGAATGCGGATGGTGCGGGCCTGGTCGGCCATGGCGCGGGTGATCGCCTGACGGATCCACCAGGTGGCGTACGTGGAGAACTTGTAACCCTTGGTGTAGTCGAACTTCTCGACCGCGCGGATCAGACCGAGGTTTCCCTCCTGGATGAGGTCCAGGAACGCCATGCCGCGTCCGGTGTATCGCTTGGCCAGCGAGACGACGAGCCGAAGGTTCGCCTCGAGCAGATGATTCTTGGCGCGGTTGCCGTCACGCGAGATCCAGGACAGATCGCGGCGCTGCGCGACCGACAGCTTCTCGCCGGATTCCATGATCCGTCGCAGCCGCTCGGTGGCGAACAGTCCCGCCTCGATCCGCTTCGCGAGTTCGACCTCCTCTTCGGCGTTGAGCAGGGCGACCTTGCCGATCTGCTTGAGATAGGCGCGGACCGAGTCGGCCGATGCGGTCAGTTCGGCGTCCTTGCGAGCCTGGCGGAGCGCCTCGGATTCCTCTTCGTCCCAGACGAAGTCCGGTTTGGCGGTCTCTTCCTTCTTGGCTTTGCCCTTGGTCTTCGTCGGCGCCGGGGCGGCCTCGTCCTCGGTGTCGTCGGCGTCGTCGACGACCAGGTCGGCATCGGCCAGATCGATCTGCGTGTCGTCGACGTCGTCGAGGCCCGCGGCACCCGATGCGGTTGCGGTCTCGTCGGTGTCGACCGCGGGATCAACGGTCTTGGCGGCGGTCTTCTTCGCCGCGGTCTTCTTCGCGGTCGCCTTCTTGGCAGCAGCAGTCTTCGTTGCGGCGGTCTTCTTCGCAGCAGTCTTCGTTGCAGCAGTCTTCGTTGCAGCAGTTTTGGTTGCGGCGGTCTTCTTCGCGGCCGTCTTCGTCGCGGGGGCCTTCTTGGCGGGGGCCTTCTTCGCCGCAGCCTTCTTGGCGGGGGCCTTCTTGGCCGCAGCCTTCTTGGCGGGGGCCTTCTTGGCGGCCGTGGCCGTCTTGGTGGCCTGAGTCGACTCGGACGACTCGGGTGCTGCTGCGTCGGTGGACTTGCTGGTTGCCACGTACAACCTTTCGAGAGATCTCACGGGCGGCACGGCTGGGGGCGTCCCGTCCGGGACGTGTCGCCGTGGGCGAAGGGGCTTGAGGGCTTCGGTGCTGAACCGATGTGTGCCATTGTAACGACATCACCTCACCGCGCGCAGGGGCGTGCCCGCACCGGCCTTCGGATGCAGCCTCCGAAGGGCTCAGAACACGAGTCCCTCGTCGACGGCCATCGCAGCCCCGACGATGCCCGCGGTGTTTCGCAGACGTGCCGGGACGACGGGGGTTCGGTTGGTCAACTCCGGGATCCACACCTGGGATTTCCTGCTGATTCCGCCGCCCGCGATGAAGAGCGTGGGGGAGAAGATCGCCTCGTAGTGGGCGAGGACCCGCGAGACCTTGCCCGCCCATTTCTCCAACGACCAGCCCTTGTCCTCGCGGACTTTGGCCGACGCACGGTGCTCGGCTTCTTTGCCGTCGATCTCGAGATGCCCGAGTTCGGTGTTGGGGACCAGGATTCCGTTGTACATCAAGGCCGATCCGATACCGGTGCCGAACGTCAACAGGATCACGGTGCCCTCCGAGACCTCCGCGCCGCCGCCGAACCGGAACTCCGCCAACCCGGCCGCGTCGGCGTCGTTGAGGACGGTGACCCGCCTGCCGCCGAGGCGGGCGCCGAAGAGCGCGTAGACGTCGGTGCCCTTCCAGGACTGGTCGACGTTGGCGGCCGACCGCATCACCCGCTCGTGGACGACGCCCGGGACGGTCAAGCCGACCGGTCCGGTCCACCCGAAGTGGTCGACGATCTCGGCGACCGTGTCGGCGACCGCATCGGGGGTCGCGGGCTGCGGAGTCGCGATGCGGTGCCGTTCGCCGACGAACTCACCGGTCCGTAGGTCGACCATCGCTCCCTTCACCCCCGAACCTCCGATGTCGACACCGAATCCCAGCTGAGAGGACGGACTGGTCGAGTGGTCGGAGGCCAGGATGCTGACACGGTTGTCTGACATCGGGACGATCCGCCTTTCTGGGCAGCGAACCCATCGTGGCCGCGCACCCACCGGTGGGCGGCGAAGGCTGCGGTGTGGTTCGCAACCACACTAAACTGTACGGGTGTGACGTTCCCCGCTGATTCTGCTGCATCTGATCCGCCCATCGCGGCGCCGTCTGCCGGCGACGCAACCGACCTCGTGATGATCGCTCGCGAGGTGGCGCAGGAGGCTGCCGATCGCGTCCGCGCGCGCCGCCTCGAATTGTTCGCGCCGACCGGAACCAGAACGGTCGGCGACGCGGTGGCGTCGAAGTCGACGCGGACCGACCCGGTGACGGTCGCCGACACCGAGACCGAGTCGGTGATCCGACGGCTCCTGCACGATCGGCGCCCCGACGACGAGATCCTCGGCGAGGAGTCCGGCGGGTCGATGGACGTGCCCACGGGGGTCCGGTGGGTCGTCGACCCGATCGACGGGACGGTGAACTTCCTTTACGGGATCCCGGCGTACGCGGTCTCCGTGGCCGCTCAAATCGACGGCCGGTCCGTCGCCGGGGCCGTGGTCGACGTGGCGCGCGGCGTGACCTACTGGGCGGGAGAGGGCACCGGCGCGTGGATGTGCGGACCCGACGACCCCGACCCGATCCGGCTGCGCTGCAATCAGATCGACGAATTAGAGCTCGCCCTGGTCGCGACCGGATTCGCGTACTCGCGGGGGCGGCGGGAACGACAGGGACGGATGGTGGCCGGACTCGTCCCGCAGGTTCGCGACATCCGCCGGGTGGGCGCAGCGGCATTGGACCTGTGCATGGTCGCCTCCGGTGCCGTCGACGCGCACATCGAGCACGGCTTGAGCCCGTGGGACTGGGCGGCCGGCGGCCTGATCGCCGCGGAGGCGGGCGCGCGCGTGATCGTGCCGCCGGCCGATTCGCGGGCGTCCGACGGACACGCCACGATAGCGGTGGCCGATGGCGTCGCGGACGAGTTTCTGACGGTCCTCGACGGTCTCGGCGCGCGGGCGGCCATGCCCGATTGAGCCGTGCCGAACCGGGGTGGGGCGCCGGTCAGCACGCCTGGCTGTGAACGGCCTCGATCAGCGACCGGTCGACGGCGGTCTTGGGGTTCTTGGGATCGACGGACCGGAGCGCCTCGAGTGCGGCCTGCGCGTCCTGGGACGGTCGGAGGGAACGATGATATTCGCCGAGGACCAGGTCGACGTCGGTGGTGGTCCGTCCGTCGTTGACGAGCTGCGCACAGGGTTCGGCCAGCCAGACTGCGGCCGCACCGCCCTGTCCTCCTGGGCCGAAGCGGATCTGCGCAACGCAGTCGAGGCTCTGCTCGTACACCGTATCGTCGCCGTACGCGGGTTCGGCTGCGGTGAATCCCTGTCCGACGAGGTCGTCGCTGACCGATCGGGCCTGTCCGCGAGCAGCGCCGGAGTTCAACACCCGAACCTTGAACGTCGACATGCCGGCCGGGGCAACGCTCAGGAGGTCGGTCTTCGATACGCGGTCGAGGGTCACCGGCTCCGGGCCGTCGGGTGCTGATGACGCCGACGGGCGTTGCGGCATCGAGCAGTCAGTGGGGTACGACTTGTCGCCGCTCCCGGTCAGCGCCACCGTCCACGTCGTGATCGCGGCCACCGCCAGGACGGCGACGACGATGATCGCCGGTGTCAGGTGCCTGCGACGGAACGGGCGACCTTTGACGTCGGTCGTGTAGCCGGTGGCGATCTTCGAGACCACGACGCTGTGCACCTTCTTCCGGAGACGGGGGTCTGCACCACTCTAGAACGCGAGGCGCGCGGGGTGCCGGATCGGCAACGGCGCGCCCGGTAATCGGTGTCGAACCGCGCCGGTCGGGAGCGTCCGCAGGGACTGTTGACTTCTCTACTCGCGGCGCCTAGTATTCGGGCGCCCAACATCATCGGACGATGGTGTGGGAGGGGGAGCGAGGCCACAAGTGCGTTCTCCCAACACAATCCGCACGCACACCTATAAACCCCAGGTAAGGCACATCATGGCAACCGATTACGACGCGCCGCGTCGCAGCAACGATGACGACATCGCCGAGGATTCGCTGGAGGAGCTCAAGGCTCGCCGTAATGAAGCGAAATCCGCGGATGTCGACGTCGACGAAGGCGACACCGCGGAGTCGTTCGAGCTGCCGGGTGCGGACCTGTCGGGCGAGGAGCTGTCGGTTCGGGTGGTGCCCAAGCAGGACGACGAGTTCACATGCTCGAGTTGCTTCCTCGTGTACCACCGCAACCGTCTGGCCGAGCAGCGTGGAAATCAGATGATCTGCGTGGACTGTGCCTGAGGGGCGCGTCCTCGTCTGAGACCCGCCCCGGTGGGGCGTGAGCATCGGCGTCGGGAAGCAGTTCGGCGTGGTGGATGGTGTTGATCTGCCACCGATGAGGGCTCCCGGTGCCTGGTGGTGTCGTTGGTGTTGCGGTGGTCGGTGTGACCGGTCGCCAGTGGACGCGTCCGGTGTGGGGGCCGGTGGCCGCGATGCGGGTTTCCCATTGGCCGGGTGCGGTGCCGACGGTGCGGTTGTGGCTGCCGCAGGCCGCCCCGAGGTGGTCGATGTCGGTGGGGCCGCCGTCTTGCCAGTCCGGAAAATGGTGGGCTTCGGTGCGGGCGAAGGGTGCCGGGCAGCCGGGGGGCGGTGCAGCCGCGGTCCCGCGCGAAGAGCATCAACCGTTGGGCGCGGGAGGCCAGGCGCCGACCCCGTCCGAGGTAGAGGGGTTCGCCGGTGGTGTGGGCGAACACCGCCAGGTGTGGGGTCGCGTCGGCGGCCAGGCGCACCAGTTCGCTGATCGGTACTCGTGTTCCGGTGGCGGTCAACGCGATGCCGGCGTGGGCGGCCAGTTCCGCGTCGGTGATGGTGACGACGAGTTCGGAACGCAACGACCCCGACGCCGGGGATTGTTGGCGGGCGAGGATCAGGAGGGCGTGCAGGGCGTCGTGGTTGCGTTGCATCGGGGTGCGGTCATCACGCTCGGCCGCCGCAGCCACCACGGCCGGGTCGGCCGACTCCATCGCCCCGGTGGGGGAGGCGGGATCATCGGGGTTGTTCATGCCCGGGGCGGCCCAGGACTGCAGCATGATCTCGAGGTCGGCCCGCAACCCCGGGGTGAGCCGGGTGCGCAGTGCGCTCATCAACTGGCGGTCTTGGGGCATCAACGCCAGACCGCGCAGGCGGCGGCGGTCGCGATCGTCGGTGAGCTGCCCATCAGGATCCAAATGCGCCAGCAGACGCACACCGGCGGTGCGGACCCCGGCGGGAGTCAACGTGCGGGCCACGGCCGCCAGTTGCGCTTCGGCACGCTCACGGACGTCGGTGGTGACGGCGGCGGGGATGCGGGTCAGGACGGCGTCGATCTCCAGGACGTGATCGACCCCGATCTGCCCGTCGGCCACTGCTACGGCGGTGGCCGGACACCGCGGTTCGAGGGTCTGACCGAGCATGTTGGTGAATCGTCCGATCGCCGCAGCGGCGACCCGGCGTCGGCGGGCGGCGCCGTCACCGACCCGCAGACCACCGGACAGATACGCGTGCAACGACAGGTAGCCGGCCGTGCGGTAGGCGCCTCGGTCGGAGATCTCCACCAGCACGGCTGCATCGGCGGCGTCGAACCGGCGCCGCGCCTGCTCCAACGACTCCGCCGCCGCCAACAACTCACCCTCGGTGGACGCGGCCAGCGGTAGTGCGGCCAGCTTCACCGCGACCGCGTTCGCAACAGCGGCCAGGGCGACCGGATCATCGGGCAGCAGGGCATCCAGGTCGGGTGAGGGCGGCGCAGCGATGATCGTCGTCACGACCCTCACCCCCTAGCGTGTTCCTGCAGCTCATCGCTGCTATTGAAGCTGTGACACGACACTAACAAGGGGCTCGGACAATCAAGGGACGACAATCAAGGGACGACAATCAAGAGCATCGGCCGATCACGAGGATCGGACGATTCTGAGGCGGCGGCCCGTCCGGACCGCGAAAGCCGTGCGCGGAGATACTCCTGGGCGGCTACTCCTGGGCGGCATCCTGCGCCTGCGACTCGTCGGTGAGTCCCAGAGCAGCGAGCACCGCAGCGGGATGGCGCGTCGAGATCAGCCAGTACGGAGTCGGATCGTCGGGGTCGTCGAGGACCACCAACACCATCGACTTGACCCACGACCGGTGGAGAACATAGGCGGCGGGGTCGAGCTGGCGCCCCATCGCGGCGCTTCGCTGAGCGGGCGCCACCACGGCGCCGCGGGCGATGGCGTCGCTCGGGAGCATGGCCTTGCCCGCATGGAGGGCGCCGTCGGAATCGACCCGAACGCTGGTTCGGCTCATCGAGAACAGCAGCCAGGCGAAGAGCAGTATGAAGGCCGGGTAGGCGACGACGCTCCACGCACGGAAATACGCTGCGATCTGCACCTCGTAGGCGATCACGACGGCGATCGCGACAGCGACCAGCCACCACCACACCGGAACGGTGAGACGTTCGCTGTATTGATCGCCACGACTCGACGAGGAGTGCTGTTCTTCGGTCACGGACACCAGCCTAGTGGTGGTCGGAGCGATGGGTCGTCGGGGGTAGTCTGCGGGAGTGACCACGTCTGAAACCGCCGGAGAGTCGACGCCGTTGCGTGTCCGCCGGTTGGATCCCGAGCTGCCCCTGCCCGAACGCGCGCACGCCGGCGACGCCGGAGTGGACCTCTACAGCACCGCCGACGTCGTGCTGGCCCCCGGGCGCCGACACGTCGTCGGGACCGGTGTCGCGGTCGCGCTGCCCATGGGAACAGTCGGACTGGTCCATCCGCGGTCGGGGCTCGCCGCACGTGCCGGGCTGTCGATCGTCAACACACCGGGAACCATCGACGCCGGTTACCGCGGCGAGATCAAGGTGTGCCTGATCAACCACGACCCGGACACGCCGATCGAGATCTCGCGCGGCGACCGGATCGCCCAGCTCATCGTCCAGCGGGTCGAGCTTCCGGCGATCGTCGAGGTCGACGAGCTCGACGACACCGAGCGAGGGGCCGGCGGCTACGGTTCCAGCGGAGGACACGCGATTCTGAATCGGGAGGCATGACGATGAGCGATTCCACCACGGACGCCGGCCGCGCGATCGGTGACGGCAACGGCCCCTATGACTTCGGCGAGCTCACGACCTCGCCCGACGACCTCGCGAATTCACACCTCGATCTCGGCTCAGTGCTGATGCCGGTCGTCGAAGGCGGTCAGGTGACGGTGGAGATGACCGCCGAGCACGAACCCGAGGCCGTGTACCTCGTCACCCCGGTCGGCCGGATCGGGATGCACGCGTTCGCGGCGCCGCGGAGCGGTGGACTCTGGCGCGAGGTGGTCCGCGAACTCGCGGAATCGCTTCGCACCGACGGCGCGCAGACATCCATCGAAGACGGTCATTGGGGTCGGGAGGTCGTCGCCCGCGTGCCCGGCGGCAGCCACCGGTTCATCGGCGTGGACGGACCGCGGTGGATGCTCCGCTGTGTCGCCAGCGGGCCCGAGGAGGGCGAGACCGAACTGGCGCAGCTCTCGCGTGCGGTCCTCGCCGAGACCGTCGTCCGGCGGGGAGACGATCCGCACCCGCCGCGCGAGTTGCTGCCGATCGTCCTCCCCCCGGTCCTGGCCGAACAGGTGATCGCCGCTCAGCACCAGATGAGCGAGGAGATGGCTCAGGACGCGGGCGTCGACCCGGAGACGGGGGCCTACCCGGCCCGCCCGCTGACCGAGGCGCCGAGCGGCCCCGTCCCCGACGGCGAGGACGCGGTGGTGCCCGGCGGTGCCGTGGACCAGAGCGCTTCGGCGACGGTGCTGGGCGGGGCGGGAGCGTCGGACGGCGAGGCGTTCGTCGACGATGATCTCGGTGATCCGAACGCTGACGCCGGATACGGCGAGCCGCACGACGGCAGGGCGGACGACGACGGGGCGGACGACGACGGGGCGGACGACGACGGGGCAGGTGATCCGACACCGTCCCGCGGGTCAGCGATGTCGCGGTTCCGCCGCCGTCGCCGCCGCTGAACGCCCCACCGCGCTTCTCCAGGCGCGGACGCACGCCTCACCGAGACGACGCGGTTCGGGGCCGAACTCGTCGAGACCGACCGTCGCCGACCCGGCGTGCGGTGCGGCGCGCACCCACTCGTCGGCGACGGCGATCGGATGTAGCGGATCGTCGGGTGCGGCGGCGACGCCGAGCGGAACGGTCAGCGCCGCGATCGCGTCGACGTCCGGCGCGACATGGGTCGCGGCCATGCGGAGCTGAGTCTGCAGTCCGCGGGAATGCAGTGCACGCCACGACCGGGACAGTTCGGCACCGAGCCACGCCGGACTGGTGGCGACCATCTGCGTCACCGTCGATTCGAGGCCGTCGTCCGCCAGGGAGTCCGCGGTCAGGCGAGCCGACGCCGCCGCCACGGAGTCGTCGGGCGATCCCGTCCACGGTGGGAGTGCGGCCAGCACACCCCGACAGCGGTCGATCATCTCCGTGCGGAGCGCCCAGTCGAGGGCGATGACCGCGCCGATGGAGACGCCGCCGACGAACACGGAGTCCGTGCGGGAGACGTGATGATCGAGGCGGTCGAGATAGCTTGCGACCAGGTCGGACTCCGGTTCGAGGGCGATCAGTCGCGCGCCCAGCGATGCGGCTGCGGAGGCGAAGGCGCGCTGCGCGTAGTCCGCATCGGAACCGGTGCCGGGCATCACGATCAAGGTCGTCATCAGTCGATCATGCACCGGGGGTATGGTGAGGTTGCAAGTGAGTCTGCCCAGGTTGCTCGCGGAGGATGAGATGGCTGAATCAGGGCTGCTGAAGCGGCTCGGCCGGATGCTGACCGAGGATCTCGACGAGATCGAGGACGACCGCATCCAGCGGGAGAGCCGCGAATCGGGGGCGGACGCTCAACGCGCCGTCGACTGCAGTCGAGGTGACGAGGCGACGATGGTCGGAGAACTCCGTTCCGTCGAGACCTGCTCGAAGGCGGCCAAGACCGGAGTCGTCGCGGAATTCTTCGACGGCACCGACACCGTCATGCTCAAGTGGATGGGCCGTAACCGGATCCCCGGGATCGAACCGGGCCGTCGGCTGACCGTCCGCGGCCGCGTCGCCGACGCCGACGGCCACAAGATCGTCTACAACCCCTACTACGAGCTGCACGCCGGCACCGAGTGACCACCGGTCACGGCATCGCGCCGAACGTCTCGTAGTGGATCCGCGTGGCGGGAACGTCGCGGTCGATCAGCGCCTCGCGCATGGACCCGAGGAATCCCGCCGGACCGCACAGCAGCGCGACGGTGTCGGGAGCTATCTCGATCCCGTCGAGGGACATCAGTCCGATCCGGGTCGAATCGTCGGTCGGCAGACCGCGTTCGTACCACTGGACGAGGTCGGCGCCGGGCAGCCGGTCGACCAACTCGGCGAGATCCCCGCGGTGCGGTTGCCGGCTGCGTGACCGGTCCGCGTGCAGCACCTGCACCGGGCGCGCATCGCCCGTCGCGACGAGGTGGTTGAGCAACCCGATGACAGGCGTGCAGCCGATGCCCGCCGACGCCAGCAGGAGCGGGTCGTCGCCCTCGGGAAGCGTCAGATCACCGAACGGTGTGCTCACGCGGAGCAGATCTCCCTCGAAGACGTTCTCGTGCAGATGGGTGGAGACGTCGCCGTCGCGCTTCACGCTGATGTGCCAGGTCGGGTCGGTGGTGGCGCCGGTGAGACTGTACTGGCGGATCTGCCGGGCACCGTCCGACAGCGGGACCTGAACCGACACGTACTGTCCGGGCGTGAAGCACCCCAACTCATCGCCGTCGGTCGCGGCGAGGGTCAAGGCGATCGCATCGGGTGAGAGCTGTGTGCGCGCGAGAACCCGTGCCGTCTGCCACACGTCTCCCGGGGCGACCCCCTGCGCGGCGTACAGCTCGGTTTCTCGGTCGATCAGGACGTCGGCCATCGCCCAGTACAGCTCATCCCACGCGGCGGCGACGTCCGAGGTCACCGTCTCCGGGAGGACGTCGATGATGGCGGCGAACAGGTGCTGGTGGACGATCGGGTATTGATCGGCCACGATGCCGAGCGATGCGTGCTTGTGGGCGATGCGGTCGATGATGAACCGCATCCGCTCGGCATCCGGTTCGAGCATCAGCCGGGCGAACGACGCCACCGCGCCGGCGAGGACCTGCGGTTGGGATCCGGTGACCTGATTGGTGCGGTTGAACAGGTCGCGCAGCAGATCCGGGCGCGCGGTGAACATCCGCTCGTAGAAGCGCGGCGTGATCTGGGGCAACGCGGCTTCTACGGTGTCGAGGGTCTCGGCGAGTACCTGTCTGGTCGAGTGCGAGATCATCGGGCTCTCCTGTCGTCGGTGCAGTGTCGGGTGGCCACCCCGCGATGCGCGGCCGGTGGGAGAAGGGGGAGTATCCGGGCGCCGGTGGGGTCGGCGACGAGGTCGGCGATCGTCAGGCCGTCCAGACTCGCGTAGAAGGCGTCTCGGGCGGCGTCGAGGGCGGACCGGAGGCGGCATGCGGCGCGCAGTGGACACGGCTCGGGGCCGTCGCAGTCGACGACCGGTGCGTGGTCGCCCTCGAGGCGACGCGCCAGCCAGCCGATCCCGACGGACCGGCCGAGTTCGGTGATCCCGAGCCCGCCGGTGCGGCCGCGTCGGGAATGCACGACACCGAGTTCGGCGAGCCGACTGACGACCTTGGCCGTGTGGGTGTAACTGAGAACGAGATCGTCGGCGAGCTGTCGGGAGGTCCGCGTGGAATCCGGATCGGCGGCCAACGCCATGACGACGCGGAGCCCGATGTCGGTGAAGCGGGTCAGCTGCATGTCTCGAGGACAACATAATCGGTATACGAGATACCAATTATGTGTCGGATGTCTCCTGACCTGCGATGTTTCTGCTCTTTGGTGCGGAATCTCGGGACTTTCGCCCCTGGCCCCAGGAGTGTGTCCGGGTGTTAAATCGGCGTCTTCATGATGCGGTGGAGTTCGTCCTCGGACTCCTCGGGAGCGATGAAGACGAGCTCGTCTCCGCCCTCCAGCGGGTCGTCCGGCTGAGGGACGATGACCCGGCGACCGCGGATGATCGCGACCAGCGCGACATCGCGGGGGAGCTGCAGACGGCGGACGGCCTTCCCGGCCATCGGGGTGTCGTCCGGGAGGGTGAGTTCCACCAGGTTGGCCTGCCCCTGGCGGAAGGTCATCAGGCGAACGAGGTCACCGACGGTGACCGCCTCCTCCACCAGGGATGCGAGCATTCTCGGCGTCGAGACGGCCACGTCCACGCCCCAGTCGTCGTCGAACAGCCACTCGTTGCGGGGATCGTTGACTCGGGCGACCACGCGGCTCACCGCGAACTCCGTCGTCGCCAACAGGCTGACCACGAGATTCGCCTTGTCGTCGCCGGTGGCGGCGATCATGACATCGAAGGTCTGCAAACCGGCGTCCTCGAGATCGGACAGCTCGCAGGCGTCGGCGTGCACCCAGTGGGCTCCGGGAACCGCGACCGGATCGATGTGCGTCCGGTCCCGCTCGAACAGGGTGACGTCGTGATCGTTGATCAACAGTTCGCGGGCGATGGCGCGGCCGACGGCGCCGGCTCCGGCGATGGCGACTTTCACGGTTACTCCCGGGGCATCTGCGCACCGGCGACGGCGCGGGCGTTGTCGACATTGGCTGCGAGGGTTGCGACGTACAGCACGTCCTCGGTCTGAATCACCGTCCGCGGGTCGGGCAGAACCGTCTGACCCATCCGGAAGAGAAACGCCACGCGGGCGCCCGTCAGATCCTGAAACTTCGCGCAATCGGTGCCGACCCACGACTCGTGGAAGTCCAAGACGGCCATCACGAGCGAGCCCGACGGGTCATGCCACACCGGCGTGGTGGAGATCTCGCCGAGTGCGGCGACGAAGCGTTCGGTCGTCCACGGCACCGTCGCGACCGTCGGGATGCCGATCCGCTCGAAGACCGCTGCGCGTTTGGCATCGTAGATCCGGGCCACCACGCGTTCGACGCCGAAGGTCTCACGCGCCACGCGCGCCGAGATGATGTTGGAGTTGTCGCCGGAGGACACCGCGGCGAAGGCGTCGCAGGCGTCGATCCCGGCCTCGCCGAGCACCTCGCGGTCGAAGCCGACGCCGGTGACGGTCCGCCCCGAGAAGTCCTCACCGAGACGGCGGAACGCGGTCTCGTCCCGGTCGATCACGACCACGTCGTGACCCCGGTCGGACATCGCTGTGGCCAGGGCCGACCCGACCCGGCCGCAACCCATGATGATGACGCGCACGATCGTCGACGTTACTGCGCCGACCGTCGAATTGCACCCCGGTCCCCGGGTGCGGTGGTCTCGGCCGCGGGCAGGGCCTAGTGTGACGGAGTGACATCGATGTCGAAGGCGTCGGTCGCCGTCAAACGACTGGTCCTGGGGCGCCCGTTCCGCAGCGACCGGCTGGGCCACACCCTCCTGCCGAAACGGATCGCGCTGCCGGTGTTCGCCTCGGACGCCATGTCGTCGGTCGCCTATGCCCCGCAGGAGATCTTCCTGGTCCTGTCGGTCGCCGGGATCAGCGCGTACGCACTGGCGCCGTGGGTGGCCGTCGCGGTCGCCGTCGTGATGATCGTGGTGGTGGCCAGCTACCGCCAGAACGTGCACGCGTACCCGTCCGGCGGCGGTGACTACGAGGTCGCGACGGTGAACCTGGGGCCCAACGCCGGTCTCTCGGTCGCCGCAGCCCTGCTCGTCGACTATGTGCTCACCGTCTCGGTGTCGGTCACGTCGGCGGCCGAGAACATCGGCTCGGCGATCCCGTTCGTCCACCACAACAAGGTGATCTTCTGCGTGGTGGGAATCGCGCTCCTCGCCGCCGTCAACCTGCGCGGCATCAAGGAGTCCGGCAGTCTGCTGGCCATCCCGACCTACGCGTTCATCGTCGGAGTCCTGATCATGCTCGGGTGGGGGTTCATCCAGATCGTCGTGCTCGGCGACGATGTGCGGGCCGAGACCGCCGACTACGGGCTCGTATCCGAGCAGCCCGAGATGGTGGGGCTGGCGATGGCCTTCCTGGTCGCCAGATCCTTCTCGTCGGGCTGTGCGGCGCTCACCGGAGTGGAGGCCATCAGCAACGGAGTCCCCGCCTTCCGGAAACCGAAGTCCCGCAACGCGGCGACGACGCTGCTCCTGCTGGGCGGTTTCGCGATCATCCTGCTCCTCGGGATCGTGATGCTCGCGCAGACGATCGGCGCCAAGTACGTGCTCTCGCCCGATGCGGACCTCACCGGCACCCCGGACGGCTACCAACAGAAGTCGATCCTCGCCCAACTCGCCGAAGCCGTCTTCCACGGCTTCCCACCCGGCTTCTACTTCATCGCCGCCGTCACCGCGCTCATCCTCCTCCTCGCGGCGAACACCGCCTTCAACGGCTTCCCGGTCCTGGGGTCGGTCCTCGCGCAGGACAGGTACCTGCCTCGGCAGCTGCACACGCGGGGCGATCGACTCGCATTCTCCAACGGGATCGTGTTCCTGGCGCTCGCCGCGAGCGCGTTCGTCGTCGCGTTCGGCGCAGAGGTCACCTCGCTCATCCAGCTGTACATCGTGGGTGTGTTCGTGTCGTTCACCCTGAGCCAGACGGGCATGGTCCGCCATTGGACGCGGCACCTCCGCACCGAGACCGATCCCGATGCGCGGGCCCGCATGCAGCGGTCGCGGGTCATCAACGCCGTCGGAATGGTGATGACCGGCAGCGTCCTCGTCGTCGTTCTGATCACCAAGTTCACGGCGGGTGCGTGGATCGCGATCCTGGCGATGATCGCGCTGTTCGTGCTGATGAAGCTCATCCACCGGCATTACTCCACGGTCGAGGCGGAGCTCGAGGCGGTCGATCTGTCCGAGGAGGTGCTGCCGAGCCGCAGCTACGCGATCGTGCTGGTGTCATCGCTGCACCTGCCGTCGCGTCGAGCCCTGCGGTACGCCCGGGCGACGCGCCCGGACTCGCTCGAGGCGATCACCGTCAACGTCGATGATCGCGACACCCGCATCCTGGTCTCCGAGTGGGAGGACAGTGACATCACCGTCCCGCTCAAGGTGCTCGCCTCGCCGTATCGGGAGATCACGAGGCCGGTCGTCAACTACGTCCGCCGCATCCGTCGGGAGTCGCCGCGCGACGTGGTCACCGTCTTCATCCCCGAATACGTGGTCGGGCACTGGTGGGAGCAGATCCTGCACAACCAGTCGGCCCTGCGGCTCAAGACGCGGCTGCTGTTCGAACCCGGGGTCATGGTGACCTCGGTGCCCTGGCAGCTCAACTCGTCGGAGAACCGCGCACGTCGCGGCGAGCAGAAGTACTACGCGCCGGGCAACGTGCGGCGCGGCTTCACACCGGAGGACTCGGCCAAATGACGGGAGACGCCCAATGGCCGGGGACGCCCGGTGGCCCGGGACGACGAGTGGCCGGGGACGACGAGTGACCGGGGGCGACGAGTGACCGGGGACGGGACCGTGATCGAGATCGCGGTCACCGGCTACGCGAACGGCGGCGCCGGAGTCGCCAGACACGACGGTCGCGTCGTCTTCGTGACGGGTGCACTCCCGGGGGAGCGGGTTCGCGCGCGGATCACCGATGCCCGCAACAGACGCTTCGCGCGAGCCGAGACCGTCGAGGTCCTCGAGCGGTCCCCGCACCGGATCGCCCCGGCCTGTCCGGCCGCCGCCGACGGAGCGGGCTGCTGCGATCTGAGCCACGTCGCACCGGACCACGCCCGCACGCTGGGGCGGACGGCACTGGCCGACGTCCTCGCCCGCATCGGCGGCTTCGATCTCGCCGAACGTCCCGGCCCCGAGGTGCGCGCGCTGGGCGAGGAGCCGACCGGATGGCGGATCCGCACCAGGCTGGCCGTCGGTCGCGACGGCCGGGCGGGTCTGCGGGCCGTCCGCTCGTCGCGGATCGTCGAGACGGCCTGCACGGCCCCGGTGCCCGGACTCGTCGACGGAGTCGACTCCCTCGGCGCGCAACGTGGCTCGGAGATCGTCCTGATGGCCGACGCGGCCGGTCGCCGCCACGCCGTACAGATCTCCGGGGCAGGCGGTGCCGGCAGGTCGGCGGACCCGTCGCGGCGCGGTGCGCAACGCCGACGACGAGCCTCCGCGGCCGCCCGGCCGACCCGGATTCTTCAGGGAGCGGCCACGGCCGAGCAGCGGGTCGGCCACCGCAGCTGGCAGATCCCGACGACCGGCTTCTGGCAGGCGCATCGAGCGGCGCCGTCGACCTACTCGTCGACCGTTCTCACCATGCTCGGCGAGGCGGGGCTGTCCGGCCGCGTCACGGCGTGGGACCTGTACGGCGGGGCCGGAGTGTTCAGTGCGGCGCTCCTGGACGGCGGCGTCGACCACGGCTTCGCGGTCCGATCGGTGGATCTGGTCGACACCGACCGGGGTGCGCTGGCCGCCGCGGACGCCGCGTTCGCCGCCGACCCCGTCCGCACTCATCACGGCGGGGTCGAGACCCTCGTCGCCACGCTCGATCGCCCCGATCTCGTGGTCGCCGACCCGCCGCGGGCGGGTGCCGGGCACGCCGTCGTCGACGCGGTGGCCGCCGCCGGACCCCGCGCGGTGATCCAGGTCGGATGTGATCCGGCGGCCTTCGCTCGCGATGTGGGCCGGTACGCGTCCCACGGATACCGGGTGCGGGCGTGGTGCGGATACGAGGCGTTCCCCATGACTCACCACCTCGAGGCCCTCGCCCTTCTCACCCGGTGATCGGGAGTCCGTAGACTGTTGCTGTTACGCGGTCGATCGGGCCGCGGCGGGTGCGAAGGAGGACGACGGATGGGTGTGCTGGATCGGGTGGACTCACCGGCCGACGTACGTGCGTGCTCGCCGGAGGAGCTCCGTGAACTCGCCGCGGAGATTCGGGAGTTCCTGATCCGCAAGGTCGCGGCGACCGGTGGCCACCTCGGCCCCAACCTGGGCGTCGTCGAGCTGACCCTGGCGATCCACCGGGTCTTCGACTCGCCGACAGATCCGATCCTCTTCGACACCGGGCATCAGTGCTACGTGCACAAGATCGTCACCGGTCGCCGCGATCAGTTCGACACGCTGCGGCAGGAGGGCGGTCTCACCGGCTATCAGGATCGGACCGAGAGCCCCCACGACTGGATCGAGTCGTCGCACGCCTCGGCGGCCCTCTCGAACGCCGACGGGCTGAGCAAGGCCTTCGAACTCCGCGACGAGGACCGCACGGTGGTGGCCGTGGTCGGTGACGGTGCCCTTACCGGCGGAATGTGCTGGGAGGCGTTGAACAACATCGCCGCGGGCGACCGTCCCGTCGTGCTCGTCGTCAACGACAACGGTCGCTCATACGCCCCGACGATCGGGGGCCTGGCGCAGAACCTGTCGGCGCTGCGGTTGCAGCCCGGCTACGAGAAGGCGTTGGAGACCGGACGGCGCACCCTGCAGCGCATTCCCGTCGCCGGCGGACTCGTGTACAAGGTGCTGCACGGGATGAAGAGCGGGGTCAAGGACTTCGTCTCACCGCAGGCGATGTTCGCCGACCTCGGCATCAAGTACGTGGGACCCGTCGACGGTCACGACCTGGTGGCGATGGAGGACGCCCTGCGGCGAGCCAAGGCGTTCGGCGGCCCGGTGATCGTGCACGCGGTGACACGGAAGGGCAACGGCTACGCGCCCGCCGAGAACGATGTCGCCGAGCAGATGCATTCCACCGGGAAGATCGATCCGGAGACCGGTCGCGCACTGTCCGCGTCGGCGGTCGACTGGACGT
Organism: Gordonia shandongensis DSM 45094; assembly: GCF_000423025.1. Taxonomy (GTDB): domain Bacteria; phylum Actinomycetota; class Actinomycetes; order Mycobacteriales; family Mycobacteriaceae; genus Gordonia; species Gordonia shandongensis. The sequence goes on from NZ_AUHE01000002.1 coordinate 171,958, forward strand.
CGACCTTCTCGGCGGCGCTCGTCGACGAGGGGCGTCGCCGTCCCGAGGTCGTGGCGATCACCGCCGCGATGCCGGGACCGACCGGCCTGAGTGCGTTCGGTGAGCAGTTTCCGGCGCGGATGTTCGATGTCGGCATCGCCGAGCAGCACGGCATGGCCTCGTCCGCCGGACTGGCCCTCGGCGGCCTGCATCCGGTGCTCGCCATCTACTCCACATTCCTCAACCGTGCGTTCGACCAGCTGCTCATGGACGTCGCACTGTTGAAGATGCCCGTCACCCTGGTGCTCGATCGGTCGGGCATCACGGGACCGGATGGCCCGAGCCACCACGGGATGTGGGATCTGTCGCTGATGAGCATCGTGCCCGGCCTTCGCGTCGCCGCTCCGCGCGACGCGGTCCGAGTCCGCGAGGAGCTCGCCGAAGCGCTCGACGTCTCGGACGGCCCCACCGCGCTGCGGTTCTCGAAGGGCGCGGTTCCCGATGACATCCCCGCCGTCACCCGGTACGACGACGGGGTCGACGTGCTGGCGGCCCCGACCGAGGACGCGGACGTCCTCCTCGTGGGCATCGGGGCCTTCGCCGCGCTCGCGCTCGAGGTCGCCGATCGGTTGGCTCAGGAGGGGTTCCACGCCACGGTGATCGATCCCCGCTGGGTCCTTCCCGTTCCGGCGTCGGTGACGACGACGGCCGCCGATCATCGGTTGGTCATGACCCTCGAGGACGGTGGAGTGCAGGGCGGCGTCGGGGCCGCCGTGGCGCGAGCGATCGCCGATGACGACATCGGGGTTCCGGTCTTGCAGCGCGGCATTCCGCAGCGTTTCGTGGAGCACGCCTCGCGCGAGTCGCTCCTGGCGCAGTTCGGTCTGACCGCACCCGAACTCGCGGGGGAGATCGTCAAGCGACTGTCGTGACGCCGACCGCGGCGCGCCGGGTCAGCCCAGCGCGTCGGCGACGGGGCCCGCGACGAGTGCTCGCTGCCAGGGACGGACGCCCCGCTCGGCGAGCCACGCGTCGACCGTCGTGTCGGCGGGGAGGCCCTCCCAGCACAGCGTGCGCACGACGTCGGGGGCCAGAAGGTTCTCCTGCGGCAGACCGATCTCGTCGGCGATGCCGGTCACCACGGGGCGTACGGCGGCGGCGCGCGCAGCGGCTTCCGGGTCGCGCTGCTCCCAGCGGTTGTACGGCGGCGGACCCGTTGACGGCGTCTTCTTCGGGGGCAGGTCCTCGTCCGGGAGTTCGCGAGCGGTCAGTACGGCTCGCATCCACCGGTCCGCGCGGCGCCGCTGGCGCGGTCCGCCGAATACGGGGAGTGCGGTGAGGTCTTTCACGGTGGCGGGGTCGGCGGTTGCGGCCGTGATGATCGCGCTGTCCGGCAGGACGCGCCCCGGCGCGACGTCCCGCTCGGCGGCGATCGCCTCGCGGGCCGTCCAGAGCTCACGCACCGTCGCCAACTGCCTGCGGCTGCGGAGCGAGTGGATGTTGGAGGTCCGCCGCCACCGGTCGGGTCGCGGCGGGGCCGGAGGTCGGGCGAGCACGTGCGCGAACTCCTGGCGGGCCCAGTCGAGGCGGCCGGCCTCCTCGAGTCGGTCGGCGACCGCGTCACGCAATTCGATGAGGACTTCGACGTCGAGTGCGGCATAGGTGAGCCAGTCGTCGGGAAGCGGGCGGCGCGACCAGTCCGCCGCACCGTGCCCCTTCGCCAGACCGAGGCCGAGGAATTCGGCGACCATCGCCGCGAGATTGACTTTGGGGAAGTCGAGCAGACGGCCCGCGAGTTCGGTGTCGAAGAGTGATTCCGCGCGGAACCCGAGCTCGCGAAGGCATGGCAGGTCCTGGTCGGCTGCGTGCAGGATCCACTCGGGTCCGTCGAGAGCGTCGACGACGGGGCCGAGCGCATCGGGGTGGGCGATCGGGTCGATGAGGAAGCTCCCGGAACCCTGTCGCCGGATCTGGACGAGGTATGCGCGCTGCGAATAGCGGAACCCGCTCGCTCGTTCGGTGTCGAGGGCGACGGGGCCCTCGCCGCCGTGCAGCGCCGTCGCGATCCGGGCGAACTCGTCGGGGGTCGTCGCGACGGGAGGGACGCCGTCGCGGGGCTCGGTGAGCGGGGTGACCGGCCGTTCGTCGTCGTTCACGCGGGGTTCGTCGTTCACGCGGGGGCGGTCGTCGCTCACGCGGGGTCGACCGGTCCCAGTGCCGTGACGCCGGCGGGCGGGAGCCCGGCCGCCGAGGCGAGGACCTCGCAGAATCCCTCGAGATGGGAGGAGAGGTCTTCGCTGGTCGCCGTCCACGAGGCGCGCAGTTCCAGTTGGTGCGCCTGCGGCGGACCGGCGATGTCGCCGTATCGGACGGAGGTCGTCGAGGTGACGGTCCCGCCGAGGGCACGGACCGCGGGGACGTCCGAGCCGAGGGGCGGTGCGGACTCGGTGGCGTTCTCGGGTACGCCGAGTGCTTCTGCCAGCCAGGTCCACGCCACGTGGGGGAGTAGCGGGTCGGCGGCCAGCGCCGCCTCGACCTCCGCCTGAATGTAGGCGACCAGGCGGAAGGTGCCGTTCCAGGCGTCCTGCCCCGCCGGGTCGTACAGCAGGACGAGACGGCCGAACGCGCTGCCCGCCGAGTCGGCGGGAACCAGCGCGGGGTCGGCGATCTCCGGGGGACTGACCTCCACGCCGAGGGCGTAGCTGTACGGCGCGAGACGCTGCGGTGGACGGATGGACCCGACCTCGATCTCCCGGCGCACGGAGGCGTCGTGGAGCGACGCCACCGCGCTGCGGAATTCGGCGGGCTCGCTCGGGGCTCCAGATGTGGTCACGGCGCCAGGTTAGGCCCCGCGACGCCACGGCCGTCGGAGGCGCGCCGCGTGACCGACGAGACGACCGGCAGCGGAATGGCCGAACACCGGTCGGGGTGGCACAGTTGACGGCATGACTTCAGTTCGAGGCCGACGTGTGCCGACTCGGATGCCGCTGATCGCCGCCGCGACCGGCCAGACCCCGTCCCGCCGACCCGTGTGGTTCATGCGTCAGGCCGGACGGTCCCTACCCGAATACCGTGAGATCAGAGCAGGTCGCGGGATGCTCGAATCCTGCTTCGACGCCGAGCTGGTCTGTGAGATCACCATGCAGCCGGTGCGGCGCCACGACACCGACGCCGCGATCCTGTTCTCGGACATCGTGGTGCCGCTGCGCGCCGCGGGTATCGATCTGGACATCGTCGGCGGGACGGGACCGGTCATCGCGTCGCGGATCCGGACCGACGCGGATGTCGCCCGAGTGCCGCGCCTGGATCCGGCATCGGTCGGTGCCGTGACGACCGCGATCGGGATGCTGCTCGACGAGCTGCCCGAGACGACGGCGCTGATCGGTTTCGCCGGTGCGCCGTTCACGCTGGCGTCGTATCTCATCGAAGGCGGACCGAGTCGCACCTACGAACACACGAAGGCCATGATGCTCGGTGAGCCCGAGCTCTGGCACCGCCTCATGGGAAACATCACCGACATCACGGTGGCGTTCCTCAAGGCGCAGCTCGACGCCGGCGTGGATGCGGTGCAGCTCTTCGACTCCTGGGCCGGGACCCTGTCGAAGGCCTCGTACGACGAGTTCGTGGCCCCGCACTCCGCCCGCGTGATGGCCGAGATCGCCGGCTACGGGGTACCGCGCATCCACTTCGGCGTCGCGACGGGTGAACTGCTCGGTTCGATGACGGACGTCGGCGCCGACGTGATCGGTGTGGACTGGCGGATTCCGCTCGACGACGCCGCGGCGCGGGTGGACCACCGAGTCGCCGTGCAGGGAAATCTCGATCCGACGGTCCTGCTCGCGGGCAACGACGTGATCGACCGCGAGATGGCGGCGGTGGTGGCTGCCGGCGAGCGTGCGGTCCGCGCGGGGGCACCCGGCCACATCGTCAACCTCGGGCACGGCGTGCTTCCCAACACCGACGCCGACGCGATCACTCGCGCCGTGGAACTCGCCCACACGCTGTGAATCGGGCGCCGCGCATCGCCGTCGTCGGCGCCGGCATTACCGGCCTCACGGCGGCGTACCGGCTGCGCTCGACGCTCGGCCCGGCAGCGGAGATCACCGTGCTCGACGCCGCCGACCGTGCAGGCGGGACGCTGCGGACCCGGACGGTCGGCGGCACGTCGGTCGACGTCGGCGCCGAGGCGTTCATCGTTCGGCGCCCCGAAGCCGTCGGGCTGATCGCCGACCTCGGGCTCGCCGCGCAGGTGGTCTCGCCGGGAGAGATGCGGCCGGCCATCTGGTCGGCCGGTCGGCTGCACCGGTTGCCGAGCCCCGCGCTGATGGGGATACCGACGACCCCGGACGCGGCGGCGGCCCTCGTCTCGGCCGCCGATCGTGAACGGATGTCGACCGAGGCGCGCAGGCCGCTGCGATGGGCCGTGGGCGCGGATCCGTCCGTCGGTGACCTGGTCGGCGAGAGGTTCGGCCCGAGCGTCGTCGCGAGGAGTGTCGACCCGATGCTCGGCGGCGTCTATTCGGCGGCGGCCCGCGATCTCGGCGTCCGCGAGGCGATCCCGGCGCTCGCCGCGCGCCTCGATGCCGGCGCCGACTCCCTGACGGCGGCGGCCGCCGCCGTCCTCGATGCCGGCGCGGGCACGACCGGACCGGTCTTCGGCGCGCTGCGTGGCGGCTACCGGGAGCTGGTGGAAGCCCTTGTGGGGGCCGGTGCCGCGGAGCTCCGGCTCGGTTGCGGGGTCACCGGGATCGACCGGCGGGTGACGTCCGGCGGAGACGTGACATTCGACGTCGAGGCCGCCGGGGGCGGGATACGGGTGGATGCGGTGATCGTGGCGGTTCCGCCGTGGGCGGCGGCGCCCCTCGTGGCCGATGCGGCGCCACCCGCGGCGGCGCGACTCGCAGCCGTCGACGCCGCGGGATCGGCGGTCGTGGCGCTCGCGGTCCCCGCGGACGCCCGCCTCCCGGAGCACTCCGGCGTCCTGGTCGCCACAGACGCCGGACTGTCACTCAAAGCCATCACGCTGAGCAGCCAGAAGTGGCCTCATCTGCGCGCCGGTCCGGTCCGGACGCTGCGCACCTCGTTCGGCAGGCTCGGGGCCCCCGTCACGGACACCGATGAGGAACTGGTGGCGCACGCCGCCGACGACCTGGCGACCGTCGCCGACGGCGCCGGGCTGCCGGCCCCCGAGATCGTCGACGCCGTGGTGCAGCGGTGGCCCAACGGGCTGCCGCACTACGCCCCCGGACATCTGTCGCGCATCGGCGAGGTCCGCCGCTCACTGCCGCGCGGACTCGCCGTCGCCGGAGCGGCGTACGGCGGAGTCGGTGTGCCGGCGTGCATCGCGAGCGCCGAGGCCGCAGTGGGTGACATCACCCGCGCCCTCGCCTCCTGACCTACCCCGCGGCGGACTCCGGTGGCACGATGGAGGTCATGAGCCGCCTCGATTACGCCGCATTGAATGCCACGCTTCGCTATCTGATGTTCTCGGTCTTCACCGTCCGCGCCGGGGAGCTCCCCGCGGATCGTGACGAGGTGGCCGCCGATCTGCAGACCTTCCTCGACGAGGTGGAGGCCGACGGCGTCGTGGTGCGCGGTCTCTACGACGTCGCCGGGCTGCGCGGCGACGCCGACTTCATGTTCTGGTGGCATGCCGACACCATCGAGGCGCTGCAGAAGGCGTACTCGACATTCCGTCGGACGACGGTCCTCGGTCGGGCCAGCGACCCGTTCTGGAGTTCGGCGGCACTGCACCGACCCGCGGAGTTCAACAAGAGCCACATTCCGGCATTCCTCGCCGGGGAGGAGCCCGGCGCGTACATCTGCGTGTACCCGTTCGTCCGCTCGTACGACTGGTATCTGCTCGACGACAATGAGCGTCGCACGATGCTCGCCGACCACGGCAAGGCGGCACGATCGTACAAGGACGTGCGCGCCAACACCGTTCCGGCGTTCGCTCTCGGCGACTACGAATGGATTCTCGCCTTCGAGGCGCCGGAACTGGATCGCATCGTCGACCTGATGCGCGACCTGCGCGCCACGGAGGCGCGCCGTCACGTGCGCGTCGAGATCCCGTTCTTCACCGGTCCGCGGGTGACGCCGTCCGCACTGGTCGCCGCACTGCCGTGACCGCGGCGGACCGGTGGTCCGTCGACGTCAGGCGTCGCCGGCGTCGAACGTCATGCTGATCGAGTTGATGCAGTATCGCTGGTCGGTGGGCGTCGGATAGCCCTCACCGGCGAAGACGTGGCCGAGGTGGCTGTCGCACGCCGCGCACAGCACTTCGGTGCGCCGCATGCCGAGCGAATCGTCGGGCCGCTCGATGACGGCGTCTCCGGCCAGGGGAGAGAAGAACGACGGCCAGCCGCAGTGCGACTCGAACTTGGTGGTACTGCGGAACAGCTCGGCACCGCACGCCCGGCAGCGGTACACGCCGACATCCGTCGTGTCGGTGTACTCCCCGGTGAAGGGCGCCTCGGTACCCGCCTTCCGCAGCACGCGGTACTCGTCGGGCGTGAGACGTTCGCGCCACTGGTCGTCGGTGAGGGTGCGGGGGTCGGCGGGCTGATCACTCATGGGTCCAGCGTAGCGCCGGACCACCGGGTCATGCCGCGGCGAGCGTCTCGGTGTCGGTGTCGTCGTTCGTCGAGCGGATGTCCAGATACCGGAACAGCAGGACGCAGAACACCGTGATCATCAGCAGCGACCAGCCGAGCGGGACCTTGTTGTACTCCAGATATCGTCCGAACGGCTCCCACCGGACCGAGCCGAAGACGTCGAAGGTCATACACCCGTACACACCGAGCCACGCCGGCCAGTTCCTGACCGTCGACCCCGGCCGGAACACCGTCATCAACAGCGGGAACAGCAGCATCGAATAGTAGCCCTGGCCGAGCGAACCGACGAGGAAGGTGGTGCCCAGCAGCACACCCGACGACGTGGCCAGCCACAGGAGTTCGTCGGTGGTGCGGTAGTAGCGGTAGAGGAACCACAGCGAGAAGATCGCCATCAGGACGAACGCGATGCGCAGCGTCCAGGTGAGCCAGTCCGCGACGCCGAAGTACGCCGCATTACCGCTGATCGAACTGTTGTAGTAGTCGCGCGTCTCGCCCAGATACGGCACGGTGCGGCGAATGAAGTCCATCGGGTCGCGGACGAGGGGCCAGGCGAGCGCGTTGGCCACGACCGGGATCCCGACCGCCGTGATGAGGGTCCGCCACCGCCGATTGAGCAGCACCAACAGCAGCAGCGGGGCCAGCACCGGCTTCACGCACAGCGTCAGACCGATCGCGACGCCGGCCCACAGGTCGCGACGAGCCAGCATCAGCATCATGAACGCGAGCATGCCGAGGAGGACGAAGGCGTTGAAGTTCGTGAAGATCAGCGTGTGCGCCACGGTCTCGGTGCTGAAGAAGAAGAACAGCACGACGGGGAACACCCACGACCCGCGGTCGAATCCGAACAGTCGGGTGAGCAGGTACGCGCAGAGCACGAGGACCGCGACGCTCACCGCGATGAACGTCCAGCGGGAGTTCTCCGGGTCGAGGATCGCCAGGGGCGCCATCAGCATCGTGCCCGACGGCGGATACAGGTAGTGCGGGTCGACGGTGTTGTAGTTCTCGTTGTAGACCGGCAGGCGGTTCATGAAGTTGAACGCAGCCTGGTACACGGGTGTGAAATCGTCGGTACGGTGCCCGTTCACGCCCAGGATCAACGACCGCTGGACCACCATCATCAGGGTGATCGGCCAGAGGATCATCGGGACGATCCGGGTCCAGTCGACCCGCGGATACAGGTATCGGTCTCGAACGTTCACTCGCGAACCGTACTACACGCGGACACGGGAATGCCCGGTCACGCCGGGCACGATCGTTCGGCGGGACCCGACAGCGGGGTGTCGCCGAGGTAATCGGCGATGGTGTCGGCCGCACAGTCGCTGCGGGCGGCGACGGAGAAGCCGAGTCCGTCCCACCGGACGGTCGTCGGCGCCGTGTCGGCGGCCAGCATCAGTGGAATCACACTCTCGGCGGCCGCGGCCCCGTTGATCGGGTCGTTCTGGCCGATGAGCAGCAGCGGCGTGACCGGGAACGAGTCGGGGGACTCGGGGGCGTCGGTGACACCCCAACCGTCGCACCGCAGCAGATCCAGGGCGGTCGTCGTCGCGGTCAGGGGACTGGCCGCACTCCACTGCTTCGCCAGCGCCGGCACCTCCTGCGATCCGGGTCGACCGCGAAGGTCGTTGCAGGTGGCGAGGATCTGTCCGTCCGACAGCCGCAGCCGGGCGGCGCGGGCCGCGAGATCCCGGAGTGCGGCGACGTCGCCGCGGTCGGCCGACGTCAGGGCCGAGGCGAGTCGTTTGAGACCGGGGCCGTCCAGGTCGCCGGCGGCCAGTTCGGTGGTCACCGCGGAGAGGACCTCGGTGTCCGACAGACCGTCGTCGTCGATTCCGGTCAGCAGTCGGCCCAGGACGGCGGCGCCGTCGGCGCCGAGACCGCAGTTCGCCGCGGCGCAGCGCTCCGCGAAGGTCGTCAGTGCGTTCTGCACTCCGCGGGCGCGCGCCTCGGCGGCCTTCTTGGCGTCCGCGGTGTAGGCGGCGGGGGAGTCCACGATCAACCGGCCGACGTTGTCGGGGTGTTCGGCGGCGTATGCGAAGGTCACCGAGGCGCCGTCGCCGATGCCGAGGAGCGCCAACCGGTCGACGTCCCAACGATCGCGCAACTGCTCGAGATCGGCCGCGGCGTCGGCGGTCGAATAGTTGAGCTGATCGGGGTTGAGGGTGTCGTTGCACTGGTCGGCGGCTTTGCCGGCATCCGCCGAGAGAGCCGCGGCGCGGGCCGCGGTGTCCCGGCCTCGGCCTGCGGCGTTGGTCGTCATGGCGTGGCGCTGGGCGCGGGTCATGCAGTCGATGAGTCCCGATGTTCCGATTCCGCGGTGGTCGACGGCGACGATCGGACGCCGGTCGAGCAGCGCCCGGCCGTCGGAGCCGGCCAGGGTGAGCAGGGTCCGCGAGCTCGGCAGGTCGACCCCGCTGGTGAGGACGATCGGCGCCACGTCCTTCGGCGTCGCCTCGGTCCGGGCCCGGACCACGCCGACGGCGATGGTCGCGCTCGTGGACGACTCCGAGACCGGGACGTCCATGCGGGCGCAGTCGAGCCGGACGCCCGAGGGAACAGTGGTGTCGTACGTGTCGGAGAGCGTCTCGCCGCACGGTTTCCAGTTGAGGTCTCGCTTCGGCGCCGACAGGGCGGGCTGCGAATTGTCAGCGGTGTCGGCGTCGTCGCCGCGGTCTCCGCGGACCACGCCGGGCCCGGTGTCGGGACCCACCGCGCATCCGGCGAGCAGACTCACCGTGACTGCGATGACCCCCGCGGCGGTCGGCCCGGAGCGGACGACCGAACGGTGGCGTCGGGTGAAGCGCATGCCCGCGAGCCTAGCCTGTCCGCCTTTCCCAGAGCTCGTAGCGGAAGTCGGCGGCGTCGCCCAACTCGTGACGCCGAACCATCGGCAACCCGGGATCGCCGTCGATCCGTGGACCGTGGGCGATGCGTGGTGCGTCGCCGCCGACCAGGTGCGGACTGACGGTCAGGGCGAGTTCGTCGAGCCTGCCCGCCGCCGCCAATGCGGTGAGGAACCGGGGGCCGCCTTCGCAGAGCACGCGGTGGAGCCCGCGGCGTGCCAGCTCGTCGACGACGAGCACCGGATCGACGGTCTGGTCGCCGCAGTCGATGATCGTCGCGCCGACCGCGGCGAGGCGGGCACGAGCGTCGGCCGGAGCCGACCGGCACGTCGCGATCACCACGCCCGGTGCGCCGAGCGGGGGATAGTCCGTCGGGATGTCGAGGCTCCGGGAGGTGAGCATCAGCAGCGGCACCTCGCGCTGGCCGTTCTCCGCGCGCAGTGTCGTGTATCTCTCCGGGGTCGACGGCACCCGGTAACCCTCGGTCACGGCGGTGTTCGCGCCGACGAGGATCGCGTCGCAGAGTCCGCGCTGAAGGTGGAAGATCTCTGTGTCGTCGGCGGATGCCAAGCCGGCGGACCGTCCGTCGGCCGTCGCGGCGCCGTCGATGCTGACCACCATGTTCCCGCGGACGACGGGTCGTCCGTCGGCGGCCGACGGTGGGAACCGATACAGATCGATCAACGCCTCGCCTGTGACCTCAGTCGCTTTCTGCATGATGAGCATGAACCCATCATGGGCCACCTCGTTAGGCTTGCCCAATGCTGGCACGACTTTGCGATCGCACCCCGGACCTCGCGCCGGAGCAGATGATCGACGAGATGATCCCGCCGCGGATGTTCGACGAGGTGAGTTTCGACTCGTACATCCCCGATCCGAATCAGCCCAGCCAGGCGGCCGCGGTGACCGCCGCTCGTGATTTCGTCGCCCGGGCGTCGTCGATCCGGTCCGGCGGCAAGCGCGGACTGTTCCGGCGTCGAGCTCAGGCCCAGGGGATCGGTCTGTATCTCGACGGCGGCTTCGGTGTCGGCAAGACACACCTGCTGGCGTCGATCTACCACTCGATGCCGGGGCCGAAGGCGTTCGCGACGTTCGGCGAGGTGACGAATGTGGTCGGCGCGCTCGGCTACATCGACGCGCTGGAGCGCCTGTCGGGGCACAGTGTGCTGTGCATCGACGAGTTCGAGCTCGACGATCCCGGCGACACGATGGTCGTCTCCCGTCTGCTCACCGAACTCACCGTCCGCGGCGTGTCTATCGTGGCGACGTCGAACACTCTTCCGGGCCAGCTGGGCGAGGGACGCTTCGCGGCGCAGGACTTCCTGCGCGAGATCCAGAAGCTGTCGGCGATCTTCGAGACGGTCCGGGTCGACGGACCGGACTACCGGCACCGCGATCTGCCGCCGGCCCCCGAGCCCTCGACGAATGCCGAGCTCGCCGAACTGGCGGAGAACACGCCGGGGGCCACGCTCGACGCCTTCGACGACCTCGTCGACCACCTGGCCACCCTCCACCCGTCGAAGTACAAGGCGCTGGTCGACGGTGTGACGACCGTCTGCATCACCGATGTGCACCCGGCACCGGACCAGGCTGTGGCGTTGCGCCTGGTCGCGCTCGCCGACCGGCTGTACGACACCGAGATCCCCGTCGCGGTCTCGGGCGTGAAGCTCGACGAGATCTTCACCGACGAGATGCTGGCCGGCGGGTACCGCAAGAAGTATCTGCGCGCGACGTCGCGTCTGCTCGCGCTCTCACGATTCGCCCAGACGGCGGGCTGAACGTTAGTGTTCGCCTACTGGCGACTTCAGCCGGACACACTGTAGAGGTCAACCGACGGAAGCAGCGAGAACAATGTCTGACGATGAGAACGGCGCGCCCGACGACCAGCACACGCTGGGCCCCCTGATCCTGTTGTCCCTGGGAGCCGGGGCCCTGCCGGAGGTGCTGCCGCCGTCGCTCGACGGACGTCTGCGGCGCATCGGATACATCGACGAGGGACAGCGCCACCTGTTCGACGAGTTCTCGGGTCCCGAGCGGGAGCGGCTGGTCGCCTTCGGCTACCACGTGGTCGATCTCGACGTGCGGCGCGGCGAGTTCGCCGACGATCTGGCCGGCGTCGACGCCGTCTACCTCGCGGGCGGCGACACGTTCGCCCTCATGACGGGCCTGCGGAAGAACGGTGCCGACGAGGCGATCGTGGAGCGGGTGCGCGCGGGGATGCCGTACATCGGCTTGAGCGCGGGGGCGCTCGTGGCGGGACCGGACATCGAGCCCGCCGCCATGATGGACGATCCGGGTCTGGGGCTCGATCTGCCCGACTTCCGGGGCCTCGGGCTCACCGACACGGTGGTGATCCCGCATGCGGACGGTCAGCTCCCGCCGTACCCGCCGGAGCTGATCGACCGGACCCTCAACGAGTACGGCGACCGGTTCACCCTGTTGCCGCTGTATGACGACCAGGCGCTGGTCGTCGACGCCGAGGGATCACGGGTCGTGCCCTCGGCCGACCCCGAGTGATCGTCAGAGACGCTGCCCGAGCACGAAGTCGTGTTCGACGGCACCGTTCATGTCGAATGATTTGGTCCCGATCTGCGTGAATCCCATCTTCGCGTAGTACCGTTTGGCCCGTTCGTTTCCCGAGTGGACGCCGAGCCACACGATCGTCGACCCGCGGTGCCGTGCCGCGTGAAGTGCGGCCGCCATCAGCTCGTGTGACGGGTTTCCGCTGTGCCGGGCCGCATGATAGTCGGGGAGCACGTACATTTTGGAGATCTCGGTGACCGTCCGCTGCGCGAGGGCGTCAGCGCCGCCCGGCATCGCGGCGACCGCTTCGAACACTTCGGGGATCTCCGGGACGTCGTGGACGAGCAGGGAGTATCCGATGGGTGGCCCGCCCGCGGTCGGTGCCGCGGTGAGGACCTGGTAGCGGGGGTCGCTGAGGTATGCGGCGAACCGTTCCTCCGACAGCACCCCGGCGATGTGGGCGGCGATGTTCTCGGGGGTGGAGTGCGGCGGGCACGCCAACGGGAAGGTCTGCGCCGCGATGCGGGCGAGGTCTGCGGCCGCCGCGACGTCGGTGGTGGTCGCGACCACCACGGGGGAGTGCTGGGTCGTCACGGGACGATTCTGCCAGGCTCAGCGCCGCGAGAACCACCGGCGGCGCGGTTCGTCGGGTTCGGCGGCCATTCCCGGGTAGTCGAGGCGCAGAACGGTCTTGTCCTCGACGGCCGCCGAGGGCGCGTGCCTCGCGATGACGCCGTCGTCGCCGACGGGCTGGCCGTCGGCGATCGTCGGCCCGTTCTCGAGCAAATGGACGGCCGTGGAGACCAGGCGCTCGAACGTCTGCTGAGCGTCGTGTCCGGATGCGGGGATCTCGATGTCCATCAGGCCGAAGGCGGCCATCCCGCGGGTGTGCGCCGTCATCACACCGTCGGGGCGCGGCGCCACATCGAATGCCACCCATGCGGGCAGGATCGGGTCGGGGAGCGTCGCGAGCGCGAGATCCCGGAACACGTCCGGTGCGATGAGGTGGTCGGCGTCGACGATGTAGACGGCGCGTACCGACTCGAGGGCCGCGACGGCGGCGGCCGACACCTCCGAGACGAAGGCGGTGTCGGCGACGTCAGTGATGCGATCGTCCGCAGTGGGGTCGGCCGCAGTGGGTTCGTCCGCAGCGGAGTCGTCCGCGTCGCCTGTGCCTGGGCGGGTGGCGGAGACGATGGTGTGGCCGCCGGCCCCGGTCGGCACGGGACGATCGGCCGGCCAGAGGCGGCTGCGGGCGGCGATCTCCGCGAGATCGGTGTCGAGTCCCGACGGGACGGTCAGGACGGCCACGGTCGACTCGTCCCGGCGCAGGATGAGGGCTTCTCCCGGAGCCGGGTCGGACGTCGCGGCCGGCGGTGCCGGCGAGTCGGGGAAGTCGGCGGACAGCCGACGGACGAGACCGTCGGCGGTCAGCTGTGGATCGGGGTGGTCGTGGATCAGCACGGCGATGCTGGACATGGTGTCGACGGTCCTAACGGTCGGGGAGTCCGAGGCGGATGGCGAGCGGTTCGAGGACGGCACGGTACCCGGCTGCTGCGGCGGCGCCGGCCGGTCCGCACGCATAGTAGGAGCGGTCGACGATGGTCCGGCCGGATACGGTCACGGTGACACTGTAGGTGGATCCGCCGACGCAGCCGTCGGCGCCGTCGGCTTGGGCTGGAAGATCCGCGAGGCGATCGGTCATCGTGTTCCACTCGGTTTCGGACACGATCGTGGATGTGGTGCCCGGTCGAGCGGTTCCGTCGCCCTTGACGGTGCCGTATCCGCCGACTCGAGCTGCGGCGCGGCCGCCGGTGATCTCGACGATGTACTCGGTGTGGGCGTCAGGAGCCGTTGCCGGCCCGATCCAGGAGAACCGGATCAGAGTGTTGTGCGGGGCCGCATCACGCCATCGAGGGTCGGTCACAGGGGTCAGGGTACCGACGCCGGAGGCCCGTCGATGTCCTCGACGGGCCTCCGGTGCTGTGCGCGATACAAGGATTGAACTTGTGACCTCTTCCGTGTCAGGGAAGCGCTCTCCCACTGAGCTAATCGCGCAGGTATTCAGTTTCGTTCTGTGGAGGTGGCGACGGGAATCGAACCCGTGTGCACGGCTTTGCAGGCCGTTGCCTCACCACTCGGCCACACCACCAGGTGCGAGGAACTCGCTCCGAGCGGATGACGGGATTCGAACCCGCGACCCTCACCTTGGCAAGGTGATGCGCTACCAGCTGCGCTACATCCGCGTGTCGGTGAGCATGTCTTGTGGACGATGTCGCTCACCGGCGACACCAAACACTAGCGGGGCGGTCGTCGCAATTGCAAACCGGGTGGCGCGGCGGTGCTTCGAGGTGTCGGTGACGATACGAAAGGCCCGGCGGATGCCGGGCCTTCGCCGTGAGAGTCGGTCGCTCCGCGACGGAGTCTGCGATGGTGCGCGATACAAGGATTGAACTTGTGACCTCTTCCGTGTCAGGGAAGCGCTCTCCCACTGAGCTAATCGCGCGAGAGATTCGGTGCGGTGGAGGTGGCGACGGGAATCGAACCCGTGTGCACGGCTTTGCAGGCCGTTGCCTCACCACTCGGCCACACCACCCGAGACGCGTGGCGCCTCGGCGCGAGCCGGGGCTCGCTCCGAGCGGATGACGGGATTCGAACCCGCGACCCTCACCTTGGCAAGGTGATGCGCTACCAGCTGCGCTACATCCGCACGCTCGTGAGCAGCCTTGTGGGCGTCGCTCACCAGCGAGGAGAACATTAGCGGTGCGGGTGCGTGGAGACAAATCGGCTGGTCAGCGAATCACGTGTGTGTGATTCCGCAGGTCGGACCGGGGAGTGGTGACCCACGATTTGTCGACGGCCGATAGGGGTGTGTACGCTCATCCCTCGTGCGACACCGACCGGCGTCGGCGCCGCACGCAACTCGATAGGGTCCCGTGGCTCAGTGGAAGAGCGTCCCGTTCACACCGGGAAGGTCGCTGGTTCGATCCCAGCCGGGACCACTGCTATTAGGCCAGTTCAGAGGCGCTTTCCGTCGACGCGGAGGGCGCCCTTCCTGTTCCGTGGACTCTCTATGGAAACGGCTTCAATGCCGAGTCCAGGTGTTCGCTCAACCGCGTGGCCACCTGCTCCAGGTCGTCCGGGTCGGCGTCGAGGAGTGCGGATTGTTCCCACCAGTGGGCGTGGGTCTGGTGGGTCCACGTCACCCGAGGCATCGGTGGCCGACTCGATCGGCGCACCGGTCCATGAAACTGTGGGCATCTGACGCTCATCGGTGCGGAGTCGGCGTGAGATTGCGCCAGGCGTCCTGTGCGCATCATGCGCGATGACCGTGATTGTGCCCGTTCGCTGACTACTGTGGCCTTATGTTCGACGCAGACCCGACCGCCGTCGACCTCGGACGGTTCGTGACCTCCGCACCCGAGGCTGTGTGGCGTGCGTTGACCGAGTCCGATCTGGTGGCTCAATGGTTGGCGCGGCCCGTCGGGATGGTTGCCGAGGTCGGCGTTGTTTTCGTTTTCGAGATCCCCTCCGACCCGCCGGGTGAAGCCGCCTGTGAAGTGCTCGTTGTCGAGCCGAAACGGCGATTCGAGCACACCTATACAGACCTGCGCGCCAAACGTCCGGCGCGTTGGGTTATCCGATGGTCGCTGGTGCCGAAGGGGCGCGGCACGCGTGTCGTGTTCCGATTCGATGGCTTCGATGCCAACGACCGGATGCAACGTATGGCGCGCAACGCGCTCGAACGCGGCTACGACCGGACGGTGTTACCCGAACTAGCCGAATTCGTGAGTACGATGCGCTAGAACGTCACCGGCATTCAAGCCGGCAACGGCCAGCCGGGACCACAAGAATAAGACCCTGGCCCCAACGACTGGCCGATCGCCTCGACTTCTCCGAGAGCCTTGTATACCCCCGTTCAAACCATCTCGGTGTCGCCGTGAGGGGCGGACCGCTCGGCAGCGGGAGGCACGGCCATCCTGTCGGACGGAGGGATGGCCGGTATTCGAGTATCGACGATGATCGTCGACGATGCATGGTTGCGTTTATGCAATACTGTATTCTGGTCAGCCGATCCGGTTGAGCCGTGCGGGAGAGTGCGGTCACGCTGTGAAGGGGGAACACACTGTGGGGGAATTTTCGGACTCGCCGATTCGTCGTCGGCGCTCGCGGTACGCCGTGGAGGTGTAGATCGTGGCCTTCGGTGACACGCGGAATAACGCAATGACTGATCAAATGATCGTCCATTACAGGCTGAGTCGGCCGTGCAGCAGCGTTCCGCGGAACAGTCCAACGCCGACCCCAGGTTCTCGCCACCATTCCTGGACTCAGCACGAGGCGATTGCCTCAATGGAAACGCGGTCGATGGAGAAGGTGAACACGGAGACGCGGTGACGGGTGGTTCAAAGGGGTGTGGGGTGGTTCAATTGGTAGGGATACAAGCGGTTTCTGAGCCTGTATCAACTGTCGCTGATTCATCTTCTTGGGTCTTGGGTGCAGTGGGTATTGTTCTGATGATTGTTGGGCTGTTGGTTTCAACTGCTCTGGTGAGTCGGGGTCGATATTGGTGGGCCTTATCTCCTATTTTACCGGCTTCCATACCGTTTTTTGTTGCGTTGACAATTGATTCTGGTTTTCTCGTCGGATTCGTTGGTGTTCTTATGATCGATTGTTATACCTGGGCGTTGGCGTATGGTAATGGAAGTGGGGAAGTGTTCGTCAAGCGAGATTGGGACGATATCAAAGACCTGTTTTCCTGGATACCCAGAAAGCATCGTAGAGAGGACTTTCGCGGACCACGTTTCTGATCGGAGAAGAGCGCCCTCGCGCCCTCCACGACCGTGAGTTCCGGATGCGCCGGTAGGCCGCCGGCCGAGTGCTGATCGGACGTTTCGGACGCTGCGGTGCGTCGTGCGTCGTCGATGCAGCGCAGCAGTATTATCGCGACGTGAGAGCAGAGGGCGCGCACGAGCGTCGGGTGACCTGGCCGATGGTGATCGTGGCGGCTGCGGGAGCCGTCCTGATCATCGCGTGGTGCATCTGGGTGGTACCCATCGATCACCCGGTGTACGGACTGTTCAACATGGGCGTCGACAATCACGTGTACCGAGGAGGCGCCGAAGCCGTCTGGAACGGCACCCCGCTCTACGACGGCCCCGTCTACAAAGTCTGGCAGTTCACCTACCCGCCCTTCGCCGCCCTGATCCTCGTACCCCTGGCCTGGACGGGACTGCACGGCGCACAGGTGCTGTGGAACATCGGCAACGTGGTGTGCCTGCTCGCCGTGGTCGCGATGTCGCTGCGCGCCCTGCACTTCCGATTCGACCGCCGCTTCGTCGCATTCGTGATCGGCTTCAGCATCGCCGTCGTCGGGCTCGAACCGGTTCACACGACGCTGTGGAACGGCCAGATCAACCTGCTGCTGGCGGTCCTGGTGATCGGCGACCTCGCGCGTCGGTCAGGACGCTGGACAGGGATCGGCACCGGCCTGGCCGCCGGCATCAAACTCACGCCGATCTTCTACGCCGCCCACCTGATCACGACCCGCCGATGGCGCGCGGCGATCACGCTGATCATCACCTTCGCGGCCACGATCGCGATCGGGATCGCGGTCCTGGGCTCGCAAGGGGTGGAGTTCTGGACCGTTCGCCTCACCGAGACCGGACGGATCGGCCCCTTGACTCACCCGGCCAACCAGTCGTTGAACGGATTCTTCGCCAGGCTGGGGCCGATGGGCCTCGGGAATCCGCCGAACTGGCTGTGGATTCCCACCGGGGTGCTGGTGGGATGCCTCGGCCTCTGGGCGGCGTGGTCGGCGCACCGCGTCGGCCGCGACCTGCTCGCGATCAGCATCACCGGGATGACGTCAGCGGCGGTGTCCCCGTTCTCCTGGGGCCACCACTGGGTGTGGGTGGTTCCACTGCTGCTGATCGCCCTCGTCGAAGCCGTCGACGCCGTCGACCGCACCCGCGTCCGGACCTGGGTGTGGGCACTCGCGCCGATCGCGGTCGTCGCATCGACCTTCACCTGGTGGCGCCGGTCGACCGTCACGTCGCGCGACGGCGTCGAACACCTGCGCCTGCGATTCGGGATCTTCCGGTTCATCCGATCCCCGCAGGGGCCCGGCTGGGAGATCGCGCTGCGCCTCGCGGGCAGCGGCGCCTACGTCCTGTTGCTGCTGGCGACGATCGCGGTAACGCTGTGGTGGACGCGGCGAGTCGAACCGATACGATTCAAGCCGACCGTGTCCGAAAGCGCGAGCGCGCATTCAGACTGAAGATCCGAGACTGATTCGAGGAGTTGGACCGTGTCCGACAATGCCGCCCCCGCGGAAAGACTGTGCCTGCCCGACTCGTTCCGGGTGCCGGCCGGCACGACCGCGGGCGCCGCGATGCGGGACGTCGAACTCCCCGAGGGCACAGTGCTGCCGAACAAGGGGCCGCAGGCGGTCGTCGTCGTTCGCGAGGCCGACGGCACCCTGCGCGATCTCGCGTGGGCACCCGAGATCGACACCTACGTGGAGCCCGTCACCGCCGACTCCGACGACGGCCGAGCCGTGATCCGTCACTCGTGCGCCCACGTCCTGGCCCAAGCGGTCCAGGAGGCGAATCCCGACGCCCACCTCGGGATCGGACCACCGATCGTCGACGGCTTCTACTACGACTTCCAGGTCGACGACCCGTTCACCCCCGAGGACCTCGCGGCCCTCGAGAAGCGGATGCGCAAGATCATCAAATCGGGTCAGCGTTTCTCGCGGCGCGTCTACGAGTCGAAGGACGCCGCCCGGGCCGAACTGGCGAACGAGCCGTTCAAACTGGAGCTCATCGACGACAAGGGCGCCGCCGACGACGACGAGATCATGGAGGTCGGCGGCGCGGAACTGACGGCCTACGACAACCTCAACCCGCGGACCGGGGAACGGATCTGGGGCGACCTGTGCCGCGGCCCGCACGTGCCGACCACGAAGTACATTCCGGCGTTCACGCTGACCCGCAGCTCGGCCGCCTACTGGCGCGGCGATCAGAGCCTCGCGGGGCTGCAGCGCGTGTACGGGACCGCCTGGGAGTCGACCGAGGCGATGGACGAGTACCTCGACCGCCTGGCCGAGGCCGAGAAGCGCGATCACCGCCGTCTCGGGTCCGAACTCGACCTGTTCAGCTTTCCCGACGAGCTCGGCTCGGGCCTGCCGGTCTTCCATCCCAAGGGCGGCATCATCCGCAAGGAGATGGAGGACTACTCGCGCGAGCAGCACGCGGCCGCCGACTACGAGTTCGTCAACACCCCGCACGTGACGAAGGGGCACCTGTTCGAGGTGTCGAAGCACCTCGACTGGTACGCCGACGGAATGTTCCCGCCGATGCACCTCGACGCCGAGTTCAACGAGGACGGCACGGTTCGCAAACCCGGCCAGGACTACTACGTCAAGCCGATGAACTGCCCGATGCACAACCTGATCTACCGGTCGCGCGGCCGCAGCTACCGCGAACTGCCGCTGCGGTTGTTCGAGTTCGGTTCGGTGTACCGGTACGAGAAGTCCGGCGTCGTGCACGGGTTGACGCGGGCGCGCGGCTTCACCCAGGACGATGCGCACATCTACTGCACGCAGGAGCAGGTGGTCGAGGAGCTGACCACCACGCTGAACTTCGTGCTGCAGTTGCTCAAGGACTACGGCCTCGACGACTTCTACCTCGAGCTCTCGACGAAGGACCCGGAGAAGTACGTCGGCACCGACGAGGTGTGGGACCAGGCCACCGAGACGCTGCGCCAGGTCGGCGAGTCGTCGGGTCTCGAACTCGTGCCGGACCCGGAAGGCGCCGCGTTCTACGGGCCCAAGATCTCCGTGCAGGTCAAGGATGCGCTGGGCCGCACCTGGCAGATGTCGACGCTGCAGCTCGACTTCTTCGAGCCCGAACTGTTCGAGCTGGAGTACACCGCCGGCGACGGCACCAAGAAGCGACCGGTCATGATCCACCGCGCGCTGTTCGGTTCCATCGAGCGCTTCTTCGGCGTGCTGACCGAGCATTACGGGGGCGCCTTCCCGGTCTGGCTCTCGCCGGTCCAGGTGGTCGGCATTCCGGTGGCCGAAGCCTTCGTGCCGCACCTGCAGGCCGTGGTCGGCCGGTTGAAGAACCGTCGGGTCCGCGCGGAGGTCGACTACTCCGACGACCGCATGCAGAAGAAGATCCGCAACCACACCACCGCCAAGGTGCCGTTCATGCTGCTGGCCGGCGAACGCGATGTGGAGGCCGGCGCCGTCAGCTTCCGCTTCCGCGACGGGACCCAGCTGAACGGTGTGCCCGTCGACGAGGCGATCGTCGCGATCGACGAATGGGAGGAGTCGCGTCGCAACGATTCCCCGACCGCGGACACCATGCAGGAGTTCCTCGACGCCGCGCGCAAGCGGCGGTGAGCGGGGGAGCGAGTGCCATGACCGACCCGGATCACCTGCAGCGACTGTGGACGCCGCACCGCATGAGCTACATCACCGCGACGGCTCCCCGCCGAGCCGCCGACGGCGGGGAGCTCACCGGGCACCCGTTCCTCGACATTCCGCGGATGAACGACGAGGACGGGCTCATCGTCGCGCGCGGCGAGACGGTGTATGCGGTGCTGAACCTGTACCCGTACAACCCCGGACACTCGATGGTGGTCCCGTACCGGCAGGTCGCGGACCTGGAGGATCTCACGGCCGCCGAGGCCGACGAGCTGATGGCCTTCACCCAGCGGCTGATCCGCGTGATCAAATCGGTGTCGAGACCCGACGCGTTCAACGTCGGTCTCAACCTCGGCTCGGCGGCGGGCGGCTCGCTGTCGGAACACCTGCACCAGCACGTGGTCCCGCGATGGACCGGCGACGCCAACTTCATCACGGTCGTCGGTGACACCAAGGTGCTGCCGCAACTGTTGGCCCAGACCCGCGCGCTGCTGGCTGAAGCTTGGAACGAGATCGGATGAGGGGGACCGCATGCTGAGCATCCGAGGACGCGCGTCGGTGTCGAAGGTGACCGCTCCGATCGGTCGCGCCCTGATCCGCACCGGACTCACTCCCGATGCGATGACGATCGTCGGCACCATCATCACGGTCGCCGCGTCGATCGCCCTGTTCTCCCAGGGCTATCTGTTCGCCGGTGCCCTGGTGACGTGGGCGTTCGTGATGTTCGACATGCTCGACGGGGCGATGGCGCGCGCTCGGGGCGGGGGGACCCGCTTCGGGTCGGTGCTCGACGCCACCTGCGACCGGATCGCCGACGGCGCGATCTTCGGCGCCCTCGCCTGGTGGGCGGCGATCACCGAGCCGCACGAACTGCTGCTGATCGCGACCATGATCTGCCTGGTGACCTCGCAGGTGATCTCGTATGCCAAGGCCAGAGCGGAGGCGGCCGGGCTCGACGGCGACGGCGGTCTGATCGAGCGTCCGGACCGACTGATCATCGTCCTCGTCGGCGCCGGTTTGACCGATTTCCCGGGCCTGCATTGGACGTGGGCGATTCACGTCGCCATGTGGCTCCTCGCCGTCGCCTCGGTGATCACCGTGGCGCAGCGGATGTGGTCGATCTACATGTCGCCGGGTGCGCGCGATCTGATCCCGACCCCCGCCGCTGCCGCTGACGCCCCCAGTGCGGACGGGGCCGCAGACCACGACGGGGCCGCAGACCACGACGGGGCCGCAGACGAGGACGGGGCCTGACGTGCTGGCGCGACTGTCGGAATTCGCCGCCGATCTCGGCTACCGGACCGGTTGGGCCGCAGTCCGGCACGCCCCGGAGCCGATGGCGCGCGGCCTGTTCGACGCGGTCGGCACCGTCGCGGGCCGGCGCGGCGGCGGACCCGAGCAGCTCCGTCGCAACCTCGCCCGCGTGATCGGCGCCGCACCCGACGAGGTCCCCGGGGAACTCATGGAGCAGGCGATGCGCTCCTACGCGCGATACTGGCGGGAGGCCTTCCGGCTTCCGTCGACCGACCCGGACGACATCGTCGCGTCCGTGCGGATGTCCGATCACGACCGCCGCGTCGTCGACGAGGTCTGCACGTCGGGGCGCGGCGTCGTCATGGCGCTGCCGCACTCGGGGAACTGGGACATCTGCGGGGTGTGGCTGGTGGCCCACCACGGAACGTTCTCGACGGTCGCCGAGCGATTGAAGCCCGAATCGCTGTTCGACCAGTTCGTCGCCTACCGCGAATCGCTCGGCTTCGAGGTGTTCCCGCTGACCGGGGGAGAGCAACCGCCCTTCGCGACCCTGGCCGATCGACTGCGGGCGGGCGGTATCGTCTGCCTCATGGGCGACCGCGATCTGTCGCACCGGGGCGTTCCGGTCGAACTGTTCGGTGAGCGCACCCGGATGCCGGCGGGGCCGGCGAAGCTCGCGATCGAGACCGGCGCACACCTGCTGGCCGTCCACCACAGCTACCCGGACGCCGAGACCTCCCTGATCCGCTGCGGAACGGTGATCGACACCTCCGGTGGGGTCGCGGCCGCCACCCAGGCCCTCGCCGACGCCTTCGCCGAGGGGATCGCCGCCGCCCCCGCCGACTGGCACATGCTGCAACCGCTCTGGGAGGACGACTGGTCGCAGGCCCGCCGGGATCGCCTGGCCGGCCCGCAGGACGACTCTCCGACGCAGGGCGGACGTCGATGAGAATCGGGATGATCTGCCCGTACTCCTTCGATGTACCCGGTGGCGTGCAGGCGCACGTCGTCGAACTCGCCGAGGTGTTCCTGGGCCGCGGCCACGAGGTTCGCGTGCTGGCTCCGGCGGGCCCGGACGTGGAACTGCCGCCGTACGTCGACTCGGCGGGGCCGGCGTTGGGCATCCCGTACAACGGGTCGGTGTCGCGGGTGACGTTCTCGCCGCGGGCGTACCACCGGTTGCGGCGGTGGATCGAGGTGAATCGATTCGACGTCCTGCACGTGCACGAGCCGAACGCCCCCAGCCTGTCGATGCTCTCGCTCATGGTCGCCACCGGGCCGATCGTCACCACGTTCCACACCGCCACCACCAAATCGCTGTGGCTGACGGCGTTCGACTCCATGCTTCGGCAGTACCGGGAGCGGATCAGCGGCAAGATCGCCGTCTCGGAGCTCGCCCGACGCTGGCAGATGGAGTCGCTGGGCAACGATGCCGTGGAGATCCCGAACGGCGTCGACGTTCCCGCATTCGCCGCCGCCGAACCCCTCGAAGGCTATCCACGCCCCGGTCGGACAGTGATGTTCCTCGGGCGATACGACGAACCCCGCAAGGGCATCGACGTCCTGATGCGGGCGTTGCCGCACATCGTCGAGCGGTTCCCCGACGTCACGGTCCTCGTCGTCGGCGGCGGGAACGAGAAGGCCCTGCGTCGACGGGCGCGCAACCTGTCGGGGCATCTGGAGTTCCTCGGCATGGTCGACGATGAGACCAAGGCGCGTGCGCTGAGCAGTGCGGACGTCTACGTCGCGCCGAACCTGGGCGGCGAGAGCTTCGGAATCGTCCTCGTGGAGGCCATGGCGGCCGGCGCCGCGGTGGTGGCGAGCGATCTCGTCGCCTTCTCCCGTGTGCTCGACGGCGGCACCGCGGGCCGACTGGTGGCGACGGGCTCGCCCGGAGAACTGGCCGACGCGGTGATCGACGTCCTCGGTGACGACGCGGCGCGCGCGGACCTGATCGCCCGCGGTCGGGCACGCGCCGACCGTTACGACTGGTCGCAGGTCGCCGACGAGATCTTGCGCGTCTACGAGACCGTGACCCTGGGGGCCGGCCCCGTCGTGGTGTCGGATTGAGGGGCCCGCGGTGACGATCTCGACCGCCGTCGGTGGTGCCCTCGGCGTGGTCGCCGTGATCGCCCTGGTCTGGGTCGGTGTGCTCGCGGCCACCCGGGCGACGAGGCTCGACCGCCTCAACGTCCGTGTCGACCTGGCCGGGGTGGCGCTGTTCGCAGCACTCGAGCGCCGTGCCGTGGTGGGCCGCGCGCTCGCCGCTGCCGACCCGGACGCCGACGGTGCCGGCGAGCTGATCCGCGCGGCCGACGCCGCGGAGACCGCCGACCGCCGTGAGCGAGAGGCGTGCGAGAACCGACTGTCGGTGGCGCTGTCCCGCATCGACACGGGGCAGCTGCCGCCCGCGCTGGTCGCCGAACTCGCCGACGCGCAGGTGCGCATCACGATGGCCCGCCGGTTCTACAACGACGCCGTCCGCGATGCGCGGACCCTGGGGAGCCGTCGCATGGTCCGCTGGCTTCGGCTCGGAGGGCACTCCCGGCTCCCCGAGTACTTCGAGATCACCGAACGTGTGAGCGGTCACCGGCCGTGACGCGGGGCCGGCGGGAACGGACCCCGGCGTTGGTCCGGGCCCGAGCGATCGGGTTTACTTGTGAGGACCGACAGCACGCCACTTCGCAGGAGATTCATCAGTGACCACCGATCCGACCACCGCATCCGAGACCGGCACCGCGCGGGTGAAGCGAGGCATGGCCGAAATGCTCAAGGGCGGCGTCATCATGGACGTGGTCACCCCGGATCAGGCCAAGATCGCCGAGGACGCCGGCGCGGTCGCGGTGATGGCGTTGGAGCGGGTCCCGGCCGACATCCGGGCCCAGGGCGGCGTCTCGCGGATGAGCGACCCCGACATGATCGACGGCATCATCGAAGCGGTGTCGATCCCCGTCATGGCGAAGGCGCGCATCGGGCATTTCGTCGAGGCGCAGATCCTGCAGAGCCTCGGCGTGGACTACATCGACGAGTCGGAGGTCCTCACGCCGGCCGACTACGAGAACCACATCGACAAGTTCGCGTTCACGGTGCCGTTCGTGTGCGGTGCCACCAACCTCGGCGAAGCCCTCCGTCGGATCACCGAGGGCGCGGCGATGATCCGCTCGAAGGGCGAGGCGGGGACCGGCGACGTGTCGAACGCGACCACCCACATGCGGCGCATCCGGCAGGAGATCCGCCGTCTCGGCTCGCTGCCGACCGACGAGCTCTACGTGGCCGCCAAGGAACTCCAGGCGCCCTACGACCTGGTCGCCGAGGTGGCCGCCGCCGGCAGGCTGCCGGTCACCCTGTTCACCGCCGGCGGTATCGCGACTCCGGCCGATGCCGCGATGATGATGCAACTGGGCGCCGAGGGCGTGTTCGTGGGTTCGGGCATCTTCAAGGCGGGCAACCCGGCCGAGCGTGCCGCCGCAATCGTCAAGGCGACGACTTTCCACGACGATCCCGACGTTCTCGCCTCGGTGTCGCGCGGACTGGGGGAGGCGATGGTCGGCATCAACGTCGACGACATCCCGCAGCCGCACCGACTGGCCGAGCGCGGCTGGTAGAAACATCATCAGGCCGTGGCGACGGTGACCGTCGTCGACGGCAGTCCCATCCGATCTCAGGGAGCATCATGGACGACCCGAACATTCTGCGCGATGAGGCCGTGACCGGTCGCGACGAGGTCGGCGGGCTGGTCGTGGACTGGTCGGTCGTCTGTCATGTGGGTCGCGTTCGCGAAGCCAACGAGGATGCGGCGCTCGCACTTCCCGGTCGGTACCTCGTCGCCGACGGGATGGGGGGTCACGACAGCGGTGAACTGGCCAGCGAGGCGGCACTGCAGACGCTCGCGTCGTCGCCCGTCGGCGAATCGGTGGAGGCCACCCAGGACCACGTCGGCGCCCTCCTCCGCGAGGCGCAGGACCGTATCGGCGAATTCGGGACCGAGACGGGTCGACGTGCGGGCACCACGATGACGGGTGTCGTCCTCGCCGATGACGACGGGACGCCGACGTGGCTGGCGTTCAACATCGGGGACTCGCGGACCTACCTGTACTCCCGGGGCGTGCTCTCGCAGGTCAGCGTCGACCACTCGCAGGTGCAGGAGATGGTGGACGCCGGACTGCTCACCCACGAGCAGGCGCGGGTCGATCCGCGCCGCAACGTCATCACCCGTGCACTCGGCGCAGGCATGGCCGAACCGGTCGCGGACTTCTACAGCTTTCCCGCCG
The DNA here is from genome assembly GCF_000423025.1 of Gordonia shandongensis DSM 45094. Taxonomy (GTDB): domain Bacteria; phylum Actinomycetota; class Actinomycetes; order Mycobacteriales; family Mycobacteriaceae; genus Gordonia; species Gordonia shandongensis. The sequence continues at coordinate 197,876 of NZ_AUHE01000002.1, forward strand.
CCGACGGAGACGTCATCCTGGTCTGCTCGGACGGACTCGACGGTGAACTCGAGGACGACGAGATCTCGGTGATCCTCGAGGCCTCGCCGGACAACGAGGTCGCCGCCGCAGCCCTGGTGGAGGCGGCACTGGAGTGCGGTGCACACGACAACGTGACGGTGACGGTGCTCTCGGTGACCGGTGCGGCGTCGGGAACGACCACCGAGGTCTGATGACGATGCACCCGGGCGGCGGCGGTCCGGGGCCCGGGGCCCCGGACCTGGGCAGCACCTTCGTCGAGTACTGCGGTGAGCGGTACCCCGTCGTCGCCGGGCATCCGTTCTACATCGGTCGGGAAGCGACACTGACCGTCGACGACAATCCCTATCTCCATCGCCGGTTCCTCGTCCTGCACGAGGAGAACGGGATGTGGTGGCTCACCAATCTCGGCACCCACCTGTCGGCGACCGTGACGGCCTCGGATCTGGGGTTCACCGGCACGCTGGGACCGGGGGCGCGCATGCCGCTGGTCTTCGGCCGGACGAGCATCGTGTTCACCGCCGGTCCGACGACCTACGAGGTCCTCGTGCAGGCCGGCTCGCCGAATGTTCAGGCCCCGACGGTCGAGAGCTTCGTCGGGGGCAACACGACACGGGGCGTGCCGAACTTCACCGAGAGCCAACGCCTCGCGATCCTGGTGCTCGCCGAAGCGATCCTGCGGCGCGACGGGACCGGGGCGAGCGCCATTCCGAGTTCGGCGAAGGCCGCCGCACGGTTGGGGTGGTCGCTGACCAAGTTCAACCGGAAACTCGACAACGTCTGCGACAAGCTCGACATGATCGGGGTGAGCGGCATGCGTGCCGGCGGGGGCAGGCTCGCCACCAACCGGCGCCTCCGGCTGGTGGAGTACGCGCTGTCCACGCGCGTGATCAGCCGAGACGATCTCCCCCTCCTCGACACGGAGTTCGCCCGCAACCAGCCTCCTGACCTGCAGTGATGCCATGGGGAGTTCTCCCCATCGACCGATGGCGGAATCCCCCATAGCGTTCTTTCCAACAGGCCCGGAACAGGGAGTTCCCGGGGTGAAGGAAGGAAACGACAATGACCGTCACCGCAATCTCCACCGAGTCGACCCGCCAGCACGGAACCCGCGCGGCGCGCGGACCCGTCACTCGTCCGACCCGCCCGGGCGCTGCGGTCGAGCGTCGTCGCCGCGAAGCCCTCGCCCGCCTCAGCGCCCGCGTGATGCCCCTGCCGGGGCAGCCGCTCCACGCGGTGCCCGCTCCCGCTCCCGTGCGGACGGTCGAGCCGCCGGTCGCGTCGACGCTGCCCCGTCCGACCCTGACCGACCGCGAGGTCGAAGTGCTGCGGACCTGGCTGATGCTCGACTCGAAGCCGGCCGTCGCCGAGGCTCTCTTCATCTCGTTGGGCACCGTGAACACGCACCTGACACGGATCCGTGCCAAGTACGCCGACCTCGGGCGGCCGGCGTCGACGAAGGCCGCCCTGGTCGCGCGTGCCATCCAGGACGACATCGTCGACATCGACGAGTTGTGAGGTCCCCGGGGTGCCGGACCCGCGGGCCCGTCGGGGTCAGCCGTGCCGCAGCATCGGCACGTCGAGACAGACCGGCGGCACCCCGAAGGCGTCGACCAACGTCTGCGCGTACGGACGCAGGTCACCGCACAGGTCGTTGACCCCTCGGCGGATGGCCTTGGCGCGCTCCACGCTGACATGGCGGTGCATGAGATACCAGCCCAGATCGTCCTCGAGGAGCGAGTAGACGAACAGGTTGCGGATCTTCTTGAGGACGTCCCGCGTCTCGCGGTGGTCGACGCGACCGATGACGTCGACGAAGACCTCCAGCACGACGCGTTCGATGTGCGAGGTGCCGACCTTGATCAGATGGTCCTGGGTGTCGGTGAAGACGGCCTGCACGTCGGCGTCCGGCTCCTGTGCCCGGCGCATCCGCGCGGCGGCGGTGCTGGTGAGGTGTTCCTCGCGGTTGCGAAGCAGGCGCAGCTGGGTGCCCGGGTGGGTGAGGTCGCTGTTCTCCGGGTCCTCGTCGGAGTCGTCGAGGAGCGTCTGCACCACCTGGCGGGCGGCGGTCTTCTCCAGGGCGTAGTTCTTGGCCATGTTGGCCACGAACCGGACCCAGCCGAGGGCGTCGAGCTCACGGACGTCGTCGGCGTAGTAACCGAGCTGCTGCTTGGCGACGAGTTGGGTGAGGATGAGGTTGTCGCCCTCGAAGGTGGTGAACACGTCGATGTCGCCGCGGAGCAGCGGCAGCAGGTTCTCGGACATGTAGCCGGCGCCGCCGCACGCCTCTCGCGCCTCATTGATCGCACGGGCGGCCAGCTCGGTGTGACCGGCCTTGATCGCCGCGGCCTTGGTCTCGAGCTTCCGGACCGTGTCGGGGTCGACGGTGTCGGGGTCGGCCGACTGGATCTCGTGGAGTTCGGCGGTCACCTCGTTCTGGGCGAGAGCGAACGCATAGGCCCGCGCGACCAGGGGGAGCAGGCGCCGCTGATGCGTCCGGTAGTCCATGAGGAGGAGTTCGTCGTCGCCGCCCGCGACCTCGAACTGCCGACGGATGAGGGCGTAGTTGACGGCCAGCGCCAACCCGAATCGGCCAGCGGCGCCCGCCGACGCGCCGACGGTCACGCGGCCGCGGACGAGGGTGCCCAGCATTGTGAAGAAGCGACGGTTGTCGGATTCGATCGGGCTCGAGTAGGTCCCGTCCTCGGCGACGTCCGCGTACCGGTTGAGCAGGTTCTCGCGCGGGATCCGCACCCGGTCGAACATGATCCGGCCGTTGTCGACCCCGGGCAGCCCGCCTTTGTATCCGCAGTCGGAGGTGGTCACGCCGGGCAGGTCGGAGCCGTCGGCGTCACGGAGGGGGACCACGAAACAGTGGACGCCGCGGCCGGTGGGCTCCTCGCCCGGCCCGGCCGTGACGAGCTGCGCGAACACGGCCGCATACCGCGCGTGCTGCGCCGCACCGCCGATGTAGTCCTTGCGGGCGCTCGGCGTCGGCGAGTGGATCTCGAACTCTCCGGTCTCGGGCAGGTACGTCGCGGTGGTCTCGAGTTCCTGCACATTCGAGCCGTGCCCGGTCTCGGTCATCGCGAAGCATCCGAGGACGTCCAGGTCGATCAACCCGCGAACGTACTCGTCATGGTGTCGCCGAGTCCCGAGGTTCTCGATCGCCCCGCCGAACAGGCCCCACTGGACGCCGGCCTTGACCATCAGCGACAGATCGCCGTAGCCGAGCGTCTCGATCGCCGTCACGGCGCCGCCGACGTCGCCGGTTCCGCCGTGCTCGGTGCGGAAGCCCTGGGCGGGGAAGCCGAGGCCGACCATGTCCTTCATCTGTCCCAGGACGCGGGTGCGGTAGTCGTCGAGGGACAGATCCGCCCGCGGGACGAGCTGCTGGTCCTCGATCTGCTTGCGGACGATGTCGCGCGTCGGGGCCCACTGGCCGTCGAGGATCGAACGGAGACGTGCGGTCAGGTCGCTCTGGGTGCTCTCTGCGGTCATGCGTTCGAGACTACCTGCGCCGATCCGGGCCGTCCGGAGGTGAGATAATCGCCGGGTGGCGATGATTCAAGAGGTCCTGGCGGTCGAACGCATCGATGACGACATCTATCGTGGCGGCGCGTTCCCGAGTCAACTGCGTCGGACGTTCGGCGGTCAGGTCGCCGGGCAGTCCCTCGTCGCGGCCACTCGCACGGTGGACGCGAACTACGCCGTCCACTCCCTGCACGGATACTTCCTGCGCCCCGGACGGCCGTCTGAACCGGCGGTGTTCCTGGTCGACCGGGTCCGCGACGGTCGCTCATTCGTCACCCGCAGGGTGAGCGCCGTCCAGGACGGCGAGGTGATCTTCTCCATGTCGGCGTCGTTCCACATCGTGGACGACAAGGGCATCGAACACCAGGACGTGATGCCGCCGGCACCCGACCCGGAGTCGCTCCCGGATCGCCGCGCCGTGGGCTCGGAGAACGAGCGCAAGCTCTTCGCGGAGTGGGACAACTTCGACATCCGGATCGTCGACCAGGAGCACACGGCGCGGTTCCCGGGTCTCGCCGCCCGCCAGCAGGTGTGGTTCCGGTACCGGGAGTCGCTGCCCGACGACCACCTCCTGCACGTGTGCACCCTGGCGTACATGAGCGACATGACGCTGCTCGGGTCATCGAAGGTCGCCCACCCCGGGGTGGCGACCCAGAACGCCTCGCTCGACCATGCGATGTGGTTCCTGCGGAAGTTCCGCACCGACGACTGGCTGTTGTACGACCAGACGTCGCCGTTCGCCGGCGGCGGGCGCGCGCTGACCCAGGGGCGGATCTTCACCCGCGACGGCCAGATGGTCGCGGCGGTGACCCAGGAGGGGCTCACGCGCCTCGGGGTCAACGACACGCTCGTCTCATCGCCGACACGAGAGCAGTGAGTCACCGGATCGGCGTCCTCGCCCTCCAGGGGGACGTCCGCGAGCATCTGGGGGCCCTCGAGCGGTGCGGAGCCCGACCGGTGCCGGTTCGCCGCCCCGCGGAGCTCGACGCCCTCGACGGGCTCGTGATCCCCGGCGGCGAGTCGACGGCCATCGGCCGGCTGCTGCGGGTCTTCGACATGGTCGACCCGCTCCGCGGGCGCCTGCGCGACGGGCTCCCCGCATACGGTTCGTGTGCGGGGATGATCCTGCTGGCCACGACGATCCTCGACACCCGCGCCGATGCGGTGCACCTCGACGCCGTCGATGCATCGGTGCGACGCAATGCGTTCGGTCGTCAGACCCAGTCGTTCGAGGCCGACGTGCCGTTCGCCGGAATCACCGACACGCCCGGGGCCCAACCGATGCGGGCCGTGTTCATTCGGGCGCCGTGGTTCGAGGAGGTCGGACCGGACGTCGAGGTCCTCGCTCGCGTCGAGGACCCGCTCTCCGACCCGCCGGTCTCCGACGGGGCCGGCGGCGGTCGCATCGTGGCGGTTCGGCAGGGCGACGTGCTCGCGACGTCGTTCCATCCCGAGGTCACCGGCGACGTGCGGGTGCATCGGTACTTCGTCGACATGGTCGCGGCAGCGTAGACTTCTTGGCGCTGCCGGACGACCTCTTGCGGGATGCGCCGCCCCTTCCGGGGATCGCGCCCCACCGTTCGGACTCTGACACACAAGGAAGGGATCACCACCATGGCCGGCCACTCCAAATGGGCCACCACGAAGCACAAGAAGGCGGTCATCGACGCCAAGCGCGGCAAGATGTTCGCCAAACTCGTCAAGAACATCGAGGTGGCGGCCCGGACCGGCGGTGGCGACCCGAGCGCGAACCCCACGCTCTTCGACGCGATCCAGAAGGCCAAGAAGAACTCGGTTCCCAACGACAACATCGAGCGGGCCCGCAAACGCGGCGGCGGTGAAGAGGCGGGCGGCGCCGACTGGCAGACCATCATGTACGAGGGATACGGCCCGAACGGTGTGGCCGTCCTGATCGAGTGCCTCACCGACAACCGAAACCGCGCCGCGAGCGAGGTCCGCACCGCGATGACGCGGAACGGGGGCAACATGGCCGACCCGGGGTCGGTGGCGTACCTGTTCACCCGCAAGGGCGTCGTGACCCTGGAGAAGGGCGACCAGAGCGAGGACGACGTCCTCATGGCGGTGCTCGACGCAGGCGCCGAGGAGGTCTCCGATCTCGGCGAGGCGTTCGAGGTGGTCAGCGACCCGGGTGACCTGGTGGCCGTCCGGACGGCCCTGCAGGAGGCGGGGATCGACTACGACTCGGCGGAGCCGGACTTCCGCGCATCGGTGGAGGTGCCGGTGGACGCCGACGGCGCCCGCAAGGTGATGAAGCTGATCGACGCACTCGAGGACTCCGACGACGTGCAGAACGTCTACAGCAACATCGACATCAGCGACGAGGTCCTCGCTGAGCTCGACGCCGACTGATAGGCTCTCGAACAACTGTTCTCATCGGGTCTCGTCTCGTCGGGGCGTCGACGCCGCTGAGGTCGATCGGGAGGTGAATCCCTGGTGCGAGTGATGGGGGTCGATCCGGGGCTCACCCGGTGCGGTATCGCGCTGGTGGAGTCCGGTGCCGGTCGGACCGTGACGGCGCTCGACGTCGACGTGGTCCGGACGCCGTCGACCATGGACCTGGCCGAACGGCTGCTGGTGATCCACCGGGCGGCGGAGCACTGGCTCGACACGCACCGCCCCGAGGTGGTCGCCGTCGAGCGCGTCTTCGCGCAGCGTCAGGTCAGCACCGCGATGGGGACGGCGCAGGCGGCGGGCGTCGTCGCGCTCGCCGCGGCCCAGCGGGGACTGCCGGTGCGATTTCACACGCCCAGCGAGGTCAAGGCGGCGGTGACCGGCTCCGGACGCGCCGACAAGGCTCAGGTGACGGCCATGGTCACCCGCATCCTGGGCATGCAGACGCCGCCGAAGCCTGCCGATGCCGCCGACGCCCTCGCGCTGGCGATCTGTCACTGCTGGCGCGGACCGGTGAACGATCGGATGCAGGAGGCGGCCGCGCGGGCCCGCGAGGCGCAGCAGGCGCACCGCGCTCGGCTGCGCGAGGCCCAGAGGGAGGCCCGGATCGTCGCGGGCGGGAAGGCGGCATTGTGATCGCGTCGGTCTCCGGCGAAGTCATCGACATCGCGCTCGACCACGTCGTGGTGGAGTGCGCGGGCGTGGGGTATCGGGTGCAGGCGACCCCGCCGACGCTCGGCACCCTGAGTCGGGGGGCGACGGCCCGACTGCTGACCACGATGGTCGTCCGCGAAGACGCCATGACGCTGTACGGATTCACCGATCCGGAGGCCCGTGATCTGTTCATCCTGCTGCAGACGGTCACCGGCGTCGGTCCCCGGCTCGCGATGGCCACCCTGGCCGTCCTCGAGCCGCAGAGTCTCCGGCGGGCGTTGGCCGATTCGGACACCAAGGCGCTGACGGCGGTGCCCGGCATCGGCAAACGGGTGGCCGAGCGGTTGGTGGTGGAACTGCGCGACAAGGTTCCCGCCGTCGCCGGTCCCGAGGCGCCGAGCGTGGCGGCCCCCGTCGTCGGAGGCGTCGGAGCGCAGGTCGCCGAGGCGTTGGTGGGGCTCGGTTTCACCGAGTCCGCGGCGCAGAAGGCGGTCACGGCTGTTCTCGCCGACGATCCCGACGCCGATTCGGCAGCGGTGCTCAGGGCGTCGCTCGGGGCACTCGGTCCCCGCCGATGAGCACCGATTGGGAGTCCGGCGTCCCGGACGGTTTCCTCAGTGGAGCGCCGCTCGACGGTGACCGCGATCTCGACGCCGGCCTGCGTCCGGGCAGCCTGGGTGATTTCATCGGTCAGCCGCGGGTGCGCGAACAGTTGGAACTGGTGCTGCACGCCGCCCGGGCGCGCGGGCGCACCCCCGATCACATCCTGCTGTCGGGTCCGCCCGGGCTCGGTAAGACGTCGCTGGCCATGATCATCGCGGCCGAGATGGGGGCGGCCATCCGCATCACCTCGGGCCCGGCGCTCGAACGGGCCGGGGACCTGGCTGCGATGCTGTCGAACCTCGTCGAGGGCGATGTGCTGTTCATCGACGAGATCCACCGGATCGCGCGGCCCGCCGAGGAGATGCTGTACCTGGCGATGGAGGACTTCCGCGTCGACGTCGTCGTCGGCAAGGGCCCCGGGGCCACCTCGATTCCTCTCGACGTCGCGCCGTTCACGCTGGTGGCGGCGACGACGCGGTCGGGCGCGCTCACCGGTCCGCTGCGGGACCGTTTCGGCTTCACCGCCCACATGGAGTTCTACGAGCCCGTCGAACTGGTCCGCGTCCTGCAGCGGTCGGCATCGATCCTCGGCATCCCGATCGACGCGGATGCCGCCGCGGAGGTCGCCGGGCGCTCACGCGGTACGCCGCGAATAGCCAATCGCCTGCTGCGCCGGGTCCGCGACTACGCCGAAGTGCGGGGCGACGGTCGTGTCGACGTCGCCGCCGCACGGTCCGCGCTGGCGGTGTACGACGTCGACGAACTCGGGCTCGATCGCCTCGACCGCGCGGTGCTGGGATCTCTGGTGCGGAGTTTCGGGGGCGGCCCGGTGGGCGTCTCGACGCTCGCGGTGGCGGTCGGGGAGGAGCCGGCGACGGTCGAAGAGGTGTGTGAGCCCTTCCTCGTCCGCGCGGGAATGATCGCGCGCACGCCTCGCGGTCGGATCGCCACGGCGGCGGCCTGGCGCCACCTGGGACTGACGCCCCCGCACGACGCCGTCGCCCAGGGTCACGGGGTGCGAGTCCGTGAGGACGGGCCCGACGCGCTGTTCGATTGAGGGTGACGTGCGGCACCTGGTGACGGGTGTGCACGCCGGCGCCTGGCACACTGGAGCGCATGGGAAATTTGATCCTTCCGCTGATGCTGCTCTTGATGCTCGGGTTCATGCTGTTCAGCGTCCGGAACCAGAAGAAGCGTGCCGCGGCGATGAGCGAGATGCAGAACTCGTTGGAGCCCGGCACCCGCGTCCAGCTGATCGCCGGACTGTTCGGCACGGTGGCCGACGTGTCCGAGGGCGACTCGGTGAAGATCGAGATCGCTCCGGGTGTGATCACCGAGTGGAACCGCCAGGCGATTCGCGAGATCATCTCACCGGACGTCGACGACGCGCCGTTGGGTGCGGATGCTCCCGACATCGAGAGCATCGACGACTCCGAGGCGGATGCCGACCGGCCTTCGCTGAACCCGAACGACGACGAGAAGTAGACGACGCACGTGAGTAGACCCAACCGCAGCGCCGCAGCCCCCGGGCTGCGGCGCGAGGCTCCGCCGTGGCAACCGCTGACCGCGTTCTTCGTGGTCCTGGCAGCGATCTTCGCGCTCGTGTACTTCACCGGCGGCGGAAGCCCGGAACCGAAGCTCGGCATCGACCTGCAGGGCGGCACCCGGGTGGTGCTCACGGCACGGACCGATACGGGGCAGAAACCCGATAAGGCGCAGCTCGATCAGGCACGCCAGATCATCGATCAGCGTGTCAACGGGCTCGGTGTGAGCGGCTCGGAGGTCGTCATCAACGGTGACGACACCCTCGTGATCACGGTGCCCGGTGAGGACGGCAACCAGGCCCGCTCGCTGGCGCAGACCGCGCGCCTGTTCATCCGTCCGGTCGTGGCGACCGAGATGGCGGTCCCGCAGAAGACCGATCCCGACGCCAAGAAGCTGTCGGACATGACGCCTGACGAGCAGAAGGCCGCGATCGAGGCGCAGCGCCAGGTGCGTCAGGCTCCGGCCGACGCCGACGAGGCGGCCCTGGCGAAGCTGCGCGAGGAGATGAGCAAGGTCGACTGCGCGACGAATGCGCCCGACCCGCTCGTCGGCTACGACAAACCCGACGAGTACCTGGTGGCCTGCGGTGACGCCGAGAACGGCGGTCCCGAGGGGCAGGTCTTCCTGCTCGCACCGATGATCATCGACGGCCGTGACGTCGACAAGGCGTCGAGCGGCCAGAACGACATCGGCAAATGGGTCGTCAACCTCGAGTACAAGGGCGAGGGCCGGAAGACGTGGGTCGACTACACCGCAGCCAACATCGGCAAGCAGACGGCCGTCACCCTCGACTCCCGCGTGGTCAGCGCCGCGACGATCAACTCCCGGATCGACGGTCCCACCGAGATCAGCGGTGACTTCACCAAGAAGCAGGCCGAGCAGCTGGCGAACGCCCTCAAATACGGTTCGCTGCCGCTGTCGTTCTCGAACTCCGATGCGCAGACCGTGTCGGCGACCCTCGGACTGCATTCACTTCGGGCCGGTCTCATCGCGGGACTCGTCGGTCTCATCGCAGTCCTGCTGTACTCGCTGCTGTACTACCGCGCGATGGGCTTCCTGTCGGTGCTGTCCCTGATTCTCGCCGGCGCGATGGTCTACGGGATCATCGTGCTGCTCGGCCGGTGGATCGGGTTCACCCTCGACCTGGCAGGCATCGCCGGTCTGATCATCGGCATCGGCATGACGGCGGACTCGTTCGTCGTCTACTTCGAACGCATCAAGGATGAGATGCGCGAGGGCAGAACCGTCAGATCCGCGGTCACCCGCGGCTGGCAGAGTGCGCGGCGAACGGTGTGGACCGGCAACGCGGTGAGCTTCATCTGCGCGGCCATCATCTACCTGCTCGCGGTCGGCGCCGTCCGGGGCTTCGCCTTCACCCTCGGCCTGACCACGCTCATCGACATCGTGATCGTCTTCCTGGTGACCCACCCGATGGTCGTGATGGCGAGCCGCAACGCATTCCTGTCGCGTCCGTCGATCAACGGTCTGGGCGCCGTCTCGGATGTGGCGCGCAAGCGCCGCGCGGCCCAGGCTCAGGCACGAAACGCCGCTCGAACCCAGGGGGAGGCCCAGTGACCGGCAAACGCAGGAACGACGCCGCACAGGATGCGACGCCGACCGACGACTCCGAGAAGCGGACGACCGAATGGTCCGACGCCGACTACGTCGCCGACACCAATCAGGGGTTCTTCGCGCGGCTCTACTCGGGTACGGGAGCCTTCGACGTCGTCGGACGGCACCGCCGCACCTGGTATGCCGTCTCGGCGGTGCTGATGGCGATTGCGATCGTGTCGATCGCCGTGCGGGGCTTCACCTTCGGCATCGACTTCGAGGGCGGCACCCAGGTGTCGATGCCGGTCCGCGACGGCGTCACGACGTCGTCTGTCGAACAGGTCTTCACCGACACGATCGGTGAGGCGCCGCAGTCCGTGCAGACCGCAGGAGCGGGGGCTTCGGCCACCGTTCAGCTGCGCACCGAGACGCTGGACGAGGCGCAGACCGGGAAGCTGATCCACGCGTTCGCGACCGAATTCGGTCCGGCGATCACCCCGGCCGACGTGAACTCGTCGGACGTCAGTTCCACGTGGGGCCAGGAGATCACGCGCAAGATGCTGATCGCGTTGGTGGTGTTCCTCGCCGTCGGGTTCATCTACATCACGATCCGCTTCGACAAGGAGATGTCCATCGCCGCGATGGCATCGCTGATCTTCGACCTCGTGGTGACCGCGGGAATGTATTCGCTCGTCGGTTGGGAGATGACGCCCGCGACGGTGATCGGCCTGCTCACGATCCTCGGCTTCTCCGTCTACGACACCGTGGTGGTGTTCGACAAGGTCGAGGAGAACACCCGGTCGGTTCTGGTGACATCGCGGCGCACGTACGCCGAACAGACGAACCTCGCGGTCAACCAGACGCTGATGAGATCGATCAACACGACGGTGATCTCGGTGCTGCCGATCATCGCGCTCATGGTCGTCGCCGTCTGGATGCTCGGCGTCGGAACGCTCAAGGATCTCGCGCTGATCCAGCTCGTCGGCGTCGTCGTCGGCACGTTCTCGTCGGTGTTCTTCGCGTCGCCGGTCCTGGTGACGCTCAAGGAGCGCAACGAGAAGATCAAACGGCACACCGAGAAGGTTCTCGCGCGCCGCCGACGCGAACAGGCAGCGGTGTGATCGGCCCGCGGCTGCGGAGGGCCGCAGCGTTGCTGGCGGTCACCGCGGCCGCGGGCGCCCTGCTCACCGCGTGCGGCGGCGACGACCGGTCGGACATCGACTACCTGGTCGACGCCGGTGTGCGCACGTACAACGCCAACACCCGGGTCGGGCACGCCGACGGCACCCTGATGGCGCTGACACGGGTGCTCCCGGGGTTCAGCATCGTGGGACCCGACGGTCAGGTCATCGCCGACCGCGACATCGGCACCGTGGCCGTGGAGGACGGCGCCGACCTCACGCTCCGCTACACCTTCGGACCCGACGCCGTGTATTCGGACGGCGTGGCGATGACCTGCGACGATCTCCTGCTGGCGGCGACCGCACTCGGTGGGCGGGTGAAGGGCTTCGATGCGGCGACCGACGCCGGCTACGCCGACATCGCGCGCGTCGACTGCCGACCGGGCGACCGGTCGGCGACCGTGGTCTTCGATCGCGGGCGCGGCTACGGCCAGTGGAACGAGCTGTTCGGAGCCGGCACCCTCCTCCCGGCTCACGTGGTCGCGCGGCTCGCCGGAGTGCCGAACGTCGTCGACCCGATCCGCGACGGCGACAAGAAGGCTCTCGCGAAGATCGCGAAGGCCTGGAACACCGGTTTCTCCCTGACACCCGGGGCCCCCGTCGACGAGAAGGTCTTCCTGTCGTCGGGGCCGTACCGAATCGACGGCTACTCCGACGACGGTGGTCTCACCCTCGTCGCGAACGACAAGTGGTGGGGGACCGCGCCCGCGGTCGACTCGATCACGGTGTGGCCGCGTCAGGCGCGCGGGAAGGCCGACATCGACGGATCGCGCGCACTGGTGGTCGACACCGCGGACCTCACTGCGGCCGATGAGGCGCTGGGCCGCGCCACGGCGACGACCCCGCCGGACCGAACGCGCATGCGGGACGAGCCGCCTCTCGCCGTGACGCAGCTGGTCTTCGCGGCGCGCGGAGTGGGCGGCGACTCCCTGGTTCGGCGCGCACTGGCCTCCTGCATGCCTCGTGATGCGCTCGCCCGGCAGTACGGCGCCAACGGTGTCGTCTGGAATCTGCGCACCGTCTCCCCGGCCGATCCGCTCGGTCCCGCGCTCAACGCGCAGTACGGTCGCCGCTATCCACGCTCGGATGTGGCGCGGGCACGCGGCCTGCTCGCACAACGCGACGATGGTGCCCGCAAACCACGGGTCCGCATCGGTTTCCCGGCGCCGTCCCGCGAGGACGCCGGGATCGTCTCGGCGATCGCCGACGCCTGCGCACCCGCCGGGATCGACGTGGTCGACGCATCGAAGCCGGACATCTCACCGGGATCGCTCGGCGACACCGTCGACGCCCTGCTGATGTCGGACGGCGGGTTCGCCGCCACCAGCACCGCCTCCGGGTTCCCCGAGGCGTTCGCCTTCGCGACGGGGGATCCGCTCAACCTCTCGAAGTTCCGCAATCGGTCGGTCACCGGGGCGATCTCCGAACTGGCTCGCACCACGAGCGACAGCGCCCGCCTGCCGCTGCTGCGCAGGATCGAGACCGCGACGTGGGACCAGCTGCCCACGATCCCGCTGTTCGGGACCGTCAGGGAGCGCGGCTCCTCGGAATCCGTCACGCATGTCGTCCCGGGGCTCGGGGCGTCCGGCACCGGATGGAACATGGACCGCTGGGGAGTGCGGGAGTGACCGTCGAGCACGCGGGTCGGCTGAGCCGTGCGGGCGAGGCCATCGACAGGCTCGCTCGGCTCATCCCCGATTTCCCGGAGCCCGGGATCGCGTTCAAGGACCTGACACCCGTCCTCGCCGACGCCGCGGGATTCGACGCGGTGGTGTCGGCACTCGCCGATGCGTGCCGCGGCGCCGACCTCATCGCGGGCATCGACGCCCGCGGGTTTCTCCTCGGCGGTGCGATCGCCCGTGAGCTGGGCGTCGGCGTCATCGCCGTCCGCAAGGGCGGCAAGCTTCCCCCGCCGGTCGTCGGGGTCGACTACACCCTCGAGTACGGAACGGCGCGATTGGAGGTGCCCGCCGACGGCATCGACGTCGCCGACCGACGCGTCGCGGTCGTCGACGACGTGCTGGCCACCGGCGGGACCGTGGTCGCGGCATGCCGACTCCTGGCGGGGATGGGGGCGCGCATCGATCCGGTGGCGATCGTGATGGAGCTGGCCGGACTCGGCGGCCGGTCGGCGATCGCTGCGGGGGCCGGACCTGCGATTCGGGTGCATAGCCTCTGCGAAGGCTGAGTACCATCGCCGTATGAGCGATCCCGATACCAAGCGTCCGGACGACGGTTCTCCGCTGAGTTCGCGACGGGTTCGCGCACGTCTGGCCCGACGGATGACGGCCGCGCCGCGCAGTGCCGTCGCCCCGGTCCTCGAACCGTTGGTGAGCCTGCACCGCGAGGTCTACCCGAAGGCCGAAGTCGCGGTCCTGCAGCAGGCGTACGACATCGCCGATCGGCACCACACCGGCCAGTTCCGCAAGTCCGGTGACCCGTACATCACGCACCCGCTCGCCGTTGCGACGATCCTCGCCGACCTGGGCATGGACACCACGACCCTCGTCGCGGCGCTCTTGCACGACACCGTCGAGGACACCGGGTACTCGTTGGAGCAGCTCGAGACCGACTTCGGCGCGGAGGTGGCGCACCTCGTCGACGGGGTGACGAAACTCGACAAGGTCGCGCTGGGAAGTGCGGCGGAGGCCGAGACGATCCGCAAGATGATCATCGCGATGGCGCGGGACCCGCGGGTCCTGGTGATCAAGGTGGCCGACCGTCTGCACAACATGCGCACCATGCGCTTCCTGCCGCCGGAGAAGCAGGCGCGCAAGGCTCGCGAGACCCTCGAGGTGATCGCTCCGCTGGCGCACCGCTTGGGAATGGCGACCGTGAAGTGGGAGCTCGAGGACCTGTCGTTCGCGATCCTGCACCCGAAGAAGTACGAGGAGATCGTGCGCCTCGTCGCCGATCGTGCGCCCAGCCGCGACACCTATCTGGCGCGGGTCAGGACCGACCTCAACACCGCGCTCGGGGCCGCGAAGATCACGGCGACCGTCGAGGGACGCCCGAAGCACTACTGGTCGATCTATCAGAAGATGATCGTCCGCGGTAAGGACTTCGACGACATCCACGATCTGGTGGGGATGCGGATCCTGTGCGATGAGGTCCGCGACTGCTACGCCGCGATCGGTGTGGTGCATTCCCTGTGGCAGCCGATGGCGGGCCGTTTCAAGGACTACATCGCCCAGCCCAGCTTCGGTGTCTACCAGTCGCTGCACACCACGGTCATCGGACCGGAGGGCAAGCCGCTGGAGATCCAGATCCGTACCTTCGAGATGCACCGGACCGCGGAGTTCGGCATCGCCGCCCACTGGCGGTACAAGGAGGGACGCAAGGGTCGCGGCCGCAAGCCGACCGACGTCGCCGAGATCGACGACATGGCGTGGATGCGCCAGCTCCTCGACTGGCAGCGGGAGGCGGCGGATCCGGGGGAGTTCCTCGAATCCCTCCGGTACGACCTCGCCGTCCGCGAGATCTTCGTCTTCACCCCCAAGGGCGATGTGATCACCCTGCCCTCCGGGTCGACACCGGTGGACTTCGCCTACGCCGTCCACACCGAGGTGGGCCACCGGTGCATCGGAGCACGGGTGAACGGACGGCTCGTCGCCCTGGAACGGGCGCTGGAGAACGGAGAGGTCGTCGAGGTCTTCACCTCGAAGGCCGAGAGCGCGGGGCCGAGCAAGGACTGGCAGAGCTTCGTCGTCTCGCCGCGAGCCAAGACCAAGATCCGCCAGTGGTTCGCCAAGGAACGGCGTGAGGAGGCCCTCGAACAGGGCAAGGACGCCATCGTCAAGGAGGTCCGCCGCGGCGGCCTCCCGGTGCACCGGCTGGTGTCCGGAGAGTCGATGACGGCGCTGGCCAAGGAGTTCGGGTTCGCCGACGTCGACGCCCTCTACACGGCGGTCGGCGAGAGTCACGTTCCGGCCGGCCGCGTCGTCCACCGGTTGGTCGCGATGCTCGGCGGTGTCGAGGCGGCCGAGGAGGAGATCGCCAACCGCGCGACACCGTCGAGCCCGACGATGCGGCGCAGACAGTCCGGCGACTCCGGCGTCGTCGTGGAGGGCGTCGACAACCTGCTCATCAAATTGGCGAAATGCTGCACACCGGTGCCCGGCGACGAGATCATCGGTTTCGTCACCCGAGGCGGCGGCGTCAGCGTCCATCGTGCGGACTGCACCAACGCCGACGATCTGCGTTCCCAACCCGAACGGTTGCTACCGGTGAACTGGGAACCGAACCCGTCGTCGGTGTTCCTGGTGGCGATTCAGGTCGAGGCTCTCGACCGTCACCGGCTGCTGTCGGACGTGACGCGGGTGCTCGCCGACGAACGCGTCAACATTCTGTCGGCGTCGCTCACGACCAATCGCGATCATGTCGCGGTGAGCAAGTTCACCTTCGAGATGGGCGACCCGAAACACCTCGGACACGTGCTGAACGTGGTCCGCAACGTCGAGGGCGTGTACGACGTCTACCGGGTCACGTCGGCGGCGTAGGTCCGGAGCCGGCTCCGTGCCGACGGTCGGAGCCCGAGATCCGGACCGGATCGGTCCGGATCTCGGGGATGATCCGATCAGTCGTCGGAGACCGAGGTGGACTTGATCTCCAGGCGTTCCTTCGGCAGCCCGTCCTCGGGCGTTCCGATCGGTCCGGGGTCGATGCCGCCGCCGGCGACCTCGTCGATCACCTTCATCCCGGCGTCGTCCACGTGGCCGACGACCGACAGCGTCGGCGGCAGCTCGGTGTCCTTCGTCACGACGAAGAACTGGGCGCTGCCGGTGTCGGTCGTGCCGCTCTCGGGGTTGTTGCTGTTGGCGATCGCGATGGTCCCGCGCGGATAGACGACCGGGGCGGCCATCCCGACCTGGGCGTACTGTTCGGCGTTCTTGCCCGGCGCGAACCCCTCGGGGACGTCGAGCTCGTCGGGGCTGGTCCATCCGGGACTCCCCGCGCCGGTCCCCGTCGGATCGCCGCACTGCAGGACGCGCAGTCGGTCGCTCTGGGCCAGGCGGTGGCACACCGTGCCGTCGTAATAGCCGTCGGACGACAGCGAGATCACGGCGTTGACGTTGCAGGCCGCGTCCGAACGGTCCAGCGTCACCGGGATCTCGCCGCGGTTGGTGGTGAGCGTCCAGTCGACGGTCCCGGTGTTCAACACCCGACTCTCGGGCTTCGGGGCCGTCCGAGCCTTCCCGTCACCGGTGTGCAGGTAGGCCAACTGCTTCTCCGCCTCGGCCTTCTGCTCGGGCGGAGCCGCGTCGACCTGCTGCTTGGCGAGCTCGATCATCTTGTCCCAGTCGCGGTCGGCGTCGGTGTACGTGCACTCGGTGTGCCGCTCGTTGTCCCAGTGGCGGTAGTAGAAGTATCCGCCGAGTGCTCCTGCGGCGAGGACGGCGACACCGCACACCGCGATGAGCGTGATCATCCGTCGGCGTGCGGCCTGGCGTTCCCGCTCAAGCCGCTCCTCGAGCTTTCGACGGGCGGCTTCGCGACGCTCTTCGTTGGTCGACACGCTGGTGGAACCTCCTGTGCGGCGTGTGAAGCATGGATCGGTGCGTACAGCGGGCCCCATGCTATCGCAGGGGACTGGGAGGTCGATGAGACAATGGTCGGCACGTGTCGTCCGGCGGTGAGCCGGAGAGTGCCGAGGAGGAACCCCACCATGCTGATCGCCGGATTTCCTGCCGGGATGTTCCAGACGAACTGCTATCTGGTCGCCCAGGAGCGGGGGAGCGAGGCCGTCATCATCGACCCGGGGCAAGACGCGGCGCCGACCGTGCGCACCGCCCTCGCCGAACACGACCTGACCCCGGTCGCGATCTTTCTGACCCACGGGCACCTCGACCACACGTGGAATTCCACGGAGCTGGCCGACGAATACTCGATCCCGGTCCACATCCACGCGGACGACCGTCCGATGCTCACCGATCCGGGGATGGGCATCGGCAGTGCGCTGTCGGCGATGATCGGGGAGCAGACGTTCACCGAGCCGGAGAAGGTCGTGGAGTTCGTCGACGGCGAGGACGTCGAGGCCGCCGGTTTCCGCTGGCAGGTCGCCCATGCGCCGGGGCATTCACGCGGAAGCGTCCTGCTGACCCCCGGTGCGGGGGAGGTCTGCTTCTCCGGCGACGTACTCTTCAACGGGTCGATCGGTCGGACGGACCTCCCCGGCGGAGACCACCGACAGCTGCTGGAGTCGATCGCGACGACCCTTCTGGTCCGCGACGACGACGTGGTGATCCTGCCCGGTCACGGCCCGCAGACCACGATCGGCGCCGAGCGGACGAGCAATCCGTTCCTCACCGAGGTTCCCGATGCGACGAAGAAAGGACGTTTCGGACTGTGAGCGGAGAATTCGCCGCGCCGAAAGGCATTCCGGACTACTACCCACCGGCTTCGGCCGACTTCCTGGCGGTGCGCGAAGCGCTGACGGAAGCCGCGCACCGCGCCGGGTACGGCCACATCGAACTGCCGATCTTCGAGGACACGGCCCTGTTCGCCCGCGGGGTCGGGGAGTCGACCGACGTGGTGAGCAAGGAGATGTACACCTTCGCCGATCGCGGTGGACGCACCGTGACCCTGCGTCCCGAGGGAACGGCAGGCGTGATGCGCGCCGTGATCCAGCACGGACTGGATCGGGGGCAGCTTCCGGTGAAGCTCTGTTACTCCGGCCCGTTCTTCCGCTACGAGCGGCCCCAGGCCGGCCGCTACCGGCAGCTCCAGCAGGTCGGGATCGAGGCGATCGGCGTCGACGATCCGGCGCTGGACGCCGAGGTGATCGCCGTCGCGGACGAGGGGTATCGGCGACTCGGACTGAGCGGCTACCGCCTCGAGCTGACGTCCCTGGGCGACGACACCTGCCGCCCCCGATACCGGGAGGCGTTGCAGGCCTTCCTGTTCGGGCTCGATCTGGACGAGGCGACGCGCGACCGGGCAGCGATCAACCCGCTGCGGGTGCTCGACGACAAGCGCCCCGAGATCCGCGAGGCCACCGCCGATGCGCCCTTGATGATCGATCATCTCAGCGATTCGGCCCGCGATCACTTCGACGCGGTCCGCGCGCATCTCGACCGGCTCGGTGTCGAATACGTCCTCAACCCTCGTCTGGTGCGCGGGCTGGACTACTACACGAAGACCACCTTCGAATTCGTGCACGACGGCCTCGGCGCACAGTCGGGGATCGGCGGCGGCGGTCGCTACGACGGACTGATGAAGCAGGTCGGCGGCAGACAGGATCTGTCCGGGATCGGCTTCGGGATCGGCGTCGACCGGACCGTTCTCGCACTCGAGGCCGAGGGCGCGTCGGTGGCCGGACGCGGTCGCGTCGACGTGTACGGCGTCCCGATGGGCGGCGCCGCCAAGTCGGAGCTCGTCGCGATGGCCGCGGACCTCCGGGCCGCGGGCGTGAGCGTCGATCTGGCGTATGGGGATCGCGGGCTCAAGGGCGCGATGAAGGCGGCGGACCGATCGGGAGCCCGGGTGGCCCTCGTGCTCGGGGACCGCGAACTCGACGAACGGACCATCGAGGTCAAGGACCTGACGTCGGGAGACCAGCGTCGGGTGTCGCTCGACGGGGCGGTCGCGGCGGTCCGCGAACTGCTCGCCGACTAGGACCGCGGACCGATCACAGGTCGTCGGTGGCGAAGGTGTCGCACCGGCGCGGATCGCCGGTGGAGTACCCCGTCGTCACCCAGCGGACGCGCTGCGCCGCCGAGCCGTGAGTCCAACTCTCCGGGTTCGCGGACGATCCGGTGATCGTGTCGTCTCCGATCGCCTTGGCGGAGGCGATGACCGTCTGGATCTGCTCGTCGGTGATCGGCTCGAGCATCGCGTCGGGCCCCTCGTCGGCCTTCGACATCCAGACGCCGGCCAGGCAGTCGGCCTGCAACTCGATGCGGACCGATCCGTCGTTGCCCATGCGCTGCCCCTTGGCGAGAACCCCCGTGAGGTTCTCGACGTGGTGGCCGTACTCGTGGGCGACCACGTACTCCTGGGCGAGGGGGCCGTCCGAGCCGCCCATCTGCTTGAGCTGAGCGAAGAACGCGGGATCGAAGTAGGCGGTCTTGTCGCCGGGACAGTAGAAGGGCCCCATCGCGGAGGTGCCCGCACCGCATGCGGTGGCGATCGATCCGCTGAAGATCTTCGTGGCCGGCCGCGTGTATCCCGACATCAGCGATCCCCACACACGATCGAGGCTGACGGTGGTGGCGACGATTCGGCAGACGTCGTCGGAGTTGGCCTGCTCGATCGTGCAGTTCGCGATGTGTTCACTGAGGGCCTGGTCGGAGGCGCCCGTCGGGGCCGAGCCGGGGTCGCCGCCCATGATCTGACCCGGGTTGACCCCGAAGAGCAGCGCGACGATGGTCACGATGAGCCCGACGCCGCCGCCGAGCGCCATCCGACCGCCGCCACCGCCGCCGGCCGAGACGTTTCCGCCGCCGAGCGGCCCACTGCCTTGGAAGGTCATGGGCCAACATTAGCCGCGAATGCGACGCGACTGTCGCGGTGTCCGCGGCGATCCGTAGAATCGGGCGCACGAAGATCGCACACTGACGGCACACTGTCGACTCTCTCGGGCCTCTCCCCGGCATTCGTGCTGCGCAGAAGGAAGGAAGCACGTGCTCCGCACTCATCTCGCCGGATCGTTGCGTCGACAGGACGCATCGCAGACCGTGACCGTCGCCGGATGGGTGGCGCGGCGGCGCGACCACGGCGGAGTGGTCTTCATCGACCTTCGCGACTCGTCCGGACTGGTGCAGGTCGTGTTCCGGGACGAGGCGGTCGCGGAGGCCGCGCACCGACTGCGCGCAGAGTTCTGCATCCAGGTGACCGGCGAGGTCGAGATCCGCCCGGAGGGCAGCGAGAACAGTGCGCTCGCCTCGGGCGCGATCGAGATCAACGCCACCGAACTGGTCGTTCTCAACGAGTCGGCCCCGCTGCCCTTCCAACTCGACGAGCAGCCGGGCGAGGAGGCCCGGCTGCGACACCGATACCTCGACCTGCGGCGCGAGGGGCCCGCGCGGGCCATGCGCCTGCGCTCGGAGGTGAACGCGGCCGCCCGCACCGTCCTCGCGAGCCACGACTTCGTGGAGGTCGAGACCCCGACGCTGACCCGATCGACCCCGGAGGGGGCACGCGACTTCCTGGTTCCCGCCCGCCTGCAGCCGGGCAGCTTCTACGCCCTGCCGCAGAGCCCGCAGCTGTTCAAGCAGCTCCTGATGGTGGCGGGGATGGAGCGGTACTACCAGATCGCACGCTGCTACCGCGACGAGGACTTCCGCGCCGACCGTCAGCCCGAGTTCACCCAGCTCGACGTCGAGATGAGCTTCGTCGACGAGGACGACGTGATCGCCCTCGCCGAGGAGATCCTCGCGGCGCTGTGGAAGCTGATCGGCGTCGAGATCAACACGCCGATCCCGCGCATCACCTATGCCGATGCGATGCGCCGGTACGGCAGTGACAAACCCGACCTGCGCTTCGACATCGAACTGGTCGAGTGCACGGAGTTCTTCGCCGACACCCCGTTCCGCGTGTTCAAGGCCCCGTACGTCGGCGCCGTCGTCATGGCGGGCGGCGCGTCACAGCCGCGCCGACAGCTCGACGCCTGGCAGGAGTGGGCCAAGCAGCGGGGCGCCAAGGGACTGGCGTACGTCCTCGTCCAGGAGGACGGCACGTTGACCGGACCGGTCTCGAAGAACATCTCCGAAGCCGAACGCGAGGGCATCGCGGCGCACGTCGGCGCCGAGCCGGGCGACTGCATCTTCTTCGCGGCCGGGGCGACCAAGCCGATGCGGGCACTGCTCGGTGCGGCACGCGATGAGATCGCCGCCAAACTCGGGCTCATCGCCGACGACGCCTGGGCGTTCACCTGGGTCGTGGACGCCCCGATGTTCGAACCCGCCGACGACGCGACGGCCGCCGGCGACGTCGCCGTGGGCTCCGGCGCCTGGACCGCGGTGCACCACGCCTTCACCTCGCCGAAACCGGAATGCCTCGACGCCCTCGAGGCAGACCCGGGAGCGGCGGTCGCCTACGCCTACGACATCGTGTGCAACGGAAACGAGATCGGTGGCGGATCCATCCGTATCCACCGTCGCGACGTGCAGGAACGCGTCTTCGCGATCATGGGGATCGGCGAGGACGAGGCCCGGGAGAAGTTCGGCTTCCTGCTCGACGCCTTCGCCTACGGAGCGCCGCCGCACGGCGGCATCGCCTTCGGCTGGGACCGGATCACATCGCTGTTGGCCGGGGAGCCCTCGATCCGCGAGGTGATCGCGTTCCCGAAGTCCGGCGGGGGTGTCGATCCGCTGACGGATGCACCGGCGCCGATCACGCCGCAGCAGCGCAAGGAGTCGGGGATCGACGCGCGCCCCGCGACACAGGAGAAGGCGTCCGACGCCTGAGGAAGCCATGACCGTACTCGCTGACGACAGGATCACGTCAGTACTCGACGTCGCCGCCGGCGTGCTCGCGAAGCGGGCCGGGACGGCGGTCCACCTCGACGACCCGGAGGACCTCGGCGGCTCGGGGCGCACCGCGGTGCTCCGTGCCCGAGTCATCGACAATCCCGTCTCCCTCGACCGGACCGTCGTGGTCAAGGCGTTCGACGAGGAGACGCCCGCCGCTCAGGTCCTCCGCGAGATCGCCTCGTACCGGTACGCGACGGCCCTGCCGACACAGTCGCGTCCGGGTCCCCAGCTGTTGGCATCCGACCTCGACGCACGCGTCCTGGTCCTCACCGACCTGGGGAACGGGCGGTCGATGGTCGAGGTGCTCGGCTCCGACGACCCCGACGACGTGGAGCGCGGGGTCAGCGCCTGGGGACAGGCGCTGGGACGCATGCACGCCGCGACACTCGGCGGCGACGAGGACTTCGCCACGCTGCTGCGGATCAGCGGCAAGAGCGTGAAGGGATCGGTCCGCAAGGCCGTCGCCGCGGGCGGCGGCGTCCGAGACGAGGCCGCCGCGGCGTTCGCGGCGTTCGACGACGTCACCAGGCAACTCGGCGTCGACCTGCCGACCGATGCCAGGGACCTGCTCGGCGAGGGGCTGGCGCTCTTCGACGACGGCGACTTCCGGGCCTTCAGCCCGGCGGACGTCGGACCGGAGAACATCCTCCTCAACGGTGACGGCATCAAGTTCATGGACTACGAGTGGGGTGAGTTCCGCGACGCCACGCTCGACGTCGCCTACGCGCAGGCCACGTTCCCGGCACGACTGTCGGTCGATGTCGTCGGGCATCGACCGGAGTTGGAGACCGCACTGTCGGATGCGTGGCGTGCCGAGGTGAAGCCGCTGTGGCCGTCGATGACCGACCGCGGCCTCGAGAACCGCATCCTCAAGGCCCGGACGCTGTGGGTGTGGCTGTCCACGTACTGGATGATTCGCGGCGACGCCACCGGTCACGACTGGGCGCTGCACACGACCGACGCCCGAGTCCTGCTGTCGCGGTGGGCCGACCTCGCCGACGCCGGCGAATCCGTGGGCGCCGCCGACGGCTTCGTCGACTGCGCCGACCGCGTGCGGGAGGCACTGCGGGTCTTCTGGTTCGGGTGAGTCGTGACGGGAGACTTGTTCGCGGACACACCCGATGACGACGGATCCGACAGCCACGGATCCGACACCCACGGGCCCGACACCCGCCCCGCGCCGCCGCTGGCGGTGCGGATGCGTCCGAGATCCCTCGACGAGATCGTCGGCCAAGACCACCTCCTCGGTCCGCGGTCGCCGCTACGACGGTTGATCGGCGGATCGGGAGCCGCATCGGTCCTGCTCTACGGTCCGCCCGGCACCGGGAAGACGACGATGGCCTCGATGATCAGCCAGGCGACGGGCGGACGTTTCGAGGCGCTCTCGGCACTCTCCTCGGGTGTCAAAGAGGTTCGGGCGGTCATCGACGGAGCGCGTCGACGGCTGGCGCACGGTCAGCAGACCGTCCTGTTCATCGACGAGGTCCACCGCTTCTCCAAGACTCAGCAGGACGCCCTGCTCGACGCCGTGGAGAACCGCGTCGTGCTTCTCGTCGCCGCGACGACCGAGAATCCGTCGTTCTCGGTCGTCGCTCCGCTGCTGTCCCGGTCGCTGGTGCTGCAACTTCGCTCGCTGTCGGACGCCGACGTCCGCGAGGTCCTCACCCGGGCCGTCGAGGATCCCCGCGGACTGGATGGGGCGGTGAGCCTCACACCGGAGGCGCTCGATCACCTGGTCGCGGTGTCCGGCGGCGACGCCCGTCGTGCGCTGACCGCGCTGGAGGCCAGCGCGGACGCGGCCGACGACGGGGACACCGTCGACGTCGAGGACGTCGAGGCGGCGATCGATCGGGCCGCCGTGCGCTACGACCGCGACGGTGACCAGCACTACGACGTGATCAGCGCGTTCATCAAATCGATCCGCGGCTCCGATGTGGACGCCGCCCTGCATTATCTGGCGCGGATGATCGTCGCGGGGGAGGATCCGCGGTTCATCGCCCGGCGCCTGATGATCCACGCGAGCGAGGACGTGGGGATGGCCGATCCGACGGCGCTCCAGTCGGCGGTCGCCGCCGCGCAGGTCGTCGCCCTCGTCGGCATGCCGGAAGCGCGACTGGCGCTGGCACAGGCCACCATCCACCTGGCGACGGCGCCGAAGTCGGGGGCGGTCATCTCGGCGATCGGCGCCGCGATGGCCGACGTCTCGGCGGGACGCGCCGGTGCGGTGCCCCCGGCCCTGCGCGACGGCCACTACGCCGGCGCCGCCAAGATGGGGCACGGGGTCGGGTATCGATTCCCTCACGACGACCCCGACGGAGTGCTCGCGCAGCAGTATCCGCCCGACGAACTCGTCGGTGTGGACTATTACGCGCCGACCGATCACGGGTACGAGCGGGAGATCGGTCCGCGTGTCGGCCGGCTGCGGTCGATCGTCCGAGGACTCGCCGCCCGGACGCGCTCGCGTCGCGCGTAAACTCGCCGTGACGACTGCTCGCCGAGGACCCCTTCCGGTGAGCGGGCGAGCATCAATGAACCGACCACTTCGAAGACAGGGACATCGCCGCAGTGCAGACGCATGACATCCGGAAGCGCTTCCTGGACCATTTCATCCGGGCCGGGCACACCGAGGTGCCCAGTGCCTCGCTGATTCTGGACGATCCGAATCTCCTGTTCGTCAACGCCGGGATGGTCCCGTTCAAGCCGTACTTCCTCGGCGATCAGACGCCGCCGTACGACCGGGCGACGAGCGTCCAGAAGTGCGTGCGGACCCTCGACATCGACGAGGTCGGCATCACCACCCGCCACAACACGTTCTTCCAGATGGCGGGCAACTTCTCGTTCGGCGACTACTTCAAACGCGAGGCGATCTCACTGGCGTGGTCGCTGCTCACCGGTCCGGTCGCCGAGGGCGGCTACGGCATCGACCCGGATCGGCTGTGGCCGACGGTGTACGTCGACGACGACGAGGCCGAGGCCATCTGGCGGGAGGAGATCGGTGTGCCCGCCGAGCGGATCCAGCGTCGCGGGAAGAAGGACAACTACTGGTCGATGGGTGTTCCGGGACCCTGCGGACCGTGTTCGGAGATCTTCTACGACCGGGGGCCGGACTACGGCGTCGAGGGCGGACCGGAGGCCGACGAGGACCGCTACATCGAGATCTGGAATCTCGTGTTCATGGAGAACGAGCGCGGTGAGGGACTGACGAAGGACGACTACGAGATCCTCGGACCGCTCCCGAAGAAGAACATCGACACCGGTATGGGCGTGGAACGCGTCGCATGCCTGCTCCAGGGTGTCGACAACGTCTACGAGACCGACCTGTGCAAGCCGATCATCGATCTGGCCAGCGAGATCACCGGTCGCCGCTACGGCGCCGGCGACCAGGACGACGACGTCCGGTTCCGGGTGGTCGCCGACCACGCGCGGACGGCGGCCATGCTCATCGGCGACGGCGTGGTTCCGTCCAACGACGGTCGCGGTTACGTCCTGCGGCGACTCCTGCGCCGCGTGATCCGCTCGATGCGTCTGCTGAGCGCGCACGGTGACCGGGACTCGACCGCGCCGTCGATGGAACGCATCATCACCGCCGTCATCGATCTGATGGCGCCCTCGTACCCGGAGCTCGAAGAGCAGCGGGAGCACATCGTGTCGGTGGCCGCGGCCGAGGAGAACACGTTCGGACGGACGTTGGCGGCGGGGTCTCGGCTCTTCTCGGAGGCGGCCGAGGCGACCCGCTCGGCGGGACGCGCCGCGATCAGCGGATCGGACGCCTTCGCCCTCCACGACACCTACGGCTTCCCGATCGACCTGACCCTGGAGATGGCGGCCGAGGCCGGCCTCGAGGTCGACCGCGACGGCTTCTCCGAGCTCATGGCGCAGCAGCGCCGGCGGGCGAAGGACGATGCGAACGCTCGCAAGTCGTCGCACGCGGACCATTCGGTGTACCGCGAGTTCCTGGACCGCGGGCCGACGGTGTTCACCGGATTCGACGAACTGGTCTCGGAGGCACGGGTGCTGGGACTCGTATCCGCCGGTGAGCGCGTCCGGTCGGCGTCGCCGGGAACAGAACTCGAGGTGATCCTCGACCGGAGCCCGCTGTACGCGGAGTCCGGCGGCCAGATGGCCGACCAGGGGAGCATCACCACCGGCGACGGCGTGCGGCTCGCGGTCAAGGACGTGCAGAAGGTCGGTAAGAAGCTCTGGCTCCACAGGGTGGTCGTCGACGCCGGCGAGATCGTCGAAGGCGACGAGGTGCTGGCGTCGGTCGACGCCGGCTGGCGTCACGGCGCCACCCAGGGGCATTCGGGCACCCATCTGGTGCACGCTGCGCTCCGCCAGGTGCTCGGTCCGACCGCGACGCAGGCGGGGTCCCTCAACCGTCCCGGGTACCTGCGGTTCGACTTCCATGCCGGCGCCGGACTCACGGAGTCCCAGCGCGAGGAGATCGAGCAGATCGCCAACGGCGCCGTCGAGGCCGATTACGCGGTCAACACCTTCGAGACGGATCTGGCGAAGGCGAAGGCGATGGGCGCGATGGCGCTCTTCGGCGAGAACTACGGGGATCGTGTGCGCGTCGTCGAGATCGGCGGCCCGTTCTCGATGGAGCTGTGCGGCGGGACCCATGTGGGAAGCTCCGCGCAGATCGGACCGATCACCGTGATCGGGGAGTCGTCGGTCGGGTCGGGAACTCGTCGCGTCGAGGCCTATGTGGGAATGGACTCCTTCCGGTACCTCTCACGCGAGCGGGCGCTCATGGCCGGTCTGGCGGCGTCGTTGAAGGTGCCGTCCGACCAGGTGCCCGACCGTGTGGAGCAGCTGGTCCTCAAACTCAAGGAGGCGGAGAAGACCGTCGAGGCGCTGCGCGCCGAACAGGCGAGGGCCGACGTGGCCGGACTCATCGACTCCGCGGTGAGTGCCGGTGACACTCTCGTGGTCGCCGGCCGTGTCGGTGACGGCGTCGACGCCAACGGCCTGCGGGGCCTGGTCGCCGACCTGCGCGGTCGGGTCGCCGACCGCAACGCGGTGGTCGCGCTCTTCTCGACGGCCGGGGACAAGGTGCCGTTCGCGATCGGGACCACCGAGGCGGCCCGCGACGCCGGCCTCAAGGCCGGTGACCTGGTCCGCGAGGTGGCTCCGCTGGTCGCCGGTCGGGGTGGCGGAAAGCCGGACCTCGCTCAGGGGTCGGGGTCGGACGCCTCGGGTATCGACGCGGCGTTGTCCCGGGTGCGAGACGTGATCGGCACCCGGTGATCGAGCCGCGCGGTCGCCGGATCGCCATCGACGTCGGCAGCGTCCGAATCGGCGTCGCGGTATGCGACCCGGACGGAATCCTGGCCACCCCGGTGGAGACGGTGCGCCGCGCGAAGGACGGCTCCGACGTCGCCCGCATCGTGTCGATCGTCACGGAGTACGAGGCCGTCGGCATCGTGATCGGACTTCCCCGCACGCTGCGCGGTGAAGAGGGGGCCGCGGTCACCGAGGCCCGCCGATTCGGAAAGCAGCTGTCAACTGCGCTGACGGATGTTCCGATCGAGTTCTCGGACGAACGTTTGACGACCGTGACCGCGACGACGGCGTTACGCGCGTCAGGAGTGAAAGCGCGTGATGCGCGTGCCGTCGTGGATCAGGCGGCCGCGGTCGCTATCCTTCAAGGATGGCTTGACGGTCACCGATAGGTGTTCGCCGATGAGAAGGATGATCTCTAGTGTCTGAACAGGACCACCCGACCGACGCCGGTCGTCCCGCCTCGGGGGAGCCCGGGACCGGGGGAACCATGCCTCCGACACCTGCGTCGCGCGGGCGCTACGCGCCGACGGGCGGAGGGCAGTCGGGAAACCGGCATCGACGTCGACGGACCCCCGGCGATCCGACGACGACGGGGAGCATCCCGATCGTCCGCGTCGGCGAGTCGCTGCCCGACCCCACCATCGAGTACCGGACACCGCCGCCGCCGTCGGGTGAGCCGTCACCGTATTTCGAAGTGCGGTATCAGACCTCGGAGGTCCAGGGCCTCTCGTTCACCGAGCCGGCCGTGCCTCCCGCACCCCCCGGACCGCCGCCGTCGAACTCCCCGGTGCCCCCGACCCCCGCGAGCCGACCGGCGCCCGTGAGCCCGCCGTCGGCCGCTGCTTCGGCCCCTCCGGTGCCGCGGTCCGAGACGGCGCCGCCCATGCACCCGACATCCCCCACGCACACGGGAACCCCCCCGCACGCCGGGTCCGCCGAGGCGATGGGAACGGGTCCGGCGGCCGGGGCGGGATTCGACATCCTCGACGACAGCCGCCACGCGCAGCCCGAGGGGGATGAGGAGGTGACCGGCCCGCAGCGGCCGGTGACGGCCGTCCCCGCGCATCCCGACCCTGCGGTACCGGACTCTGCGGTACTGGACTCTGCGGTACTGGACTCTGCGGGTGCCGACGACGAGGACGGAGTCGTCGAACGTCCGATGCCGGCGCGGCGACGCAACCGGCGGGTCCTCTGGGCCGTCCTCGCGCTGCTGCTCGTCATCGTCCTGGTCCTGGCCGGATTCGCGCTCAAGGCGTTCGGAGTCTTCGAATCCGACAAGGACTACGACAGCACGGTCGGACAGGGCGCGGCCCTCGTCGAGGTCGAGAGCGACTCCTCCATCCGCGACATCGGCACCACCCTCGCCGACGCCGGTGTCGTCGGCAGCCGCAAGGCGTTCGTGAACGCCGTCGGCGACCGGACCGTCGACATGGGCTTCTACCGACTGCCCAAGGAGATCTCCGCCGCCGCCGCCGTCGCGAAGATGCAGGGCGCCCAGAACCGCGTGGGACGCATGGTGATCCCGGAGGGCCGACAGCTCGACTCCAAGAAGGGCGCCGACGACCAGGTGATCCCCGGGGTGTTCGACGAGATCGCCCAGGCCACCCACGTCGAAACCGACGACGAGACCTACGGCGTGACCGCCAAGGAACTGTCGGAGACCGCAGCCTCGGCCACCGCCGACGATCTCGGCGTCCCCGGCTGGGCCCGCGCAGCCTTCGACGAACTCCACGGTGATCACCGTCGGATCGAGGGGCTCATCGCCTCGGGGGCCTGGGAGACGCTCAATCCGCGCGACGACGCGAAGACCCTGCTCCGCCACCTCGTGACCGAGTCCTCCAAGCGGTACACCGCGTGGGGGCTCGAATCGGCGGGCGAGACCCAGATGACCCCCTATCAGACCCTCACGATCGCCTCGATCGTCGAAGCCGAGGTTCGCGACGACGCCGACTACCCCAAGGTCGCGCGGGTGATCTTCAACCGGCTCGGCGCCGACCAGCGGTTGGAGATGGACTCCACCGCCAACTACACGGCCGCCATCGCGAACATCGACCTGTCGACCGAGGCGTACGCCGACAAGAACGCGTGGAACACCTACCATCACAAGGGGTTGTCGGTCACCCCCATCGGCGCCGTCGGGGAGAAGGCGATCGACGCCACGCTCCACCCGGCGCCGGGCAACTGGATGTACTTCGTCACCGTCGACAAGGCGGGTAAGACCCTGTTCTCGAAGACCTTCGAGAAGCACAAGCAGAACCGCAAGCTCGCCTGCCGGAACAAACTCCTTGCGACCGGCTGTGAGTGACCCCCGGTCCGGACTCACGCGGTCGCGGACGTGCCGATGAGCGCGGGTCGGGCCGCGGTGCTCGGCTCGCCCGTGGCCCACTCGAAGTCGCCGGACCTCCATCGGGCAGCCTATCGGGCGCTCGGCCTGCACGACTGGACGTACGAGGCGATCGACACGACGGCCGAACAGTTGGCGGGCAGGGTGCACGATGCCGGACCCGAATGGGTCGGGTTCTCGGTGACGATGCCCGGGAAGCTCGAGGCACTCCGGATCGCCGATGAGCGCACCGAACGCGCCGAGCTGATCGGATCGGCGAACACCCTGGTGCGCACCGAACGCGGATGGCGTGCCGACTGCACCGACGTCGACGGCATGAGCGGCGCGTTGACCGAGGTCGGGTACACCGGCGGCGACGCCGTCCTCATCGGGGCCGGCGGCACGTCGTTGCCGACGGTCGCGGCCCTGGCCGACGCCGGCGCCGACCGGGTGTCGGTCGTCGCGCGCAGCCCCCAGCGTGCGCAGAGCACCGTGGAACTGGCGCGCAGGCTCGGCCTGCGCGCCCGGGTCGTCGACTTCGCGGACTCCGGCGCGCTGACCGAGGCATGTGCCGCGTCCGCGGTCACGGTGTCGACGGTGCCGGCGTCGGCGGCGGCGACGGTCGCGCACCCCGTGGCGTCGTCGCCGCGATTCGTCGATGCGATCTACGATCCGTGGCCGACACCGGCGGCGAGCGCTGTTCGGGCCGCCGGCGGCGTGGTCGTCGGCGGTCTCGTGATGCTGGTGAACCAGGCCTTCAGCCAGGTCGAACAGTTCACCGGCCGCCCCGCGCCCCGTGCCGAGATGGCGGCCGCGATCGGCCTGTGGACCGACGCCTAGCGTCTCGACCCGATCGACGGCGACGATCGGAGCATGGATCCGATGCCCGCGCCGCTGCTCTGGACGCTGCTCGCCTGGTTGCTGGCGGTCGCCGAGACCGATCGACGGACCGGCCGGATCCCCAATGCGCTGGTGCTTCCGGGCGCGGCGGCGACACTCGCCTGTGCGGCCGTCGAACCGACCGTCGGATACGCCGCGGTCGCGGCCGTCGCGCCGTACCTCGTCGCCTACCGCGCTCGCGCGTGCGGCGGCGGTGACGTGAAGTTCGCCGTGCCGTGCGGCGGACTCGCCGGCGACCCCGTCGGCGCCCTGGTGATGGTGGTTCTCGCCGCACTCGGGACCCTCGTGGCGGCCTGCGTGACGCGGCGACGGCAGCTGCCGCACGGACCGGCGATGGCGGTGGCCGCGGCGACGGTGATGATCCTCCGCTGAACCCGGCATCCTGACTGTGCTCGCCCGCGGTGCTTCTGGAACAATCGGTACTCGTGTTGCGCTGGATTACTGCCGGAGAGTCCCACGGGCCCGCCCTCGTCGCCATCGTCGAGGGCATGGTCGCCGGTGTGGAGGTCACATCGTCCGACATCGCCGAACAGCTCGCCCGCCGGCGTCTCGGCTACGGTCGTGGCGCGCGGATGAAGTTCGAGGCCGACGAGGTGACCGTGATCGGTGGCGTCCGCCACGGCCTCACCATGGGCGGTCCGGTGGCTGTCGAGATCGGCAACACCGAGTGGCCCAAGTGGAAGCAGGTGATGTCGGCCGACCCCGTGGATCCGGAGGAACTCGAGGGCAGCGCCCGCAACGCACCGTTGACCAGACCGCGCCCCGGGCATGCCGACTACTCGGGCATGCTCAAGTACGGCTTCGACGATGCGCGCCCGGTGCTCGAACGCGCCAGCGCCCGAGAGACCGCGGCTCGGGTGACCGCCGGCACGGTGGCACGGAACTTTCTGCGGCAAGTCTTCGGAATCAAGATCGTCTCGCACGTGATCTCCATCGGCGCGAGCGAACCCTACGTGGGCCCGGCTCCCGCCGCCGATGACCTC
This sequence comes from Gordonia shandongensis DSM 45094, assembly GCF_000423025.1. Taxonomy (GTDB): domain Bacteria; phylum Actinomycetota; class Actinomycetes; order Mycobacteriales; family Mycobacteriaceae; genus Gordonia; species Gordonia shandongensis. The sequence goes on from NZ_AUHE01000002.1 coordinate 229,338, forward strand.
GCCGCCATCGACGCGAGCCCCGTGCGTGCCTTCGACAGTGCCGCCGAGGAATCCATGATCACCGAGATCGAGGCGGCCAAACGCGACGGAGACACCCTCGGCGGTGTCGTCGAAGTGGTCGCGACCGGCGTCCCGATCGGTCTGGGCTCCCACGTCAGCGGCGAGGCGCGACTCGATGCGCGACTCGCGGGCGCCCTCATGGGCATCCAGGCGATCAAGGGAGTCGAGGTCGGCGACGGTTTCCGCACGGCACGGCGCCGGGGGAGCGCCGCCCACGACGAGATGGTGCCCGGCCCCGACGGAGTCCTGCGGTCCACGAACCGTGCGGGCGGCCTCGAGGGCGGGATGACCAACGGCGAACAACTCCGCGTCCGTGCGGCGATGAAGCCGATCTCGACGGTCCCTCGCGCTCTCGCGACGGTCGACATGAGCACAGGAGAAGCGGCCAGCGCGATCCACCAGCGCAGCGACGTCTGCGCGGTGCCGGCGGCCGGTGTGGTCGCCGAGGCGATGGTGGCGCTCGTCGTGGCGCAGGCGGCGTTGGAGAAGTTCGGCGGCGACTCCGCGGCGGAGACGCACGCCAACCTCACCGCCTACCTCGCGACCGTCGACGCGCGTTCCGGCCACCGGGAGGCGTGATGCCGCCGGCCGCCGTCCTCGTCGGACCGATGGGGGCGGGCAAGTCGACGGTCGGCCGGCTGCTTGCCGAAATCCTCGGCGTCCCCTTCTGCGACTCCGACGTGGAGATCGAGCATCGCAGCGGGCGAACGATCGCCGAGATCTTCGCCGAAGACGGTGAACCGGCGTTCCGGGACCTCGAAGCCGCGGTGATCACCGACCTGCTGGCGGCCGCCGACGGGGTGCTCGCCCTCGGCGGGGGCGCGGTGATGACCGAGGCCACCGCCGACGCACTCGCCGGACATCCGGTGGTCTACCTCGAGGTGACGGCCGCGGCGGGATTCGCACGCGTGGCGGCCGCGGGGGACAGACCGCTGCTGGCGACCGATGATCCGGCAGCGCGGTACGCGGAACTGCTGGCCTCCCGTCATGCGACATACCGATCCGTGGCGCGCGTGATCGTCGACGCCGAGCGCCCGCCGCGCGAGGTGGCCGCAGACGTCCGCGACGCCCTGACGCCCGCGACGGGCGCCGGGGATGACGGCACCGACGAATCGCCCGGGACCCACGCGCGTCCCGGGACACAGCAGAATCGGCAGTGAGGAGAGAGGCGACATGAACGAACCCGTGACCGTTCCGGTCCGTGCGGCGAGTCCGTACGACGTGACGATCGGACGAGGACTCCTGGGTGATCTCGCAGCGGCGGCGGCCGGTGCCGATCGCGTCACCGTGATCTATCAGCCCACGCTCAAGCAGACCGCCGAGCAGATCCGCGAATTCCTGGCCGACCGCGGCTTCGACGCTCATCGGGTGGAGATCCCGGACGCCGAGGACGGCAAGGACCTGTCGGTGGCGGCATTCTGCTGGGAGGTGTTCGGCCGTATCGGCATGGCCCGCAACGACAAGGTCGTGAGCCTGGGCGGAGGTGCCGCGACCGACCTGGCCGGCTTCGCGGCCGCGACGTGGATGCGGGGCATCGGCGTCATCCACGTGCCGACCACGCTCCTGGCGATGGTCGACGCCGCCGTCGGCGGCAAGACCGGCATCAACACCGATGCGGGCAAGAACCTCGTGGGGTCGTTCCACGAGCCCGACGCCGTCCTGATCGATCTGGCCACGCTCGAGACCGTCCCGCACAACGAGATCGTCGCGGGCCTGGCAGAGGTCGTCAAGACCGGATTCATCGCGGACCCGGAGATCCTGACGCTCATCGAAGCGGACCCCGAGGCCGCAGTGGACCCGACCGGGCGCCTCCTGCCGGAGCTGATCAGGCGTTCGGTGCAGGTGAAGGCCGATGTGGTGTCGGCCGACCTCAAGGAGTCCGCACTGCGGGAGATCTTGAACTACGGGCACACGCTCGGCCATGCGATCGAGCGTCGCGAACGGTACAAGTGGCGTCACGGCGCGGCCATCTCGGTCGGGATGGTGTTCGCCGCCGAGCTGGGGCGTCTGGCGGGTCGGCTCGACGATGCGACCGCCGATCGGCACCGATCGATTCTGGAACTCATCGGGCTGCCGACGAGCTACGACGCCGATGCGCTCCCGGATCTGCTGACGACGATGTCGGGCGACAAGAAGAACCGTTCCGGCATGCTGCGGTTCGTCGTCCTCGACGGGTTGGCGACACCCGGTCGGCTGGAGGCACCGGACCCGACATTGATCGCGGCGGCGTATTCGGCGGTCGCGGCAGCGGGCGGCGGCGGCACGAGCGCACCGATCATGCTGTGATCGTCGGTCTGTCCCGGGCCGCGGGACAGACCGACGATAGCCGCCGGGTGGGCGGTGAAATTCAGACGGTGATAATCAGACGGTGATAATCAGACGGTGATAGTCAGACGGTGATAGTCAGACAGGGGCGATCTGCTGGGTCGCGGCCTCGTCGGCCTCACCCTGCTGCTCGGCCTTGCGCTGCTCGCGGCGAATGAGGAACCGGCCGAACGTGACGCCGAAGAACGCCGGAACGTAGACGACCAGCGTGATGAACGAGCCGCCGGCGAGGATCTCGATGAGGAAGTCGGCCTGCCCGATGCCGTTGAGCCAGCTGACCGGGCTCCACACGCCGAGGATCCACGAGACCAGGCAGGAGATCAGTCCGGCCATCACGCCGACCTTCAGCCACCGGACCGTGAGGTCGGCGTAGTCGTCGGGATCGGCGTTCTCGCGGGCGTCCTTGATGCCGTCGACGCCGCCCCAGATCATCGCGACGAGGACCACCGCGATGATCGCCAGCCAACGCCAGATCGGCGACGACAGCGGCGCGGTGACGACCGCGATACTGAGAATGATGCGTGCAGCGATGTGCACGATGGACATCACGGTGCCACGCAGTAGCCACGAACTCATGGGGACACCGTACCGGGATGGAACATGTTCAACAACGCCGACATGCAGTTGAGGAGTACACAGATGACTGATCAGAGCCCCCGCGGCGGCGTCCACGAACGCCGGCGCGGAGCCCTCGCGGCGTCTGCCGAAGGGCGGCCCGAAACCTCCGACGTCGACGCATTCCTGGTGACGTCCCAGGTCAACGTGCGGTATCTCACGGGCTTCACCGGAAGTAACGGCGCTCTCATCGTCGGTGCGGGCGACCGTCCGCGGAGCGGCGACCGGATCGGAACCGACGGCCGCTACACCGGTCAGGTGGCCGCGCAGGCCGGCGACCTCGAGGCCGTCATCGACCGCGCGACCGCGTCGGCGCTGATCGCTCACGCGACCGCGAACGGCCTGCGCCGCATCGCCGTCGAGGGCGACGACCTGACGGTGTCGGCGTTCGGGCGGCTGCGGGACGCCGCCGAATCGGCGGGCGCCGAACTGGTCCCGCTCGACGGCTGTGTGGCCCGACTGCGGATCACCAAGGACGCCGACGAGGTGGCCGCCATCGCGGCGGCCTGCCGCATCGGCGACGAGGCGCTCGGCGCGCTGATCGACCGGGGTGCGATCGCGCCCGGCCGGACGGAGCGGGCGGTGGCCCGCGACCTGGAGTGGGAGATGTTCGGCCTCGGCGCCGACGCGATCGCGTTCGAGACGATCGTGGCGGCGGGGGCGCACTCCGCGATCCCGCACCATCGTCCGACCGACGCCGTGTTGACCGTCGGCGACCTGGTGAAGATCGACTTCGGCGCCGTCGTGGACGGGTACCACTCGGACATGACGCGCACCGTGGTGCTCGGCGAGCCCAGCGCATGGCAGCGCGAGATCCACGCCGTGGTGGAGCGGGCCCAGCAGGCGGGCCGCGACGCGCTCGCCGTCGGCGCCGACCTCCGGACCATCGACGCCGCAGCACGCACCGTGATCGCCGACGCCGGGTACGGCGAGTACTACGTGCACGGGCTCGGGCACGGGGTGGGTCTCGAGATCCACGAAGCGCCGGGGATCGGGGCGGCGGCGAGCGGTACACTGCCTGACGGCGCAACGGTCACCGTCGAACCGGGGGTGTACCTCCCGGGGCGCGGCGGCGTACGGATCGAGGACACCCTGGTGGTTGCCGAATCCGGGCCCCGATTGCTGACGACCACACCCAGGACGCTCCGCGTCCTGTGAACGAACCGCTCGAACCCGACCGATAGGGAGAACACGCATATGGCGTCGACCGCCGACTTCAAGAACGGCCTCGTGCTCAAGATGGAGGGCCAGCTCTGGCAGATCCTCGAATTCCAGCACGTCAAGCCCGGCAAGGGACCCGCCTTCGTTCGCACCAAGATCAAGAACGTGCTGTCGGGCAAGATCGTCGACAAGACCTTCAACGCCGGCGTCAAGGTCGAGACGGCGACGGTCGACCGCCGCGACATGACCTACCTCTACAACGACGGCACCGACTACGTGTTCATGGACTCGGAGACCTACGACCAGGTCGCGATCGCACCGGAGACCGTCGGCGACGGCGCACGGTTCCTCCTGGAGAGCATGACCGTGCAGGTCTCCACGCACAACGACGTTCCGCTCAGCGTGGAACTGCCGGTCACCGTCGAGCTCGAGGTCACCCATACCGATCCGGGACTGCAGGGGGACCGCTCCACCGGCGGGACCAAGCCCGCGACGCTCGAGACCGGTGCCGAGGTTCAGGTCCCGCTGTTCATCAACACCGGCGACCGGCTGAAGATCGACTCGCGCGACGGCGGCTACCTCGGCCGCGTCAACCACTGATCAGACGGGCAGTTCGACTCACGTGAAGAAATCCGGTACCCGCCACAAAGCACGTAAGCGTGCGGTGGACCTCCTGTTCGAGGCCGAAGCGAAGGACGCGCCGGCGACCGACCTGATCGCTCAGCGCCGCGAGATCTATCCCAGTGACGACAGCGTCGGGATGATGTACGACTACACCGTCCGCGTCGTCGAGGGCGTCGTCGCCGACCGCACCCAGGTGGATGCGGTCATCGAATCGCATCTGGAGAACTGGAGGCTGCACCGGCTGCCCGCCGTCGACCGGGCGATTCTACGGCTGGCGGTCTGGGAACTGCTGTACGCCACCGACGTCGACATCGACGTGGTGCTCGACGAGGCGGTGAAGCTGGCCCAGGAGCTCTCGACGGACGAGTCGCCGTCGTTCGTCAACGGCGTCCTGGGAAGAGTCGCGGAATTGGCCCCACAGGTGAGGGCCGCGGCGAGCGCGGAGTAGACTCCGACGCGGGGCGAGCGCCCGGGAGCGAGCTCTCGCCCGACACGATTCCTTTAACGATCCGTCCAGTGAGGCGGAGAAGGAGGTCGACGTGGCTCCGCCAGTCGATGGTGCGCGCCCACAGCGCGTCCTGCTCGATGCGTCCGATGTCGGTCGCACCGTGGCCCGCATGGCCCACCAGATCATCGAGAAGACCGCCGTGGACGGACCCGATGCGCGGCCGGTGGTCCTCATCGGCATCCCGACGCGCGGGACCTCCCTGGCGATGCGCCTGGCCGACCGGATCGCGGAGTTCTCCGGGGTGAGCGTGCCGACGGGCTATCTGGACATCACGCTGTACCGCGACGACCTCCGCGACAAACCCCACCGGCCCCTCGAGCGGACCCTGGTCCCCGAGGGCGGCGTCGACGGCGCCCTGGTGATCCTCGTCGACGACGTCCTCTTCTCGGGACGGACGGTTCGCGCCGCCCTCGACGCGCTGCGCGATCTGGGCCGACCGGCGGCCGTACAACTGGCGGTCCTCGTCGACCGCGGGCACCGCGAACTGCCGCTGCGCGCCGATTACGTGGGCAAGAACGTCCCGACCTCGCGCGACGAAGACGTGCAGGTCCACCTCCACGAACACGACGGCGCCGACGAGGTGGTCCTGCGATGAGGCACTTGCTCGCGGCCGCCGACCTCACCCGCGACGAAGCGGTCGACCTCCTCGACGAGGCGGAACGCTTCGAACAGGCGTTGACCGGTCGAGAGATCCGCAAACTCCCCACCCTCCGCGGCCGCACCGTGATGACGGTCTTCTACGAGAACTCCACCCGAACCAGGGTGTCGTTCGAAGTCGCGGGGAAGTGGATGAGCGCCGACGTCATCAACGTCAGCGCGTCGAGTTCGTCGGTCAACAAGGGAGAATCACTTCGCGACACGGCCAAGACGTTGTGCGCGGCCGGCGCCGACACCCTGATCGTCCGCCATCCCGCCTCGGGCGCGGCCGCGCAGATCGCCGGGTGGACCGAGGGACCCGCGGTGATCAACGCGGGCGACGGGATGCACGAACATCCCACCCAGGCGCTCCTGGACGCGCTGACGCTCCGCCAGCGACTCGGCTCCCTGACCGGACGTCGCATCGGCATCGTCGGGGACATCCTGCACTCGCGCGTCGCGCGGTCGAACGCCCACCTGCTCGCCACGCTCGGCGCCGAAGTGGTCCTCATCGCCCCGCCGACACTGCTCCCGACGGGCGTCGACACCTGGCCGGTCCGGGTCGCGACGTCGATCGACGCCGAACTCGCGGCACTCGACGCGGTGATGATGCTGCGCGTCCAGGCCGAGCGGATGAACGGCGGCTTCTTCCCCAGCGCCCGGGAGTACGCCGTGCGGTACGGCCTCAACGACACCCGACTGGCGTTGCTCCGCGACGATGCGGTCGTCCTGCATCCGGGGCCGATGCTTCGCGGCATGGAGATCGGTTTCGGCGTCGCCGACGCCCCCCAGTCGACGGTGCTGGAGCAGGTCCGCAACGGCGTGCACGTCCGCATGGCCGTCCTGTTCCGGCTCTTGGCCGGGGCCGACGAGAACCCGGTCCACCACACCCCCGCAGGAGGAGAGCAGCAGTGACCGTCACCGGTTCGGTACTGATCAGGAATGTCCGTCCCTACGGTGAAGGCGAGCCGCTCGACGTCGCGGTGACCGACGGCGTGATCGCCGCGGTCGGCGCGGTTCCCGACACGCACGTCGCAGACGACGAGATCGACGGGCGCGGCGGAGTGCTGCTGCCGGGCCTCGTCGATCTGCACACTCACCTGCGCGAACCGGGACGTGAGGACACCGAGACCGTCGAGTCCGGATCGCGTGCGGCAGCACGCGGCGGCTTCACCGCGGTGTTCGCGATGGCCAACACGGCGCCGGTCGCCGACAACGCGACGATCACCGACCACGTGTGGCGCCTCGGTCGGGAGGTCGGTCTCGTCGACGTGCACCCGGTGGGCGCGGTCACCGTGGGCCTGGCCGGTGAACAACTCGCGGAGATGGGCATGATGGCCGACGGCGCCGCCGGAGTCCGATTGTTCAGCGACGACGGCAAATGCGTTCACGACCCGGTGATCATGAAACGGGCCCTCGAGTATGCGACGGGACTGGGCGTGCTGATCTCCCAACACTCCGAGGACCCGCGGCTCACGCAGGGAGCGGTCGCCCACGACGGGCCGACCGCGGCCCGTCTGGGACTGGCCGGTTGGCCCCGCGCCGCCGAGGAGTCGATCGTCGCGCGGGACGCCCTCCTCGCCCGCGATGCGGGCGCCCGGATCCACGTGGCCCACGCGTCGACCGCCGGCACCGTGGAGCTGATCCGCTGGGCGCGCGGTCAGGGGATCGACATCACCGCCGAGGTGACGCCCCACCATCTGCTGCTGGACGACTCCCGGCTGGCGACCTACGACGGAGTGAACCGGGTGAACCCGCCGCTGCGTGAGGAGAGCGACACCCGTGCACTGCGGGCCGCTCTCGCCGAAGGGGTGGTCGACTGCGTCGCCACCGACCACGCACCGCATGCGGCACAGGAGAAGTGCTGCGAATTCTCGCAAGCGCGACCGGGGATGCTCGGTCTGGAGACGGCGCTGTCCGTGGTCGCCGAGACGATGGTGACCGCAGGGCTCCTCGACTGGCGCGGCGTGGCCCGCGTGATGAGCGAGCGGCCCGCACAGATCGTCGGGCTCGACGATCAGGGGCGGCCGCTCACGGCGGGGGAGCCGGCCAACCTCACGATCGTCGATCCGGACGCCACCTGGACGGTGCGGGACGACGCGCTGGCGAGCCGGTCGCAGAACACCCCGTACCGGGAGATGACGCTGCCCGCCCTGGTGACCGCCACCGTCCTGCGCGGCAGGGTGACCGCGCGGCGCGCCGCGAACGGCGGTGCCTGGCAGTGAGCACCGGCCTGTACTACACGCTGCTCGTCCTCGGCGCCGTCGCCCTGTGGGGCGTTCTGGTGAGCCTCGCGTTGTGGGGTTGGCGGAATCGGGGTCGCAGGCAGCTCGAGGCGGTCGGTACCCCGCCGACCGCGCCCGCCGACCTCGGCGAACCGATCCGCGGTCCGCACACGGGCCTGTACCTGGGCAGCACCCTTGCGCCGAGTTGGCAGGACCGGGTCGCCGTCGGCGACCTCGGCGACCGAGCGGACTCCCTGCTCAGCGAGTATTCCGACGGCCTGCTGATCGCCCGGAAGGGGGCATCGCAGATCTGGATCCCCCGCGCATCGATCGTGGCGGTCAGGACGGAGCGGGGACTCGCGGGCAAGGCGATGACCCGCGACGGCGTTCTGGTCATCCGGTGGGAGCTGACGACCGGCACGCAGATCGACTCGGGGCTGCGCGCCGACGACAAGACGGTGTATCCGGAATGGGTCGAGGCGTTCGCGGAGGTCACCGAGAAGGCTTACCGGGCCCAAGAGCGCCTGGATGAGAGTGAATCTGGCACCACGAGGAAGAAGGACGAGAGATGAGCAAAGCGGTAATGGTGCTGGAGAACGGCCGGGTCTTCACCGGCGAGTCGTTCGGCGCGGTCGGCCGCACCCTCGGCGAAGCGGTGTTCTGCACGGCGATGACCGGTTACCAGGAGACGCTGACCGATCCGAGCTACCACCGGCAGATCCTGGTGGCCACGGCCCCGCAGATCGGTAACACGGGGTGGAACACCGAAGACAGTGAGAGCCTGCTGGGCCGTCGATCCGAGGTCAGCTGGTCGGCGGACTTCATCGACCACGGTGACCCCGGGCGGATCTGGGTCGCCGGTTACGCGGTGCGGAACCCGACCCGCCGCGTCTCGAACTGGCGTGCCGGCTCCTCGCTGGAAGACGAGCTGGCCGCGCAGGGCGTGGTCGGCATCGCCGGAATCGACACCCGCGCGGTGGTGCGCGTCCTGCGGGACAGCGGTGCGATGCGCGCCGGGATCTTCTCCGGCGACGCCCTCGGCCCGGTCGACGAGATGGTCGAGGCGGTGCGGTCGCAACCGGCGATGGCCGGTGCCGACCTCGCGAGTGCGGTGAGCACCGCCGAACCGTATCTGGTGCGCGCGGCGGGCGGCAGCGGCAGGCTGACCGTCGCGGCGCTCGACCTGGGGATCAAGGCGAACACGCCCCGCATGCTCGCCGCCCGCGGTGTCGACGTGCACATCCTGCCGTCGAACGCCACCCTGGCCGACGTGACGGCGGTGAAACCGGACGGATTCTTCCTGTCGAACGGGCCCGGCGATCCCGCCACCGCCGATGCGGCGGTCGACCTGACACGGGAGGTCATCGACGCCGGTCTGCCGACGTTCGGAATCTGCTTCGGCAACCAGATCATCGGCCGCGCGTTCGGGCGCGAGACCTACAAGCTCCGGTTCGGACATCGCGGCATCAACATCCCGGTCAAAGATCTGACGACCGGGCGCGTCGCCATCACCTCGCAGAACCACGGATTCGCGATCGAAGGCGAGGCCGGGGAGGAGTTCGACACGGACTTCGGACCCGCCCGCGTCTCGCACGTCTGCGCCAACGACGGCGTGGTGGAGGGCGTGGAACTCCAGACGGGGCGCGTCTTCTCGGTGCAATACCACCCCGAGGCCGCGTCCGGTCCGCACGACGCCGCCAACCTCTTCGACAAGTTCGTCTCCGTGATGGAAGGAACCCACTCCTGATGCCCCGTCGTACAGACATCTCCCACGTCCTGGTCATCGGCTCGGGTCCGATCGTCATCGGCCAGGCCTGCGAGTTCGACTACTCCGGCACCCAGGCGTGCCGCGTGTTGAAGGCCGAGGGCCTCCGCGTGTCGCTGGTCAACTCCAACCCGGCGACGATCATGACCGACCCGGAGTTCGCGGACGCCACCTACATCGAACCGATCAGCCCCGACTACATCGAGAAGGTCATCGAGACCGAGGCCGCGCAGGGTCACCCGATCGATGCGGTGCTGGCGACCCTCGGCGGCCAGACGGCGCTCAACGCCGCCGTCGGCCTGCATGAGCAGGGCATCCTCGCCAAGCACGGCATCGAGCTGATCGGCGCCGACTTCGACGCGATCCAGCGCGGTGAGGACCGTCAGATGTTCAAGGACATCGTCACGGAGGTCGGCGGCGAGAGTGCGCGGTCGCGTGTCTGCCACACGATGGACGAGGTCCGCGAGACGGTCGCCGACCTCGGCTTCCCCGTCGTCGTCCGGCCGTCGTTCACCATGGGCGGACTCGGCTCCGGCCTGGCCTACGACGACGACGATCTGGATCGGATCGCCGGCGGCGGACTGGCGGCGTCGCCGACGGCGAACGTGCTCATCGAGGAGTCGATCCTCGGGTGGAAGGAGTTCGAACTCGAACTGATGCGCGACAACCGCGACAACGTCGTGGTGATCTGCTCCATCGAGAACGTCGATCCGGTCGGCGTCCACACGGGCGACTCGATCACGGTCGCCCCGGCGATGACGCTCACCGACCGCGAATACCAGCAGATGCGCGACCTGTCGATCGCGATCATCCGCAAGGTCGGGGTCGACACCGGCGGCTGCAACATCCAGTTCGCCCAGGACCCGCGCGACGGCCGCATGGTCGTCATCGAGATGAACCCGCGTGTCTCGCGGTCCTCGGCGCTGGCGTCGAAGGCCACGGGATACCCGATCGCCAAGATGGCGGCCAAGCTGGCCATCGGTTACTCGCTCGACGAGATCATGAACGACATCACCGAGGTCACCCCCGCGTGCTTCGAGCCGGCACTCGACTACGTGGTGGTGAAGGCGCCGCGTTTCGCGTTCGAGAAGTTCCCGGGCGCCGACGACACCCTCACCACCACGATGAAGTCGGTCGGTGAGGCGATGAGCCTCGGCCGCAGCTTCGCCGAGGCGTTCGGCAAGGTGATGCGGTCCCTGGAGACCAAGTCGGCGGGATTCTGGACCGAGGCCGACCGCCCGGACCCGGCGGACGTCGACGTCGAGGGCCTGCTCGCCGAGATCGCGGTGCCCAAGGACGGGCGGATGTACGCCATCATGCTCCTGCTGGAGGCCGGCGCGTCCATCGAACAGATCTACGCGGCGACCGGGATCGACCCCTGGTTCCTCGCCGAGATCGCCGCGGTCGGAGAGATCGGCGGCGAGGTCCGCGATGCCGCAGAACTCGATGAGCACCTGCTGCGGGTCGCGAAGAGCAACGGCCTCTCGGACCGGCAGATCGCCGCGTTGCGCGGTGACGACGAGGATGCGATCCGCGAACTGCGCACCGGGCTGGGCGTGCGGCCGGTCTACAAGACGGTCGACACCTGTGCGGCCGAGTTCGAGGCGCGCACCCCGTACCACTACAGCTCCTACGAGCTCGATCCCGCAGCGACCAGCGAGGTGACGCCGCAGACCGACCGCCCCAAGGTGATGATCCTGGGGTCGGGTCCCAACCGCATCGGCCAGGGCATCGAGTTCGACTACTCGTGCGTGCACGCCGCGCTGACCCTGTCGGAGGCCGGGTACGAGACGGTCATGGTCAACTGCAACCCCGAGACGGTCTCCACCGACTACGACACCGCCGATCGGCTGTACTTCGAGCCGCTCACCTTCGAGGACGTCCTCGAGGTGTACCGGGCCGAGTGCGAGTCCGGGACCGTCGCCGGCGTGATCGTGCAGCTCGGCGGTCAGACGCCGCTGGGCCTGGCCGCGCGACTGGAGGAGGCGGGTGTGCCGATCGTCGGCACCAGTCCGGCGGCGATCGACCTCGCCGAGGACCGCGGCGAGTTCGGCGACGTGCTGACCGCCGCGAACCTGCCCGCGCCGCAGTTCGGAACCGCGACCACGTTCGCCGGCGCCCGCGACATCGCGGCCGACATCGGGTACCCGGTCCTCGTGCGCCCCTCGTACGTGCTGGGCGGCCGCGGCATGCAGATCGTCTACGACGAAGACGCCCTCGCCTCGTACATCGAGAACGCCACTGAGATCTCCGACGACCGGCCCGTCCTCGTCGATCGATTCCTCGAGGGCGCCGTGGAGATCGACGTCGATGCGCTGTGCGACGGTGACGAGGTCTACATCGGCGGGATCATGGAGCACATCGAGGAGGCGGGCATCCACTCGGGCGACTCGGCGTGCGCCCTGCCGCCGATCACGCTCGGAGCCGACGTGGTGGAGCGGGTGCGCACCTCGACGGCGGCGCTCGCCGAGGGACTGGGGGTGCGCGGCCTGATGAACGTGCAGTACGCCCTCGCCGACAACGTCCTCTACGTCCTCGAGGCGAACCCGCGAGCGAGCCGGACCGTGCCCTTCGTCTCCAAGGCGACGGCCGTCCCGCTGGCCAAGGCGTGCGCCCGCGTGATGATGGGCATGTCGATCGCCGAGCTCCGCGAACAGCAGATCCTGCCGGAGACGGGCGACGGATCGGTGACGCCGGCGTCGGCGCCCGTCGCGGTCAAGGAGGCGGTCCTTCCCTTCAACCGGTTCCGTCGCAAGGACGGGACCGGCGTCGACACCCTGCTCAGCCCGGAGATGAAGTCGACCGGCGAGGTGATGGGCCTCGACGCCGAGTTCGGCCGAGCATTCGCGAAGTCGCAGCAGGCGGCCGGTGGCGCACTGCCGGTCTCGGGCACGGTCTTCGTGTCGGTGGCCGACCGCGACAAGGCGTCGATCATCTTCCCGATGAAGCGGCTGGCCGATCTCGGGTTCACGGTGCTCGCGACAGGAGGGACGGCAGACGTCTTGCGCCGCAACGGCATCGAGGTGGAGACCGTGCGCAAGGCCTATGAGGCCACGGAGGGGGAGCGGACGGTGATCGACGCGATCGCGGCCCGCGAGGTCGACCTCATCATCAACACCCCGTACGGAACCGCGGGTCCCCGCGTCGACGGCTACGAGATCCGGGCCGCCGCGATCGCGGCGACGGTGCCGTTCATCACCACGGTGCAGGGGGCCGGAGCCGCCGTCCAGGGCGTCGAGGCGACGATCAGCTCCGGGATGGGCGTCATGTCGCTGCAGCGGCGGCACTCTCTGATGCAGGCCGGGAGGTGACCGGCGAGGGCTTCGGCGGCCGCTATCGCGCCGCCGTCGCCGGGCGGGGACGGCTCTGCGCCGGTATCGATCCGCACCCGAGCCTCCTCGAACAGTGGGGACTCCCGGTCACCGCCGACGGCCTCGCCGCATTCGCCGATGCGTGCGTCGCCGGCATCGCCCCGGTGGCCGCGGTGATCAAACCCCAGGTCGCCTTCTTCGAGATGTTCGGGGCAGCGGGTTTCGCAGTGCTCGAGCGAGTCATCTCCGGTTGCCGGGAGGCCGGGGCCCTGGTGGTGGCCGATGCCAAACGGGGTGACATCGGTTCCACGATGGCCGCATACAGCACCGCATGGCTCGATGAGGCGTCACCGCTCTGCTCGGACGCCGTGACGGTGTCGCCGTATCTCGGGTTCGGGTCGCTCGCGCCCGCCGTGGAGCAGGCGGCGGCCACCGGGCGCGCCGTCTTCGCGCTGGCCCGCACGTCGAATCCGGAAGGCGCGCGAGTGCAGACCGCCGACAGTGCGGGACGCAGTGTGGCCCAGTCGATCGTCGACGACGCCGCACGCGTGAACACGGCCGGTTCGGGCACGGTCGGCGTCGTCGTCGGCGCGACCCGAGACCACGGACTGGACCTGTCGACCCTCTCCGGTCCGGTGCTCGCGCCCGGCCTCGGAGCACAGGGAGCCACGGCCGCCGACCTGGCCCGGATCTTCGTCGACTGCGATCCGACCTGGATTCTGCCGGCAGCGAGCCGGAGCATTCTGCGTGCCGGACCGGATCCGGCCGCGCTGGCCGCTGCCGTCGCGGTGACGCGCGACGAGATCGAGGCCGCCCTCTAGGTGTATTGCCCCGTGAGGTTGTGAACGCGGTCTGAGGGAGCTTGGCCGCCGATGCCGGGTGGGGTCGGTGGTGATTGTAGTGGTGGAGCCATGCGGTGTAGGCGGCTTCTTGTTCGGCTTCGTTGGCATTGGGTTTCGCGTAGGCCCATTCGGCGGCCAGGGTCTGGTTGAAGCGTTCGACGTTTCCGTTCGTCTGGGGCCGGTAGGGCTTGGTCGTCTTGTGCTTGATCCCGGTCTCGGCGAGGGCTTCGGCGAACATCGCCGAGCGGTAGTAGGAGCCGTTGTCAGTCATCACTGCGGTCACCGGCACGCCGCGTTCGGTGAAGAATGTGTTGGCGCGGCGCCAGAACCCGGCCGCGGTTTCGTTGCGTTGGTCGTCGAGGATCTCCGAGTACGCCACCCGGGAGTGGTCGTCGACGGCGTGATGCAGGTAGCGGTAGCCACGCGAGCCCGGTGCGCCCGAACGGGCAGCCCGGTCGCGGGCCATGCTGGCGGTTCGGTCGGCGGCCGATCCGCGATCATGCACGCGCCAGCCTCCATCGTCGGGGACTCGGCCCTGCTTGTTGATGTCGACGTGCACGAGTCGTCCGGGCCGGTCGACCTCGTAGCGTTTCGGTTGCGGTCTGCGTACCGGTAGTCCGGTGGCCTGGTCGATGTTGTCCAGCCGCGGCATCTGGTAGCGATCGAGGACCCGGCCGACAGTTGAACGCGGAATACCCAGGTGATAGGCGATCCGGTGCGGCCCCCACCGGCGGGTGCAGCGCAGTTTGATGATCCGGCGCTCGGTGCGGCGGGGCAGCCGGGCCGGTGAATGTGCGGGCCGGGAACTACGGTCGGTCAGCACCTGGCCGGCACGGTAGCGGTCGGCCCACCGTTTCGCCGTGGCCGGTGAACACTGGAACCGCTCGGCGGCACGCCGCAAGGACCACCCCCGTCCACGACCAGGCAAGCGAGGCGTCGACGCCCCTCGGGTGTCAAAGGTGCGTTAGCGTGAGTCACGAAGACCTCCGTGGCTAGATCGTGAGTGTGGTAACCCACATCCTGCCCGGAGGTCTTCGTCCTACCTCAGATGTTCACAACGTGTCGGGGAAGTACACCTAGAAGAGGATGGGTCGCGGACCCGTCAGCCGCGGCCGATCCGCTCGCGGAACGCCGCGATCGCCGGCCAGGTGGCCTGCTCGGCATCGGCGCCCGTGAGCAGCCCGAGGTGGCTCGACTCGACGGTGTGGAACTCCACGTGCACCGACGAGGTGAACAGGGTCCGACCGTGCTCGGCCGCCGCGTGGCTGACGATGGCGTCGCGGTGCGAGCCGACCATGAACACCGGCGCCGTGACGGCCGTCAGGTCGACGTCGACATCGCCGAACCGGAGTCGGCCGCGGGCGATCTCGTCGCGGACGATGAGGTTGACCAGCATCTGTTCGCTCACCCGGCCCGGGTAGCCGGGCAGCGACCCCTGGAAGCGGTCGATCACCTGCATGCGGACCAGCGCGTCGACGTCGTCGAGGTTCTGCAGAATGTACTTGGGCTTCTTGACCTCGCGTTCCCAGGCGGTGGCCCGGTAGGCCAACCGAACCAGCGGTGAGGGGATCCCGCCGAGGGCACGGAGCGCATAGGTGACGGGCCGACCGTCCGTCGGCGCCAGGAGCGCCCGAACCAGCGGGTAGGGAGCGATGCGCTGATAGTTCAACGGTGTACCGACGGTGATCACCGACCGGATCGGCAGATCGCGGCGTGCACCCGCCGTCAACAGGGAGAGCGTGCCGCCCAGACTCCACCCCATGAGGTCGACGGCGTCGGCTCCCGACCGGAAGTCGTCGACGACCTCGGCGACCGCTCGGGGAATGATTCCGTCGATGTAGTCCTCGAACCCGAGGCGGCGGTCGGCCCACGACACGCCGCCGAAGTCGACGACGTAGGGGACCGTGCCCGTCGACAGCAGGAACTCGACCACCGAGTTCGCCGGGGACGCGTTCGGCGCGAGGTCGTAGCAGGCGGCGGGCACCGCCAGCGGCGGGACGAGCAGGATCGGGACCGCGCCGCGTGCGCGAGCGGATTCGAGCTGGTCGGGGGAGCCGTAACGGATCAGGCGGGCATTCGGTCGCTCGGAGATCGAGACGGACTCGGTGGCGGTCCGCGGTGCGAGGTCATCGGTCAGCACGCGCGCGAGGGTCCGCAGGTCACTCAGCATGGAGCGCACCGTACCCGGTGGGGTGAACTTTCGGCGCGCCCGGGGCGGTTGCCACACGATCGGGGGCCTCGGGGGTACCGTTTGTGCTGGTCCGATTGCATCGTCGCCGACGCACCGCGTTAGGCTGGACCCAATTCGCTCGTAGGGCGCAGCCCGAGGCGGACGAATCGCGAGGCGTTGGTATAGCGTCGCGTGGACAAACCGAACTGTAGAAACGAAAGACGGAGGAACCGTGGCTCTTCCCCAGTTGACCGATGAGCAGCGCGCTGCAGCCCTTGAGAAGGCAGCAGCCGCTCGTCGCGTGCGTGCCGAACTGAAGAACCGTCTCAAGAGCGGTGGCACCAACCTTCAGCAGGTGCTGGCCGACGCCGAGAACGATGAGATTCTGGGCAAGATGAAGGTTTCGGCGCTGCTCGAAGCCCTGCCCAAGGTCGGCAAGGTCAAGGCGCAGGAGATCATGACCGAGCTGGAGATCGCTCCGACCCGTCGCGTCCGCGGCCTCGGCGACCGCCAGCGCAAGGCGCTGCTCGAGAAGTTCAGCTCCTGAGCGTGACTCGGGATCACACCCGATCGAGGGGCCGACTGGTGGTACTGGTCGGCCCCTCGGCCGTCGGGAAGTCGACAGTCGTGCGCCGACTGCGCGAGCTGGTCCCGAATCTGTGGTTCTCGGTGTCGGCGACGACGCGAGATCCCCGCCCGGGGGAGGTCGACGGACACGACTACCATTTCGTCAGCCGGGATCGGTTCGACGAGATGATCGCCGCGGACCAGCTGCTCGAATGGGCGGAGATCCACGGCGGGCTGCAGCGGTCGGGGACCCCGTCGGCGCCCGTGCGCGAGGCGCTGGACGCCGGCGCGCCGGTGCTGCTGGAGGTCGACGTCCAGGGCGCGCGCGCAGTGGCGGCGGCGATGCCCGAGGCCAGGACCGTTTTTCTGGCGCCGCCGAGCTGGGACGCACTCGTGTCGCGGCTGACCGGTCGGGGCACCGAGACGGCCGAGGTGATCGAGCGTCGGTTGGCGACCGCGCGCTCGGAGATGGCCGCCCGGGGGGAGTTCGACGTCGTCGTCGTCAACGACGATGTCGACGAAGCCGCACGACAATTGGTAAACTTGCTGGTTGGGCCGTCGTCGCATGACGCGGACCGAACCAAGACTTCGCAGGAGAATTGAGTGAGCACTCAGATCGAGACCGAGACAACCGTCGTCGACGACACCGTCTACGACACCCCGCTGGGTATCACGAACCCGCCGATCGATGAGCTCCTCGAGCGCACCTCGTCGAAGTACGCGCTGGTCATCTACGCCGCCAAGCGTGCGCGACAGATCAACGACTACTACAACCAGCTCGCCGAGGGCATCCTCGAATTCGTCGGCCCGCTGGTGGAGCCCGGCGTGCACGAGAAGCCGCTGTCCATCGCCATGCGCGAGATCCACTCGGACCTGCTCGAGCACACCGAAGGCGAGTAGGCCGCGCCCGTGACCAGAGCTCACGTCATCATCGGGGTGGGCGGTGGCATCGCTGCCTACAAGGTCTGCTCGGTCATCCGGCACTACACCGAGGCCGGGCACGACGTCCGCGTGATGCCGACCCGCGCCGCACTCAACTTCGTCGGCCGGGCGACCTTCGAGGCGCTGTCGGGCAACCCGGTGAGCACCGAGGTCTTCGATGACGTCGACGAGGTGGCACACGTCGCGCTCGGTCGACAGGCCGACCTGGTGATCATCGCGCCGGCCACCGCGGACCTCATGGCGCGCGCCGTCGCCGGACGTGCCGACGATCTGCTCACGGCCTCGCTGCTCACGGCGCGCTGCCCGGTGCTGTTCGTCCCCGCCATGCACACCGAGATGTGGGAACACCCGGCCACCGTCGCAAACGTCGAGACGCTCCGAGGCCGCGGTGCCGTGGTGATGACCCCCGCCAGCGGCCGACTGACCGGCAGCGACACCGGCGCCGGGCGGATGCCCGAGCCGAGCGAGATCGCCGCGCTCGGCGATCTCCTCCTCGATCGGGCGGACGCGCTGCCGTACGACCTCGACGGCGTTCGGATGGTGATCAGCGCGGGCGGCACCCGAGAAGCACTCGATCCGGTTCGCTACCTCGGCAACCACAGCTCGGGGAAGCAGGGCTACGCGCTGGCGCGTGCCGCCGCGCAACGCGGAGCAGCCGTGACCCTCGTCTCCGGCGCGACGTCCGATCCCGGTGATCCCGCCGCCGTGACCGTCGTGACCGTCGACTCGGCGCGAGAACTCCAGGAACAGATGAGCCTGCTGGCGCGGGAGGCCGACGTCGTCATCATGTCGGCAGCGGTCGCCGACTTCCGCCCCGTCGCGGTCGCCGATGCGAAGATCAAGAAGACCGCGGGCGGCGAACCCGCGCCCATCGAGCTGGCGACCAACCCCGACATCCTGGCCGGACTGGTCACCGATCGCGGGGAGGGACGCATCCCGACCGAGAGCGTCATCGTCGGCTTCGCCGCCGAGACCGGTGACGCCGACGGCGGTGTCCTCGACCACGGTCGCGCCAAACTCCGACGCAAGGGCTGCGACCTGTTGGTCGTCAACGCGGTCGGGGAGGGCAAGGCGTTCGGCACCGACGACAACACCGGGTGGCTCCTGGCCTCCGACGGAACCGAGACCGTGCTGCCTTTCGGCTCAAAAACTTTGATGGCGAGCAGAATCCTTGACGTAGTGGCTTCGCTCGTGCCTCATGGACAGGTGCCTTCGAGCACCTGACACCGCGCCTGCGGGCACCGACACCGCCCACCGGCACCGACACCGCCTACGGGCACGTCACCCATTGACGACTATCTCTGAGAGGAACCGATGAGCGCCTCAGCGTCCCGTCTATTCACGAGCGAATCCGTCACGGAGGGGCACCCGGACAAGATCTGTGACGCGATCAGCGACTCGATCCTGGACGCGATGCTGGCCGACGACCCGACCGCGAAGGTGGCCGTCGAGACGCTGGTCACGACGGGCCAGGTCCACGTCGCCGGTGAAGTCAACACCAGCGCGTACGTCGACATCCCGACGATCGTCCGCGACAAGATCCTCGAGATCGGCTACGACTCGTCGACCAAGGGCTTCGACGGCGCGTCGTGCGGTGTCAACATCGCCATCGGAGCCCAGTCTCCGGAGATCGCCCAGGGCCTCACCTCGTCACACGAATCCCGGTACGGCCTCACCGACGACGAGATCGATCGCCAGGGGGCCGGTGACCAGGGCCTCATGTTCGGTTACGCGGCCGACGAGACCCCCGAGCTGATGCCGCTGCCGATCGCGCTCGCGCACCGGCTCTCGCGGCGCCTCACCGAGGTCCGCAAGACGGGCGTGCTTCCCTACCTGCGTCCCGACGGCAAGACCCAGGTCACCGTCGAGTACAACGGCGACACCCCGGTCCGACTGGACACGGTGGTGGTCTCCACCCAGCACGCCGCCGACATCGACCTCGACGGCATGCTCGCCCCCGACATCCGGACGCATGTGCTCCGGCCGGTGCTCGACGAACTCCGGCTCCCGTCCGCACTCGACACCTCCGACCCGCGGCTGCTGGTGAATCCGACGGGGAGCTTCGTCCTCGGCGGGCCGATGGGCGATGCGGGACTCACCGGGCGCAAGATCATCGTCGACACCTACGGCGGAATGGCGCGTCATGGCGGGGGTGCCTTCTCCGGCAAGGACCCGTCCAAGGTCGATCGCAGTGCGGCGTACGCGATGCGCTGGGTCGCGAAGAACGCCGTCGCCGCGGGACTGGCCAAGCGGATCGAGGTCCAGGTCGCCTACGCGATCGGCAAGGCCGCCCCGGTCGGCCTGTTCGTGGAGACCTTCGGTACCGAGAACGTCGATCCCGGACTGATCCAGAAGGCCATCTCGCAGGTCTTCGACCTGCGGCCGGGCGCGATCGTCCGCGACCTCGACCTGCTGGCGCCCATCTACGGACCGACCGCGGCGTACGGTCATTTCGGCCGTACCGATGTGGATCTGCCGTGGGAGCGGACCGATCGCGTCGACGAGCTGCGCGCGGCCGCCGGACTCTGACGCCGGGTGACACCCGCGCGGGGAGAACCGGTGTCGGGACCGGCACGCAACCAACGGGTCGCCGCACAGCGGCGACCCGTTGCTCGCGTTCTGCCGATGCTCGGTCTGGCCCACCTGGACCGCCCGTTCGACTACCTGGTCGACGAACGCTCCGACGCCGATGCGCAGCCCGGCGTGCGCGTTCGAGTCCGGTTCGCCGGTCGGCTCGTCGACGGGTTCCTCCTCGAACGGGTCGACCGCAGCGATCATGACGGGCGACTCGCGTGGCTCGACCGCGTCGTATCGCCCGAACAGGTGTTGACCCCCGAACTGGCGGTCCTGTGCCGCGGTGTCGCCGATCGGTATGCGGGGACCATGGCAGACGTTCTGCGGTTGGCGATTCCGCCTCGACACGCCCGGGTCGAGAAGGAGACGTCGAAGACGACCGACGAGCCGCCGACCGCGCCTGAGCCGCCGGCCCCCGACGCGACCGGATGGAGCCGCTACGACGGGGGACCGGAGTTCATCGCCGCGGCCGTCGCCGGCGACCGCCCGCGCATCTGCTGGCAGGCGCTTCCCGGCGAGGATGTGGCCGAACGCCTCGCCGAGCTGGCTGCCGCGGTGTCCGCGGCCTCCCTCGGCGTGGTGATCGTGGTGCCCGATCAACGGGACCTGGACCGGCTCGAGGCGGCGTGCACGCCGCTGCTCGGCGAACAGTGCGTGACGCTGGCGGCCGGCCTCGGGCCGACCGCGCGGTACCGGCGGTGGCTGTCGGTCCTCCGCGGTCACGCGCGGGTGGTGATCGGCACGCGCAGCGCCGTCTTCGCGCCGGTGACCCGCTTGGGGCTGATCGTGGTGTTCGACGACGGCGACGACAGCCTGGACGAGCCGAGGTCGCCCTACCCGCACCCGCGGGAGGTCGCGGTGCTGCGGGCGCACGCGACGGGCGCGGCGCTCGCCGTCGGCGGGCACGCTCGGACCGCCGAGGCACAGGCCCTCGTCGAGTCCGGATGGGCGCACGACGTGACGGCACCGCGTGCGGTGGTGCGCGCGCAGATGCCCCGCATCCGGGGCATCTCCGACGACGACCGGCGGGTGGCGGGTGACCCGCTCGCCCGATCGGCGCGGATCCCGGGGATCGCCTTCGACGCCGCGCGCCGCGCCCTGGCCGACGGTCACCCCGTCCTGTTCAGCGTTCCCCGACGCGGGTATCTGCCGTCGGTGGCGTGTGCGCGGTGTCGGGCGCATGCGCGCTGCCGAGCCTGTCACGGGCCGCTCCAGATGAACGACCGGGGTGCGCTCGCATGCCGGTGGTGCGGACGTGCCGAGAATCGGTTCGTCTGCCCGACCTGCGGGGCCAGGGCGGTTCGAGCGCTGACGGTCGGGGACCGGCGGACCGCTGAGGAACTCGGGCGGGCCTTTCCCGGCATCCCGGTCGTGACATCCGGCGGCGACCGGATCGTCGACGAACTTCCCGAGGGCCCACGCGTGGTGGTCGCGACACCGGGGGCGGCGCCGCGCGCCCCGCGGGGCTACGGTGCGGCCGTGGTCCTCGACACCTGGGCCCAACTCGACCGCGAGGATCTGCGGGCTGCCGAGCACGCCGTGCACGCGTGGATGGCCGTTGGAACGCTCGTGCGATCGGCAGCCGAGGGCGGCGCGATGGTCGTCGTCGCGGACGCGTCCGACCGCGCCGTCCAGGCACTGATCCGGTGGGACCCGGTCGGCTTCGCGACGGTGGAGTTGGGCAACCGGAGCGAACTCGGATTTCCGCCCGCGGTGACCATGGCCTCCGTCGACGGGCCCGAACAGGCGGTCTCGGCGTTTCTGGATCTCATCGACATGCCGCCCAGCGCTCAGACGCTCGGACCGGTACCGCTTCCCGCCGGTGTCCGCCGGCCCGCCGGGCTCGACGACGGGCCGGTGGAACGGATGCTGGTGCGGACGCCGCGAGCGCACGGTCGAGAGCTGGCTGCGGCGCTGCGCGCCGCGCAGGCGCTCCGCAATGCCCGCCACGAGGACACCGCGGGCATCAGGGTCCAGGTCGATCCCCCTACGATTGGTTGACATGAGGCTGGTCTTCGCCGGTACGCCCGAAGTGGCGGTCCCGACTCTGCAGATGCTGCTCGACTCGTCCGACCACGACGTCGTCGGTGTCGTCACGCGCCCCGACACGACGGCGGGCCGGGGACGGCGCACCGTGCGATCCGAGGTCGGTGCGCTGGCCGACGCACACGGCCTGGAGGTCATCACGCCCCGGTCGATGCGCGACCCCGAGGTCGCCGACGCGCTGGGACGCTGGGACGTCGATCTCGGTGTGGTGGTCGCTTACGGGGGCCTGATCCCTCCGGAGATCCTCGACACTCCGTCGCGCGGGTGGATCAACCTGCACTTCTCGATCCTTCCCGCCTGGCGCGGAGCGGCGCCGGTGCAGGCCGCGATCGCCGCCGGCGACGAGATCACCGGGGCGAGCGTCTTCGCCCTCGAGGCGGGACTCGACACCGGGCCCGTGTACGGCACTCTCACCGAACCCGTCGGCGTCGCGGACACCGCGGGGGATCTGCTCGGGCGGCTGGCCCGGGCGGGAGCCGGCCTGGTCGGCGCGGTCGTCGACGGCATCGCGTCCGACGAACTGCGACCGGTCCCGCAGGACGTCGAGGGCGTCTCGCATGCGGCGAAGATCAGCGTCGAGGACGCCCGTGTGCGCTGGGACCTCCCCGCCCATCTCATCGATCGCTCGGTGCGCGCGCACACACCGTCCCCGGGTGCGTGGACGATGCTGGGTGACGACCGGATCAAACTCGGTCCGGTGACCCCGGTCGACGCCGCCGACGCCGCTCCGAGCGGGCTCGCCGCGGGCGCCCTCGCGGCCACCAGACGCGCGGTGTTCGTGGGGACCGCGTCGGGCACCGTGCGATTGAGCACCGTGCAGGCGCCGGGCAAGAAGGCGATGGCCGCCATCGACTGGGCTCGGGGCAGCAGACTGGACGGAACGGAGAAGTTCACGTGAACACCCACGGCGCCTCCCCACGGCGAGACGGCGGTTCCGGCGACGGCAAGTATCGGACGAAGTCCCTCGATCCGGCCCGTGTCGCCGCCCGAGACGTCCTGCGCGCGGTTCGTGAGCGCGAGGCCTATGCCAACCTGTTGTTGCCCGGCGTCCTGCGGGAACGACGCATCACCGGGCGCGACGCCGCCCTCGCCACCGAACTGACATACGGGACGGCACGGACGACCGGTCTGCTCGACGCGGTGATCACGGCCGCTGCGGGTCGGCCGGTCGCCGAGATCGACGGTCCGCTCGTCGACATCCTCCGACTGGGTGCGTACCAGCTGCTGCGCACCCGGATCGGCTCCCACGCCGCGGTCTCGACATCCGTCGACCTCGCGCGCAGCGAGAGCGGCATGGGGCCGTCGGGATTCGTCAACGCCGTGCTCCGGAAGATCAGCCAGCGCGACGAGCACCTCTGGGTGGAGGAACTGGCGCCGCCGATGGCCGAGGACCGGGTCGGGTACCTGTCGTTCGTCTACGCGCATCCGCGGTGGATCGGAGAGGTCTTCAACGAGGCGCTGGGCGGCTCGCTCGGCGAGCTCCAGGCCGCGCTCGCCGCGGACGACGAGCGGCCGATCGTCCACCTGGTCGCGCGACCCGGCCAGATCACCGCCGAGGAACTGTCGCTGATCACCGGGGGAGAGCAAGGACGGTACTCGCCCTACTGCGTCTATCTTCCCGACGGCGATCCGGGCGACATCGACGCGGTCCGCGAGGGATTCGCCGGCGTCCAGGACGAGGGCAGCCAGCTCGTGGCCGTGGCGGTGGGCCGCGCGGATGTCCCCGACGACACGGGCCGGTGGCTCGACCTGTGCGCCGGTCCCGGCGGCAAGGCCGCCCTGCTGGGGTCGCTCGCAGAGGTCTCCGGTGCGCACCTCGACGCGGTCGAGGTGTCGCCGCACCGCGCGGAGCTGATCGAGAAGGTCGTCGACGGACTCCCGGTGACGGTCCACGTCGCCGACGGACGTTCCTCGGGTCTCGCCGGAGGCTACGACCGCATCCTGGTCGACGCACCGTGCTCCGGTCTCGGCTCGCTGCGCAGGCGCCCCGAGGCGCGATGGCGTCGCCGCCCCGAGGACGTCGCAGACCTCGTGACACTGCAGATCGAACTCCTCACCGAGGCGGTGCGTCTCCTGCGTCCCGGCGGCGTGGTCGTCTACTCCACCTGCTCACCCCACCCGGCGGAGACGGTCGAGGTGCTGGCGGCCGTGACCGGGACCGACGCGTCGGTGAGCGTGATCGACGCCCGACCGCTGGTGGCCGGCGACGTCTTCGACCCCGCGACGCTCGGTCCGGGTCCACACGTGCAGCTGTGGCCGCACCGCCAGGACACCGACGCGATGTTCGTCTCCGCCCTGCGGAAGGACGTCTGAGCCGCACCGAGCAGAACGCGAGAGGCCCGTGCGGGGGACTTCGGGACGCGACGTCTGAGATTCTCGGTCCTCGACCGAATCGGCGCGGTTATGCTGTCCCGGCGGATCGATCGTCCGTCGCGTCATCAGACGCTCGCCGGAACAGCTTCGGCGAGAAGCCAACCCCAGGACGAAAGGGTCCCCCGCATGGTCTCTGCCGAATCCTCCTCGACGATCACCACGATCGAGGAGACGCTCGCTTCGATCGGGTCGGTCATCTGGGGGCCGTGGCTCCTCATTCCGCTGCTGCTCGGCACGGGCCTGTACTTGACGATCCGGTTGGGCGGGATTCAGTTCGTCCGGTTGATCGCGGCACTCCGACTGGGCATCCTCCGCCGTCGAGATCCGGACGCCGACGGTGACATCTCCCAGTTCCAGGCGTTGACGACGGCACTCGCGGCGACCGTCGGCACCGGCAACATCGTCGGCGTCGCGACGGCGATCGGTGTCGGCGGGCCGGGCTCTCTGTTCTGGATGTGGATCACCGGCCTGGTCGGCATGGCTTCGAAGTACTCGGAGGCCTACCTGGGTGTTCGATTCCGCACCACGGACTCCGCCGGCGAACGTAACGGCGGACCCCAGCAGTACCTGGAGCGCGGGATCCGCGGTCCGCTGGGCAAGCTCCTCGCCGGGTTGTTCACGGTCTTCACGATCTTCGCCTGCTTCGGCATCGGCAATATGACGCAGGGGAACTCGGTGGCCGTCAACGTGCGCGAGAGCACGTCGATCCCGACGTGGGTGACCGGACTGGTCCTCACGGTCATCGCACTGGCCGTCCTCGTCGGCGGGATCAAGTCGATCGGTCGCGTGACCGCCGGACTGGTTCCGGTGATGATCCTGTTCTATGTGCTGGCGGCGCTGTTCATCCTCGTCGCCAACATCGGTGAGCTGCCGCACGCCGTGGCCACGATCGTCACCGACGCCTTCACCGGGACGGCCGCCGCGGGCGGCTTCGCCGGGTCGGTGATCATCGTCGCCGTCCAGATGGGTGTGGCGCGCGGCATCTTCTCCAACGAATCCGGCATGGGGTCGGCGGCGATCGCGGCCTCGGCCGCGCAGACCTCGCATCCCGTCCGGCAGGGTCTGGTGTCGATGACCCAGACCTTCATCGACACGATCATCGTGGTGTCGATGACCGGTCTGGTCATCATCGTGACCGATGCCTACACGTTCGTCGGCGACGACGGTGACCAGATGTCTGCGGCGCTGATGACGAGCGAGGCCTTCACCGACGGCCTTCCGGGATCCTGGGGCCACTGGATCGTGACCATCGGCATCTCCCTGTTCGCGTTCTCCACGCTCCTGGGGTGGTCGTACTACGGCGAGCGGAACATGGAGAAGGTCTTCGGTCGGGCCTCGGTGATCCCGTTCCGCATCGTGTTCTCCCTGATCGTCTACGTCGGGTGTGTCACCGAGCTGACCGTCGTGTGGAACTTCTCGGACGTGATGAACGGACTGATGGCGCTTCCGAACCTCATCGGCCTGCTGATCCTGTCGGGTCTGGTCGCACGAGAGACCCGGGCCTACCTCCGGCACGACCCGAAGCTCGTCGCGACCACCGCCGAGGTCGAGGCGTTCATGGCCGACGATCCGGGTTATCGCGAATGGCGGCGAACGGAGGTCCCCGCGGCTGCGGAGAAGTGACGGGGATGCACGGCGGGTGACGCCGGTCAGCCCGTTAGACTGCCAGGCATGTGTACCGCCGGTCGCCCCGATCCGATGATCGCACCCTCCATCCTCTCCGCGGATTTCGCGAACCTGGCCGCGGAGGTCGCCGCCGTCGGCCCCTCGGCTGTCGACCCCGGCGTCGACTGGGTTCACGTCGACGTCATGGACAACCACTTCGTTCCCAACCTGACACTCGGCATGCCGGTGGTCGAGAGCCTCCTGAAGGCGACCGACATACCGTTGGACTGCCACCTGATGATCGAGAACCCGGGACGGTGGGCGCCGCCGTACGCGGAGGCCGGCGCCCACAACGTGACCTTTCACGCAGAGGCGTCGGACGATCCGGTCGCAGTGGCGCGGGACATCCGCGCGGCCGGCGGGAAGGCCGGGCTCGCGATCAAACCGGGCACCCCCTTGGAGCCGTATCTGGAGATCCTCGACGGATTCGACACACTTCTGGTGATGAGCGTGGAACCGGGATTCGGCGGTCAGAAGTTCATGCCCGAAGTCCTCGACAAGGTCCGCACGATCCGCGCGAAGATCGACGCCGGGGACCTGCGGCTCCTCGTCGAGATCGACGGTGGGATCAGCGCGTCGACGATCGAGCAGGCCGCCGAAGCCGGTGTCGACTGCTTCGTCGCCGGATCGGCCGTGTACGGCGGCGACGACCCGGCGGCGCGGGTCGCCGACCTGCGCCGACTCGCCACGCGCGCTCGCGAGGAGGCCTGATCGACACCGCCGCCGCGATGAGGCGTGCCCTCGACGAATCGCGGCGCGCACTCGGCGTCAGCTCCCCGAATCCCGCCGTCGGCGCGGTGATCCTCTCCTCGACCGAGGAACTCGTCGGGGTCGGCCGCACCGGACCTCCCGGCGGTCCGCACGCGGAGGTCGCCGCACTGCACGAGGCGGGTGCGGCCGCGCGCGGCGGCCGCGCCGTCGTCACCCTCGAGCCCTGCGACCACAAGGGTCGCACCGGACCGTGCACGGCGGCCCTCATCGACGCCGGGGTGACCCGCGTCGACTACGCGCTCGCCGACCCGAATCCGGAGGCCGGCGGCGGGGCGCGAACACTCCGCGCCGCCGGAGTCGCCGTCACCGCGGGGACACTGGCCGACGAGGTGTCGGCGGGGCCGCTGCGGTACTGGTTCCACCGGCAGCGCACCGGGCGCCCCTTCGTCACCGTCAAGACCGCGAGCACCCTCGACGGCCGGATCGCGGCGCCCGACGGGACGAGCCGATGGATCACCGGCCCCGCTGCCCGTGACCACGCGCACGACGTGCGCGGCGGTCTGGACGCCATCGTGGTCGGCACCGGCACCGTGATCGCCGACGACCCGTCGTTGACCGCACGCCACCGGGACGGCACACTGCGCGATCATCAACCGACACGGGTGATCGTCGGGCTCAGAGACGTGCCTTCCGGCGCCCGCGTCCGCGACGACGTCGCGCCGACCGTCCACGTTCCCAGTCGGGATCCCGCGGCGGTGCTCGAGGCGCTGCCCGAAGCCCTCCACGTCGTCGTCGAGGGCGGTCCGGCGATCATCGGGGCCTTTCTCGCGGCTGGGCTCGTCGACGAGATCCACTCCTATCTGGCGCCGACGGTGCTCGGTGCCGGACGCACCGCGGTCGACGACCCGACGGTGACGACTCTCGCCGCAGCCCACCGCTTCGTCCGGCGGCGGGTGGAGCCCCTCGGGGACGACCTGCTGGTGGTCCTGGACGCGGCCCCTTCCGCCGAGTCGTGCTAACTTCGTAAGTAGTTCTCGGGGCGGGGTGAAAGTCCCCACCGGCGGTGATGCCTCCCTGGCAGGGGCGAGCCCGCGAGCGCCTGCACCACGGTGCGGGGACGAGCAGACTTCGGTGAGAATCCGAGGCCGACGGTCACAGTCCGGATACGAGAGAACAACAGCGTGGTCGTGCCGTGTCTGTTTGTCCCGAGCGCAGGTGTGCGAAGGAGAGACGGTGTTCACGGGAATAGTGGAGGAACGCGGCCGGATCACGGCCCGCGAGGACCTCGACGAGGCGGCGCGGTTACGCATTCACGGTCCACGGGTGACCAGCGACGCAGCCTACGGCGACTCGATCGCCGTCAACGGAGTCTGCCTGACGGTCGTCGAGATCATCGACGGCGAGTTCACCGTCGACGTCATGGCCGAAACCCTCGACCGCAGCTCTCTGGTCGACCTCGCACCCGGGTCGCCGGTCAACCTGGAACGGGCGATGGCGGCGGACGGGCGGTTCGGCGGGCACATCGTGCAGGGCCACGTCGACGGAGTCGGCGACATCGTCCGGGTGACTCCGAGCGAGAACTGGACCGTGGTGCGCATCCAGCTCCCCGACACGCTGTCCCGCTATGTGGTGGAGAAGGGGTCGATCACGGTCGACGGCGTCTCCCTGACCGTGTCGGCCGTCGGCCGCGACGGACGAGGGGAGTGGCTCGAGGTCTCGCTGATCCCCACCACCCTCGCCGAGACCACCCTCGGCGCCGCGGGGCCCGGGGCCTCGGTGAACCTGGAAGTCGATGTGATCGCGAAATACGTCGAGCGTCTGACCGGCGCCCGTCCCGTCCGCGTGGAAGGCAGTGAAGAGCAGTGAGCGACCAGACCGGGAGTCAGCAGATCGGGGCGACGGATCCCGAATCGACGGCGGCGGAGTCGACGGCCACGGACTTGGCGGCCACGGAGTCGATGGCCACGGAGTCGAGGGCCACGGCGCCGCCCGTCGCCTTCGACACGGTCGAGCGGGCGATCGCCGACATCGCGGCGGGCCGCGCCGTGGTGGTCGTCGACGACGAGGACCGCGAGAACGAGGGCGATCTGATCTTCGCCGCCGAGAAGGCGACGCCGGAGCTCGTCGCGTTCATGGTCCGGTACACCTCCGGATACCTGTGCGTGCCGCTCGCCGGAGACGATTGCGACCGCCTCGGACTGCCGCCGATGTACGCGGTGAACCAGGACAAGCACGGCACGGCCTACACGGTGACCGTCGACGCTCGGGAGGGCGTCGGGACGGGGATCAGTGCCGCCGACCGTGCGACGACCATGCAGCGGCTCGCCGATCCGACGTCGACGGCGGGCGACTTCACCCGCCCCGGACACGTGGTGCCGCTGCGTGCGAAGGAGGGCGGGGTCCTGCGTCGCCCCGGACACACCGAGGCGGCGGTGGATCTGGCCTCCGCGGCCGGTCTGGCGCCGGCCGGCGTGATCTGCGAGATCGTCAGCCAGAAGGACCCGGGCTCGATGGCGCGCACCGACGAACTCCGAGTCTTCGCCGACGAGCACGAACTGGCCCTGATCTCGATCGCCGACCTCATCTCGTGGCGCCGACACAACGAGAAACACGTCCAGAAGGTCGCCGACGCCCGGATCCCGACGGAGTTCGGGACCTTCCGCGCCGTCGGATACGAGAGCGTCTACGACGATGTGGAGCACGTGGCGCTCGTGATGGGGGACATCACCGCAGACGACGGCCGGGACGTGCTGGTCCGCGTGCATTCCGAATGCCTGACCGGCGACGTCTTCGGCTCCCTTCGCTGCGATTGCGGGCCGCAGCTCCACGCGGCCATGGAGATGGTCGCCGCGGAGGGGCGCGGCGTGGTCCTCTACATGCGCGGCCACGAGGGCCGCGGCATCGGGCTGATGCACAAGCTGCAGGCCTACCAGCTTCAGGACGACGGGTCGGACACCGTCGACGCGAACCTCGAACTCGGCCTGCCCGCCGACGCGCGGGACTACGGCCTGGGCGCCCAGATCCTCGTCGACCTCGGCGTCCGGTCGATGCGACTGTTGACGAACAATCCGGCCAAGCGCGTCGGGCTGGACGGCTACGGTCTGCAGATCGTGGAGCGCGTGCCGATGCCGGTCCGGGCGAACGCCGAGAACCTGCGATACCTGCGGACCAAGCGCGACAGGATGGGCCACGTCCTCGACGGCCTCGACGACGTCGAGGTGGGTCCCTTCGACGGGAAGGGGGCCGGCGCATGAGCGGCAGCGGCGAGCCGACGCTGGAACTGGCCTCCGCCGGCGACCTGAGGGTGGCCGTCGCCGCATCGCAGTGGCATGACGTGATCTGCACGGCGCTGCTCGACGGAGCCGTCCGGGCCGCGGCCTCACACGGCGTGACCGATCCGACGGTGATCCGGGTGGCCGGCGCCATCGAACTCCCGGTGATCGTGCAGGCGCTCGCACGCACGCACGACGCCGTCGTGGCACTCGGCGTGGTCATTCGCGGGGAGACTCCGCACTTCGACTACGTGTGCGACGCCGTGACCGCGGGTCTCACCCGGGTCTCCCTCGACGAGTCGACGCCGGTCGGAAACGGCGTGCTCACGACACTCGACGAGGCGCAGGCTCTGGCGCGAGCCGGGTTGCCCGACTCATCGGAGGACAAGGGCGCACAGGCCATGACCGCGGCGCTCTCGTCGGCCCTGATCCTGAGGAGCCTGTGATGGCTCGGTCGTTCGCGACGCGGGACTTCGGTGAGGGGTCGATCCCCGCGGGGACCGAACTGACGTGGGACTACGAGTATCGACCGCGGTGGATGAACCGCGCGGTCGCCGTCGCCTGCGCGATCGTGATGATCATCCACATCACCTTCGGGCTGCTCCTGGACGTCTCGTACACGGGCGTCAACGTGCGGTGGGTCGACAAGGCCGCGCTCATCTGCGTCGGAATCCTCATCTGCGCCGTCCTGGTGTATCTGAGCCGGTCGCGGCTGCGGGTGGGCCCCGCGGGCGTCGGGGTTCGCAACATGGTCGGCGAGCGGATCTTCGGCTGGGATCAGGTGATCGGGATGGCCTACCCGGAGAAGGGGTTCTGCGCCCGGCTGCTGTTCCCGGGCGATGAGCACGTGCCCGTCATGGCCGTCCAGGCGCGGGACGCCGACCTGGCCGTCGAGGCGATGGGGCGATTCCGGGACCTGTACGAGCAGTACGCACCGGATCGGGGCGAATCCGGCGGCAGCGACTAGCCTGGGCGCCGTGGCTGATCCGACGTCCTACCGCCCGGCACCGGGCACCATCCCGGTCGATCCCGGGGTCTACAAGTTCCGAGATCAGCATCGCCGCGTCATCTACGTGGGTAAGGCCAAGAACCTCCGGCAACGGCTCACCTCGTATTTCGCGGATCTGACGACCCTGCACCCGCGAACGCGGCAGATGGTCACGACGGCGGCGTCCCTGGAATGGACCGTCGTCGGCACCGAGGTCGAGGCGCTTCAGCTCGAATACAACTGGATCAAGGAGTTCGACCCGCGGTTCAACGTCCGCTACCGCGACGACAAGAGCTATCCGATGCTCGCGGTGACTCTCAACGAGGAGTACCCGCGGGTGTTCGTCTATCGCGGCGCCCGCAAACCGGGAGTCCGATACTTCGGGCCCTACTCGCACGCCTGGGCGATCCGTGAGACGGTCGACCTGCTCACCCGGGTGTTCGGGGTGCGAACCTGCTCCAAAGGGGTCTTCCGGCGCAGCGAACAGATGGGACGCCCCTGTCTGCTGGGCTATATCGACAAGTGCTCGGCACCGTGCGTGGGACGCGTCAGCGCGCAGGAGCACCGGCAGATCGTCGATGACTTCTGTGACTTCCTGGCCGGTCGCACCGATGGTCTGATCCGCCGTCTCGAACGCGAGATGCTGCAGGCGTCAGAAGAACTCGACTTCGAGCGCGCGGCCCGGTTGCGCGATGACGTCTCGGCGCTGCGGCGGGCGATGGAGAAGCAGGCGGTGGTGCTCGGCAACGGCACCGATGCCGACGTGATCGCACTCGTCGGCGACGAACTGGAATCGTCGGTCGCCGTCTTCCACGTCCGCGACGGTCGAGTCCGCGGTGAGCGCGGATGGGTCGTCGAGGTACAGGAGAACGCATCGACCGCCGACCAGGTCGGCACGTTCCTCACCCAGTTCTACGGGGAGCAGACCGACATGAGTTCGGGGATTCCGCGCGAGGTGCTCGTTCCGGTGCTGCCCGACGACGTCGGACAGCGGGAGGCGTGGCTGTCCGAGCGGCGGGGAGCCGCCGTGCGGGTCCGTGTCCCGCAGCGCGGTGACAAGCGCACGCTGCTGCAGACGGTGGAGCGCAACGCCTCCGATGCGTTGGCCCGCCACAAACTGCAGCGGGCCGGAGATCTGACGTCCCGGTCGGCGGCGCTCACCGATCTGCAGGAGGCGCTCGGACTCGACGACGCTCCGCTGCGGATCGAATGCATCGACATCTCCCACGTGCAGGGCACCGACGTGGTGGCGTCGCTGGTGGTGTTCGAGGACGGGCTGGCCAAGAAGGCCGACTACCGTCACTATTCGATCCGCGAGGCGGCCGGCGACGGCCATTCCGACGACGTCGCATCGATTGCGGAGGTCACGCGGCGACGATTCAACAGGCACCGTCCCGGACAGGCCGCGGCACCACCCGTCGACGGTGAGACCGATGCGGACGATCCGGAGACCTCGCGGCGGGTGCGACGGTTCGCGTACCCGCCGAACCTGTTCGTCGTCGACGGCGGGGCCCCGCAGGTGCACGCCGCCGCCACGGTGCTCGATGAACTCGGCATCAGTGACGTCGCCGTCATCGGTCTGGCGAAACGACTCGAAGAGATCTGGATTCCGGGTGATGATGAACCGGTGATCCTCCCGCGCAACAGCGAGGCGCTGTTCCTGTTGCAGCGGGTGCGCGACGAGGCCCACCGTTTCGCGATCACCTTCCACCGAAGCAAGCGGAGCCGGCGGATGACGGCGTCGGCGCTCGACGGGATCGCCGGCCTCGGTGCCACGAGGCGTACGGCACTGGTGACCCACTTCGGCTCGGTCGCGAACCTGAAGAAGGCCGACGTCGGGGAGATCGCACAGGTCAAGGGGATCGGTCCGGCGACGGCGCAGACCGTGTACGAGGCGCTTCGCCCGGACACGGGCGGCCCGGTCGGTGCAGGCGACGATACGCACGGCGAGAAAGGCGACGAGATGAAGGACGCTGACTGATGTCGAACAATGACGCGGCGAACGGGACGACGGTGCTGTTCGTGACGGGGATGTCCGGCGCAGGTCGGACGTCGGTGGCCAATGTGCTCGAGGACGACGGCTGGTATGTCAGCGACAACGTTCCGGTGTCGCTGATCGCGCAGCTCGTCGAGATGGTGCGGACCAGCGAGGTCGGTGCGCAGCGCATCGCCATGGTGGTGCGGGCCGGCGACGTCGGCTTCAGCGACCGGGTCGCGGAGTTGCGGCGCGATCTGGAGGACGGCGGCGCCGACACCTCGATGATCTTCGTGGACGCCTCCGACGATGTTCTCGTGCGCCGTTTCGAGCAGGTGCGCCGCCGACATCCGCTCCAGGGTTCGGGCACCCTCGGCGAGGGCATCGCGGCAGAACGCGAGATCCTGCAGCCCGTGGCCGCTGTCGCCGACAAGGTCATCGACACGTCCAACCTCAGTGCGACCCGACTGCGGTCGATCGTCGAGAACGTCTTCCCGAGCGCCGCCGGTCGCCGCCTGACGATCGCCGTCCAGTCGTTCGGATTCAAGTACGGGCTGCCGATCGACTGCGATCTGGTCGCCGACGTCCGCTTCCTGCCGAACCCGTACTGGATCCCGGAACTGCGGGAGCACAACGGACGTGACGCCGCGGTGCGCGACTACGTCCTCGGTCAGGCCGACGCCGAGGAGTTCCTCGACCGCTATGTCGACCTGGTCGGCATCGTGGCGCGCGGGTACCTCCGCGAGGGCAAGGGATACATGACCCTCGGCGTGGGCTGCACCGGTGGCAAACACCGGAGTGTGGCCATGTCGGAGGCGTTGGCGCGACGCCTCCGCGAACAGATCGACTCGGGTGGTTCACCGGTGTACGACGTCGAGGTGACCCATCGGGACCTGGGGCGCGAATGACGGCCCCGGTCCACAGTGACGCCGTGACCGGCGAGGGCGCACTCCGGGCGGTGGCGCTCGGCGGTGGGCACGGCCTGTTCAACACCCTCACCGCGTTGCGCTATCTGACACCGGACGTCACGGCGGTGGTCACGGTCGCCGACGACGGCGGATCGTCGGGCCGATTGCGTTCGGAACTCGGTCTGATTCCCCCCGGGGACCTCCGGATGGCGTTGGCCGCGCTGATGGCGGCGCCGGCCGCGATCGCCGACCGGGAGGCGGTCGATCCGGTCTCGGCGCAACGGCACAGGGTGTGGGCAGACCTGCTGCAGCACCGGCTCGGCGGTTACGGCGCGTTGGCCGGCCACCCGGTCGGGAATCTGCTCCTCTCGGGAGTCAACGAAGTCACCGGAGACGTGGTCGCGGCGCTCGACGCCCTCGTCGACCTGTTCGACGTCGACGGCCGGGTGCTGCCGATGGCCGAGGTGCCGTTGGTGATCGAGGCCGACGTCTCGGGACTGGAATCCGATCCTCGGGTGAGCCGGGTGATCCGCGGTCAGGTCGCCGTCGCGACGACCCCGGGGAAACCGCGCCGTGTGCGACTGATCCCGGAGTCCCCGGCCGGGTGCGCGGCCGCCGCCGACGCGATCCGGAACGCCGATGTGGTGACCCTCGGGCCGGGATCGTGGTTCTCGAGTGTGATTCCGCACGTGCTGGTGCCCGACCAGCTGGCCGCGTTGAACGACACCGATGCGCGGAAGCTGCTGCTGGTGAACCTCGCCGCGGAACCGGGGGAGACCACCGGATTCTCGGTCGAACGCCACCTGCACGTTCTGCACGCTCATGCCTCGACGCTCCAGGTCGACGACGTGATCGTCGACGAGGCCTCGGTGCCCGCGGGACTCGAGCGCACGCATCTGGAACGTGCGGCGGGGCGGTTCGGTGCTCGTCTGCGCGTGGCCGATCTGGCCATTGCGGGGACATCCGTGCACGACCCGGCGAAGACTGCGGCTACGGTGAGGGCCATGCTCGGATGACGGGGCCGGTCGCGTTCGACGACCTGTTTCGGACGGCGGCGAGAGTCGTCGGCGACAGCGTCGGGACGATCTCGCTGTAGGCCGCATCCGACGGTCGGTAGAATCCGACAGCACATGCACAACCATCCCGAAGGCATATCCGCACCGTGCCTGGCGGGCGTTCCGCCGCGGGGGCCGGGACACGAGGGGACAGGAGGGCGCGGATCGTGGCGATGACCGGGGCAGTGAAGGATGAGTTGAGCCGACTGGCGGTGACTCAGATCAGCTGCCGGAAGGCCGAGGTGTCCGCACTGCTCAGGTTCGCCGGCGGACTCCACATCGTCGGCGGTCGCGTGGTGGTGGAGGCCGAAGTCGATCTCGGCAACGTCGCGCGCCGCCTGCGGCACGAGATCCACGCGCTGTTCGGTTACAGCGCCGACGTGCACGTGCTGCGCTCCGGCGGGGTGCGCAAGAGCGCCCGCTACATCGTTCGCGTCACCGACGACGGTGAGGCGCTCGCGCGGCAGACGGGACTCCTCGATCTCCGCGGCCGTCCCGTGCGCGGGCTGCCGGCCCAGGTGGTCGGGGGCAGTGTGGGCGACGCCGAAGCCGCCTGGCGGGGCGCCTTCCTGGCCCACGGTTCGCTGACCGAGCCGGGACGCTCGTCGTCGATGGAGGTCAGCTGCCCCGGACCGGAGGCCGCGCTCGCACTGGTGGGCGCGGCACGCCGACTCGGCATCACGGCGAAGGCCCGCGAGGTCCGCGGCACCGATCGGGTGGTGATCCGCGACGGCGAGGCCATCGGAGCATTGCTGACCCGCATGGGGGCCCACGAGACACGGCTGGTCTGGGAGGAGCGGCGCATGCGCCGTGAAGTCCGGGCCACGGCGAACCGACTCGCGAACTTCGACGACGCGACCCTCCGCCGATCGGCTCGAGCGGCGGTCGCGGCGGCCGCCCGTGTGGAGCGCGCGCTGGAGATACTCGGCGACGACGTGCCCGATCACCTCGTCTCGGCCGGGCGTCTGCGGGTGGAGCACCGTCAGGCCTCCCTCGAGGAACTGGGCCAGCTCGCGGATCCGCCGATGACGAAGGACGCCGTCGCCGGCCGGATACGTCGACTCCTGTCGATGGCCGACAAGCGGGCGCGGACCGAGGGCATTCCGGACACGGAGTCGGCGGTCACCGCCGACCTGCTGGATGACGCCTGACACCGTTTCGTGCGACCTTCCGCTGACCCCGCGGACTGCGACCATTAGGCTGGTGGCAACGGGCCGGATATTGCAGACGACCGGCTCTTCACTCACCGCTTAAGGAGCAACTTGTGACTGTTCGGGTAGGCGTCAACGGATTCGGCCGGATCGGCCGCAACTTCTTCCGTGCCGTCGAGGCGCAGAAGGCGCTCGGAACCACCGACATCGAGATCGTGGCCGTCAATGACCTGACGGACAATGCGACGCTCGCTCACCTGCTGAAGTTCGACAGCATCCTCGGCCGCCTGCCCCAGGACGTTCACCTCGAAGGCGACGACACGATCGTCGTCGGCGACGTGAAGATCAAGGCGCTGGAGGTCAAGGAGGGTCCTGCGGCCCTCCCGTGGGGCGACCTGGGCGTCGACGTCGTCGTCGAGTCGACCGGCATCTTCACCGCTCGCGCCAAGGCTCAGGGTCACCTGGACGCGGGCGCCAAGAAGGTCATCATCTCGGCCCCGGCCTCCGATGAGGACATCACGATCGTGATGGGCGTCAACGACGACAAGTACGACGGCAGCCAGAACATCATCTCGAACGCCTCCTGCACCACGAACTGCCTCGGACCGATGGCCAAGGTGCTCAACGACGAGTTCGGCATCGAGAAGGGTCTGATGACCACGATCCACGCCTACACGCAGGATCAGAACCTGCAGGACGGACCGCACAAGGACCTGCGTCGCGCTCGTGCGGCCGCGGTGAACATCGTGCCCACCGGCACCGGTGCCGCCAAGGCCATCGGCCTGGTGCTGCCCGAACTGCTCGGCAAGCTGGACGGCTACGCGCTGCGGGTTCCGATCCCCACCGGTTCGGTCACCGACCTCACCTCGGAGCTCAGGACGTCGGCCAGCGCGGAGGACATCAACGCCGCGTTCAAGGCCGCAGCCGAGGGGCCCCTCAAGAACATCATGAAGTACTACGACGCGCCCATCGTGTCGAGCGACATCGTCACCGATCCGCACTCCTCGCTGATCGACGCCGGGCTGACCAAGGTCATCGGGAATCAGGCCAAGACCGTCTCGTGGTACGACAACGAGTGGGGCTACTCCAACCGGCTCGTCGATCTCATCGGCCTCGTCGGGAAGTCGCTGTAGTCACATGGCAGTTCGTACTCTGGAAGACCTTCTGGCCGAAGGAGTGTCGGGCCGGGGCGTGCTGGTGCGCTCGGATCTCAACGTTCCGCTCGACGGCGGGACCATCACCGATCCGGGGCGCATCGCCGCGTCGGTGCCGACGATCGCCGCACTCGTCGACGCCGGCGCCAAGGTCATCGTCACCGCCCACCTCGGTCGTCCCACGGGCGAACCCGACCCGGCGCTCTCCCTCGCTCCGGTCGCCGCCCGACTGGCCGAGGAGTTGGGACGCAACGTTCAGCTCGCCGGCGACGTCGTCGGCTCGGACGCACTGGCGCGCGCGGAGGGACTCACCGACGGCGACGTCCTCCTGCTCGAGAACATCCGTTTCGATGCCCGCGAGACCAGCAAGGACGATGCCGAGCGCCGTGCGCTGGCGCGAGCGCTCGTCGAACTCGTCGGTGAGGACGGGGCCTTCGTGTCCGACGGTTTCGGCGTCGTGCACCGCAAGCAGGCGTCGGTCTACGACGTGGCGACCCTGTTGCCGGCATACGCCGGCGGACTCGTCGCCGCCGAAGTGGCGGTGCTGCGCAAGCTGACCTCGGAGGTCGAGCGTCCGTACGCGGTCGTTCTCGGCGGATCGAAGGTGTCCGACAAACTGGGCGTCATCGAGGCTCTCGCACCGAAGGTCGACACCCTGGTGATCGGCGGCGGGATGGCGTTCACGTTCATCAAGGCGCAGGGCAGCCCGGTGGGCGACTCGCTGATGCAGGACGACATGATTCCGACGTGCACCGACCTCCTCGACAAGTACGGCGACGTGATCCACCTGCCGCACGACATCGTCGTGGCCGACCGGTTCGCGGCGGACGCCGACACGAGCATCGCGATGACCCGGGACGGCTTCACCGAGGGGATGGGCCTGGACATCGGTCCGGGAACCGTCGATCGATTCGCGACCGTGTTGCGCGAGGCCAAGACCATCTTCTGGAACGGGCCGTCGGGCGTCTTCGAGTTCGAGAAGTTCGCCGAGGGCACCCGCGGGGTGGCCGAGGCGATCGTGGAGGCGACCCGCAACGGTGCGTACAGCGTGGTCGGCGGCGGCGACTCGGCCGCGGCCGTCCGTGCCCTCGGCATCCCGGACGAGGCGTTCTCGCACATCTCGACCGGTGGCGGTGCATCCCTGGAGTACCTCGAGGGCAAGGAGCTCCCGGGGCTGTCTGTTCTGGAGGTCAAAGCGTGAGCACGGAATCGCACGGCGGGCGAAAGCCGCTGATCGCGGGCAACTGGAAGTGCAATCTGAATCACTTCGAGGCGATCGCGTTGGTGCAGAAGATCTCGTTCGCGCTGCCGGAGAAGTACTTCGAGAAGGTCGACGTGACGGTGATCCCGCCGTTCACGGACATCCGGAGCGTTCAGACGATCGTCGACGGCGACAAGCTGCTGCTGAGCTACGGAGCCCAGGATCTGTCCGAGCACGACTCGGGCGCCTACACCGGCGAGATCAGCGGTGCGTTCCTGTCGAAGCTCGGCTGCAGCTACGTGATCGTCGGGCACTCCGAGCGGCGCAGTCTGCACGCAGAGTCCGATGACGTCGTCCTCGCGAAGACCAAGGCCGCACTTCGGCACGGACTCACACCGATCGTCTGCATCGGCGAGGGCCTCGAGGTGCGGGAGGCCGGCGATCACGTCGCGTACAACGTCGAGCAGATCACCGCATCGCTGGCCGGGCTCTCGGCCGAGGAGATCTCGAAGGTCGTCGTCGCCTACGAACCGGTCTGGGCCATCGGCACGGGTCGGGTCGCGAGCGCCGACGACGCACAGGAGGTGTGCGGGGCCGTGCGCGGCGCAATCGCCGAGCTGAGCGACGCCGGCACCGCCGCCGGCGTCCGGATCCTGTACGGCGGATCGGTCAACGCCAAGAACGTCGGCGAGATCGTCGGCCGGACCGACGTCGACGGCGCTCTGGTGGGCGGTGCATCGCTCAAGGCCGACGAGTTCGCGCAACTCTCGGCGATCGCCGCGGGCGGCCCGCTGCTGTAGGGCCCCGAACCCATCGCGTAGACTGTGGCAGGTCGTCTCCGACGGAGGCGACCTGCCTCGGTCGTCGCGCCGAGGCCGACCCGCTTCACCGACGCTACGACGAACAGGACCAACACCTCGTGACTATCGCGCTGAACACCGGTTTGTTCATCACCAGCGTGCTGCTGATCGTTCTGGTCCTGCTGCATCGCGCCAAGGGCGGCGGCCTGTCGTCGCTGTTCGGTGGTGGCGTCCAGTCCAGCCTGTCCGGCTCCTCGGTCGTCGAGAAGAACCTCGACCGGCTGACGGTGGTCGTGGGTCTCATCTGGTTCATTCTCATCGTCGCGGTCGGTCTCGACATCAAGTTCTCCTGACGTCGCGTTCTGCCGACGTCGAGTCCGCCTGACGGGGGCGTTCACCCGAAGTCGCGGGTCGCGCGGCTCGACGAACGCTCCGAGCACGGCTAGGCCCGGTGCCGTCCGACGGCTGCAGACGAGACCCGCGTCGCGGCTCGCGGACGTACGTTGGAGACATGACTGAACACGACCCGATCACCGACGCCGTCGCTCGCGCTGTCGCCACGCCGATGGTCGACCGCATCCGGGTCGATGACACCGGCCGAGCGCTCACCGAGCCGCTGCGCGACGACATCCGATTCCTGGGCGGCGTGCTCGGAGAGGTGATCCGAGAGCACGCCGGCGACGACATCTTCGCGCTCGTCGAGGACTCGCGACGCGACGCGTTCGGGATCCGGTACGCGCAGGTCGAGCGCGATGACCTGGCCGCACGGTACACCGGCCGCCCGGTCGAAGACCTCCTTCCCGTGATCAGGGCGTTCACGAACTTCGCCCTCCTGGCCAATCTCGCCGAGGACCTGCATCGCGAGCGCCGCCGCCGCATCCACCTGCGGGCCGGCGATCCACCGCAGGCCTCGTCCCTCGCCGCGACGTTCGGCGCCCTTGCGAGAGCTGGGCTCCGCGACGATCAGGTCGGTCGCGCTCTCGCCGAGGCCGACGTGGTGCCGGTGATCACCGCGCACCCCACCGAGACCCGACGTCGGAGCGTCTTCGACGCACAGAACCGGATCACCGAGCTCATGCGGGTGCGGGCACGCACCGAGCTCACGCCGGAGGAGGAGTCCGGTCTGCGGGCCGACATCGCGCGGCAGATCCAACTCCTGTGGCAGACAGCGCTCATCAGGATGCGTCGACTGACGATCTCCGATGAGATCACCACCGGGCTGCGGTATTACGGGGCCTCGTTCTTCGACGTGGTTCCGGCCCTGAACAACGACGTCCGCGACGCGTTGACCGCGGCGTACCCCGATGCGGGTCTGGACGGTGTGTCGATGATCTCCATGGGCTCGTGGATCGGCGGCGACCGCGACGGCAACCCGTTCGTGACCGGCGACGTGGTTCGGGAGGCGACGTCGAGTGCCGCCGCCACCGTGATGCGGCACCATCTCGACGAGTTGGCGGCGCTGCACCGGGAGTTGAGCCTCTCGGCGCGGCTGTTCGCCCCGGTCACCGAGGAGCTGACGGCGCTGGGGGCCGGGCAGTCGCCGGACGGCGGACCCGACGAGCCCGACGACGAGCCGTTCCGTTCGGCGATCACGGCGGTTCGCGGTCGCGTCCTCGCGCGTGCCCGGATAACGGTGGGGGAGGATGCCGTCGCACCCGGCGACCGCGACCTGGCCGCCGCGTCTCACCCGTACGCCGACGCCGCCGAGTTCCTCGCCGACCTCGACGTGATCGATCGAGCACTGCGGGCGGCGTCCGACGCCGCCGTCGCCGACGACCGTCTGCGCGCCCTGCGAGAGTCCGTGCGGACATTCGGATTCCACCTCGCGGGCCTCGACATGCGGCAGAACTCGGAGACCCATGAGGAGGTCGTCGGGGAGCTTCTGCAGTGGGCGGGCGCGTGCACCGACTACACCGCCCTCGCCGAGTCGGATCGGGTGGCGCTGCTGGTCGCGGAGCTGACCTCGCGGCGACCCCTGGCGACCCCGGACGCCGACCTCAGCGAGCTCGCCGATCGCGAGCTCGGTGTGCTCCGCGCGGCGGCCGACGCGGTCGGCACCTTCGGGCCCGCGACGGTCCCGACCTACGTCATCAGCATGTGCACGTCCGTC
Source organism: Gordonia shandongensis DSM 45094 (assembly GCF_000423025.1). Classification (GTDB taxonomy): domain Bacteria; phylum Actinomycetota; class Actinomycetes; order Mycobacteriales; family Mycobacteriaceae; genus Gordonia; species Gordonia shandongensis. Next base: position 271,072 of record NZ_AUHE01000002.1, read on the forward strand.
TCGGACATGCTCGAGGCCCTGGTGCTCCTCAAAGAGGTCGGGCTCTACCGGTCCGGTCGGTGTTCGGTGCGCATCGTTCCGTTGTTCGAGACGATCGAGGATCTCCGCGACGGCGCGCGGACCCTCTCCGCGGCTCTCGCGCTGGGCTTCTATCGGGAGCTGGTCGCGAGCCAGGACGACACACAGGAGGTGATGCTCGGGTACTCCGACTCCAACAAGGACGGCGGGTACCTGGCGGCCAACTGGGCGCTGTACCGGGCCGAACTGGATCTCGTGGAGGCGGCGCGCGCGGCCGACGTGCGCCTACGACTGTTCCACGGCCGGGGCGGGACCGTCGGACGCGGCGGCGGACCGAGCTACGAGGCGATCTTGGCGCAGCCGCCGGGAGCGGTGCGGGGCTCCTTGCGGCTCACCGAACAGGGCGAGATCATCGCCGCGAAGTACGCCGAACCGGTGAGTGCCCGGCGCAACCTCGAATCGCTGCTGGCCGCGACGATCGAATCGTCGTTGCTCGACGTGGAGGGGCTGGGAGATCGATCGGAGGTCGCGTACTCCGACTTCGACGAATTGGCGGATCTGGCGCGCGACGCCTACCGCGAACTGGTGCATCAGACCCCCGGCTTCGTCGAGTACTTCACGGCGTCGACGCCGCTGTCGGAGATCGGGGCGCTCAACATCGGCAGTCGACCGACCGCACGGAAGCAGACCACCGAGATCGCCGATCTGCGGGCGATCCCGTGGGTCCTCTCGTGGACGCAGTGCCGGGTGATGCTGCCCGGGTGGTACGGCGTCGGGACGGCGTTCGAGAAGTGGATCGGCGATGATCCCGATCGGCTGGCGACCCTCACCGAGTACTACCGCGACTGGCCCTTCTTCACCTCGGTGATGTCGAATATGGCGCAGGTCCTCGCGAAATCGGATATGGGGTTGGCTCATCGGTATGCGCAGCTCGTGCCCGACACCGACCTCCGCGATCGGGTCTTCGGGAAGATCGTGGACGAGCACGAACGGACTCTGGCGATGTACGCCGCGATCACCGGCAGCACCGACCTCCTGGCCGACAACGATGCGCTGAAGCGGTCCGTCTACAACCGGTTCCCCTACCTGGAGCCGCTCAATCTGCTGCAGGTCGAGTTGCTCCGACGATTCCGGTCGGGTGAGGACAGTCCACGCATCAGGCGCGCCATCCAGCTCACGATGAACGGATTGGCGACGGCCCTGCGCAACAGCGGCTGACCGGGATTCGAGATTCGGGCGGACCGCCGCTTCCGAAGGACCGACGGGTCGGAGCGTGCGGTCCGCTCAGCGCAGTCCGGCCGCCGCGGCACGATCGAGGAACCACACGGTGTTGTCCGTGCCGTGAGCGCCGGCGCACGGCCAGTCGTCGCGGGAGGCGCCACGCGCCGCCGCAGCCACTGCGTCGGCCTTCTCGGCCCCCGAGACGAGCAGCCACACCTCACGCGACCGGTTGACGACGGGGAAGGTGAGGCTGATGCGACGCGGCGGCGGTTTGGGGGAGTCGGTGACCGCGACGACCGGCCGCCGATCCTCGGCGGTGGCCTCCGTGTGCGGGAACAGCGAGTTGACGTGGCCCTCTCCGCCCATCCCGAGCAGGTGGACGTCGAAGACGAGGTCGTCGCCGATGAGACGTGCGTAGTCGGCGGTGGCGGCCGCGATGTCGTCGCCGAACTCACCGTCGGAGGGCGCGATGCAGTGGACCCTGGCCGGATCGACGGGCACGTGGTCGAGCAGCGCGGCGGCGGCCTGTCCCGCGTTGCGTTCGGGGTCGTCGGCGGGAAGGAAACGTTCGTCGCCCCAGTACAGCGCCACGCGCTGCCAGCTGATGTCGCCGCTGTCGTGCGCGAGACGCCGCAGCAGCGCGATCCCGTTCGTGCCGCCGGTGAGCGCCACGTGCGCCAGCCCGCGTGCCTCCTGGGCCGCGCTGACCGTCGCGATGAAACGTTCGGCGGCCGTGTCGATCAGTTCGTCGGACGTATCGAACACCAGATGCTCGACGGGGCGGGTCATCACTGCTCCTCGCGGATCACCGGCCGGGAAACATCGCCGGCCGCAAACCTGTCCGGCCGGGAGCCATCGCCGGCCGCAAATCTGTCTCACCACCAACCTAGCCGGTCACGAACCTGACGGCCGACAGACCCCGCAGCGCCACCTCGTACACCTCGTCGGCGTCCAGGCGGCGCAACTCTTCGGCCAGACACTCAGCGGTACTCCGTCGGGCGAACGCCGCGCGGCCGTCGGGATGCCCGGTGCTGCGCAGTACGCCGACCCCGGAATCTCCGACGCTCATCAGCAGTTCGGCCCCGCCGCGGTCCAGTCGAACCGACATCTCCTCGGACGTCCCCCGGTCGACGGGAATGCCGAGTTCACCGGCGAGCCAGCCGGCGAACAGGTCCAGACCGGCGATATGGCGCGGACCGCTCACGCGCGCCCCCGTCACGGCGGTGTGCGGCGGTCGATCGAGCGCCGAGACCAGCATGGCCCGCCACGGCGTGATCGCAGCCCACGCCAGATCGGTGTCGCCGGGACGGTACCCGGCGGCCCGGTCGGCGAGGAACGTCGCCGGATCGGTCACCGTGCGGCCATCGGTGATCCGTCGCGACGCCAGTCGACCGAGCCGGTTGTCGGCGGGATTCGCGGGCGCTCGGCCCGGCCACCACGTCACGACCGGAGTGTCCGGCAGCAGGAACGGCGTCACGACGGCGTGCGGATGCGCGGCGAGCGGTCCGATGAGGTCGAGGACGACGACCTCGGACGCGCCGGCGTCGCCGCCCACCCGGATCTGCGCGTTGAGGGTGGCCTCGCCGCGGGAGTCGCGGCGGTCGACGACGATGACGCGGCACGGATGCTCCCGGCTGGCCGCGTTGGACGCCTCGATCGCCGCCTCGGCATCGGTGTCGTCGTCGATGTCGATGATCAACGTCAGCACGCGTCCCAGCGTCACCGCGCCGCCGGTCCGGCGCACCGAGACCAGCTTCTTGCTGATCTCGATCGTCGACGTGTCGGGAAGATCAACGATCACGGCCGCCTCCACAGTCGTCCGGTCCGGCTCAGCATCTCATCGGCGCACGCCGGTCCCCAGGAGCCGGACTCATACTCCTCGGGCGCACCGCTCTGAGCCCACTGCTCGAGGACGGGATCGAGGATCTGCCAACTGAGCTCGACCTCCTCGTCGACCGGGAACAGGGACGGCTCGCCGAGCAGGACGTCCAGGAGGAGCCGCTCGTAGGCCTCCGGCGACGAGACGGTGAAGGCCTCGCCGTACGAGAAGTCCATGTTGACGTCGCGAACCTCCATGCTGCTGCCGGGCACCTTGGAACCGAAGCGCAGGGTCACCCCCTCGTCGGGCTGAACGCGGATCACCAGGGCGTTCTGTCCGAGTTCCGCCGTCATCGTGTCGTCGAACGGGAGGTGGGGCGCCCGTTTGAACACCAGGGCGATCTCCGTGACCCGGCGGCCCAGTCGCTTACCGGTCCGCAGGTAGAAGGGCACGCCCGCCCACCGGCGAGTGTCGACCTCCAGCGCGATCGCCGCGAACGTCTCGGTCGTCGAATCGGGGGAGAAACCCTCCTCGTCCTTGAGTCCGACGACCGGTTCCGAACCCTGCCACCCGGGACCGTACTGACCGCGGGCAGAGTTCTCGGCGATCGGCAGGATGTTCCGCGTGGAGGAGAGGACCTTGATCTTCTCGGTCTGCAGATGCCGCGGCGAGAACGACACCGGCTCCTCCATCGCGACGAGCGCGAGAAGCTGGAGGAGATGGTTCTGGATCACGTCGCGGGCCGCACCGATTCCGTCGTAGTAGCCGGCGCGCCCGCCGAGCCCGATGTCCTCGGCCATCGTGATCTGAACGTGGTCGACGTAGTGTGCGCTCCACAGCGGGTCGAAGAGCTGGTTCGCGAATCGCAGCGCGAGGATGTTCTGGACGGTCTCCTTGCCGAGGTAGTGGTCGATCCGGAAGACCGAGTCCTCCGGGAACACGCTGCCGACGAGGGCGTTGAGCTCCCGCGCGCTCGCCAGATCGTGCCCGAAGGGCTTCTCGACCACGACGCGACGCCAGTTGTCGCCGTTCTGCTCGGTCATGCCGGTACGTCGCAGTTGACTCAGCACCGTCGGAAAGGCCTTCGGCGGGATCGACAGGTAGTAGGCGTGGTTCCCGTCGGTGCCGCGTTCCCTGTCGAGTTCGGCGAGCGTGTGCTGCAGGGTCGCGAAGGCGTCGTCGTCCTCGAAGGTGCCGGAGACGAAACGGATGCCCTCGGACAGGCGTTCCCAGACCTCGGCGCGGAACCCCGTCCGGCAGTGCGCCTCCACCGCATCGCGGACCACCTGTGCGAAATCCTCATGCGCCCAGTCCCGTCGCGCGAATCCGACCAGTGCGAAGCTCGGCGGAAGCAGACCGCGATTCGCCAGGTCGTAGATCGCCGGCATCAGCTTGCGGCGCGCCAGGTCGCCGGTCACCCCGAAGATGACGAGTGCCGACGGCCCGGCGATCCGCGGCAGGCGCGTGTCGTGCGGGTCCCGGAGTGGATTGGTCCAGGTCGCCGTGCTGCCACCGTTCACCGCATGCACCTTCCGATCAGGATCGGGACGCGTCGAGTTGATTCTGCGTGGCGTCGAGGAGCTCGGCCCACGCCTCCTCGAACTTGGCGACCCCCTCGGTCTCCAGCAGATCGAAGACATCGGCGAGGTCGACGCCGGCGGCGCTCAGCGCGTCGAATACCTCGCGCGACTCGGCTTCCCGGCCGACGATCGACTCGGTGTCGACCCAGCCGTGATCGGCGAAGGCTTCGAGCGTCGCGACCGGCACGGTGTTCACGGTGTTCGGTGCGACGAGCTCGCTGACGTAGAGGGTGTCCGGGTAGTCCGGGTTCTTCGTGCCGGTGGACGCCCAGAGCGGACGCTGGGGGAGGGCGCCGTGGCCTTGCAGGTCGGGGAACCTCGTCTCGGTCTCGAAGACCTCCCGGTACGCGGCGTAGGCGAGTCGGGCGTTCGCCAGCCCCGCCTTCCCCCGCAGATCGAGCGCTTCGGGGGTGCCGACGGCGTCGAGACGCTTGTCGATCTCGCTGTCGACGCGGGAGACGAAGAACGAGGCGACCGACGCGATGGAGGCGACATCGTGCCCGTTGCGCAGGGCCTGGTCGAGACCGTCCAGGTAGGCGTCCATCACCTCGCGGTACCGCTCGACCGAGAAGATGAGCGTGACGTTGACGCTGATGCCCTCGGCGATCACGCGCGCGATCGCGGGGACCCCGGCCGCGGTGGCCGGGATCTTGATGTAGAGGTTGGGCCGGTCGACGAGCTTCCACAGCTCGATCGCCTGAGCCACGGTCTCGTCGGTCCTGGTCGCGAGTCGGGGATCGACCTCGATGGACACACGGCCGTCGAGGCCGTCGGTCGCCGCGAAGACCGGGGCGAGGACATCACAGGCGGCACGGACGTCGTCGGTGGTCAGCGCGGTGATCGCGGCGTCCACGGATGCGCCGCCGGCCGCGAGTCGGCCGATCTGCTCGGCATAGGCGTCCGATGAGGTGATCGACTTCTGGAAGATCGACGGGTTGGTCGTCACCCCGACGATCGAACGGGTGTCGATGGCCTCCCGGAGCCCACCGGAGTCGATGAGATCCCGGGAGAGGTCGTCGAGCCAGATCGAGACACCGGCGGCCGAGAGGTCGGCGAGCCTGGAATTCTGAGACATGAGCGGACTCCTATCCGTCGAGGGGTTCAGCGGCCCCGTAGTTCAGCGGCCCCGGGGTTCAGCGGCCCAGAGATTCAGCGGCCCAGGGCGCGGTTCGCGGCGGCGACGACGGCGTCGGCGGTGATGCCGAACTCCTCGTACAGCTTCGCGTACGGCGCCGATGCGCCGTAGTGCTCGAGCGACACGATCTCGCCGCCGGCGACGACCGCGTGCCACGGCATCGCGATACCCGCCTCGACGGCCACGCGCGGAACACCGGTCGGGAGGACGGACTCGCGGTAGTCGGCGTCCTGTTCGGCGAACCACTCCAGCGACGGCATCGACACCACGCGGGCCCGGACGCCGTCGGCAGCCAGCCGGTCCGCGGCCTCCACCGCGAGGGCCACCTCGGATCCGGTTCCGATCAGGACGACGTCGAACGATCCGTCCGCGTCCGACAGGACGTATCCGCCACGGGCCACGCCCTGCGCGTCGGTGCCGGAGAGGACCGGGACGTTCTGACGGGTGAGTGCCAGACCGACGGGCCTGTTCCGGCGGGTCAGCAGATGCGCCCATGCGTACGCGGTCTCGTTGGCGTCGGCGGGGCGGACCACGTCGAGGTTCGGGATGGCGCGGAGAGCGGCGAGGTGCTCCACGGGCTGATGTGTCGGACCGTCCTCGCCGAGACCGATCGAGTCGTGCGTCCACACGTAGATCGGGTCGATCTCCATGAGCGCCGCGAGTCGGACCGCCGGGCGCATGTAGTCGGCGAACTGCAGGAACGTGCCCCCATAGGCACGGGTGGGTCCGTGCAGAACGATGCCGGAGAGGATCGCGGCCATCGCATGCTCGCGAATGCCGAAGTGCAGGGTGCGGCCGTAGGGGTCGGCCGACCACGTCTCGGTGGAGATGGTCGTCGGTCCGAACGAGGTCGCACCGTCCATCGTCGTGTTGTTGGATCCGGCGAGATCGGCCGAACCGCCCCACAGCTCCGGGAGGATCGGCGCCAACGCGGAGAGGACCTTGCCGGACGCCGATCGCGTTGCGACAGCCTTGTCCCCGGCCTCCCAGCGGGGCAGGGCGTCAGCCCAGCCGTCGGGCAGCTCGTGGTTCGTCAGCCTGTCGAAGAGGGACTTGCGGTCGGCGTTGTCGCGCGCCCAGGCGTCGAATGCCGCCTGCCAGTCGGCGCGGGCCGCGGCCGCGCGCTCGGTGAGGGACCGCGTGTGCGCCAGGACGGCGTCGTCCACGGCGAAATCGACCGCCGGGTCGAAGCCGAGGATCTCCTTGGTGGCTGCGACCTCGTCGGCACCGAGCGCCGCACCGTGCGAGGCGCCCGTGTTCATCTTGGTCGGCGCCGGCCACCCGATGACGGTGCGCAGGCAGATGATCGACGGCTTGTCGGTGACGGCCTTCGCCGCGTCGATCGCCGCCTCGATCGCCGCGACGTCCTCACCGCCGGTCACGGTCTGAACGTGCCAGCCGTACGCCTCGTAACGTTTGGCGACGTCCTCGCTGAGAGCGATGGCGGTGTCGTCCTCGATGGAGATCTCGTTCTGGTCGTACACGACCACCAGGTTGCCGAGCTGCTGGGTGCCCGCCAGGGAACTCGCCTCGGACGTGACACCCTCCTCGATGTCGCCGTCCGACGCGATGACGTAGACGAAGTGGTCGAACGGGCTCGTTCCCGCGGGGGCGTCGGGGTCGAACAGGCCGCGCTCACGACGGGAGGCCATCGCCATTCCGACGGCGGAGGCCAGTCCCTGCCCGAGGGGCCCGGTGGTGATCTCCACGCCCGCGGTGTGTCGGTACTCGGGGTGCCCGGGCGTCAGCGAGCCCCACGTGCGCAGCGCTCGCAGGTCGTCGAGTTCGAGCCCGAAGCCGCCGAGGTAGAGCTGGATGTACTGGGTGAGGCTCGAATGCCCGCATGAGAGCACGAACCGGTCGCGCCCCACCCACCCCGGGTCGGTCGGATCGTGACGCATCACACGCTGGTACAGCGTGTAGGCCAGGGGCGCGAGGCTCATCGCGGTACCGGGGTGGCCGCTGCCGCAGTTCTGCACGGCGTCGGCCGCCAGGAGGCGCGCCGTATCGACCGCCTTGGTGTCCAGATCGGTCCAGTCACTGGGGTGGACCTGCTCGGTCAGCGCGCGGATCTCGTCGGTAATGGCCACGGTGGCGGACTCTCCTGTGCCTCGTATCGGGTGCTCGGACGCATGAGCGATTCCAGCCTAGCGGCACCGGCGCGGATCTCGCGCGCGTGCCCGCACGTTCGGAGCATCTGTGATCTGGACCGGCCGGATTCTCTCCTGCGGCGTCACCCGGTCTACCATCGTTTGTAGTAGCCCGTCGGTGGTCTTCACGCCGGCCTGACCGATGCCTATTGTGAGGAGCATCTGTGAGTATTGGGGAAAGCGCGGACACCGACGCCTCCTCGACCGCGATGTCCACCGATACTCCGGTGGCGGAGCGGAACATCCCGCATCGCATCTGGGACACCGTCCGCGCCTACGTCGCACTGACGAAGCCCCGCGTGATCGAACTGCTGCTGGTCTCGACGATTCCGGTGATGCTCCAGGCCGAACGCGGCCGTATCGACATCGCGTTGATCCTCATCACGGTGGTCGGCGGGTGGCTGGGTGCGGCCAGCGCGCACACCCTCAACATGGTCGCCGACGCCGACATCGACCGGAAGATGAAGAGGACCGCACGCCGCCCGCTCGCCCGCGAGGCCGTGCCGATCCGGAACGTGCTGATCTTCGGCGTCGTCCTCGCCGCCGCGTCGTTCGCGGTCCTGTACTTCGGGACCGCGCGCGACGGCGAACGCTCCTTCCTGCCGTCGGCGCTGGTGATGTTCACCATCTTCTTCTACGCCGTGGTCTACACGCTGATACTCAAGCGGCGGACCTGGCAGAACGTGATCTGGGGCGGCATCGCCGGCTGCATGCCCGCCCTGGTCGGCTGGGCCGCGGTGACCCACTCGTTGGGCTGGGAGCCGTTCGTGATGTTCCTGGTGGTGTTCTTCTGGACGCCGCCGCACACGTGGGCACTCGCGATGCGCTATCGCGAGGACTACCGGGCCGCCGGGGTGCCGATGTTCCCGGTCATCGCGAGCGACGAGCGGGTGACCGCTCACATGCTCGTCTACACGTGGGCGACGGTGGTGACCTCGTTCGCCCTCATCCCGGTCACCAGCTGGATCTACCTGGGCGTCGCGGTCCTGTCCGGCGGGTGGTTCATCTACAAGGTGACCATGCTCTACAGCCAGACCCGTCGAGGCGCGGAGGTGAAACCGTTGAAGATCTTCCTGATCTCCAACGAGTACCTCGCGTTGCTGTTCTGCGGTCTCGCCGTCGACGCGGTGGTGCACCTGCCGACCATCGCGAGCTACGTCTGACGCATCACCGCGATCGACCCACCGCCAGTCCGGTCGTCCCGGCGGTGGCCCTCGACTCGAGCGCCCGGTGCGCATCACGCGCGGCGTCGAGCGGGAAACGCCGACCGACCTTGACATCGAGCACGCCGTCGACGAGGGCGCGGAAGAACTCGTCCGCGCGCCAGGCGAACTCCGCCGGGTCGGCGATGAAGTGCGCCAGTGTGGGCCGGGTGACCGACAGGGACCCCGCCGTGTTGAGGCGTTGCAGGTCCACCGGCGGAACAGGGCCGCTCGCGGCGCCGAACAGGACGACGGTGCCGCGCACGGCGGTCGCGGCGAGCGATTGATCGAACGTCGCCGCGCCGACCCCGTCGTAGACCGTCGACACCCCGACGCCGTCGGTGAGGTCGCGGACCCGTTCGACGAGGTCGTCGCCGTACCGCACGACCTCCGCGGCGCCGGCTCGACGCGACAGCGCCTCCTTCTCCGCGGATGAGACGGTCGTGATGACACGGATCCCGCGTCGGGCCGCCCACCGGGTGAGGATCGATCCGACCCCGCCGGCGCCCGCATGGATCAGCACGGTGTCGCCGCGTGTGGGGTGAGCGCTGCCGTCGAGGAGATAGTGCGCGGTCAGGCCGCGCAGCAACGACGAGCCGGCGGTCGACAGGTCGACCTCGGCGGGCACCGGCAGCAGACGCTCGGCCCGGACCGTCACGAGTTCGGCGTAGCTCGCGTCGGCGTCGCACCACGCGACTCGATCACCGACCCGCAGGTCTGTCACGCCGTCGCCCAGCTCGACGACCTCGCCGGCGCCCTCGACGCCGGGGACGTACGGCGGCGACGAGGGATAGATTCCCGCCCGCCGATAGGTGTCGATGAAGTTCACACCCGCCGTGTCGACGGCGACGAGGACCTGGCCCGGCGCGGGCCGCGGATCGGGCAGATCGACGAGGTCGAGGACTTCTGGGCCACCGTGGGCCGACACGTGGATCGCGCGCATGGACCCATGGTGGCACGTCGGTATACTCAGCAGTCATGAGTGAACAGACCGCTGCACCGACCGCACCCGCGACCGCACCCGGGGCCGTGGTCGGCTCGATCCGCAAGTTCGTCGCCGCCGAGGGCGGGACCGCGAAGGCCGTCCTGCAGCCGATCGGAGCTGCGGGAGTCCGCATCACCCTCGTCGGGGAGAACGGACTGATGGGTGACCGCGTCGTCGACGACCTCGACACGGCCCGCGCGGTCGTCGACGCCGTCGACGGCCTCGAGACGGCCGAGTGGGACCGCGACCTCACGTCCGCGGCGAACGTCAAACCCTCCCACTGGCGCACGATGGCCGGCTGGGTGGCTCGTCAGAAGCATTTCCCGAAGGCGAGAAACCGCAAGATCCTCGACTGACGACGCATCCCCGAGCGAGCGCAGCCGGCAACCGAGCACAGGCAGCGACCGGAGAGGCTTCCCGGCGCGGGGCCTACTCGGTGCGCCGGCTGCCCTCGGTTCGAGTGGTGGCCAGGACGAGTTGCGTCGCGCCGATCATCAGAATCGCGGCTCCGAACATGTGCAGGATCACCAGTCCGCCGGGCACGTGGAGGACGTACTGCAGGTACCCGATGAAGCCCTGAAGCAGCACGATGCCCCCGAACACCAGGGCCGACCGCTTCAATGACGACCCGGCGGCCACGGTCAGCACGATGAGGGCGACGGACAGTCCGACGAGCGTCCAGACCGCATCGGCATGCAAGACGGCCATCTGGTCGAAGCGCAACCCGTTGCGCATCGCGATGTCATCGCCGGAATGCGGACCCGATCCGGTGACCACGGTGCCGAAATACACGGCGATCCACGTCGTCGCATACATGAGCCACGCGACGATCATGCCGACACGGCGCAACGCCGGAGCGGACTCGGCGCCGTCGACGATCGACGGAGCGGTCGCCTCCCGCGGTTTGACGTGGATCGCGAGCCACGTCGCGATCGAGATGATGATCATGGTCGCGACGAAGTGCAGCGAGACGACCCACGGGTTCAAGTTCGTGAGCACCGTGATGCCGCCGATGACGCCCTGCAGCGGCACGCCGAGCGCCACGATCAACGCGAGACGGCGGGCGAGCGGATCGGCCGGGCGGCGGCGTACCGCGGCGACGAAGGTTGCGACGGCGACGGCGACCAGCACCCAGGTGAGCAGTCGATTCCCGAACTCGATCGCGCTGTGGATGCCCATCTCATTGCCGCGGACCGGGGCGATGTTGCCCGAGGTGCACTGCGGCCACGTGGGGCAGCCGAGCCCCGACCCGGTGACGCGCACTCCGCCTCCGGTGACGACCAGCAGCACGTTCGCCGCGACGTTGGCGATCGCCCAGGCGTGCAGGAACCGGGCCGTCGGCCTTTTGAAACCGAACCACGTGTCGATCATTGGAACCGGAACCACCTAACTGCCAGAGCGCCGCCGACGATCGCCCACACGATCAGGACGCTGATGCCGAGGACGTCGGCCGAGGAGGCCAAAGCCCGGGAGAGTGTCTCGGTGAGGGCGCCCGACGGCGTGAGTCGCGCGATCGTGTGCAGCACCGGATTCACGTGGTCGTCGAAGACGACCAGACCGGCCACACCGAGGAGGACGAACCAGATGAGGTTGCCGAGGGCCAGCACGACCTCGGCTTTGAGGGTGCCGCCGAGGAGCAGCCCGAGCGCGGCGAACGTCGCCGTTCCGAGAGCGACGATCAGTGCGCCGAAGAGCACGCCGAGGAGTGTCGGGCGCCATCCGAACGCCACGCCGATGCCGCCGATGACGACCGCCTGCAGAACGACCACGATCGCGACGGCGAGGGACTTGCCCGCGATGATGCCCCACCGTGGAATCGGTGTGGCGCCGAGCCGCTTGAGGGCCCCGTAACGCCGATCGAATCCGACCGCGATCGCCTGACCGGTGAACGCGGTCGACATGATCGCCACGGCCAGGACCGCCGGGACGAATGTGGCGGCCCGTGCGGCGGTGCCCTCACCGCCCTCGGTGGCCAAGGGCATGAGGCACAGCCCGACCAGGATGGTGATCGGGATGAACATCGTCAGCAGGAGCTGCTCACCGTTGCGGAGCAGCAGTGTCAACTCCATGCGGGTCTGGGCCGCGAGCATGCGCGACAGTCGCGCCGAGTGGGGCGCCGGGACGAAGGTCCCGGCGGGGAAACGGTTGGTGGTCGCGGTCTGTGTCATGCTCGCACCTCTCGCCCGGTCAGGGTCAGGAAGACGTCCTGGAGGCTGTTGGTCGCCACCGACATCGAGGAGATCAGAACGCCGCGGCTCGCGCAGAACTGCGCGACTGCGGCGACGAGTTCGGGCGTCACGTCGCCGGTGACGACGTGGTCGCCGGACGGGGTCACCGCGGCGTGAGCGCCGTCGGGCAGCGCGTTCTGCAGATCGGCGGTCACGACGTCGTCCGCGGTGAAACGCAGTTGTCCCTCGGCGTCCCGGCGGACGAGGTCGTCGGGCGCGCCGGCGGCGACGGCGCGGCCCTCATCGATGATGACGATCTGGTCGGCGAGCTCTTCGGCCTCGTCGAGCAGATGGGTGGTCAGCAGGATCGACACACCGTCGCTGCGGAGTCGACTGATGAGCTCCCACACCATGATGCGGGCGTGCGCATCCAGCCCGGCGGTCGGTTCGTCGAGGAACACCAGCTCGGGGCGTCCGACGAGGGCGCAGGCCAGCGACAGCCGCTGTTGTTGGCCGCCGGACAGGCGACGGAAGCTGGTCCCGGCGACCTCGGCCAGTCCGAGCGCGGACATCAGCCAGTCCGGGTCGAGGGGATTCTCGCTGTACGCGGCACACAGGCGGAGCATCTCGTGCGCCTTGGCGCCGGGATACGCCCCGCCACCCTGCAGCATCACGCCGATCCTGGCGCGCAGTCGATCGTTGTCGGCGACGGGATCGAGTCCCAGGACCGAGACGGTACCGGCGTCGGGGGCGAGGAATCCCTCGCAGATCTCGACGGTGGTCGTCTTTCCGGCCCCGTTGGGGCCCAGTAGCGCCAGGAGTTCGCCACGCCGCAGATGCAGGTCGAGACCGTCGACGGCCGTCGTGTCCCCGAAGGTCTTGACCAGTCCGGTCACCCGGAGGGCCGCGTCACGGCCGTCGTCTCGGCGATCGGGCCCGCCGGGGCTCTTCGAGGATTGGTCCACACCGTTCAGGGTAGGTCAGTCGTCGGTCGGATCCCGCCTCGGGGCGGGTGACGGCGACCACTCGGTACACCGCCGTCCGCGTCGGTCAACGAGCCGCTGCGCTGCGGCGTCGCCGCAGCCAACTGCGGACCGGACTGTCGATGAAGAACACCATCCCGGCGACGGCGACGATCGCGATTCCGGTGGCGAGTCCCTGCGCGACCACCAGGGGGCTGGTGTCCGAGCTCGTCGGCATGACGACGATCGCGATGATGCCGGAGATGAGCACGGTGCCGACGCGGAACCAGGCGGTCGTCGCCCACGCGGCCAGGGGGATCACGGCCCACAGGAGGTACCACGCCTGAACGAAGGGGAAGAACAGGACGAACGTGGCCATCGCGATGCCGAGTGCGCCGATCGGTTGGATGCGTCCGGCGAGGGTGGCCAGGAGCCACCGCACCACGAACACTCCGGCGATGAGCTGCCCGATCGGGCGCGCGGTGTCGAGGATCGCCTGGGTCTGTTCACCCATGCCGAGCCACAGGCCGATGCGGCCGGACACCACCGACAGCAGGGTCGGCATCGACATCCACGATCGGACGATCCCGCCGGTGCTCAGCGTTCCGGTCCAGCCGAAGCCCAGCCCGGTGCCGAGACAGATCGCGAGGATCACCATGACGGCGATCACGCCGGTCGTCGCAGCGGCCGCGCTGACCGCGGCGAGGGGTTGTCTGATCCGCGACCACCATTCGCGCAGCGGGGCGTGCCGCAGCGCGGGCAGGTCGGCGCGCCATCGTCGCGCCAGTGCGATGCCGACGAAACCGAGCGCCATGAGCGAGGTGACCTTGATCATCGACGAGGCCGCGATCATCGCGGCGCCGGCCGCCAGCAGCCATCCTGCACTCGAGGGCAGCCAGGGGCGGTCATGTCGAAGAAGGTCGGCGGCGCCGTAGATCGCGGCGAAGCACCACTCCATGCCGACCAGCATCATGCCGATCATCAGCGATTCGTTGTGGATTCCGCCGACCAGGTGCAGGATCAGCAGCGGGTTGAGTGCGCCGAGCCAGAGCGCGGCCACGGCCGACACGCCGCAGCGTCGGGCGAGTCGGGGGAGCGCCCACACGATCATCAGGACGCCGCAGATCGCCACCAGCCGGTGCAGGAGGACCGCCGCGGCGATGTTGTCGCCGGTGATCGCCGTGATGTGTTCGCCGATCCAGAGGAACAGCGGACCGTACGGCGCGGGTGTGTCCTTCCAGAGGTTCGGCACCGACAGCGTCAGCGGGTGATCGACACCGAGTCCGCGCATCGGGCTGTAGGTGTACGGGTCCATGCCCCGGTACGCGATGGCGCTCTGTGCCAGATAGGAGTAGACGTCCTTGCTGAGCAGGGGCGGGGCGATGACGAGTGGGGCGACCCACATGAGGAGGGTCCGGTCGGTCTGACCGCGCGTCATCCGGCGCGCCGGGCTTCGGCCCTCGGCGACCTCGACTCGCAGGCGGCCGACCGCGAAACGGCCGAGCAGCATCCAGGCGACCACGAGCATGACCGCCCCGCTGATGGAGATGGTCAGCGCGGTCGAATACATCCGGGACGGCAGGGAGAGCACACGCGTGCCGACGATCGGGTTCTGCAGGACCGGGACCATTCCGGTGCCGAGGGATCCGACGAGCACGAGCAGCGACGCGGTGGTGCCGAACAGCCGGATGCGTCGCATCTGCAGGGTCTCGAGGCGGTTGAGCGGGCCCACCTCGGTCTCGGCTCCGTGCATGCGGGCGACTGCGGTTCCGTAGTCGCCCGTCCGGTCGGCGTCGTGCGGCAGGGAGGGCTTCGACAGTCCCACGTAGTCGACGGTCCTACGCAGCAGGCGGAGTTCTGGCACATCGATGACTCTAACCGGTGGGACCGGACGCCATGTGCGGTCATCGCGGGCCGGCATCGCCGACCGGTAAGGGAACCCTTCCTAGCCGCGAGGGAATTAATTAAGTAACAATATTGTTGTGAAAAGCATGAGTGGAGACCATCGACTGCTGTCACAGCAGCATGCAGACGGAGCTGTGCCCGACGGCCAGACCCGGGCTGCCGTGGTGTCTCTGCTGGTGGACGAGGGGCCGATGCGGGCGCGTGACATCGCCGAACGGCTCGGAATCAGCACTGCGGGCGTCCGCAGGCATCTCGAGATCCTCTCCGCCGACGGAGACATCGAGGCGGCTCCGGCAGGCTTTCACCGGGGCGGCCGAGGCCGCCCGGCGAAGTGGTTCCAACTGACGCCGGCCGGGCGCGGCAAACTGCGTCACGCCTACGACGACCTGGCGGGCGCCGTGCTGCGGAAACTCCGAACCGTCGCGGGGCAGGACGCCGTCGACGAGTTCGCCCGCGACCGGATCACCGAACTGGTGGCCGATGTGCAGCCCGTCGCCGCCACGGGCTCGGTCATCGCGACGGTGGACCAGATCACCGACGCTCTCACCGCCGGCGGATACGCTGCCGACACCCGCGAAGTCGGTGCCGGCGTCCAGATCTGCCAGCACCACTGCCCGGTCTCCCACGTCGCCGCCGAGTTCCCCGAACTCTGCGAGGCGGAGACCGCGAAGTTCACCGAACTGCTCGGCACCCATGTGCAGCGCCTGGCGACGATCGCCAACGGCGACTGCGTGTGCACGACGCACGTACCCGTCCACACCGAGACGCCCGTGCACCCCGAAACACCGCAGACCGCTCAGCCCGCGGTCGCGGACACCCACGAAGGAAAGGTTCCCCGATGACGGTCACCGATCCCGCCGGCACCCAGTTGACGCAGGAAGAGACCATTGCTTCCTTCGATCGCTACGGGTACGGCTGGTCCGACAACGACGAGGCAGGCGCCTCGGCGAAGCGAGGCCTCTCGGAGGCGGTCGTGCGCGACATCTCCGCGAAGAAGGATGAGCCGGAGTGGATGCTCCAGCAGCGGGTCAAGGCGCTGAACATCTTCGACCGCAAGCCGATGCCCAACTGGGGCGCGAGCCTCGACGGCATCGACTTCGACAACATCAAGTACTTCGTTCGGTCCACCGAGAAGCAGGCCGAGTCCTGGGAGGATCTGCCCGAGGACATCAAGAACACCTACGACCGCCTCGGCATCCCCGAAGCCGAGAAGCAGCGTCTGGTGGCGGGCGTCGCCGCGCAGTACGAGTCCGAGGTCGTGTACCACCAGATCCGGGAAGACCTGCAGGAGAAGGGTGTCATCTTCGTCGACACCGACACCGGGCTGAAGGACTACCCGGAGCTGTTCCAGGAGTACTTCGGAACGGTGATCCCGGCGGGCGACAACAAGTTCTCGGCGCTGAACACCGCGGTCTGGTCCGGTGGATCATTCATCTACGTGCCGCCGGGCGTCCACGTCGACATCCCGCTGCAGGCGTACTTCCGGATCAACACCGAGAACATGGGCCAGTTCGAGCGGACGCTCATCATCGTCGACGAGGACGCATACGTCCACTACGTCGAGGGCTGCACCGCGCCGATCTACAAGTCGGACTCGTTGCACTCCGCAGTCGTCGAGATCGTGGTCAAGAAGGGCGGCCGCTGCCGCTACACGACCATTCAGAACTGGTCGAACAACGTCTACAACCTGGTCACCAAGCGTGCGAAGGCCGAAGCGGGCGCGACCATGGAGTGGATCGACGGGAACATCGGGTCCAAGGTCACGATGAAGTACCCGGCCGTCTGGCTGACCGGCGAGCACGCCAAGGGCGAGGTCCTGTCGGTCGCGTTCGCCGGCGAGGGCCAGCATCAGGACACCGGCTCGAAGATGGTGCATCTCGCGCCGCACACGTCGAGCAACATCGTCTCCAAGTCGGTGGCGCGCGGCGGCGGACGGTCGTCGTATCGCGGACTCATCAAGATCAACCCGGGTGCGCACGGCAGTCGCTCCACGGTGGAGTGCGACGCGCTCCTGGTCGACCAGATCAGCCGCAGCGACACGTACCCGTACGTGGACATCCGCGAGGACGACGTCACGATGGGCCACGAGGCCACGGTCTCGAAGGTCAGCGACGACCAGATCTTCTATCTGATGAGTCGTGGGCTGAGCGAGGAGGAGGCGATGGCGATGGTGGTCCGCGGATTCGTGGAGCCGATCGCCAAGGAGCTCCCCATGGAGTACGCGCTCGAGCTCAATCGCCTCATCGAACTGCAGATGGAAGGATCGGTCGGCTGATGACGGACACCGTCGCAACCACCGCGTCGCCGGTGGTCAACAAGGGTGAGCTCTTCACCTCGTACGACGTCGAGGCCTTCGAGGTCCCGGCACAGCGCGAAGAGGCCTGGCGCTTCACTCCGTTCCGCCGGCTGCAGGGACTGCACGACGGCAGTGCACCGGCCACGGGTCGCGCGGGCGTCGAGGTCACCGGCGTCGGGGCGGGAGTCAGTGTTGACACCGTCGGGCGCGACGACGAGCGTCTCGGGCAGGCCGGTGTGCCGTTCGACCGGGTCTCGGCGCAGGCCTACTCCTCGTTCGACGAGGCGACCATCGTCACGATCGAGAAGGAGGCGCAGGTCGCCGACCCCGTCACGATCACGATGACCGGGCCGGGTGCCGACGAGGTCGCCTACACGCATCTCCAGATCCGGGCGATGCCGTTCTCGAAGGCCGTCGTGGTGCTCGATCAACGCGGTGGGGGCGTGATCGGCGAGAACGTCGAGATCATCGCCGGCGACAGCGCGCACATCACGGTGCTCAACGTCCACGAATGGGACGACGACGTCACCCACGTGACGACTCACCACGTCTCGGTCGGCCGCGATGCGTCCGTCAAGCATTTCGCGATCAGCCTGGGCGGGCGCACGGTCCGCATCTCGCCGCATGTGCAGTACACCGGCCCCGGCGGCGACGCCGAGCTGTGGGGCCTGTACTTCGCGGACGCCGGACAGCACCTCGAGCAGCGGCTGCTCGTCGATCACTCGCAGCCGAACTGCCGGTCGCACGTGATCTACAAGGGGGCGCTGCAGGGCGACGAGTCCGGTGACAAGCGCAAGGAGGCGCACACGGTCTGGATCGGCGACGTGTTGATCCGTCCCGACGCCGAGGGCACCGACACCTACGAGCTCAACCGCAACCTGGTCCTCACCGACAACGCGCGCGCCGACTCGGTGCCGAACCTCGAGATCGAGACCGGCGAGATCCTGGGTGCCGGGCACGCGAGCACGACCGGCCGGTTCGACGACGAGCAGTTGTTCTACCTGCAGTCCCGGGGCATCCCCGAGGATCAGGCGCGGCGGCTGGTCGTCCGCGGATTCTTCGGCGAGGTCCTCGCCAAGATCGCGGTGCCCGAACTGCGCGAACGGCTCGAAGCCGCGATCGAGGCCGAACTCGAGGCCGCCGGCGCCTGACGCGCACCGACCCCACGACCCACTTTCGATTTTCGTCAAAGGAACCACTACAGATGACCACCCTGGAAATCCGCGATCTGCACGTCGACGTGACGCCGGCCGATCCCGACGCCGAGCCCATCCACATCCTCAAGGGCGTCGATCTGACGATCCGCGCAGGCGAGAAGCACGCGATCATGGGCCCGAACGGCTCGGGCAAGTCGACGCTGTCGTACGCGATCGCCGGTCACCCCAAGTACACCGTGACCTCGGGAAGCATCACCCTCGACGGTGAGGACGTCCTCGAGATGAGCGTCGACGAGCGGGCCCGCGCGGGCCTGTTCCTGGCCATGCAGTACCCGGTCGAGGTGCCCGGCGTCTCGATGTCGAACTTCCTGCGCAGCGCCGCGACCGCCGTCCGCGGTGAGGCGCCGAAGCTCCGCCACTGGGTCAAGGAGACCAAGGAGGCGATGGCCGAACTCGAGATCGACCCGTCGTTCGGCGAGCGAAGCGTCAACGAGGGGTTCTCGGGCGGCGAGAAGAAGCGTCACGAGATCCTGCAGCTGGGCCTCCTCAAGCCGAAGATCGCGATCCTCGACGAGACCGACTCGGGCCTCGACGTCGATGCGCTGCGGATCGTCTCCGAGGGCGTGAACCAGTACGCGGAACGCGAGAACGGCGGAATCCTGCTGATCACGCACTACACGCGGATCCTTCGCTACATCAAGCCCGATCGCGTCCACGTCTTCGTCGACGGGCGCGTCGTGGAGTCCGGTGGTCCGGAACTGGCCGACGAGCTGGAGGAGAAGGGCTACGAGCGCTTCACCTCGGCACTGGCGCAGTAGGCGGCGATGACCACCGCTGCTGCACTCGACGTCACGGCCGTCCGGCAGGATTTTCCGATCCTGTCGCGCACGGTTCGTGACGGAAAGCCGCTGGTCTACCTCGACTCGGGTGCCACGTCTCAGCGTCCGCTGCAGGTGTTGGACGCGGAACGGGACTTCCTGCTGCATCGGAACGCCGCCGTCCATCGGGGTGCGCACCAGCTGGCCGAGGAGGCCACCGACGCGTACGAGCATGCGCGGGCCGCGATCGCCGGGTTCGTCGGCGCCGCGGTCGATGAGGTGGTGTTCACGAAGAACGCCACCGAGTCGCTCAACCTGGTCGCGTACGCGCTCGGTGATGATCGGGCCGCCTCCGTGGTCGGCGGGACGCCCCTCGGGGAGGGCGACACCGTCGTGGTCACCGAGTTGGAACACCACGCCAATCTGGTGCCCTGGCAGGAACTCTGCCGTCGGACGGGCGCGACCCTCCGGTGGTACTCGATCACCGACGACGGCCGCATCGATCTGGATTCACTGGAACTCGACGAGTCGGTGAAGGTCGTCGCCTTCACCCATCAGTCGAACGTGACGGGTGCGGTCGCGGACGTCCCCGAACTCGTCGCTCGGGCCCACGAAGTCGGAGCGCTCGTCGTACTCGACGCCTGCCAGTCGGTTCCGCACATGCCCGTCGACTTCGCCGCGCTCGGCGTCGACTTCGCGGCCTTCTCGGGCCACAAGATGCTCGGCCCGTCGGGAGTCGGGGTGCTCTACGCCAAGGCGTCCCTGTCCGCTCAACTGCCGCCCTTCCTCACGGGTGGCTCGATGATCGAGACCGTCACCATGGAGGGCTCGACGTATGCGGCGCCGCCGCAGCGGTTCGAGGCCGGTGTCCCGATGACCTCGCAGGTGGTCGGGCTCGGTGCCGCGGTCGACTACCTCGAGCACATCGGGATGGACGTCGTCGCCGCCCACGAGCACGAGTTGACCGCGCGTGCCCTCGAACGCCTGACCGCGATCGAGGGGCTGCGGCTCGTCGGTCCCGCCGACACCGCGCTGCGCGGGGGAGCGGTGTCGTTCGACGTCGCCGGCGTCCACGCGCACGACCTCGGACAGATCCTCGACGACGAGGGCGTCGCGATCCGCGTGGGCCATCACTGCGCGTGGCCTCTGCACCGGAAGTTCGGTGTCCAGGCCAGTGCGCGTGCGTCGTTCGCCGTCTACAACACGCTGGACGAGGTCGATGCGCTCGCCGACGCCATCGTCACCGCACAGCGTTTCTTCGGGGAGCGCTGAGCCGTGCGGATGGAGCAGATGTACCAGGAAGTGATCCTCGATCACTACAAACACCCGCACGGCCGCGGTCTGCGCGATCCCTTCGGAGCCGAGGTCCATCACGTCAACCCGACCTGCGGCGACGAGGTGACGTTGCGGGTGTCGGTGGTCGACGAGACGGTCGCCGACATCTCGTACGACGCGCAGGGCTGCTCGATCTCCCAGGCGTCGACGTCCGTGCTGTTCGACCAGGTGGTCGGACTGCGAGTCGACGAGGCGCTCGCCGCACTCGACTCGTTCAACACGATGATGACCTCGCGCGGAACCGAATCCGGTGACGAGGACGTCATCGGCGACGGGATCGCCTTCGCGGGTGTCAGCAGATACCCGGCACGGGTGAAGTGCGCGCTGCTGGGATGGATGGCGTTCAAGGACGCGCTGTCCCAGACCGTCGACATCATCACAGATTCTCCTACCCACCGTGATCAAGGAGCCACCTCATGACCGAGACCAACACGGCACTGCCCTCCATCGACGATGTCGAGGAGGCCATGCGCGACGTCGTCGACCCCGAACTCGGGATCAACGTCGTCGACCTCGGCCTCGTCTACGGACTGGAGGTCGATGACGACGCCGCGGCGAAGATCGAGATGACCCTCACCTCGCCGGCATGCCCGCTGCAGGACGTGATCGAAGACCAGATCCGCAGCGTCCTGATCAACAGCGGTCTGTGCACCGACATGGAGATCGAATGGACCTGGATCCCGCCGTGGGGGCCGGAGAAGATCACCGACGACGGCCGCGAGCAGCTGCGAGCGCTCGGCTTCACCGTCTGACCGGTCGCATCGGCCGGCCGGGCGCCGTGGAGCAGGCGTCGCCCGGTGGCCGTCTCGGCGGCACGTCATTCGGGTGACGGGTGTGCGCAACGGCACCAGTATGCTCGTCGCATGCAGAAATCTTGGCGCAGACCCCTGCTCCCGGTGTTCGCCCTCGTTCTCGGCATGGCGCTGGCCGCCTGCGCGGTGGACGGGACGCCGACACGCGGGCCGATCACCCTGAAGACGGGGAAGTACGGAGGCGAGCAGACTCCGGCGCTCGGCGATGCCGACTCGCCGGTCTCGTGGGCGAAGCTGCGGGCGGTACGCCTGGCCGACCACATGGTCTTTCCCAGTGCGATCGATCCCAAACTCGACGACGGAAAGCTCCCGACCCAGCCGTTGGCGACTGTCACCAACACGCAGATCGTGATCCCCGACACCGCGGATCTGCCGGCGATGAAGCACTTCGAGTACGGATTCACGGTGACCGCAGGCAATGCCGACGACAACGATTACGGATTCAACCAGGCCGTGTACGTCTTCTCCGACGACAAGGCGGCCACCGCCGCGGTCGACGAGCTGTCCGGGGCGATGCTGAAACCGTCGAGGTATTCGAAGTTCGCGAAGGCCCCGGTTCCGGGGCTTCCCGCGGGTGCCGTCGGGATTCACGACGGCGGCAAGTACGGCGAGACCGTGGCTGCGTTCACCACGCAGGGCTCGCGACTGATCTACACCTGGGCGAAGTCGCCCGACCGGGGTTGGTCGGAGCGGGTCGCCGCGACGGGACAGGAGCAGCAGATCGCACTGCTCAAGGACGTCGGAGCCGACAGCGACGATCGGCGAATCGATCCCGACGGGCTGCTGACCGGGACACTGCGGTCCGACGACGGCAATCCCCTGCACAAGGCCGTCTACGGTCGGCGGGCCGCGGCACTGTTCTACGGTGACCAGGAGGCGGCCCTGCGGGCGCTCACCGCGGCGGGCATCGACCGCTTCGCATGGAACGGCAGTCAGGCGTACCGGGCGGCGAGCGAGCGCCAGGCCGCGGGCTGGGTCGACTTCTTGGCCGAGAACTTCGAGGACGAGACGACCCGCAAGGCGTCGAGCCCGCAGGACCTCGGGTCGGCGCGCTGCCTGAAGAGCGGGCGGAGGGCCGCCTGCTTCATCACGGTGGGCCGGTACGTCGGCGAAGTGTACGACTCCACCCTCGAGGACGCGCAGGCGCAGATCTCGGCCCAGTACACGTTCCTCAAGAAGCTCCGCGACTGACCCTGTCGCGACGGCGGTGCGATGATCGAGACCGTAAGGGTAAATCCGTGCCGTCGCAGCGATCCTCCTGGGCATAACCCGACGGGTGTCCAGCGTGGTGCCCAGTCTGTGGGTGGCGTCGTGTCCGACGCCGCCGACAGAAATGAGGAACACGATGAAGCAGTGGTCAGCAATGCGACGGTCGGTCGCGAGGAGGGTGGCCGTCGCCGCCGCGGCGTCGGTGACCGCAGCCGGTGTGGTCGCCGGCGTTCCGGTGACCGCGGACGCGGCGCCCGACACGGGGGAGTACACCCTGACGCTGGTGCGGCACGGCGAGTCCGAGGGCAACACGAGCGGATTCATCGACACGAAGACGCCGGGACCGAACCTGACGGCCAAGGGGCGGACCCAGGCGCGGGCGATCGCCGAACTCCTGGGCTCGTCGCGATTCGACGGCGTGTACGCGTCGCGGATGATCCGGACCCAGCAGACGGCGGAACCGATGGCACGGAAGCTGCACAAGCGAGTCGTCGTCAAGGACGGAGTCCACGAGATCCTCGCCGGCGACTACGAGGGGACCTCGGAGGCAGACGCGAAGGCGGAAGCCGAACAGGGGAAGGGCTATTTCGGCGCACCGTTCCGGTGGATGAACGGGGACCTCGCCGCGCGCATTCCGGGCGCGGAGAACGGCACCGAGTTCCTCTCGCGGTACACGGGCTCCATCAATGAGGTCTTCGCCGGCGGTAAGAGGAATCCGGTCGTGTTCTCCCACGTCGCGGCGATCTCGACGTGGGTGATGCTCAGCGCGAACAACGCGGCGAACTATGCCGAACAGTCGCGCAAGGACGTCCTGAAGAACGTCGGCTACATCGTCCTCAAGGGCAAACCCGGCAGTTGGCGCATCGTCAAGTGGGTCGGCTCGCCGCAGCTGCCCGCCGTTCCCGAATGCCCGCAGTTCGGCTTCGGCTCCTCGTCGGGGTCGCTGATGCCGTGCTGACGGCCCCGGCGCTCCGACGCCGGTGACGGTGAGGTGGGCGCGATCAGACTCGCGCGGTCAGATGGACGCGATCAGATGGACGCGGGGGAATACTCGGGTCGCCGACCGTGTTGGATGGGGACATGGCAACCATTGATCTGACCGGAGCCGATTTCGAGAAGACGATCGTCGACAACGAGATCGTGCTCGTCGACTTCTGGGCGACCTGGTGCGGCCCGTGCCGCCAGTTCGCGCCCACCTTCACCAAAGCGTCCGATGACAACCCCGACATCGTGTTCGGCAAGGTCGACACCGAGGCCGAACAGGAGTTGGCCGCTGCCGCGAGCATCAGGTCGATTCCGACGATCATGGCGTTCAAGCAGGGGCGTCTGGTCTTCAACGAGGCCGGCGCACTGCCGCCGCAGGCCCTCGACAACCTGATCACGCAGCTCAAGGAACTCGATGTGGACAAGGCGCTTCGGGAGAGCGGCCAGGACTGAACCGTCGGCCCGGTGACCGACCCCGGGGCGACGGTGCCGTAGATTCGAGCAACGACACCGTCGTCCCGTTGCGAAGGGGAACCACCGTTGCGCAAGTCATCCGTCGTCTCAGCGTGCTCGATCGTCCTCACGGTCGGGCTCGTGGTCGCCGCACTCCTCGGTGTGTTCACCCACCGGACCGACGGCACCGCCGTCCCGAACGAGGCCACCCGAGCAGGTCAGCTTCTCGGTGGGGCGGCGGCCGCGCTCGCCGACGCACCGGCGGTGACCTACAGCGGTGCGATCCGCGGCGGCAACGGCCTGAGCATGCAGCTCCACGACGTGACCGTCAGTTCCACCGGTGACGCCGCGGGCCGGATCGGGACCCGCGACGGACAGGCGGAGATCCGGCTGCTGGGCGACCTGCTGCTGGTCAAGGCCGGCGAGAAGTTCTGGAAGGAACGGGTGCCGGGCCAGCAGCTCGGCGTCCAGGTGAAGAACAAGACCGCCGACGCCTGGACCCTGGCCCCGATCGACGTGTTCGGCGCCGATCTGCGCCTGCTGCTGCGCCCCAGTCGGATGGGCGCGGCGCTCGAAGGCCGGCAGGCCAGGACGGGCGATGCGGAGATCTCCGGCACCGTCGCAGACCCGCGCTGGTCGGACACCCCCGACGTCCGCGTCCACACCGGACGCGATCCGGTCGGCGTCACCCGATACGACGAGGCCGACGAGTTCGACGGCAGCAGCCGCATCGAGGCCGGCGAGGTGACGACCACCCTTGACGACGAGGACCGTCCCGTCGGCGTCAGCGCCCCGATCGAGACGATCGACTCCGACGGGAGAATGCCGCAGGCGAGTCTGTCGATCGATCTCCTGGACTCGGCCGACACCGTGTACTCGAAGATCGAGAAGACGATCGCGAGCACCGAATCGCTGCCGGTCGCGTCGGTCCGCATCGACGTGGGCGACGGAGACCTCGACTGCACGTTCGCCAGCTGCGTGATGAAGTACGACGTCCGCAACACCGCTGTCGGCGCGGTCTCCGGGGAGGTGCGCATCACCCTCACCACGAAGCTGACGGTGAACAACGTGCCCGGTCGGTCGTGTACGGCCTCGGCGGTCGGCCCGTTCAACGGGTCGACCCCCGTATCGTGCACCATTCCGGTCAACGAATCCGGCAACCGCGATGTCGCATTCAACTCGAGCAGCCAGTTCCTGGTCACCGCGATGGGTCGCCTCGACACCGACGCACTGCGTACGGAGTCGACGCGCGCCCGCACCCTCACCGAATCGGCGGCGGGGTGGCGCGCCGCTGGCGTGAAGAAGCATCCGACCGCCCGCGCCTACCACCGAGCGATCGTCGGCGGCGCCTCGTCGCTGGTGTACGACGTCGGCGGCTTCGCATTCGACGGACGTGAGCCCGACGGGACGCTGCTGATCGTGGCGTCGGCCGGATACGACGCGCACGTCACCCCGTCCGGCGATCTGGATCCGGCATGGCCGGGGACCGCGAAGGTCGTCGAACTGGCGCGGGCCGCGCGGTCGGCCGCGGGAAGCAGTCCGATCCGCATGGTCTTCGCCGAACAGCGTGCGGCCGACGCCACCGCCCGGAAGCTCGCGGCCGAAGGCGTCGAGAACATCGAGGTCGTCGCGGTAGCACCCTGATCGGGGCGGTCCCGTCGCGGTGCGGCGTCGCTACGGCGCGCGATGTACGAGGCTCGCGATGGTGCGACGGCGCATCACCGATCGGAGTTCGCCGGGCACCGTCGCGTAGAGCCGGACCATCGTCCGGACGACGCCCGCGAGGTTCCCCCGTTCCGACAGGAACGCCCGCTGGTCATCCCCGGGGAGGCGGAAGAAGGCGTCGAAGAAGGCCGTGATCGACGGTCCGTCGAGAGCGAGGAGGACCTCCAGCCCCGCCGATCGCAGCCGGTGGACCCAGCGGGCGCGGCACGGCCACAACGCGCGCCGCGGGTCACGACCGGCGACGACGGCGGCCACCACGGTGTCGACGGCCGCGAGCGACGGGGCCACGCTGTAACCCGTGGCCGGATGCATCAGGCCGCCGGCAGCTCCGAACGCCAGCGCCGCCCGTGTGCCTCGGGACCACGGGCGCGGCGCGGAGTCGAGGGGAAAGTCGACGAATTCGTGATCGAGACGTCCCGTCGACACGCCGGAGGGCAGCCGTGCGCCCGTCCGCCGACCGAGTTCATCGACGTCGATGGGCGGACGTCCCGCCAGGCAGGTCTCCTCGACGAGGTATCCGTGCGGCGTGGGAACCCGGTAGCTGAACGACGGACTGTCTGCGGAGGCGTGTCGCCAATCCATGAGAACGGTCTCGTCCCCGACATCGCGTCGATCCGTCGACGCGGTGAGGAAGACACCAGATGCCGTCTGCCGCGCCGCACCCGGATCGGCGCCGCGGCCGCCGCGCGCATCGACGACGCAGCGCGCAGACACCCGGGTACCGCTCTCGGTGTCAACACCGGTCGCGGTGAGCCTCGAGGCCCGATCGACGATCACCGCGGCGCCGTCGAGCGTCAACGACCGTTGCAGGATGTCGGTGCGGAGCGTCACATAGGGACGTCCGACGACTCGGCGATCGGGGGTGTAGACGACGACGCCGGACGACGGACGGGTGAGTGCGTCCCGCGTGATCCAACCCGGCAGGTCGTCGACGAACATGCCGTAGGTGGCGCGCCAGGGCGTATCGGGTGCCGGATCGATGACGGCGACGGCGAGGCCCGCGGCGACCGCCCGGTGTGCGAGGGCCCGCCCCGCGGGGCCGGCGCCGACGACCGCGAGATCCACGTGTGCGGGGACGTTCACATGCTTCCGGTGGCCATCATCCCGCCGTCCACGCGAAGCGTCTCGCCGGTGATCCACGACGCGTGATCGCTGACGAGGAATGCGGCGGCCGCCGCGATGTCCTCGGGACTCCCGAGCCGCTTGAGCGGATATCCCGCGGCGGCCTGGTCCTCGCCTGCGGCGACGAGGACGGAGGCGAACTGGGTCTTGACGATGCCGGGAGCGATGGCGTTCACCCGAATCGTCGGTCCCAGCTGCCAGGCGAGTTCCTCGGTGAGTCGGATCAGGGCGGCCTTCGACGCACCGTACGCGGCGATGACGCCCGTGGACCGTAGTCCGGCGATCGACGCGATGTTGACGATCGCTCCGCCGGACTCCCTCATCCCCGCGGCGTACGCCTCCTGAACGTATCCGAGAGCGGCCACCACGTTGGTGTCCAGGAGTTTGCGCACACCGTTGAGGTCGGTGGTCATGAGATCGCCGAAGACCGGGTTGATCCCGGTGTTGTTGACGAGGATGTCGATGCCGCCGTTGGTGACGGCCGCCTGCACGGCGGCCGCCCGATGCTCACCGTCCCCGGTGTTGCCGGCGACCGGGGTCACGACGGCGTCGGGGATCGCCTCGCGGATCTCCGACGCCGCGGCGTCGAGGGGTTCGGCCTTGCGGCCGGTGATCACGACCGCGGCACCGCGCGCGGCGAGTTCGTGGGCGATCGCGAGGCCGATGCCTCGGCTGGCGCCGGTGACGACGGCCGACCGGCCGCTCAGATCGACGGGGGCGGGGCTCGAAGCAGTCATGGCTCCACCGTATCCCTCGCTGACGTCGGACGGTCCGGTGAATTCGGGTTCGCCGGTCGCCGGTCGGTACACTGGCCCTCCGTGATCACCGCGACCGACCTGGAAGTACGAGCGGGCGCGAGGACTCTCCTCTCCGCGCCCGGGGACGCCCTCCGAGTGGCTCCCGGCGACCGCATCGGCCTCGTCGGCCGCAACGGGGCGGGCAAGACCACGACCCTGCGAATCCTGGCGGGGGAGACGCACCCCTACGCCGGCGAGATCCGGAGTTCCGGGCCCGTCGGATACCTGCCGCAGGACCCGAAGGAGGGCGATCTCGACGTCCTCGCGAAGAACCGGGTGCTCTCGGCGCGCGGACTCGACGAGATCCTGGCGTCCATGGCCCGTCAGCAGGCCGAGATGGAGTCGGCGTCGGACGACAGTCGACGCGACCGGGCCATCGCCAAGTACTCCCGCCTGGAGGAGCGGTTCGGCGCGCTCGGCGGTTACGAGGCCGAATCGGATGCCGCGCGGATCTGCAGCAGTCTCGGCCTGCCCGATCGGGTGCTCTCTCAGCCCCTGCACACGCTCTCGGGCGGACAGCGGCGTCGTATCGAGTTGGCGCGCATCCTCTTCGCGGCATCGGACGGCTCGGGGAAGTCCGACACCACCCTGCTGCTCGACGAGCCGACCAACCATCTCGACGCCGACTCCATCGCGTGGCTGCGGACCTTCCTGCAGAACCACGAGGGCGGCCTCGTCGTGATCAGCCACGACGTGGAACTCCTGGCCGACGTGGTCAACCGGGTCTGGTTCCTCGACGCCGTCCGCGGTGAGGCCGACGTGTACAACATGAGCTGGCAGCGGTACCTCGACGCTCGGGCGACCGACGAACAGCGCCGCAAGCGGGAACGCGCGAACGCCGAGAAGAAGGCGTCGGCGCTGCGCACGCAGGCCGCGAAGCTGGGTGCCAAGGCCACCAAGGCGACCGCTGCCCAACAGATGCTCAAACGCGCCGACCGGATGATGGACGAGCTCGACGAAGTGCGGGTGGAGGACAAGACCGCTCACATCCGGTTCCCGGAACCCGCGGCCTGCGGGAAGACACCGCTGACCGCCAGGGAGCTCACGAAGGTCTACGGCTCACTGGAGATCTTCACCGGCGTCGACCTCGCGATCGACAAGGGGTCGCGGGTCGTGGTCCTCGGGCTCAACGGCGCCGGGAAGACCACGCTGCTGCGCCTGCTGGCGGGCACCGAGGACCCGGATCTGGGCGAGGTGGTGCCGGGGTACGGTCTCAAACTCGGCTACTTCGCCCAGGAGCACGACACCCTCGACGACACGGTGTCGGTGTGGGACAACATCCGGCACGCGGCTCCGGACGCCGGCGAGCAGGACCTGCGCGGGCTCCTCGGCGCATTCATGTTCTCCGGCGCCCAGTTGGAGCAGCCGGCCGGGACGCTGTCCGGTGGCGAGAAGACCCGACTCGCGTTGGCGGGTCTGGTCTCGTCGGCGGCGAATGTGCTGCTCCTCGACGAGCCGACCAACAACCTCGACCCGGTGTCACGCGAGCAGGTCCTCGATGCCTTGCGGAGCTACACGGGAGCCGTCGTCCTGGTGACGCACGACCCCGGTGCCGCCGCCGCCCTCGATCCGCAGCGGGTGATCCTGCTGCCGGACGGCACCGAGGATCACTGGTCCGAGGAGTACCAGGAGATCATCGAGCTCGCGTGAGCACCGGTCACGCCGGTCGCGCGAAGACGACGATGTTGTCCCGATAACCCAGGGGCGGCCCGACGAACGGGCCGCCGCAGGTCACCAGTGCCAGCGTCTCGGGACCGTCCATCCGGTTCAACTCGTCGAACGGAACCGCATCGGCACCCTTTCCCTCCTTCCGGGCGTCCACGACGCGGGTCACCGAGTACCGGTGCCGGGCACCGTCGGTCGTGTCGACGGTGACGGTGTCGCCGGGCGACAGCTCCGCGAAACGAGCGGCGAACCCGGTGCCCTGCTGTGCGTCGTCGACATGGCCGGCGACGACGACGGTGCCCGTCCCCGAACCGGGGAGGGCGGAGTCGACCCACCAACCGAGACGCGCGATGTCGGTCGGTGGCAGAAGCGTGCCCTCAGCGTCGGTCGCGACGGCATCGGTCGCGGCGTGTGCACCGCCCACCTCCACGCCCGTCGGTGTGGAGGGGTCGTGCGAGACTGCACTCACCGGAGGTCGAAGGTTCTCTTGCGCGTGGGTCGTGTCCGACGCGTTCTGCTCGGTGCCACAGGCCACTGCGAGCGTCACGGTCGCGACGGCGACCGTGACGCCGAGCAGCCGACGGAGTCGGTGCATCAGTAGATCCTTCCGGTCGGAATCGACCGCAGCGGAACTCGATGTGCGGGGTTCCGGATGACGACCGGTTGTTCGATCGGGGTGTCGTAGAAGGTCAGGAAACGTGTCTTGCCACGGTGGACCTCGATGAAGTGCGGGGTGCGGTCCAGAACGTATCCCGCCGGTGCCGCGATCTCCTCGACCCGATATCCGCCGGGCGGCAGTTCGCCGATGGTGGCGACTCCGGCCGCCGACGTGGTCGTCTCCCGGACGAGGTCCCCGGACTCATGCGTGACGCGGAAGCGCGCGCCGGCCAACACGGCTCCGGTCACCTTGTCGCGTTTGGTGATCGACACGGCCCCGACGCTCGAGTGCTGACGCCCCATCTTGACCACGATCGAGTAGGCCTGTCCCGGTGCCAGTGTGAAGGACTTCGGTTCGAGGACGGCGATGTTGTAGTCGCCGACGACGGCTGCCACGCTGGCCCGCACGGTCCCCGCGGGCACCCGGACCGTCGAGGGTGTCGACACCGTCTGGAAGGGGCCGTGCTCGGGTCCCAGTTCCACGCGCACACCGGCGACGGCGTGCCCGTCGACCATGTCGACGGCTGTCACCGACACGGTTCCCGATCCGCGCGGCGTCGTGCTGGGGGTCGTTGTACTGGGTGTCGTCGAGCTGGGTGGGGTCGTGCTCGACGACGGCGCGGACGGGGACTCGGTGGACCGGGGCGGGGTGGACGACTCGACGGTCGTCGGCGCCGGAGGAGAGGCCGCCGGGGGCGTATCGGCCGGGGAGGAGGAATCGACTGCCGGCGCGTCGGCCCGAGCCTGGGGTACGACGAACACCGCGGCGGTGGCCAGTGCGACCAGGATCGCTGCGACCGCCACGAGAATGCGATGCGGTGACTTCTTCATGGTGAACTCCTGCTGTGTGTCCGGCGGAATCGGACCGCCGGAGCGCGGGTCCCGACATCTGTTACGTCGGCCACGGCGACAACACGGTTACGGTGCGGTGCGGTCGCGTCATTCGGCCGAATGGATCGTCCGGGCGGCCCGCCGATCAGGCGGTGCGCCCGGTCGGGACCGAACGGAGCGGGACGCGGTCGGCGGGATTCCGCTGCGCGGTGTAGCCGACGGGCAGGTCGTAGAAGACGGCCTCGGTGAACCATCCGCGAGGCACACGGATCCGCTGGGGTGTCGTGTCCAGGACATAGCCGCGGGGTGCACCGGTCTCGGTGACGACGTAGCAACCGGGCGGCACGGCGACCGTGCCGATGCCGTCGGCTCCCGTCGTCACCGTCGCCGCACGTCGGCCGGACCGACAACCGACGAGCTCGAAGGAGGCTCCGCCGAGCATCGCCCCGGTGACGCGATCCCTCTTGTGGAGGACCAGTCCGCTGCCCGGGGCGGGTTCGGTGGGCGACGTCGAGGGGGTGCTGGGCGATGATCTCGGGGTCGAACTCACGCGCGACGACGGGGGCTCAGATGATGCGGGCTGGGACGACGAGGGCTCAGATGACGAGGGCTCAGGTGCTGCGGGCTGGGACGACGATCGCGGGGCCGACTCCGACGTCGCGGTCGGAACGGCCGTGTCGGCCGGCGTGCCCGCCCCCGGTACACCCGAACCCGCGTCACCCGGCGGATCCTGGGCGGTCGACGGCGAGACGACCGCCACGATCAAGGCCAGGGCGCCGAGGAGCGCGGTGACGAATGCGGCGCTACGGCGAATCCAACGGTTCATGGGGCACCTCCGAGGGCGTGAAGCGCCGGCCCGACACGAGTCGGCGCGGCGGCGTCGACTCCCGACAGCGATGAATGCGGTCTCCTACCGGGTAGATCGGCGAAAGCTCCCGAAGAGTTACCGCCGGAGCCTCGGCTCGCGAGCGGGCGAACGCTTATTCGGCGAGCACCGCGGCCTTCAGATCGCCCTTCACCAGTTTCCCGGTCGGCGTTCGCGGAAGTTCGTCCACGAATCGGATCTCCCGAGGCACCTTGTACGGAGCCAGCTCCGCGGTGGCATGGGCGAGCAGTTCGGCCGCCAACTCCGGCGACCCCGACGCGGTGTCCACCAGCTGCACGAAACCGACGGGCCGTTCGCCCAGATCCTCGTCGGGCAGACCGATCACCGCGACGTCGTACACGGCCTCGTGGTTGATGAGCACGTTCTCCGCCTCCTGGGGGTAGATGTTCACCCCGCCCGAGATGATCATGAAGGCACGCCGATCCGTCAGGTACAGGAACCCCTCCTCGTCGAGATAGCCGAGGTCGCCGGTCGTCGCCCACGTGTCATGCAGCGGGTGTTGCGCCTCGCGGGTCTTGTCCGGATCGTTGTGGTACTCGAACGGCATCTCCTCGCGCTCGAAGTACACGGTGCCGACCTCGCCGACGGGCAGATCCGCTCCGTCGTCATCGCAGATGTGCACCACACCGAGCGCCGGGCGTCCCACCGATCCGGGATGCGCGAGCGCATCGGCGGAGTTGATCAGCGTGACACCGGCCGATTCGGTCGCCGCGTAGTACTCGTTGATCACCGGTCCCCACCATTCGATCATCCTGCGCTTGACCTCGGCCGGGCACGGTGCGGCGGCGTGGATGGCGCACTGCAGGCTCGAGACGTCATAGCGGTTGCGAACCTCGTCGGGCAGCTTCAGCATGCGGACGAACATCGTCGGCACCCATTGGCTGTGAGTGACCCGATAGTCCTGGATGTACTGCAGCGCCATCTCCGGGTCGAAGCGGTCCATCAGGATCGTCGTACCGCCGAGGGAGTTCACCATCGCGCAATAGCGCAGGGGGGCGGCGTGGTACAGCGGGGCGGGCGACAGGTAGACGGTCTCGGTGTCGAATCCGTACGCGGGTCCGAAGACTGCGGACACCAGGTCGGGGATCTGGTCGACCTGCCCCTGGGGGATGGCGGGGCGGATCCCCTTGGGCCTGCCCGTGGTCCCGGACGAGTACAGCATGTCGGTGCCGCGAGGCTGGTCGGTCAGCGGCGCCGGCGACGCCGCGGCGAGGAGTTCGGCGTGGTCGCCGAATCCGGGCACGCCGCCGTCGCCCGCCGCGGACGACCACCCGATTCGACGCGACGGATCGGCCAGTGCCGGAATCTCGTGGGCACGCGACACGGCGGGCGCCACCGATGACGCCGCGAAGACGATCCGCGCATCGCAGTCGGCGAGGATGTAGTTGACCTCCGACGGCGTGAGGTGATGGTTCACGGCGGTGACGTACATGCCGCTGCGCACCGCCGCCCAGTACACCCCGAACGCTCGCAGATCGTTGTCGGAGACGATGGCCACGGTGTCGCCCGGGCCGAGCCCGAGACCTCGGAGATGATTGGCGATCCGCGTCGAATCGTCGGTCAACTCGGCGTAGGTGAGTGTCTCTCCGGTGGCCGGACGGATGATCGCCGGTTTATCGGGGGTGCTGGCGGCGAATGTTCCCGGGTACATGGGCGGGCTCCTGTCTGTGGGGTGCGTCTCCACAGACAGTAACTGAGCGAGCGCTCATTCGGTGGCGGATCGGTGAATGACCGTCGCCGCTCCCATCACTCGCCGAGCGGCGCGCGCACCGAGGCCTCCACCAGATCGAGTACGGCGTGCAGGTCGTCGGTCGACTGGCCGGACGCCAACCGGGTGACGATGCCGTCGAGGATCACGTCGAGATAGGTCACCAGCACCTCGGGCTCCACGTCCTTGCGGAGACTGCCGGCCTGCCGTTTCCGCTCCAGCCGGGCCAACGTCGCGGCTTCGCGGTCGGCGCTCTGCGCCTCCCACGCCTCACGGAACCCGGGGTCCGAACGGATCTTCCGGACGATCTCCAGACGCGTGCTCAGCCACTCGTAGTCCTTGGGGCGGGCCAAGATGTCGCGCATCACCTGCACGAGGCCCTCCTGAGCGGCGACGTCCGCCATGCGTTCGGCGTCCTCCCGAGCCAAGGCGAGGAAGAGCGCCTCCTTGTCCTTGAAGTGGTGGAAGATCGCACCCCGAGACAGCCCGGTGGCCTCCTCGAGGCGTTTGACCGTGGCTCCGTCGTATCCGTATTCGGCGAAACAGTGCCGCGCGCCGTCGAGAATCTCCCGACGACGCGCGGCGAGCCGATCATCACTGACTCTCGGCATCACTGTTCCCCGTCGCTTCGCGCGGGCAGGGTGATCAGCCCTTGATCATGTTCCGAAGGACGTACTGCAGGATTCCTCCGTTGCGGTAGTAGTCGGCCTCTCCCGGCGTGTCGATACGCACGACCGCGTCGAACTCGACCTTCTCCCCGCTGTCCTTGGTGGCGGTCACGTGAATGGTCTCCGGGGTGACGCCCTCGTTCAGCTTCTCGATGCCGACGAAGTCGTAGACCTCGGTGCCGTCCAGACCCAGGGTCTTGGCCGACTCGCCCTCCGGGAACTGCAGCGGCACGACGCCCATGCCGATGAGGTTCGAACGGTGGATCCGCTCGAACGACTCGGCGAGGACCACCTTCACGCCCAACAGGATCGTGCCCTTCGCCGCCCAGTCGCGCGACGAGCCCGAGCCGTACTCCTTGCCGCCGATGACGACGAGCGGGATGCCGGCGGCCTGGTAGTTCTGCGATGCGTCGTAGATGAACGCCTGCGGTCCGTCGGGCTGGGTGAAGTCACGCGTGTACCCGCCCGAGACGCCGTCCAGAAGCTGGTTCTGAAGGCGGATGTTGGCGAACGTGCCGCGGATCATCACCTCGTGGTTGCCGCGACGGCTGCCCAGGGAGTTGTAGTCCTTGCGTGCCACACCGTGCGAATCGAGGTACTGCGCGGCGGGGGTCCCCGGCTTGATCGGGCCCGCCGGGCTGATGTGGTCGGTCGTGACCGAGTCGCCCAGCAGGGCCAGCACCCGGGCACCGGTGACATCCGAGACCGGCTGCGGTTCCAGCGTCATGCCGTCGAAGTACGGCGCCTTCCGTACGTAGGTGGAGTCGTCGCCCCAGGCGAAGGTGTCGCCCTCGGGGGTGTCCAGGCTCCGCCACCGCTCATCGCCCTTGAAGACGTCGGCGTAGGACTTGCGGAACATGTCCTGGCTGATCGCGTTCTTGATCGTGTCGTCGATCTCCTGTGCCGAAGGCCAGATGTCCTTGAGGAACACATCGGTGCCGTCGGTGTTCTGACCGAGCGGCTCGGTCTCGAAGTCGAAGTCCATCGTGCCGGCCAGGGCGT
This sequence comes from Gordonia shandongensis DSM 45094, assembly GCF_000423025.1. Lineage (GTDB taxonomy): Bacteria > Actinomycetota > Actinomycetes > Mycobacteriales > Mycobacteriaceae > Gordonia > Gordonia shandongensis. The sequence continues at coordinate 306,342 of NZ_AUHE01000002.1, forward strand.
AGGCGATGACCAGCGGCGGCGAGGCCAGGTAGTTCATCTTCACGTCGGGGGAGATGCGTCCCTCGAAGTTGCGGTTGCCGGAGAGCACGGCGGTCACCGACAGATCGTTGTCGTTGACTGCCTTGCTGATCTCGTCGGGGAGCGGTCCGGTGTTGCCGATGCAGGTGGTGCAGCCGTAACCGCCCAGGTAGAAGCCGAGCTTCTCGAGGTACGGCCACAGGCCGGCCTTCTCGTAGTAGTCGGTGACGACCTGCGAACCCGGAGCCATGTTGGTCTTGACCCACGGCTTGGTGCTCAGCCCCTTCTCGACGGCGTTGCGGGCCAGCAGCGCGGCACCGATCATCACCGACGGGTTGGAGGTGTTGGTGCACGAGGTGATGCCCGCGACCGCGACGGCGCCGTGGTCGAGGATGAACTCGCCGTGCTCCTCGGAGACGACCTTCACCGGATTGCTCGGACGCCCCTCGGCCCCGTTGGCGGCCGACTGCACGTCGACCGCGCCGTCGTCCGCGAACGACAGAACAGCCGGATCGGAAGCCGGGAACGACTCCTCGACCGCCTCGTCGAGCTTGCTGTGGGCGGTCGGCATGTGCTCTTCGACGTAGTTGTGGATGTCCTTGCGGAAGGCCGTCTTGGCCTCCGAGAGCAGGATGCGGTCCTGCGGACGCTTCGGACCCGCGATCGCCGGGACGACGTCCCCGAGGTCGAGCTCCAGGTACTCCGAGTACTCGGGCTCGTGCTCCGGGTCGTGCCACATGCCCTGCTCCTTGGCGTAGGCCTCGACGAGAGCGAGCTGCTCATCGTCGCGACCGGTCAGGCGCAGGTAGTTGATGGTCTCCTCGTCGATCGGGAAGATCGCGCAGGTGGAGCCGAACTCGGGGCTCATGTTGCCCAGGGTGGCGCGGTTGGCCAGGGGCACCTCGGCGACGCCCTTGCCGTAGAACTCGACGAACTTGCCGACCACTCCGTGCTGACGCAGCATGTCGGTCACGGTCAGCACGACGTCGGTCGCGGTCACGCCCGGCTTGATCTCACCGGTCAGCTTGAAGCCGACGACCCGCGGGATGAGCATGGAGACCGGCTGGCCGAGCATCGCCGCCTCGGCCTCGATGCCGCCGACGCCCCAGCCCAGCACGCCCAGGCCGTTCTGCATCGTGGTGTGCGAGTCGGTGCCGACGCAGGTGTCGGGGTAGGCCTTGCCGTCGCGGACCATGACCGAGCGGGCCAGGTACTCGATGTTGACCTGGTGAACGATGCCGGTGCCCGGGGGGACGACCTTGAAGTCGTCGAACGCGCCCTGGCCCCAGCGCAGGAAGCGGTAGCGCTCGCTGTTGCGCTGGTATTCGAGCTCCACGTTGCGCTCGAAGGCGTCGGCGCGGCCGAAGACGTCGAGGATCACCGAGTGGTCGATGACCATCTCGGCGGGGGACAGCGGATTGACCTTGTTGGGGTCGCCGCCGAGGGCGGTGATCGCCTCGCGCATCGTCGCCAGGTCGACGACGCAGGGAACGCCGGTGAAGTCCTGCATGAGGACACGAGCCGGCGTGAACTGGATCTCCGTGCTCGGCTCGGCCGACGGGTCCCAGTTGGCGAGGGCGTTGATGTGCTCGGCGGTGATGTTGGCGCCGTCCTCGGTCCGCAGCAGGTTCTCGGCGAGAACCTTCAGCGCGTACGGCAGCTTCTCGGTGCCGGGCACGGCCTTCAGACGGTAGATCTCGTAGGAGTTCTCACCGACCTGGAGGGTGCCGCGGGAGTCAAAGGTGTTGATGCTCACGTGTGCTCCACTCATCTCATGCGTTTGTCGTCGGCGGGCTGCGCCGACAGACGTTCTTCTCGAAAGCCTCGCAGCAGCGGTGGGCTGTCGACCGCGTGCTACGACCCCATCATAGCAGTACGGGCGTACTGGTTGGTGGGTAACCGCGAGTCGACACGGGGAATTCATCCGCGAACGGGGTCGGCGGGGGACCGCGCACCGGTTCTGCCGTATCCTCGGCGACGACATCTGTTCGACCACGCGAGGGAGCCACCTCTGATGAACCCGGGCCCGACGGTCTTCCCGCTCGCCTCGCCGTCCACGACCGGCGTCCCGGTCGACGCGTGGTCGAACCTCGACATGCCGGCCATCACCGCCTCGTTGACCTCGAGCGGGGTGTGGGCGCCCGCACCTGCGCGGCCCGGACTCGAGAAGCTCGTCTCCGAGGCCGCGGACGATGGCCACGACCTGCATGTCGTGGTCCTCGACCAGTCGTACTCTCCGTTCACCGTCTACCGCGACATCGCGACCACCCTGCAGCGCGACGTCGGTGGGACCGTGCTGGTGTTCGGACCGTCTGGACGGGGGACCGCCTCGGACGAGTTCAGTCGCGTGCAACTCGAGGACGGCAGCCACGAAGCGGTGAAGACCGGTGATGTGACGGCGGCGGCGACGCAGATCTACCACAAGGCCGTCGATCCGAACGTCGATTGGACCGGTGTCACCATCGGTTTGATCGTGGTGGTCGCCGTGGGCGCGGCCGTCGCTCGGTGGCGGATGGTGCGGCGGCGTCGCACCGCCGTCTCGACGACGTCATCGGCGACGGCGCCCTCCGCGGGCACTGCCCGGGCGTCGAGCGACGCGGAGGCCACGGCCGCGGAGCCGGGTGCCGACGAGGGCGATGCGACGTCGGCGGACTCGGACGACGCCTGAGGCCGTATCTGCACGGCGTTCGGGCCGTGTTATTCAACTGTGACGATTTTCTAAGGCTTTCGCCTTTCTGCAGTTGGTGAACGTTTCCGCAGGTAATCACGTATTTGTAATTCATCGAACCAGGTTTCACGTGTTGCCTATGTGACGTACGGTGCTGGAGACACTTTATGGTGCTCAGGGGATTGACGTTACAAGGGAGTACTCGAGTTGAAGCCAGCCTCTTCCGGCGCGCGCTGGGCGATCCGCGGTGCCGCCCTCGGCGCCGCCGTGCTCGTCGGCCTACTGGGTGCGGGGCCAGCGGCCGCCGACCCCGGCAAGGCCGATCCCGTCGCGTCCTTGATCAACCAGATCGCCGACGTCGACCAGTCCCTCAGCGACCTGGCGTCGAACGTCCAGATCAAACAGGAGAACGTCAACCGCACGCTGGTCGACTTCCAGAACGCCCTCGCGGCACAGCAGGTGGCCGCGGCCGCCAGCTCCAGTGCCAAGAAGTCGCTGCACTCGGTCAGTGCCCGAGTGGAGGCCGCCCAGAAGGAGTTCGATGCATTCGTCCGGTCGGTCAACCGGCAGGGCAACAATCGCGGAGCGATGACCAAGTACGTCGCGTCCGACGATCCCTCGAAGGTTCTCGACCAGATGACGGCCGTCGACCAGATCACCCGCGATCAGCAGGCGACGATCCGCAAACTCCAGGTGGCGCGCAACCAGCAGGCCAACCGGGTCGCCGCCACCGAGGCCACGCGGCTGCAGACGACGATGGCGGCCGATGACGCGGCGGCCCGCAAGCGCGCCGCGGTCTCGGCGGTCAAGGAGGCGGAGACCGCCCTGTCCACCCAGCGGGGCAAACGGGAGAAGCTGGTCTCCGAGCGGGACTCGTTGACCCAGCGGCTCAAGGCGATGCGTCAGACGACCTCCGGCGACTCGGGGAGCCGCACCCCGGCAGACGCGATCGACAAGGCCCTCAAGAAGATTCCGAGCAAGCCGGTGGCCGGCGACGACGCGGTGGCGCAGGCGGCGGAAGCAGCGACCAAGCTCGCCGTCGAGACGGGCCAGGCACTGCTGGCGAGCCTGATCGGCAAGCAGGACCTCCCGAAGTCCGAGTTCTTGAACGAGTTGGGCATCGGCGGCAGCAGCGAGGAGCCCGGCGGCGATGTGATCTCGCGCCTCGGTTCGAACCTGCTCGGCGGCCTCCTCGGCGGCGGGGGCGGCGGTGAGATCCGCCCGGGCCTGCGGGGCCCCCAGGCGATCGATCTCGTGATCGACCGGATGAAGTCGCAGCTCGGCGTCACCTACGCCTGGGGCGGCGGTGACGCCAACGGACCGACGCTCGGCATCCGGGACGGCGGTGTGGCCGACAGTTACGGCGACTACCAGAAGGTCGGATTCGACTGCTCGGGCCTGATGATCTACGGCTTCGCCGCCGTCGGCATCGATCTGCCGCACTACACCGGATACCAGTACACCTCCGGGCCCCAGGTCCCGCTGTCGGAGATGAAGCGCGGAGACATGATCTTCTACGGACCCAACGCCAGCCAGCACGTGGCGTTGATCCTCGGCGACGGGACGATGATCGAGGCGCCCGCCTCGGGCGACGTCGTGAAGATCTCGCCGGTCCGCACCGACGGCGCCATGCCGAATGTCGTGCGGCTCCTCTGAGTCGCCACGAGTCCCGCTACTGTGGGTGGCGGTATCACGCACGCCTCGACCGGCAGGAGCATCGGTTTGACATCACCTGGCAGCAGCGGACGCACCCGCGTCACCTCGACGCGGTCGGTCACGGACGCGACCGACCCGACCCTCACCGCTGAGGATCGTGCGCTCTTGGAGCGCACGATGTTCGAGGTCAAGCGTGTGATCGTGGGACAGGACAAGCTCGTCGAGCGCATCCTGACCGGGCTGTTGGCCCGCGGTCACATCCTTCTCGAAGGTGTTCCCGGCGTGGCCAAGACGCTGGCCGTGGAGACCTTCGCCACCGTGATCGGCGGCAGCTTCTCGCGGGTGCAGTTCACGCCCGACCTGGTACCGACCGACCTCATCGGCACCCGCATCTACCGGCAGGGCCGAGAGGAGTTCGAGACCGAGCTGGGGCCGGTGGTCGCCAACTTCGTCCTCGCGGACGAGATCAACCGCGCACCGGCCAAAGTGCAGTCGGCCCTGCTCGAGGTGATGGCCGAGCGTCATGTCTCGATCGGCGGCACCACGCACCCGATGCCCGACCCCTTCCTGGTGATGGCGACGCAGAACCCGATCGAGAACGAAGGCGTCTACCCGCTGCCCGAGGCGCAGCGCGACCGCTTCCTGTTCAAGGTCCTCGTCGACTACCCCTCGGTCGAGGAGGAGCGCGAGATCGTCTACCGGATGGGGAACACTCCGCCCACGGCATCGCAGATTCTCGATCCGGCTGCGACGATCCGGCTCCAGCAGCTGGCCGGGACGGTGTTCGTGCATCACGCGCTCGTCGACTACGTGGTTCGCGTCATCACGGCGACGCGGCGGCCCGAGGAGGCCGGACTCGGCGACGTGGCTCAGTGGCTCTCATACGGCGCATCGCCGCGCGCGACGCTGGGAATCATCGCCTCGGCGCGGGCGCTGGCGCTCATCCACGGTCGTGACTACGTGATCCCGCAGGACGTCGTCGAGGTGATCCCCGATGTGCTGCGGCATCGTCTCGTACTCTCGTACGACGCCCTGGCCGACGAGGTGTCGCCCGACCACATCATCACGCGCGTGTTGCAGACGATCGCGCTGCCGCAGGTCGCCGCGGCCCCCAGTGCGCCGCCGCAGGTCGCCGCGCCCGGTCCCCAGCAGCCGGCGGCCCAGCAGCCGGCGGCCCAGCAGTCGGCTGCCCAGCACCCGGTGGCCCAGCAGCAGGCGCCCCAGCAGCACCCGGTGAACCCGCAGCCGAACCAGCAGCAGGGCGATGCCGGTCAATAGCGGTCTGCCGTCGTTCGCGGACGGCACACTCACCGACCCCGCGCTGACGGCGGCGCTCAGCTCCCTGGAACTGACGGTGCGCCGAAAGCTCGACGGCGTGCTGCAGGGCGAGCACCTGGGCCTCATCCCGGGTCCCGGTTCCGAGCCCGGCGAAGCGCGGGAGTATCAGCCCGGCGACGACATCCGCCGGATGGAGTGGGCGGTCACCGCCCGGACCGGGGTCCCGCATGTGCGGCAGATGATCGCCGACCGCGAACTGGAGACCTGGTTCGTGATGGACGCCTCGGCGAGCCTCGACTTCGGGACGGCCGAGCACACCAAACGGGACATCGCCGTGGCGGCGGCCGCCGCCATCGTCCATCTCACGGCCGGCGGCGGAAACCGGCACGGTGCGATCATCGTCACCGGCGACGACGTGGTCCGCATCCCGGCGCGCAGCGGCCGGGCGCACGACCGCGCGCTGCTGCGGGCGATGGCGACGACCACCCGCTCCGCACCCGGCGTCCGCGGCGATCTCAACGCGGGACTCGAGGCCCTGCGCCGCCCGATGCGGCGTCGCGGGCTGGCCGTCGTCATCAGCGACTTCCTCGGGACCGTCGACTGGGATCGATCGCTGCGCGCCATCGGCGGCCATCACGAACTGCTGGGCGTGCAGGTCCTGGATCCGCGGGACGAGGAGCTGCCGCCCGTCGGTCCGGTCACCCTTCGTGACGCCGAGTCCGGCGACATCGTCGACATCGACGTCACCGACCGTGTCCGCGACGACTATGCGCGGGCCGCAGCCGAGCACCGCGACGCCGTCGTCCGGTCGTTTCGCAGCGCCGGCGGCCCCGTGATGCGGCTGCGCACCGACCGCGACTGGATCGCCGAGACGGTGCGCTTCGTCGCCGCGCGGCGACGCACGCTGTCGGCCGGAGCGCGCTGATGAACGATCTCCTCGCTCACCCGTGGTGGCTGCTGGCCAGCCTGCTGGTCGTGGCCCTCGCAGCCGCGTATGTGATCGTGATGCGGCGGCGGCGCTCACGGGCGATCACGTTCGCGAACCTCGAGATGCTCAAGTCGGTCACACCGCGCGTCCAGGATCGATTCCGCCACGTGCCGGTCGCGATACTGCTCGTGGGACTGCTGCTGTTGACGGTCGCGATGGCCGGCCCGATGTCCGAACGCGATGTCGCCCGAAACCGCGCTACCGTCATGCTCGTGGTCGACGTCTCCAATTCGATGGAATCGACCGACGTGGCGCCGAGCCGCCTGAAGGCGGCACAGGCGGCCGGGAAGCGATTCGCCGACGACCTGACCGACGGCATCAACCTCGGGTTGATCTCGTTCGCGGGCACCGCCTCGACACTGGTGTCGCCGACACCGGACCACGATGCGACGAAGACGGCGCTCGACCGACTCAGACTCGCCGACAAGACCGCGACCGGAGAGGGCATCTTCGCCGGACTCCAGCAGATCCAGACCCTCAACGCCGCACTCGGGGGCGATGCCGCCGCACCGCCCGCCCGCATCGTCCTGCTCTCGGACGGCAAGCAGACGGTCCCCGAGAGTCCCGACGATCCGCGCGGTGGATTCACCGCGGCCCGCAAGGCCAAGGAGAAGGACGTTCCGGTCTCGACGATCTCGTTCGGCACCCTGACCGGCACCGTCGATCTCGAGAACCCCGGCGGCGGTATGGAGCGGGTTCCGGTGCCCGTCGACGACGACTCGTTGCGGACCATCGCCAACCTGTCCGGCGGCGACTTCTTCACCGCATCGAGCCTGGACGAGCTCAACAAGGTCTACGAGACACTGCAGAAGAAGATCGGTTACGAGCGGCAGCGAGGCGAGAATTCCCGCCCCTGGCTGATCGCCGGAACCCTGCTGGCGATCATCGGCTCGTTCGCAGCCCTGTTCCTGAACCGCAGACTCCCCTGAGATAGGTTGAACAACCATGGCAGAGACTTCATCGATCCCCGCCCAGACCCCTCGCTCCGTCCTGGTGACCGGCGGCAACCGCGGCATCGGCCTGGCGGTCGCGCGGCGGCTGGCCGCCGACGGCCACAAGGTCGCCGTCACACACCGCGGATCGGGTGCACCCGACGGACTCTTCGGCGTGCAGTGCGACGTCACCGACAACGCATCCGTGGAGAAGGCGTTCGCCGCTGTCGCCGAGCACCAGGGCCCGGTGGAGGTGCTCGTCGCCAACGCCGGGATCACCGACAACATGCTGCTGATGCGTCTGTCGGAGGAGAGTTTCGAGAACGTCGTCGACGCGAACCTCACCGGTGCCTTCCGCTGTGCGAAGGTCGCGACCAAGGGGATGCAGCGCGGGCGGTTCGGCAGGATGATCTTCCTCGGCTCCGTCGTGGCCACGTCGGGCGTCCCGGGGCAGGCCAACTACGCGGCGTCGAAGGCCGGACTGATCGGTCTGGCGCGCTCCATCGCCCGTGAGCTCGGGTCCCGGAACATCACGGCGAACGTCGTCGCGCCCGGCTTCATCGAGACGGATATGACGGCCGAGATGGAGGACAAGTACGTGGACATGGCCAAGCAGGCCATTCCGCTCGGCCGCATGGGTCGCCCCGAGGACGTCGCGGCCGCCATCAGCTTCCTGGCGTCCGATCAGGGCGGATACATCACCGGCGCCGTCGTCCCCGTCGACGGCGGCATGGGCATGGGGCACTGACACCCGACGGGCCGATCCCGGCCGTACACACCGAGACTCATCGAAGGAGCACGTCGTGAGCGGAATCCTCGCGGGCAAGACCATCCTGGTGACCGGCATCATCACCGATGCGTCGATCGCCTTCCACACCGCGCGAGTGGCCCAGGAGCAGGGCGCCACCGTCATCATCACCGGCATTCCGGAACGCCTCCGGCTGATCGATCGGATCGCCAAGCGCCTTCCGCAGGAGACTCCGCCCGCGATCGGGTTGGACGTGACCGACGAGGACAGCCTCGGCGCACTCGCCGACAGCGTCCGCGAGCTGGCCCCGAACGGCGTCGACGGAGTGGTGCACTCGATCGCCTTCGCCCCGAAGACCCTGATGGGCCCCGACGCGCTCCCGTTCCTCGACGGCCCCGGCCCCGACGTCGCCAAGTCGTTCGAGATCTCCGCATGGAGCTACGCGGCGCTCGCCCGCGCCGTGCTTCCCGTGATGAACGAGGGCGGCTCGATCGTCGGAATGGACTTCGATCCGCGGACCGCGCTTCCGGACTACAACTGGATGGGCGTGGCGAAGGCGGCCCTCGAGTCGGTGAACCGCTATGTGGCGCGCGAGGTCGGCGAGGCCAAGCGCATCCGGTCGAACCTGGTGGCCGCGGGCCCGATCAAGACGCTGGCGGCCAAGGCCATCTCGGGTACCGCGACCGACGACGCGAAGAAGCTGACGATGCTCAACGAGTACTGGGACGGGGCGTCGCCGATCGGGTGGAACGTCGACGACCCGGGGGTCGTCGGCACGAGCGTGTGCGCCGTCCTGTCGGACTTCCTGCCGGGTACCACCGGTTCGATCATCTACGTCGACGGCGGCGCGAGCCACAACACCTGGTTCCCCGAGAACTTCCTGCAGTGAGAGGACCGACGGCGACGTGACGGGTGCGAAGTTCGACGCCCTGCTGTTCCTGTCGTTCGGCGGCCCCGAGAAGCCGGCGGACGTGCGCCCGTTTCTCGAGAACGTGACGCGGGGGCGAGGCGTCCCGGCTCAGCGCCTCGATGAGGTGGTCGAGCACTATCTGCACTTCGGCGGGGTGTCGCCGATCAATCGGCTGAATCTCGACATGATCGACGCTCTGCGCGCCGAGTTCGACCGGCGGGGCCGGACCGACCTGCCGATCTACTTCGGCAACCGCAACTGGCATCCGCTGATCGGCGATGTGGTCGGCGGGCTGCATCGAGACGGTCATCGCCGGATCCTGGTGTTCCCGACGTCCGCATGGGGCGGTTATTCCGGATGCAGGCAGTACCACGAGGACGTGGCCGGAGCATGGCGTGACGTCGGTGCCGAGGACCTGGTGATGCGCAAGCTCCCGCAGTTCTCCACGGAGCCGGGATTCGTGCGTGCGGCGGCCACCGTCCTCGACAGGACGCTGGCCGAGTTCGGCCGTGACGCGCGCGTGGTCTTCACCGCGCATTCGGTACCGGAGGCGGCGGACCGCGCCGCGGGGCCGGCGGCGGGGGAGGGCCGCCTGTATTCACGGCAGGTGCGGGCCGCGGCGGAGTCCGTGGCCGCGGCCTGCGGAGTCGCCGACTTCGATGTGGTCTGGCAGTCGCGCTCGGGTCCGCCGCAGGTGCCGTGGCTCGAACCGGATGTGTGCGATCACCTCGGCGCTCTCGCGGGACGGGGCGTCCAACGCGTCGCGGTGATGCCCATCGGCTTCATCTCCGATCACCTCGAAGTGGTCTGGGATCTGGACACCGAGGCGCGCGAGGTCGCCGAGCGCCTCGGGATGGCGTACACCAGGGTGCCGACGGTCGGGACCGAGCCCGAGTTCATCGAGATGGTCGCTGACCTCGTCGACCGGTACGTCGACGGGGACGGTGACCTGTCGGCGATGGGTTGCGGTGACAACGGGTCGCCGTGCCGTCCCGACTGCTGCGTCCCGGCTCGGCGGCCGGTCACCGCCGACTGAGCCGACCGACCACGCCGCACCCGATCAGGTCGACTCCGGGTCGGCGGTGACGAAATCGATGAGCTCCTCGACACTCCGCAGCAGGGGGACCTCGAGGTCTCGGAAGTCATCGACCGCGTCGAGCACGCGCCGCCAACCGTCCCGCGGCGAGCCCCATCCGAGTTCGTCGCAGATCCCCGTCTTCCAGTCGGTCCCCATCGGGATCACCGGCCATTCGGCGATTCCGACCGATGCGGGTTTCACCGCCTGCCACACGTCCACGTAGGGGTGCCCCCGCACGAGGACGTCGGGACCGACCTCCGCGGTCAGCTGGGCCTCTTTGGTTCCTGCCACCAGGTGATCGACGAGGACCCCGGCTCTCCGGTGCGGGGCGGGCACGAACTCGGCGAGCGCATCGGCGAGGTTGTCGAGTCCGTCGAGGCTGATGACCACGACGCCCTCGGAGCGAAGATCGTCTCCCCAGACGCGCTCGACGAGGGTGGCGTCGTGGACGCCCTCTACGAAGATCCGGCCGGCGCGCGCGGTCCGGGCGCGGCGCTGCGGAGCCGTCCGGGAACCGGACGCGGTCCGCACCGGCGCACGGGGTCCGGCCGACCGGGGTGCGACGAGGGTCACGGTTCTGCCGTCGATCAGGAATGCCGCCGGATACAGGGGGAACACCCGCGTCCGACCATGCCGGTCCTCGAGCCGGACGAGATCTGCGGCGTAGCTGCGTTCCATACCGACGACCGCTCCGCAGAACCCGGTTCCGGCATCCTCCACGACGAGTCCTCGTTCGGCGGCCACCTCGGGGGCCTTCGGGGCTCGACGGCGTGGAGTGGACAGGACGTCTCGGCCATAGCGATCTTCGAACACGGCTGCCAAGCGTAGTACGCCGCGGCGCAGACGAGGCCGGGCCGCGCCGGGGCGGGGACGGGTATCGTGGCCAGGCGATGACGTCATCGAGAACCGATCTGCTCCGCCCCGGATCCGCGGGTGCTCTTGCGGTCTGGGCTGCCGCCAGAGACGCCGGCCGCTGCTCGGCGGACGACGTCCTGTCGACCCTCGGCGAGTACGCCCAGGTGCACGAGTACGCCCCGGGCGGCGGGACGCTCGAGCTGCTGTCCGCGGTGTCGCGCGCCGCCCATCTCGTCGTCCGCCTCCCGGCTCCGGGAGACCCGCAGGGACTGCCGCCGGGGCGCGCGACCGATGCGGCGATGGCCGTCGGTGAGGTCCTCGTCGTCGACGACCGACCGGCTCCCGCCGACGGGCCGGCGGCGGGGTTGGCGTTGATTCCGCGCGGATCCGGTGAGCGGTGCCGCTGGGAGGCCATCCGCTACTCGACTCCCGTCGCGGTCGACGCCTTGAGCGTCGACGAACCCCTCGGCGAGATCGAATACCGGCTGCGCGGCGCGATCGGCGATGCGGCGAACCTGCTGTCCGGACTCGGTGGCGGGCGCAGGACGGCTCCCGCCGAGGTGCGCGAGGCCGTCGGCGACGTCGCACGGCGACGCCGCATCGATCTCCCGCCACACGACGATCCGCGAGTCGATCGGGTCCTCGCGAGTGCGGACCGGGTGGAGGCGATCGTGGTGCTCGCGGGGCGGGGGACGCTCGGCGATTCGGGCGGGGAACTCGCCGCCGCCGACACGGCGCTGCGGGAACTCGCCGAGTTGTCACGGCGGGCGCGGGCAGCAGCTCTCAATGCCGTGATCGTCGGCTATCGCCGGTGAGGGATCGTCGGCCGTCGCCGGGGCTGGATCGTCGGCCGTCGCCGGGGCGGAGCGCTCCGGAGTCGCTGTCAGGTGAGGATCAGGTGGCCGGCGCCGGCCATCGCGCACGCCCACAGCACTGACGCGAAGGTGCCCAGAATGAACTGTTCGCTGGCTCGGGGAGCGCGCAGTTCGGAGAACCGCGCGAGGCCTTTGACGCCGAGCAGGACGGCCAGACCGGCGGGCCATCCGGCGAGGAGGGACGCGACGACCGCCGCCCGCTCCAGGACACCGATGACGCGGCCGCCGCGCAGTGGGGCCTGCGGTTCGTCATCGTGATTGTCGCCCCGTGTGGGGATGCGGCCCGCCGCGAGCACCAGTCGGACGATCGGGCCACCGGTGGCCGCGGCGGCGAGCATGACGAGGATGATGAGGGCGACGCGCGCGCCGCTCTCGGCAATGGTCCACGAGACGCCCGCGATGACGAGGAGCCCGACGAGGATGGCGGACACCGCCGCTGCAGCGACATCGCCCGCGAGGAGACCTCGATCAGAAATCGTGTCGGACCGGGAGAGACGGGAGCGGACGAGACCGGCCCCGACGGCGAACACTATGAGGCAGGTCAGCAGAAAGAACGGCAGCATCGATTCAGTCCCCCTCGTCGGACGCGCGGAGCAACCGCGCGAACAGTTCCAATCCCGGCCCCTCGAGATCCCAGCGGGCATGACGCAGGCGGAGCGACACCGCCTGCGGTGTGATGCCGAGGACCTCGGCGGCCGCCGCTTGAGTGTATCCCGCGGCCATCAGGGCCACTGCCTCCCGGCCGGCTTCGGACCGGTCGATCAGTAATTCGATCAGGTAGGCGCCCGCGACCCCGGCGTGCTCGCACCACGGGGACTGTCCGGCGACACGCAGTCGGCGGGAGTCCTTCTTCGCGGCGTCGACCGCGTCCCGCGCGGCGACGAACGCGGCGCCGCGACCGGCACGGGTCTGCGCGGGCAGCGGGGTCTCGACGTCGCCGACGCCGATTCCCACGCTCCAGTGGCCGGAGACCGCCAAGTCGACGGCGAGTCGGGCGAGGGCGTCGGGTGTCTCGAAGACCGCCTGGACCTCGTCCCCGGCCGTGCGTTCGAACGGGCGGAGCAGACCCGGGTGATCCGAGCCGGTCGCGATGAGTTCGGGAACGCGGTCCGTGTCGGTACGGCTGCCGCGTTGGTCGACGGTGATCACGTACACGACGTCCGCCCTTCCGTTTCGGCACCACCGGGTGAAATCAAGCCTATTGGATTGAATTGGTTATAACAAGTCATATCACTTGTCGATGGTGTGCTGCGAGGCATCACCTCGTCGCGACGACTCGCCCCCGACCGGCATCCGGGTGTCGAGGATGAGCCCCACCACGCCGACGGCGAACAGCGTTGCGGAGATCAGGATCCCGAGCCGCGATCCGGTGCCCGCCAGGGCGTCGCCGAGGAAGATCACGGCCGCGTTGCCGGGCGTCATACCGACGAGGCTCGCGACCACATACGGCCACAGGCGGATGCTCGAGAGTCCGGCGAGATAGTTCAGGACCGAGAACGGGCACACCGCGATCATCCGCAACGCGCCCACCGCCAGCCAGCCGCGGTGTGCCAGCCGATGCTCGATCGTCGCCAAACGCGGCCGCCGCAGATACGGCTGGATGCGCTCGCGACCGGCCCGCCGCGCAATCGAGAATGCGACGACCGCCGCGAACAGTGAGGACGCCGTCGCCCCGACAAACGCGAGGGCGGGTGGAAAGAGGACGCCGGCGGCGAGCGTGAACGCAGTTCGGGGGACCGGCGCGATCGGCACCACCGCATAGGCGGCGAAGAACGCGACGGCGAACCAGGGGCCGAGCGAATCCGACCACGCCCTGGCCGTCGCGATCGAAGGCATCGGCGTCAGTGTGGCCGCGGCGAGCAGCACGATCACGCCGATCATCACGATCGCACCGCGGAGCACGGCCATCCGCGTGGCGCGGCGCCGCCGGGTCGGCTCATCGTCGACGGGCCTTCCCCCGTCTCCTGTGACCCCGTCTCCTCTGACCCCGTCTCCCGTGACCCCGTCTCCCGTCGCACCGAGCTGCACGGGTGTCTCGGCACACGGGACGGCCCGCGGTGAATCACTGCGCACGACCTCGAGTTTACGGTGTGGATCACAGGCCGCGTTCTCGGCCGAGCGTTTGATCGGTTATCGTGAGGCGACTTCGCAGAACATCCTTATCCGCAACGTCCACACCCGCGACATCAACGTATGGAGGAAGCGCGCCGATGACGGTCAGTGATCAGACGGACAACGCGCCCACGGCCCCCGACCTGCAGCAGGCCTACCAGAAGTGGTCGGCGGCGGCCGCCGGAGTTCTGGCCAAGTCGCGCCGGGTCGAGGCCGATGCGCTCCCGGACACCCCCGAGGCGATGCTCTCGACGCACACCGGTGACGGCACCGTCATCCGACCGCTGTACACGCGGAAGGACGAGACCGACGAGAACGGACTGCCGGGCCGCTTCCCGTTCGTCCGCGGGGCCGACGCCGTCCGCGACGTCACGACCGGCTGGCGGGTCACCGAACGATTCGGCGACGAGGGTGACGTCACGCCGGCCGCCGTCAACGAGGCGATCCTCGACGCCGCCGCCAACGGCACCAGCGGGCTGTGGATCCGCCTGGGACACGGCCTCGCCGCCGATGATCTCGCGACCGTCCTCGACGGCGTGTACCTGGACCTCATGCCGGTCACCCTCGACGCCGGCGCCGACGGAATCGCGGCCGCCCGCGCCTACCTCGCGCTGCGCGAAGCGCGTCCCGAGAGTCCTTACACCGCGTCGCCGACGGCAGCCACCGTGCAGAGCCTCGGCCTGTCGCCGCTCACAGCCGCCTACTCGGGTCGCGCCACCGTCGATGTCGCCGAGGCCACTGCCGTCGCCGCCGAGACGCCGACCGGCGTGCGAGCCCTGCGGGTCGACGGCACCGACTTCAGCCAGGCCGGAGCAACTCATCCCCAGCAGCTCGGTCTCATCGTCTCCGCCGCGGTGGAGCACATCCGAGACCTGACGGCCGCGGGCCTCGACGTCGAGGCCGCCCTGGGGCAGCTCACCTTCGCCGTGGGCGTGGACGACGACCAGTTCGCCGGGATCGCCGCACTGCGCGCACTGCGGCGCGTGTGGGCGCGAGTCGCAGAAGTCCTCGGTGCCCCCGATGCGGGTGCGGCCGTCACCCACGCGGTCACCGACCTGGCGATGCTCACCCAGCGCGACCCCTGGGTCAACATGCTGCGGTCCACCGTCGCGGCCTTCGGTGCCGGACTCGGCGGCGCCGATCAGGTGACGGTCCTGGGCTACGACGCCGCGTTGCCCGCCGACCAGCGAACGTCGAGCGCGTCCTTCTCCCACCGCATCGCGCGAAACACTCAGCTGCTGCTCCTCGAGGAGTCGAATCTGGGCCGCGTCCTCGACCCGGCCGGCGGATCGTGGTTCGTCGAATCGCTGACCGACGACCTCGCCGCGGCCGCCTGGGACGTGTTCACGACCGTGGAGCGGCTCGGCGGTTACCGCTCGGCGCTCGACGACGGATGGATCGAGCGACAGATCGCCGAATCGCTCGCCGCGCGCGACGAAGCCGTCGCGCACCGCACCGCCGCCGTCACCGGCGTCAGCGAGTTCCCGAATCTGGCCGAGCCCGCGCGCCCGGTCGGCACCTCCGACACCGTCGATCTCGCGACGGCGACCGGCAGACTGGCGCGCGTCGCCCGGCGATTCGAGGCGCTGCGCGATCGCGCCGATGCGGCCGCGGCCACCGGTGCCCGCCCGAACGTCCTGCTGCTGCCGGTCGGCAGCATCGCCGAACACAACGGGCGCACCACATTCGTCACCAACCTGCTCGCGGCCGGCGGCATCGACGTCGTGAACCCGGGACCGATCTCCGCGGATCAGGTCGCCGATGTGGCAGGCACCCACCGCGTCGCGGTGGTGTGCGGCACCGCCGCCCGATACGAGCAGGAGGGACCCGCCGTGCTTGCGGCCGCGCGCGCCGCCGGCGTCCACCGGGTCCTCATGGCCGGATCCGAACGGGAGTGGCCCGCAGCGGACGTCCCCGACGGCGCGCTGCGCGTCGGCATCGACGCCGTGGCCACCCTGACCGACCTTCTCGACGAACTCACCGACCGCGGGAGCGCAGACGCATGAGCGAGAACAGCATTCCGAACTTCGCCGATGTCGACCTGTCCGGCGGGAGACGCGCCGAGCCCGCAGGCACGGGCGCCGATCAGACCGGCGCACTCGCCTCGGCCCACGGATACGACGCCGACCAGGTGACTTGGCAGACGCCCGAACAGATCGCCGTGCAGCCGGTGTTCACGCGGGCCGACCGCGACGCGGCACGCGACGCCGGCTATCCGCTCGACTCCATCCCCGGGACCGCGCCCTTCATCCGCGGTCCCTACCCGACCATGTACGTCAATCAGCCGTGGACGATCCGACAGTACGCCGGCTTCTCGACCGCGGCGGAGTCGAACGCCTTCTACCGCCGCAACCTGGCTGCCGGGCAGAAGGGCCTGTCGGTCGCGTTCGACCTCGCGACCCACCGCGGCTACGACTCGGACCATCCGCGTGTCGCCGGCGACGTCGGGATGGCGGGCGTCGCGATCGACTCGATCCTGGACATGCGGCAGCTGTTCGACGGTATCGATCTGGGCAGCGTCTCGGTGTCGATGACCATGAACGGCGCCGTTCTGCCCATCCTCGCGCTGTACGTGGTGGCCGCCGAAGAGCAGGGCGTGCCGCCGGAGAAGCTGGCCGGAACCATTCAGAACGACATCCTCAAAGAGTTCATGGTCCGCAACACCTACATCTATCCGCCGACGCCGTCGATGCGGATCATCTCGGACATCTTCGCGTACACGAGCACCAAGATGCCCAAGTTCAACTCGATCTCGATCTCCGGTTACCACATCCAGGAGGCCGGGGCGACGGCCGATCTGGAGTTGGCGTACACGCTCGCCGACGGGGTGGAGTACATCCGCGCCGGGCTGGAGGCCGGACTGGACATCGATCAGTTCGCCCCTCGACTGTCCTTCTTCTGGGGCATCGGCATGAACTTCTTCATGGAGGTCGCCAAACTGCGTGCGGCGCGCCTCCTGTGGAGCGAGCTCGTCGCGAAGTTCGAGCCGAAGAACCCGAAGAGCCTGTCGTTGCGGACGCACTCGCAGACCTCGGGATGGTCGCTGACGGCGCAGGACGTCTACAACAACGTCGCCCGCACCTGCGTCGAGGCGATGGCCGCGACGCAGGGACACACGCAGTCGCTGCACACCAATGCACTCGACGAGGCGATCGCCCTGCCCACCGACTTCTCGGCACGTATCGCCCGCAACACCCAGCTGCTGCTTCAGCAGGAGTCGGGTACCACGCGGCCGATCGACCCCTGGGCCGGTTCGAACTACGTCGAGTGGCTCACCCACGAGCTCGCCGAGAAGGCCCGCGCGCATATCGCGGAGGTCGAGGAGGCCGGCGGCATGACACAGGCGATCAACGAGGGGCTGCCCAAACTCCGCATCGAGGAGGCCGCCGCCCGAACGCAGGCGCGGATCGATTCGGGACGTCAGCCCCTGGTCGGTGTCAACAAGTACCGCGTCGACGAGGACGAGGAGATCGAAGTCCTCAAGGTCGAGAACTCGAAGGTCCGCGCCGAGCAGCTGGCGAAGCTCGAGAGGCTCCGCGCGGAGCGCGACGGCGCCGCCGTCGAGTCGGCACTCGCCGACCTGACCCGCGCGGCGGCGGAGCCGGGAGGTTCGAACCTCGACGACAACCTCATGGCCCTGGCCATCGAGGCCGCACGCCACGGCGCGACCGGCGGCGAGATCTCCGACGCGATGGAGAAGGTCTTCGGTCGACATCAGGCCGAGATCCGCACGATCAGCGGTGTGTACCGCCATGAAGCAGGTGAGTCCGTGAGCAAGATCGATGAGGCGATGGCCGTCGTGGACGCCTTCGCCGAGGCCGAGGGGCGTCGTCCCCGCGTGCTGGTCGCCAAGATGGGCCAGGACGGACACGACCGCGGTCAGAAGGTCATCGCCACGGCGTTCGCCGACCTCGGATTCGACGTGGATGTCGGTCCGCTGTTCGCGACGCCCGACGAGGTGGCCTCCCAGGCCGCCGACAACGACGTGCACGTCGTCGGCGTCTCGTCGCTCGCAGCCGGGCACCTGACCCTGGTGCCCGCCCTCAAGAAGGCATTGGCCGATGTGGGCCGCGAGGACATCATGATCGTGGTCGGCGGAGTGATTCCGCCGGGCGATTTCGACGACCTGTACCGTGCCGGCGCGGCGGCGATCTTCCCGCCCGGAAGCGTGATCGCCGACAGTGCGGTCGACCTCCTGCACAAACTGGCCGATCAGCTGGGCCTGGAACTGGCTGCCGCCGACCGATGAGTGCCTCGGCGCCGCGGCGCGGTGGACGTCCCGTCGACGTCGGTGCCCTCGCCGACGGAATCCTCGCCGGGAACCGGGCGACGCTCGCCCGTGCCATCACCCTCGTGGAGTCGACCCGGCCCGATCACCGCGACGCCGCCCAGGAGCTGCTGCTGGCGTTGACGCCGCATGCCGGCTCCTCGTACCGGGTCGGGATCACCGGGGTCCCCGGCGTGGGGAAGTCGACGACCATCGAGGCGCTCGGAATGCACCTCATCGACCTCGGACATCGCGTCGCGGTACTCGCCGTCGACCCGTCGTCGACCCGGACCGGAGGATCGATCCTCGGCGACAAGACCCGGATGGGGCGGCTGTCGGCCGCCGACCGGGCGTACGTGCGCCCCTCGCCGACGGCCGGAACTCTCGGCGGAGTCACCAAGGCGACCCGCGAGACGATCGTCCTCGTCGAGGCCGCGGGCTACGACGTGGTGCTCGTCGAGACCGTCGGCGTCGGACAATCGGAGGTCAGCGTCGCCGGTATGGTCGACGTCTTCACCTTCCTCACCCTGGCGCGCACCGGCGACTCCCTGCAGGGCATCAAGAAGGGCGTTCTCGAACTCGCCGAGATCGTCGTGGTGAACAAGGCCGACGGCAAACACGTCACCGAGGCGCGCGGCGCGGCGCGCGAGCTCCGCAACGCTCTGGGCCTGATCTACCCGCACGATGCGGTGTGGACCCCGCCGGTCCTCACGATGAGCGCCTTGGAGAACACCGGCGTCGATCGCTTCTGGGAGACCGTGCTGAAACACCGGGCGACGCTCGCCGAGGCGGGCGAGTTCGACCGTCGTCGAGCGCAGCAGCAGGTCGACTGGATGTGGACGATGGTCCGCGAGACGGTTCTCAACCGACTCGACGCCGACTCGGACGTGCGGAGCGTGCGACGCGATGTCGAGTCGCAGATCCTCGACGGAACCCTGACTCCGGCGCTCGCCGCCGAGCAGATCGTCCGCGCCGCCGGCCTCTGACGGGCCCTCCGCGCCTCACCGGACCGCGGCACGCGACCGGATCCGGCTCAAGAGACCGAGGATCACGACGCTCACCATCACCAACAGCAGCGTGTTCGCGGCGGCCGAGAAGATCTCCCCCCGGTCCGACTGGGCGAACACCGTGACCGGAAGCGTCCTCCACGATGCGGGGTAGACCATGATCGTGGCGCCCAGCTCGCCCATGCACAGCGCCACCGACAGGCCGGCCGCCGCGGCGATCGCCGGCGCCAACAGCGGCAGCGTCACGGTGAACAGGATCCGCGCCGGGCGCGCCCCGAGGGAGTCGGCCACCCGGTCGAGCGCCGGGTCGAGCGATGTGGCGGCGGCCGCGACCATCGAATAGGCGAACGACAGGACCAGCAGCGACTGGACGACGATGACGATGGTCGGCGTACCGTTCAGCACCAGCGGCGGGGATGAGAAGGCGATGAGGACCGCGAGTCCGATCACGACGGACGGCACCGCGACCGGGACGTGGAACACGGTGTCGATGATCCCCTTGAGACGAGTGGGCGCCTGCCGCGCCGCCAAGGCGGCCCACGTGCCGATCACGACTGCGATCGCCGAGGCGATCAACGCGGTCTGGACCGAGACGACCACGCTCTGGAGGTTGTCCTCGGTGAGCGTCTGAGCCATATGGGTCCCGGTGAGCCCCGACGGGAGGACCGATGTCCAGTTCGACGAGAACGCGGTCAGGGCGGTCACGACGATGGGTGCGATGACGAAGACGCCGACGATCACGGCGAACACCGTCCAGATCACCGCCCGCGCGGAGGTGGTGCGGATGAGCATCGATCAGACTCCCGTCCGGGCGTCGAAGCGCCGCAGAATGAGTCGGTACCCGAGATAGACGGTCACCGAGAGGGCCAACTGGAGGACGGCGATGACGGCCGCCGTTGCGAAATCGGAGCCGACGATCGACTTCGTGTAGATCATCATCGGCAGGGTCATGACGTCCTTCGCCCCGGTGAACAGGACGATGCCGAACTCGTTGAGGGTCAGCAGAAAGGTCAACGATCCGGCGGCCGCCAGTGACGGCCGCACCCGCGGAAGGATCACCCGAGTCGCGATCCTCAACGGTCCGGCCCCCAACGACGAGGCGACGTCGATGTGCACGCCGGGGAACTGACTGAACGCCGCGAGGACGGGACGGACCACGAACGGGGTGTAGAAGGCGATCTCCGCCAGGACCACGCCGGTGACCGAACTCATCAGGGTGAGATTGTCGCCGGTGATCGAGGAGATCACGCCGACCGGTCCGAACAGGACTCCGAGTGCCAGCGGCAGCAGGAACGAGGGCAACGAGACGACGGCCTCGATGATCCGCACGATCGCGCCGGCGCCGGGGAAGGGCACGAACGCCAGGACGAACGCGATGAACGTGCCCGTCACCAGGCAACCGGCGGTCGCCAGACCCGCGATCTCGACAGTCCGCCACACCGCCTTGTGGACCGCCGGATCCGACAGCGTGGTGGACCACGTCGACAGCCCGGCGAATCGATCGTTGCGGTCGGTGAAGCTCTTGGCGATCACCCAGGCCAGCGGGTACCCCAACCCGACGCCGAGAACGACGAGCGGACCGATCAGGAGGGCGAGGCCGGGACCGACGGTTCGCCGCCGCGAGGTCGTCGGCCGCTGCGGCGCCGTGACCGTCGCCGTCATGCGCTCTTCTCCGCGGGAACCATGTGCACGTCCGCCGGATCCACGCGGACCCACAACCGTTCACCGGGTCGGGGAGCGTCGCGGAGCACGGGGACGTCGACGCCGATCGGCAGATCGGTGTGCGCCACACGGGCCCGCACATGCCGGGTCGAACCGCGCCACTGGAGGTCGACGACGTCGACCTCCAGACCGTTGTCCGGCACGGTGCGGCTGAACTCCCAGGCCCACGGGCGCACGGCCAACGACACCTGCTGGTCGCGCCGAGCACCGCGGCTGCTGCGGGCACGCAGTCCGGCACCACCGTGATCCACGGGGCCGACCGCACCGGCATCGATGTGGTCGAGGGCCCGAACCGGGAGGATGTCGGCGCCGCCGAGGAAGGTCGCCGCGAATTCGCTCGGCGGACGGTGGAACAGGTTCTCGGCGGTGTCGATCGCCTCCAGGCGGGCGTTGCGCATGAGCGCGATCCGGTCCGCGAGGGCCAACGCCTCGGCCTGGTCGTGCGTCACGTGGACGATCGCGATGTCCGGGAGGTCGTGGCGGAGCTGCTGGAGTTCGATCAGCATCTCCTCGCGAAGCCGGGTGTCGAGCGCCGACAGCGGCTCGTCGAGCAGCAGGAGGTCCGGCTGGCCCGCGAGGGCCCGTGCGATGGCGACACGCTGCTGTTGGCCGCCGGAGAGTTCACGCGGCAGCCGGTCGGCATAGGACAGCATTCCGACCATCCGCAGCACCTCGTTGACTCGCGGCGTGATGTCGGCGCGCGGTGTGCGGCGCGCCTTGAGTCCGAACGCCACGTTGGCGCGGACGTTCATGTGCGGGAAGAGGGCGTAGTGCTGGACCACGAAGCCGACGCCCCGGTCGCGCGGCGGCAGCGCGGTCACCGTGCGACCGTCGATCTCGACGTCGCCCGCCACGACGTCCTCGAAACCGGCGATCGCCTTCAAGGCCGTCGACTTACCGGACCCGGACGGTCCGAGGAGGGCGAGTGTCTCGCCGCGGGCGACCTCGAAGCTGCATTCGGCGAGGGCGATCGTGCTCCCGTAGGCCACCGACACGTCGCGCAGTGCGACGGCGGGAACCGTCGAGACCGGCGTGTGGTCGCCCGGTGTCTGACGGGCTGGTGTCTGACGGGCTGGTGTCTGACGGACTGGGGCGAGCGGCTGCTGCCGCGGTGCGGCGCTCACTGGTCCGTCGCCTTGTTGTAGGCGTCGATGAGGGCCTGGAAGTTCTCGTCGACCTCCGACCAGTCCGGCTGCCAGACGTCGACCCCGGCGACGGCGGCACGGATCGCCTCGTCGTCTCCCGTCGTCGGGACGTCCGTGCGCGCCGAGATGCCGAAGACCTCGCCTGCCAGCGTCTTCTGCACGGGGACCGACATCAGGAAGTCGACCAGCTTCTGGGCGTTCTCGGGGTGCGGCGCATCGGCGGCCAGTCCCATGAAGTAGGGGAGGGCGATCGTCGTCCGCTTTCCGTCGGGACCGGCGGGGATGAACGTCTCGTACGCCGCGCCGTCGTCGGCGATCGACGCCAGCGCCATCTGCACATCGCTGTTGGCGACGGCCAACTCGCCCTTGGAGACCTTCGGCCCGAGCTTGCCGGTCGAGGCGGACGGGCCGACGTTGTTGGCCTGGAGTCGACCGAGGTAGTCCAGGGCGCCGTCGTCGCCCATCACATGGCGAAGGAGCAGGAGCAGCGCGGTCCCGTCGCCGGCCTGTCCGGGGGTCGAGTACTGGATCTTCTGGTCGAACCGATCGTCGAGGAGGTCCGTCCACGTCTCGGGAGCCGGCGTCACGGCGGTGCCCCGGATCATCGTGAAGTAGTTGTCGGCCAACGCCAGGTAGTGACCGCTGGGGGCCTTCGCCTGCGCAGGCAGCGCGTCGGCCTCGGCGATCGACGTGTCGCCGAGCAGCCCCTGGCGATCGGCCTGCTGGATGAACGGCGGGAGGGTGACCAGAACGTCCATCTGCGGGTTGGCCTTCTCCTTGGCCGCACGTGAGACGACTTCGCCCGAGCCGCCCTCCACGTAGTCGACCCGAATGCCGGTCTCCCGTTCGAACGCCGCGAACTGCGTCTTGTACCACGATGCGAGTCCGTCGGCACTGTAGACGGTCACCGCGTCGGGGTCGTCGGCGCTGCCGCCGGTGCCGCCGCAGGCGGCGACCGCGGCGATGCTGAGCGCGGCGGCGAGTGCCGTGGCCGCGCGAGTGAAGCTCTTCATGGATCCTCTTCTCCGGGATGTCGGGTGGGACGGGACGGTCGTGCGGTCGATGGGGTCGAACGGGGGTCAGGTGGGGGAGTCGACGGTGGCCACCAGTTCACCGGCGACGTGGCGTGCGGCGAGTTCGAGACCGATCGTCATGCCGACGCCGGTGGTCACCGCACAGACGTGCACGCCCGGTGCCGGCGAACCCACCAGGTAGGGCCCCCCGGGGCGGCTGGCGTACACCCCCTGCCATCGCTGGCGGACGGTCAGCGACGTGCCGAGGACGTCCTCGACGTCGGTGAGGATGAGACGGGACACCCCCTCGTCGAGGAAGGGATCGACGGTCTTGTCGGACGTGTGGGAATCGCCTACCAGCAGTCCGCCGTCGGGCCGCTGGGTGAGCATGATGTTCGTGTCGGCGGCGAGCAGATCGGGCCGCTCTCCGGTCAGTCGGGTGCGCAGCGCCGCCGCAGCACCGGTTTCGGCGAATGCGGCGTATCGGAGCAGCGAGGTCGCGGTGAGGACCGCCGGCGCCACCCGGAACCCCGGATCGTCGGTGAGCATCATCTGCAGCGAGCAGCGGACCACCCCCGCTTCGTCGGCCAGATCGGGGAAGTGACGGTCGAGGTCGTGTCCCACGCAGACGTAGACCTCCGCGGCGGTGACGATCCCGCGGGACGTCCGGACACGGACCCTGCCCGGCCCGGCGTCGTCGACGCCGAGGAACGAGGTGCGCCACGAGAATTCGACGCCCCGCGCTCCGAGCCAGTCGGCGAGGCGGGGCACGGCGGTACGGGGGTCGACGCGCAGGTCGTCGGTCAGGCGGGCCCCGCCGACGAGGGCGGCACCGCCCGCTCCGCCGAGTTCCGCTCGCACTGCCGCCGCGTCGATGAGTTCCACCGAGTCACGTGCTGCCGCGACCTCCTCGAGGACGTCGATCTCGTCGTGCGAGCGAGCCGCGACCGCGCCGGCGTCTCGGCGGACGTCCAGTCCGGCACGGGAGGCCGCGGAGAGCCATCGTTCGCGTGCACCGAGGGCGAGCTCCCGCAGTTCCCCGCTCTGTCCGGTCGCGCACACATGCCCGAAGTTGCGGATCGACGCGCCGACCGGGCGCTCGTCTCGATCGATGACGATCACGGACCGTCCGGCGTCGAGCGCAGCCGAGGCATGACCGAGCCCGACCACCCCGGCGCCGACGACGAGAACATCGCATTCCTGAATTCTCACGCTTCGAAGCGTCGCCCGGCCCGGGCTGACTCGCAACCGGTGAGCCCACTTGTCTATATAAGTTTTCTCGTCGTTAAACAGTGTGAACACACTGTTACGGGACGTTCACGTGGAAGTCGCTAAGGTGACACGTCGACTTGTATACTCAGATGCGTGTCCATCCCCATTCATGAGCAGCTCAGCGCCGAATTCCGAGCGCGGATCGCGTCCGGCGTCTGGCCCGAAGGGCGTCGCGCCCCCAGTGAAGCCGCACTGTGCGACGAGTTCGGGGTGTCTCGCGGACCGGTGAGGCAAGCGCTGTCCACACTTCGCGCAGAGGGGCTCCTCGTCGGCGGACGCGGGCGCTCACCGCTCGTTCGTCGCACCGTCCCGGGCCCCTCGTCGACCGTGCTCGGGTCGTTCACCGCCTGGGCCGACGCCGAGGGACACCGGCCCGGACAGCACACCCTGCTGCACTCGCGACACGCGGCGGGCGACGAGGTCGCCAACCCGCTCGGCGACGTGGCGGCCACCCTCGAGGTGTCCCCGGAGGACCCGGTGGTGACCATCGTGCGCGTCCGGACCCTCGACGACGAGCCCGCCGTGATCGAGCACATGACCTTCTCCTGGGAGGTCGGCCGGTTGCTGATGGAGTTCGACCCCGACTCGGGCTCGATCAACCGCTTCATGATCGATCGCGGTGTCGATCTCTACAGTTCGAGCCATCGGATCGACGCCGTCGCGGCCACCGAACGCGACGCCGTGGCACTCGGGGTGCCCGAGGGGGCCCCGCTGATCCGCGCCCGGCGCCTCACGCGTGACGCCGCGGGCCGACCGGTCGAGACCGCAGAGGACCGTTACGTCCCCGGCCTGTGCGCGATCACGGTCGAGAACAGGCTGACGGCGGCCGACGGCGCCCTTCCCCATATCCGACTCGCGTGACGCACCCGGGTCACGCCCGATCCTCCTGTATGCACACCACTTCGAACGGAGACCACCCATGATCACCCTCGCTGCATTCGACATCGCGGGAACCACCGTCGACGACGGCGGCGCCGTCTACGACGCACTCCGCGCCTGCGTCGAAGAGGTCGGCGCGAACGTCGCCGACGGGGACCTCGCGCACTGGATGGGCACCGACAAGGTGACCGCGATCGCGAATCTCGCCCGACTCGGCGGGGTGGAACTGGACGACGGACAGGCCCGGTCCGCGTTCGTGCGCTTTCGCGAGATCCTCGCCGAGCGCTACCGCACCGAGCCGCCGACTCCGGTTCCGGGTGCTGCACAGACCGTCACGCGTCTGCAGAACGGCGGCGTCAAGGTCGCGCTGACGACCGGGTTCGACCGCGCCGTGGTCGAACCCCTGTTGGAGTCGCTCAACTGGGGCGTCGCCGGGTCGGCCGCCGCCGATTCGCACCACGAAGTGGTCTTCGACACGGTCGTGACCACCGACGACGTCGCCGCGGGCCGACCGGCCCCCGACATGATCCGATTGGCGATGCAGCGCTGCGGCGTCACCGCGGCAGATCAGGTCATCGCCGCCGGGGACACCGCCGTCGACGTGCAGGCGGCCAACAACGCCGGCGCCGTGTCCGTCGGTGTGCTGACGGGGCAGACGCCGCGGGCGACGCTCGAGGACAACGCCGCCGACCACGTCCTGGACTCCATCGCATCGATTCCCGACCTACCGGGTGTTCTCGATTCGTCCGCGCGTCACTCCGAAGCATCCGCGGCCGTCCAACCGGCCGCGGATGCGCGCGGCTGACGCGGGAGCGGGCCACCGCACAGCGTCGTCGACACCGACTCCGAGAACAGCGAACCGCGAGAGGCTTTCGCCTTCTCGCGGTTCGTCGTCAGTGTGTCCGAGGGGGGACTTGAACCCCCACGTCCGTTAATAGGACACTAGCACCTCAAGCTAGCGCGTCTGCCATTCCGCCACTCGGACTCGATGTAGTTTGCACACCCCGCATCGCGGCGCGCCGCATAACAATAACCAAGGTTGCCCCGGTATCCCAAATCCCCTACGAATGGAGAGGTGACAGCCTTGCGCGCAACCGACGAAGTGGTCGACATCGTCAGTCGACTGATCCGATTCGACACCTCCAACACCGGACGTCCGGAGACGACCGTCGGGGAACGGGAGTGCGCCGAATGGGTTGCGGCGCAACTGGAGGAGGTCGGCTACTCCACCGAGTACGTGGAGTCGGGGATGCCGGGTCGAGGCAACGTCTTCGCCCGGTTGCCGGGCGCCGATCCGAACCGCGGGGCCCTGCTCATCCATGCCCATCTCGATGTGGTCCCGGCCGAGGCCGACGACTGGCGGGTCCACCCGTTCTCGGGCGCCGTTCAGGACGGCTACATCTGGGGCCGCGGCGCGGTCGACATGAAGGACATGGCGGGGATGGCGCTCGCGCTGGCCCGGCAGTTCAAACGTGACGGCACCGTGCCGCCGCGCGACCTCGTCTTCGCGTTCCTGGCCGACGAGGAGGCCGGTGGGACCTGGGGATCGCATTGGCTGGTCGATCATCGGCCCGATCTGTTCGAGGGAGTCACCGAGGCCGTCGGCGAGGTCGGTGGGTTCTCCCTGACCGTCGACCGGCCGGACGGCGAGGTCCGGCGACTGTATCTGGTGGAGACCGCGGAGAAGGGGCTCTCGTGGATGCGGCTCACCTGTGACGCCCAGGCGGGCCACGGGTCGTTCCTCGCCGCGGAGAACGCGGTCACCGAGATCGCGTCGGCGGTGGCCCGGATCGGCGCTCACCAGTTTCCGCTCGTGATGACCGAGTCGGTTCGCGAGTTCCTCGCCGCGCTCTCCGAGGAGACCGGTCTGGACTTCAGTCCGGAGACGCCCGACCTGGAATCGGCGCTGTTCAAGATCGGCAATCTCGCGCGAATCATCGGCGCCACACTCCGCGACACCGCCAATCCGACGATGCTCTCCGCCGGCTACAAGGCGAATGTGATTCCACAGCACGCCGAAGCGGTGATCGACTGCCGAGTCCTGCCGGGACGGCAGGAGGAGTTCGAGCGGACCATCGACGAGCTCATCGGCCCCAACGTCCAGCGGGAGTGGATCACCCACCTGCCCGCCTACGAGACGACCTTCGACGGCGATCTGGTGGATGCGATGAACGCGGCTGTTCTCGCGCACGACGAGAAGGGCCGAACGGTGCCGTACATGCTCTCGGGCGGCACCGACGCCAAGGCCTTCGCGCGGCTGGGCATCCGCTGCTTCGGCTTCGCCCCGCTGCAGCTGCCACCCGACCTCGACTTCGCCGCGCTGTTCCACGGTGTGGACGAACGGGTGCCGGTAGAGTCGGTTCTGTTCGGCACCAAGGTCTTCGAGCATTTCATGCACAACTGCTGACCGGGCCGACGACGATGAGTCGCAGGGAAAGGATTCGATGGTGGGTGCGTACGATCCCTACGGGGCGTTGCCGTCATTGCCGGTCATCACGGTGACGTCGACCGACTTCGCCGAGGGGCAGACCCTCCCGACGCCGCAGGTCTCGGCGATCTTCGGCGCCGGCGGTGAGGACGTCTCGCCGCAGTTGAGCTGGTCCGGTTTTCCGGCGGAGACCAAGAGTTTCACGGTGACCTGCTACGACCCCGACGCGCCGACCGCCGCCGGCTTCTGGCACTGGGCGGTGGCCGACATCCCGGCCTCGGTGACGTCGCTGCCGACCGGGGCGGGTGCCCCCGAGTCGACTGATCTGCCCGCCGGAGCCGTCACCCTCGGCAACGACGCCGGACTCAAGCAGTTCGTGGGCGCCGGGCCGCCTCCCGGCCACGGCCCGCACCGCTACATGTTCGCCGTCCACGCCGTCGATGTGGAGTCGCTGGAGCTTCCCGCCGACGCGACCCCCAGCTTCCTGGGTTTCAACCTGTACTCTCGCGCCATTGCGCGAGGGGTGTTGACCGGCGTGTTCGAACTGCCCGGCGAATCCTGAGGCGCGCGGGGCCCGGCTCAGCGGACGCCGGTGTTCAGACGCCCGTGCCGACGGCGTCCGACAGCGATGAGTATCCCTCCGCCCGCAGCCGGTCCGCGATGCCGCGGTGCAGGTCGCGGAGCCAGACGGGGCCGCCGTAGATGAATCCGGTGTACGCCTGAAGCAGATCGGCGCCCGCCCGGATTCGGTCCCATGCCTGGTCGACGGTCTCGATGCCCCCGACGCTGACCAATGCGATCCGGCCGCCCACTCGTCTGTGCAGCCGACGCAGGACCTCCAGGGAGCGATCGGCGACCGGCGGCCCCGACAGGCCGCCCGCACCGATCGCCTCGACGGTGTCCGGCGGAGTGCGCAGGCCGTCGCGGGCGATCGTCGTGTTGGTCGCGACAATTCCCGCCAGTCCCAGCTCGACGGCGAGGTCGGCCACGGCATCGACATCCGCGTCGGCGAGGTCCGGGGCGATCTTGACCAGCACGGGGACGTCGACCACCTCGGTCACGGCCGCGAGGATCGGCCGGAGGGCATCGACGGCCTGGAGATCACGCAGGCCCGGCGTGTTCGGCGAACTGACGTTGACCACCACGAAGTCGGCCGACGGCCCCAGCGTGCGGGCACTGTGAAGGTAGTCGTCGACGGCGCCGTCGAGGGGGACCACCTTGGTCTTACCGATGTTGGCGCCCACCGGGACGCGCACCGGCCCCCGGCGAGGTGCTCGCAGTGCGGTCGCCGCATCATCCGCACCCGGATTGTTGAAGCCCATCCGGTTGATCAGGGCGCGGTCGGCCGGCAGTCGGAACAGGCGCGGCGTCGGATTGCCGGGTTGTGCCTGGCCGGTGATGGTCCCGACCTCGGCGAATCCGAAGCCGAGCTGACCCCAGGCGTTCACGCTCGCCGCGGTCTTGTCGAAGCCCGCGGCCAATCCGATCGGAGCCGGAAAGTCGATTCCGAAGACCGTCGATCGCAGGATCGGGTCGGTCGGCGCGAAGATCCGGGCGAGGACGGTCCGCAGTATCGGCGCCGAACCGCATCGGCGGATCAGCGCCGAGGTGATGCCGTGGATCCGTTCGGGGTCGATGCGGAACATCAGCCGGAGCAGGCGGGGGTAGAGGAAGCTGTTCACTGCGCTCAGCATTCGGGGGTGTCCTTCTCCTCGGTGCCGAGGACGCGATCTCGACGGCCGGTCGACGTTCGGGGACTGCTCACGACACCGCCGCGGTGTCGACGACCTGGAGTCCACCGTCCCGCGCGGAGACCATCAGGAGCGCGCCGCTCGTCGGATCGACATCCATGGCGGCGACCTGCGGGACGGTCGCGATCCGGTGCTTCTCGACCGCTTCACCGGAATCGAGGGCGTACGCGACGGCGGTGTTCGACGCCGTCGACGAGATCCAGAGCAGGTTCCGTGCGGAGTCGTAGGCGAGCGCGAAGGGGCTCGCTGGGACGGGGGCGCGCATCCGCATCACGATCGGCTGCCCGTAATACGCGTAGAACTCGTTGTTTCGGGTGCCGGAGACCAGCACGCGACCGTAGCGGTCGACGGTCGAGTGGGTGGCGCCGTCACCGGCGCGCAGTGCGGCCTTGTGTTCACCGCTGTCGACGTCGACGGGGGTGACCGCCGACTGTGCACGATCGAGGACGACCACCTGGCCGGCCCGATCGCCGGCGGTCTCCGGTGCCACCGTGATGTCGTCGACGCGGACCCACCCGCCGATGTCTCGCTGTCGTGATCCGTCGCGCGCGAACACGAGCAGTCGTCCGCGGTCGGTGCCGACCAGGGTGCGTCCGTCGGGGAGTGCGGCGACCGAGAGGACTCCGGTCAGGTCGGCTGCCTGTTCGGAGATCTCGCCGGTCGCCGACAGGTGCACGATCCCGGCGGGGCCGGCGCCGACGAAACCGTCGCGGTCGGCGGCGAGGGCCGTCAGCTCCGGCACCGGAATCTCGCGGGGCGGCGTCGTCCAGTCGACGGTCGTCCGGTCGTCGGGCCCCTCGGCCGCGGGAGACGTCGCGAACAGGCGGACCGTCCGTCCGGCTTCGTCGAGGACGGCGACGGCGTCCCGGTCACCGCGGGCCGCGACGATTGTCGCCGACGGGGGGAGGGCGACGATCGAGCCGGTCGGTGCCGGCCCCCCGGCGGGGGACCGTTCGGCCGTCGCCGGTGTGACGGTCGGCACGTCGTCCTGGGGTCCGTCGTCGGACTGGCCGCAGGCGGTGAGGACGGAGACGGTGGCCACGGCGACGAGGAGGGCCGAGAGACGGGATCGCACACGCATGCCTCCATCTTGCGTGATGGCTCGGCGCGGGGACATCGATGGGTAGCATCGGCGTTCGTGATTGAGACGATGACGTGGCTCCAGGCGATCGTGTTGGGCGCCGTGCAAGGTGTGACCGAGTTCCTGCCGATCTCCTCGTCGGGGCATCTGCGGATCGTGTCGGAGCTGTGGTTCGGCGACGACGCGGGCGCCTCGTTCACCGCGGTCACGCAGTTGGGAACCGAGCTCGCCGTCCTGCTGTACTTCGGCAAGGACATCGGCCGCATCGTCCGCGCGTGGTTCGTCGGACTTCGCGACGCATCGGCCCGCGGCATCGACTACCGGGTCGGGTGGTACGTGATTCTGGCCACGATTCCGATCGGCGTGCTCGGTTTCGTCTTCAAGGACCAGATTCGGACGGCCGGGCGGAACCTGTGGCTCGTCGCGATCATGCTGATCGTCTTCTCGTTCGTGTTCTTCGCCGCCGAACGGTACGCCGCACAGAAGCGGACCCTGGAGAAGCTCACGGGGCGCGATGCGCTCATCATGGGTGCGGCCCAGTGTCTTGCGTTGATTCCGGGGGTGTCCCGCTCGGGCGCCACGGCGAGCGCGGGTCTGTTCGCGGGCCTGGAACGCGAGGCGGCGTTCCGATTCTCCTTCCTCATCGCCATTCCCGCCGTCCTGGCGTCCGGTCTGTTCAGTCTCAAGGACGTGTTCGAGCCGGCAGGGGAGGGACTGGCGGCGACGGGACCTCAGATCGCGGTCGCGACGGCGATCGCGTTCGTGCTGGGGTACGTGTCGATCGCCTGGCTGATGCGTTTCGTGTCGCACCACTCGATGAGCTGGTTCGGCGGGTACCGGATCGCGCTCGGTGTCGCGGTCCTGGTCCTGCTGTCGACGCGCGTCATCAGCAGCTGACTACGCTGGCGGACATGACGGTCATCCTGATCCGGCACGGCCGGTCCACCGCCAATACGGCGCGACTGCTCGCGGGTCGCACGCCGGGTGTCGACCTCGACGAACACGGCGCCGTCCAGGCGACCGGGTTGGTCGACCGACTCGACGACGTCCTCGACCGGATCGTCGCGGTGGAGCGTTCCCCGTTGGAGCGGTGTGAGCAGACTGCTGCGCCGCTCGTCGCGGCGATGGCCGCTCGGAGCGGCGGCCGGGTGCACGCCCGCGTGGAGGACGATCTGATCGAGGTCGACTACGGGCAGTGGAGCAACCGGCCGATGGGCGATCTGGTCGGTGAGCCGCTGTGGCGGACGGTGCAGCAGCAGCCGTCGGCCGCCCGGTTTCCCGGCGGGGAGGGTCTCGCCGACGTCTCGCGGCGGGCGACCGCGGCCGTGCGCCGCCTGGACGGTCGTCACGGCGGCGATGACGGTCAGGGCCTGTGGGTCGCCTTCTCACACGGCGACGTGATCAAGAGCGTGCTCGCCGACGCCCTGGGACTGCACCTGGACCACTTCCAGCGCATCGTCGTCGATCCGGCGTCGATCAGCGTCGTCCACTACGGGTCCGCGCGGCCGTCTGTGCTGACGGTCAACAACTCCGGTCGGCTCGTGCTTCCGCGCGGCCCCGCGCAGGCCGATGCCGCGGTCGGCGGTTCGACGGGAGTCTGAGGGGGCCAGTCCGGACGGTACCGTGATACGGGCCGGCGCCGAGGCGGCCCGAGCCGAGGGAAGGGATGCGAACGATGGCCCGAACGATTCACGAGTTCCGCAGTCCGCAGCGCTTCGTTGCGGGAACCGTCGGTGTTCCCGGGGACCGCACCTTCTACCTGCAGGTGTCGCAGGACGCGCGGCTGATGAGCGTCGAGTTGGAGAAGCAGCAGGTGTTGATCCTGGCCGATCGGCTCGGCTATCTGCTCGACGAGGTGCAACGCCGATTCGGGACGCCGGTGCCGCCCGAGGTGTCGGAGGTCAGCGACACCGATCCCCTCGAGAGTCCCGTGGACGCCGAGTTCCGGGTGGGGTCGATGGGCCTGGGTTGGGACGCGGAGGGCGCGTCCGTGGTGATCGAACTCCTGGCGGTCACCGAGCAGCCGATCGATGAGTCTGTGATCCTCGACGACACCGATGAGGGGCCCGACACCCTTCGGATCTTCCTGACCGCCGACGAGGCACGCGAGTTCAGCGCCCGTTCGATGCGGGTGATCGCTGCGGGCCGACCGCTGTGCCCGCTCTGCTCCCAGCCGCTGGACCCGGAGGGACACATCTGTGCGCGCAGCAACGGCTACAAGCGCGATGCGGAGTTCAGCCGGTCCGTCGAGTTCGTCGACCCGGAGGTGTTGGCCGGCCTGAGCCGCCTGGTGCCCGGCTTCGACGCCTCCTTCGACGTCGACGACGACTCCGGCGACGACGATTCCGGTGACGACGACTCCGGTGACGATGCTGCGGGGGACGAAGCTGCGGGGGACGGAGCTGCGGGGGACGGAGCTGCGGGAGACGACCGGGCCGAAGACCGTGGTGATGAAGACGACGGTGATGCGGACGATGGTGATGTGGGCGACGGGGAGGGGGACGACTGACCACGGTGAACGGCGACGTGATCGATCTGCTCACCTCGGGGGAGATGACACTGCTCGGCCGGATCCCGTCCGCGAGCAACCTCACCCTGGCCTGCGTGGTTCGCGCAGGCGACGACGAACTCAGGTGTGTCTACAAGCCCGTACGCGGTGAGGCCCCGCTGTGGGATTTCCCCGACGGCACGCTCGCGGGTCGCGAGGTCGCGTCGTACCTCATCTGCGAGGCGCTCGGCTGGGATCTGATACCGGAGACGACGCTGCGGCAGTCCGGACCAGTCGACGCCGATCTGGGACCCGGCATGGTCCAACGATGGATCGACGGACCCGAGTCCGACCTGATCGACGTGGTCCGGGCCGATGCCGTCTCACCCGGTTCACTCGTGATCCTGGCCGGCCACGACGCCGACGGGACGCCGGTGGCCCTGGTCCACCGGGACGATGCCCGGCTTGCGCGGCTCGCGGTCCTCGACGCCGTCATCAACAACGCCGACCGCAAGGGCGGTCACGTTCTGACGACCGCCGACGGACGGATGTACGGCATCGACCACGGGATCTGCCTGCATGCCGAGGACAAGCTCCGCACCGTCCTCTGGGGGTGGGCCGGTCGTCCCATCGCGGACGACGATCTGGCCGCGCTCGGTGTGCTGCACTCGCTCCTGGCACAGCCGGACGCGGAACTGGTCGTCGCACTCGCCGCGCTGATCAGCGGCGACGAGATCGAGGCACTCCGGATCCGGGTGGGCGACCTCCTCGACAGCCGCCGGATGCCGTCGCCGCCGCACAGTCGGGCGATTCCCTGGCCGCCGTTCTAGAACCGTCTGCCCGGACGCTCGGAGGTCTGTGACACCCGCTGCCGGACCCCGGGGCGGCGCCGCCGGGGTCCGGGCACATACAGTTGACGGCATGCATTCGTGGCCCTCGCCTCCCATTCCGTCCGTGCCGGGCACCGGTGTTCCCCTCCGGCTCCACGACACCGCCGACGCCCAGGTGAAGCCCGTCGCGCCCGGCGAGGTCGCGACGATGTACGTCTGCGGCATCACCCCGTACGACGCGACCCACCTGGGGCATGCGGCGACCTACGTGATGTTCGATCTGATCAACCGGTCGCTTCGGGACGCCGGGCACGACGTCCACTACGTGCAGAACATCACCGACGTCGACGACCCGCTCTTCGAACGGGCGGCGCGGGACGGCATCGACTGGCGTGATCTGGGCAGCCGGGAGATCGAGTTGTTCCGGACCGACATGGAGGCCCTGCGGGTGATTCCACCGCGCGATTACGTGGGCGCCGTCGAGACGATCGACGAGGTCATTCGCGCGGTGGGTGTCCTGCTGGAGAACGGGTCGGCGTACATCGTCGACGATCCGGAGTTTCCGGACGTCTACTTCCGGGTCGATGCGACCGACCACTTCGGCTACGAGTCCGGATACGACGCCGCGACGATGGCCCGATTCTTCGCCGAACGCGGCGGGGACCCCGACCGACCCGGTAAGCGGAATCCGCTCGACGCGCTGCTGTGGCGCGCGGCGCGCGACGGGGAGCCGTCATGGGAGTCGCCGATGGGCCCCGGACGTCCCGGATGGCACATCGAGTGCTCGGCGATCGCCCTGGAACGCCTGGGCATGGGTTTCGACATCCAGGGCGGCGGCAGCGACCTCATCTTCCCGCACCACGAGTTCTCCGCCGCGCACGGCGAGGCCATCACCGGCGGGCGCCGTTTCGCCCGCCACTACGTCCACACGGGAATGATCGGACTCGACGGCGAGAAGATGTCGAAGAGCCTCGGAAATCTGGTGCTCGTCTCGAAGCTTAGGGACGCAGGCGTCGATCCGGGCGCCATCCGACTGGGGCTGCTGTCGGAACACTATCGCGGCGACCGCATGTGGACCGACGACGTGCTGGCGATCGGGGAGCGGCGTCTGGCCAACTGGCGTCGAGCAGCCAAGGCGGAGACCGGGCCCGACGCCGCCGACACCGTGGCGCGGCTGCGCCAGCATCTGGCCGACGATCTCGACACCCCGAAGGCGCTGGCCGCCGTCGATGCGTGGGCCGCCGATGCGACGATCGGGATCGGCTCGTCGACCCAGGCTCCCGGGTTGATCACCGCTGCCGTGGACGCCCTGCTCGGCGTCGACATCGCCCCGCGCCGCTGACGACTGCCATCCGGCCGGGCCGGGACCCGATCCGATAGGCTACCGGCCGTGGCACGAGCTGAACGGATTCCGCGCGGTACGGCCGAAGGGGTCTGGACCGTCACGACCCAGACGTCGACGTACCTGTTGGACTTCGCCGCGATGACCCTGTTGCGGGCGCCCGGCGTGGGACGGCCCGACGGCGACGAGTGGATCATCAGCGATTTGCGGCGCGACTCGGAGGACATCCCGCTGCTGGGCGTCACCAGCTGCCGGGTCGGCGAGCCCGCGCAGTTCTGGGTGGCGGCCGCCGACGATCCTGATGTTCGCACGTGGCGCGTGACCACGCCCGTCGTCGACATCGAACGCATCGACTGACGGTTCGTCTCCTACGCCTCGGAGTCGCCGCGCCGCCGGAGGTACTTTTCGAACTCGGCCGCGATCTCATCGCCGTCGATCCGCAGCAACGCGTCGCTGAGGTCTTCGTCGCTCGACTCCTCGAGTTCCTGGACGTATTCGGCCATATCGTCGTCCTCGCTGATCATGTCGGTGATCGTGGCCTCCCATTCCGCTGCGTGATCGGCGAGCATGCCCAGATCGATCGACAGGCCCGTCACGGTCGCGACCGTGGTCAGCAGGGCGAGGGTCGCCTTCGGGTTCGACGTGTGCGAGACGTAATGGGGTACGGCGGCCCACAGGGACACCGTGGGGATGCCCGCCTGGACGAAGGCGTCCGCCAGGACTCCGGTGATCCCGGTCGGCCCCTCGTAGCGGCTGGGCTGCAGGCCGAGCCGAGCGGTGGCTTCGGTGCTCTCGGCGGTGCCGGTGACCGGGACGGGCCGCGTGTGCGGCGCATCGGCGAGCAGAGCCCCGAGTACGACCGCGAGTTCGACGCCGAGGTCGTCGGCCAGTTCGACGATCTGCCGGCAGTACGCGCGCCACCGGTGGTTGGGTTCGGGGCCCAGCACCAGGACCACGTCTCGGTCACCGCCGGGGACGACGCACGACGAGATCACGGTCGACGGCCATTCGATCCGCCGGGTCACGCCGTCCTTCTGTCGGATCGTCGGTCGGGTCGACTGATAGTCGTAGAAGTCGTCGGGATCGACCTCCCGGACCGGGGTGGCGTCCCAGGCCAGCGCCAGGTGCTCCACGGCACCGGTCGCCGAGTCGGCCGCGTCGTTCCATCCGGAGAAGGCGGCGATTAAAATCGGGTTGCGCAAAACAGGGAGCCCGCCACGACGGTCGGAATTGTCCAGGTTGTCGTGTTTCTCGGGTGGCGTGGGGCTCATTGCTCCGAGCCTACGGAGAACGGAACAGAACGGCGAACTACCCTGACGGACATGTCCTTCACGAACTCCTCCCGAACCGACTACGACTCGACCTTCCTGGACGCGATGTCCCGACGGGTCGTCATCGGGGACGGCGCGATGGGGACCATGCTGCAGGCGGCCGACCTCACGCTGGACGACTTCGCGCAGCTCGAAGGATGCAACGAGATCCTCAACGACACGCGGCCCGATGTCCTCGCCGACATCCACCGCCGATACTTCGAGGCCGGCGCCGATGCGGTCGAGACCAACACGTTCGGGTGCAACCTGTCGAACCTCGGCGACTACGACATCGCCGACCGCATCCGCGAGCTGTCGTACGCCGGCACGTCGATCGCCCGCGGTGTCGCCGACGAGTTCGGACCGTCCGCTGACGGGACGGACCGATTCGTCCTCGGATCGATCGGTCCGGGAACCAAGCTCCCCAGTCTCGGGCACACCACGTTCCAGGCGATCCGCGACGCCTACATCGAGTGCGTGCTGGGCATGCTCGACGGCGGCGCCGACGCGATCCTCATCGAGACCTCGCAGGACCTGCTCCAGCTCAAGGCCGCCGTCGTCGCCGCTCGACGTGCGATGGCGAGCGCCGGCCGTCACCTTCCGATCATCACTCACGTGACGGTCGAGACGACCGGGACCATGCTCGTGGGCTCCGAGATCGGCGCGGCGCTGGCCGCGATCGAACCGCTCGGCGCCGACGTGATCGGCCTGAACTGCGCCACCGGCCCGGCGGAGATGAGCGAGCACCTGCGCTATCTGTCCAAGCACGCCCGGATCCCGGTGTCGGTGATGCCCAACGCGGGCCTCCCGGTCCTCGGGAAGAACGGTGCCGAGTACCCCCTGACTCCGGAGGAGATGGCGTCGGCGCTCTCCGGCTTCGTCCACGATTACGGGCTCCAGTTCGTGGGCGGATGCTGTGGCAGCACGCCCGAGCACATCCGGCAGGTCGCCGAAGCGCTGCACGGTGTGCAGGCGCCGGCGCGGACACCGGAGCACGTGTCGGAGACGTCGTCGCTCTACACGGCCGTCCCGTTCCGTCAGGACGCCAGCTTCCTGGTCGTCGCCGAACGCACCAACTCCAACGGCTCCAAGGCGTTCCGCGAGGCGATGATCGACGGCGACTACGAGACGTGCCTCCAGATCGCCAAGGCGCAGACCCGCGACGGTGCGCACATGCTGGATCTCAACGTCGACTACGTGGGCCGCGACGGTGCGGCCGACATGACCGAGTTGGCCTCACGGTTCGCCACCGCGTCGACCCTGCCGATCATGATCGACTCCACCGAGCCGGAGGTCATCCAGGCGGGACTCGAGCATCTCGGCGGTCGGTGCGCCGTCAACTCGGTGAACTACGAGGACGGCGACGGACCGGACTCCCGGTTCGCCCGCATCATGAAGCACGTCGTGGAGCACGGTGCGGCGGTGGTCGCCCTCACGATCGACGAGCAGGGGCAGGCGCGCACCGCGGACCACAAGGTCGAGATCGCCGAACGCCTGATCGCCGACCTGACCGGCGACGCCTGGGGACTCGCCGAAGAGGACATCATCATCGACGCCCTCACGTTCCCGATCTCCACGGGTCAGGAAGAGGTCCGCCGCGACGGCATCGAGACGATCGAGGCCATCCGCAGAATCAAGGAGTCGCACCCCGACGTCCACTTCACCCTGGGCATCTCGAACATCTCGTTCGGGCTCAACCCGGCCGCACGGCAGGTGCTCAACTCCGTGTTCCTGCACGAGTGCGTCAAAGCCGGCCTGGACACCGCGATCGTCCACGCGTCCAAGATCCTGCCGATGGCGCGGATTCCCGAGGAGCAGCGGCAGACGGCCCTCGACCTCGTCTACAACAACCGCACCGACGACTACGATCCGCTGCAGCGGCTGATGGAGCTGTTCGAGGGCGTCTCGGCCGCCTCGGCGCGCGAGTCGCGGGCCGCCGAACTCGCAGCCATGCCGCTCTTCGAACGACTGGAGCAGCGGATCGTCGACGGCGACCGCAACGGTCTCATCGACGATCTCGATGAGGCCCGCGAGCAGGTCCCGCCGCTGTCGATCATCAACGACACCCTGCTGTCGGGAATGAAGACGGTCGGTGAACTGTTCGGATCCGGCCAGATGCAGCTGCCGTTCGTCCTGCAGTCCGCCGAGGTCATGAAGGCGTCGGTGGCGCACCTGGAACAGTTCATGGAGGCGACCGACGAAGACGGCAAGGGCCGAATCGTGCTGGCGACCGTGAAGGGCGACGTCCACGACATCGGCAAGAACCTCGTCGACATCATCCTGTCGAACAACGGCTACGACGTGGTCAACATCGGGATCAAGCAGCCCATCGCCACCATCCTGTCGGCCGCGGAGGACAGTGGCGCCGACGTCATCGGCATGTCGGGCCTCCTGGTGAAGTCCACGGTCGTGATGAAGGAGAATCTCGAGGAGATGAACACCAGGGGCAAGTCGGAGATCCCCGTTCTCCTCGGCGGTGCGGCGCTGACCCGCACCTACGTCGAGGGCGATCTCGCCGACGTCTACTCCGGTGACGTCCGGTACGCCCGCGACGCGTTCGAGGGCTTGAGCCTGATGGACGAGCTGATGGCGATCAAACGCGGTGAGGGCCCCGATCCGGACAGTCCCGAAGCCAAGGCCGCCGCCGCGAAGGTCGCCGAACGCAAGGCACGTCGCGAACGCTCCCAGCGCATCGCGGAGAAGCGGAAGGCCGAACAGGAGCCGGTCGAGGTTCCCGACCGCTCCGACGTCGCCGTCGACAACGAGCTGCCGAAACCGCCTTTCTGGGGCACCCGGATCGTCAAGGGGATCCCGGTCGCCGACTACTTGTCGATGCTCGACGAGCGCGCACTGTTCCTCGGCCAGTGGGGACTGCGCGGGACCCGCGGCGGCGACGGGCCGGACTACGACGAACTCGTCGAGACCGAGGGGCGTCCCCGTCTGCGGGAATGGATCGACCGGCTGTCGGTGGAGGGCATCCTCGCCCACGCCGCCGTCGTCTACGGTTACTTCCCGGCGGTCAGCGAGGGCGACACCGTGCACGTCCTCGAGTCTCCCGACCCCGCCGCGGCGGTCCGCCACAGCTTCACGTTCCCGCGTCAGCAGCGCTCGCGGTTCCTGTGCATCGCGGACTTCATCCGCCCGCGGGAGCAGGCCGTGGCCGACGGTTCCGTCGACGTCCTGCCGTTCCAGCTCGTCACGATGGGGACCCCGATCGCGGACTTCGCGAACCGCCTGTTCGCCGACAACGCCTACCGCGACTACCTGGAGGTCCACGGCATCGGAGTGCAGCTGACCGAGGCGTTGGCCGAGTACTGGCACCAGCGGGTCCGTCGAGAGCTGACGTTCACCGCGGGTGCGATGGCCGACGAGGACCCGGATCGTCCGCAGGGCTTCTTCGATCTGGAGTACCGCGGTGCCCGCTACAGCTTCGGCTACGGGGCCTGCCCCGATCTGAACGACCGCGCCAAGATGATCGACCTGCTGGAGCCGGGGCGCATCGGCGTGGAGCTGTCCGAGGAGCTGCAGCTGCACCCCGAACAGTCGACGGACGCGTTCGTGCTGCATCACCCCGAGGCCAAGTACTTCAACACCTGAGTCTCTACGACCGTGGGACCCGCTGGGCGGTCCCCACCGAAAGGCGTCTGCTGTGGTCGACGATCGCGCACTTCCCCTGGCCGTCTTCTGGGACATGGACGGAACACTGTTGGACACCGAGCCGCTGTGGACGCTGGCGATGGAGGAGTTCGCCGAGCGGGTCGGGGCCGTCATGACGCCCGAGTTGCGGGAGGCCACGATGGGCAACAGCTCTGTCGACGCCCTCACCCGGGTGTACGACGCCGGTCGCGTGCCGGAGTCCGGGCGCGACTTCCAGGGGGACGAGGCGCGAATGGTGCAGCGGGTGCTCGACCTGTTCGCGGACGGACTGCGGTGGCGTCCGGGGGCACTCGACGCACTGGCACTGGTGGCCGAGGCTCAGATCCCGATGCTGCTGGTGACCAACACGATCCGCGAGGTCGCCGAGGAGATGCTCGACACGCTCGGTCGTGACAGGTTCGTCGCGACGGTGTGCGGCGACGAGGTCGCGGCGGGTAAACCCGAGCCGCACATCTACCGGCGGGCCGCCGAGATCGTCGGCCATGCGCCGCGCCGATGCCTGGCCGTGGAGGACTCGCCGGTCGGTGCCGCCGCCACCCACGCCGCGGGGGTGCCCGCGA
This sequence comes from Gordonia shandongensis DSM 45094, assembly GCF_000423025.1. Lineage (GTDB taxonomy): Bacteria > Actinomycetota > Actinomycetes > Mycobacteriales > Mycobacteriaceae > Gordonia > Gordonia shandongensis. Next base: position 347,212 of record NZ_AUHE01000002.1, read on the forward strand.
TCGTCGTCCCGTCGGCCGTGCCGGTTCCCGTGCGTCCGACGTACACCTACCGCGACACCCTCGTGGGGCTGACCCTGGAGGACCTCGCGGCGGCTGTCGCGCGACCCGGCTGACGGCGGTCGGCCCGAGCGGCGGCGCGACCCCGGGGCGTGCCAGAATACATAGCGTGAAAACCTTCGATGAACTCTTCGCCGAGCTGGCCGACAAGGCGCGGAACCGACCCGCGGGCAGTGGAACGGTCGCGGCCCTCGACTCCGGGGTCCACACGCTCGGCAAGAAGATCATCGAGGAGGCCGGGGAGGTCTGGTTGGCCGCCGAACACGAGTCGGACGACGCCCTCGCCGAGGAGATCTCCCAGCTCGTCTACTGGCTCCAGGTGATGATGATCAAGCGCGGACTGCATCCCGACGACGTGTACCGGCATCTGTAGATCCGCCCGCCCGTAGAGCACGCACGTCGACGTCACCGACGAGACCGATGCCACTCGGAGACCGACGTCACCCCGAAACCGTCAACTGCGCTAGGAGCACCGCCATGCTGCGAGTCGCCGTCCCCAACAAGGGCGCCCTGTCCGAGTCCGCCGCCGCGATCCTCTCCGAGGCTGGCTACCGGAAGCGGTCCGACCCCAAGGACCTCAACGTGATCGACGTCGCCAACGACGTCGAGTTCTATTTCCTGCGACCCAAGGATGTCGCGATCTACGTGAGCGCCGGCACCCTGGATCTGGGGATCACCGGCCGTGATCTGGCCGCCGATTCCGGTGCCGAGGTGATCGAGGAGGTCGCACTCGGCTTCGGCGGGTCGACGTTCCGGTACGCCGGTCCGGCGGGGGAGGACTGGTCCGTCGACGATCTGGCGGGCAAGCGGATCGCGACGTCCTACCCGAACCTGGTGCGCCGCGATCTCGCCGACCGCGGGATCGAGGCGGAGATCATCCGGCTCGACGGGGCCGTCGAGATCTCCATCCACCTCGGTGTCGCCGATGTGATCGCCGACGTCGTCGGGTCGGGCCGCACGCTGCGGCTCCACGATCTGACGGCGTTCGGCGAATCGCTGTGCGACTCGGAGGCCGTGCTGGTCCGCAATCCGGCGAACGCCGAACCGAACCGCGCGGCGCGGCAGTTCATCAAGCGAGTCCAGGGCGTCGTGTTCGGCCAGCAGTACGTCATGATCGACTACGACTGCCCCAAGACGCTGCTCGACCAGGCGTTGACGCTGACTCCCGGGCTGGAGTCGCCGACGATCTCGCCGTTGGCCGATCCCGACTGGATCGCCGTCCGGTCGATGGTGCCGCGCAAGACCCACCAGTCGGTCATGGACGAGCTGTCGTACCTGGGCGTCCGTGCGATTCTGGCGTCCGACATCCGGTCGTGCCGGTTCTGACAGGGCTCGTCGCCGATCAGCCCTGGGCGGCGATGAGGTCGGTCTGCGCCGACCGTCCGAGGAAGCCGCTGACGTCGTAGAGGTCGGCGAAGCTGGCCCCGTACCCGCGGGTTCCGACGGCCAGGTCCGCATCGATGCCCAGCCAACCGCTGGTCGGCCGGCCGACGAGATGCACGGTGGTGTCGAGGTTCATCCACGACCACTCCCGCGGATCGAGATCGGTGCCGACGCCGTTGGCCACGTCGAGGACCGTGAAGACCTGTTCGAGGTCCGTCGGCTCCTCCCCGGCGACGAGGGGGAGGGCGGGACGGATCCACACGGCCTGCGATCGGCCGTTGCGTCCCTCGGTGAGGGCGACGACGGTGGTCCCGATGAAGCCGACTCTGCCCCACGGGACGCCGTTCTCCGGGTCGTCGGGGAAGCCGATGATCTGGTCGAGATCGTCGGGGCCGAGCGGCAGCGGTTCGCGCGGCAGCGTCCGCGCCGATGTCGTGTCGGAGGCGGCCATGCGCCAGGCCACCGCGCGGCCGGCCAGCCGGTAGTCGCCGCCGGGCTCCTGGATCTCGAGGTCGGCGGAGACCATCGAGATGCGACGACCCGGCCGCGGCATCGTCGCGCGCACGCGGTTGACTCCGAGGCCCATCGCTCCGAAGATCTCGAAGGTCACGCGCGTGAACTCCTGGCCGTCGTCGGGGACGGCGCCGAGCATGCTTCGCACGAGCAGCCCCGCGGGCGGTCCGCCGTGCTGGATCTGCGGCGACCAGACGCTCACCGTGGCCTCGGTCGGTTGGAAGTACTCGTAGCCGTCGTCGTGTCCAGGCGGTGTCGGGACGGGTTCGTAGTAGCAGTCGAACGGCACCTCGTCGAAGTTCATACCGGCACCCTATGACAAGGTTGTCACAGCAGTGACCGCCGGTGTCCGCCGTCGGCGGCGCCACGCGAACCGGCCCCCGACGCACGTGCGGCCGGAGATCGGAGGACCAGCGCACGATGGCGACGACCGGCCCATTCGCCGTGGGAGACCGCGTTCAGCTCAGCGATGCGAAGGGACGCAAGTTCACCGTCGTCCTCGAGGCGGGTAAGGCTTTCCACACCCACCGCGGAGCCATCGCCCACGACGACCTCATCGGGTCGCCGGAGGGGTGCGTGGTGGAGGCGACGTCGGGCACACAGTATCTGGCCTTACGCCCGTTGCTGACCGATTACGTGCTCTCGATGCCTCGCGGCGCCCAGGTGATCTATCCCAAGGACTCCGCGCAGATCGTCGCCGAGGGCGACGTCTTTCCCGGCGCCCGCGTCCTGGAGGCCGGCGCCGGGTCCGGGGCGCTCACGCTCTCGCTCCTGCGCGCGGTGGGACCGACCGGCAGCGTCCTGTCGTACGAAGTGCGCGACGATCACGCGGCGCACGCGGTTCGCAACGTCGAGACCTTTCTCGGCGAGGCACCCGAGAACTGGCGACTGGTGGTCGGCGATCTGGCCGATCACGATCCCGAGGACAAGTACGACCGCATCGTCCTCGACATGCTGGCGCCCTGGGAGTGCCTGGACGTCGCCCGACGCACGATCCTCCCGGGCGGGGTGCTGATCGTCTACGTCGCGACGGTCACCCAACTGTCCCGTGTCATGGAGGGACTGCGCGAACAGCAGTGCTGGACCGAGCCTCGCGCCTGGGAGTCGCTGGTCCGCGAGTGGAGCGCCGTCGGACTCGCCGTCCGCCCCGAGCATCGGATGCAGGGTCACACCGCGTTTCTCATCACTGCGCGGCGGCTCGCCGACGGAACCGAAACCCTTCGCGTTCAGCGACGTCCGACACGCGGGTAGCGTGGTCATGGCAGTCCAGTGAAGGAGGCACGATGACCGAGTCGGATCAGACGTCGAGCAGCGTCGAGTTCTCGACGATGCAGCAGCGCGTCGAGAGTCTCACCGTCCGGAACGGGAAGCTCACCGAGATGCTCAAGGATGCGCGCTCCCAGCTCATCGCCCTTCGTGAAGAGGTCGACAACCTCGGGCAGCCGCCCAGCGGTTACGGGGTCCTCCTCGCGGTCTGCGACGACGACACCGTCGACGTGTTCACCTCGGGCCGCAAGATGCGGTTGACGCTGTCTCCGAACGTCGAATCCGCCTCCCTGCGGCGCGGTCAGTCGCTGCGCCTCAACGAGGCGCTCACGGTCGTCGAGGCCCTCGAGTACGACGCGGTCGGCGAGATCGCCGCGCTGCGCGAGATCCTCGCCGACGGGCGGCGGGCGCTGGTCGTCGGTCACAGTGACGAGGAACGCATCGTCGCGCTCGCGGACTCGTTGATCCACGTCGACGACGGTGGCGAGAACTCCCGGACGCTGCGGCCGGGGGATTCGCTGATGATCGACTCGAAGGCCGGTTACGCGCTCGAACGCATTCCGAAGGCCGAGGTCGAGGACCTGGTCCTCGAGGAGGTGCCGGATGTCGACTACGAGGACATCGGCGGGCTCCGGAGGCAGATCGAGCAGATCCGCGATGCCGTCGAGCTGCCGTTCCTGCACAAGGACCTGTTCCGCGAGTACGCGCTGCGGCCGCCCAAGGGCGTTCTGCTCTACGGTCCGCCCGGTTGCGGTAAAACGCTCATCGCCAAGGCGGTCGCCAATTCGCTGGCGCGGAAGATCGCCGAGTCGCGTGGTGACGACGCCCGCGAGGCGAAATCGTACTTCCTCAACATCAAGGGTCCCGAACTGCTCAACAAGTTCGTCGGCGAGACCGAGCGCCACATTCGGTTGATCTTTCAGCGGGCGCGCGAGAAGGCGTCCGAGGGTACGCCGGTGATCGTCTTCTTCGACGAGATGGACTCGATCTTCCGGACACGCGGCTCCGGGGTGTCCTCGGATGTGGAGACCACCGTCGTCCCGCAGCTGCTCAGCGAGATCGACGGCGTCGAGGGACTCGAGAACGTCATCGTCATCGGTGCGTCGAACCGCGAGGACATGATCGATCCCGCGATCCTCCGCCCGGGTCGGCTCGATGTGAAGATCAAGATCGAGCGGCCCGATGCGGAGTCGGCGATCGACATCTTCTCCAAGTACCTCACCACCGAGCTCCCGCTGCATCCGGAGGATCTGGCGGAGTTCGACGGTGACCGGCAGGCGTGTGTCGACGGGATGATCCAGCGTGTCGTCGAGCGGATGTACGCGGAGTCCGATGACAACCGGTTCCTCGAGGTCACCTACGCCAACGGTGATAAAGAGGTCATGTTCTTCAAGGACTTCAACTCCGGTGCGATGATTCAGAACGTGGTCGATCGGGCCAAGAAGTACGCGATCAAGGGCCACCTGGACACCGGGCAGAGCGGTCTTCGCATCTCGCACCTCCTCGATTCGATCCTCGACGAGTTCTCGGAGAACGAGGATCTGCCGAACACCACGAATCCCGACGACTGGGCGCGGATCTCGGGCAAGAAGGGCGAACGGATCGTGTACATCCGGACGCTGGTCACCGGAAAGACCGCGGGTGCGAGCCGGGCGATCGACACCGAGTCGAACACCGGCCAGTACCTCTGAGCGGTCGCCCCGCAGCGGAGTCATTCCCTCGACGGATACCGGACGTTCCCGACGTCTAGAGTGATCGGCGATGAATACGACACCGGTGACCCCGCTCAACGTGCGCGTGGCGCAGTCTCGCCCCCAGGTGCTCCGGACTTCGCCTGCGACACTCGGCCGGACGCCCGAGAACGCGGTGGTCGTGAACCATCCGCTGGTCTCGCGCGTACACCTGGCCTTCGAGTGGTCCGACGGGTGGACGGTCTCCGACAGGGGGAGCACCAACGGATTCTTCGTCAACGGGGCCAAGCTCGACTCGGTGCGGGTCGATCGGCCGATGCAGATCCGTCTCGGCGACGCGACCACCGGACCGGTCGTCGACCTGACGCCGCAACGCCCGTCCGTGCCGACCATCGTGCCCCCGTCGGCCGCGCAGTCGGCGCCCCCGGCCGGACCACCGGCGGCACCTCCGCCCGGACCGCCGCCCGGACCGCCGCCGCGACCGACCCCCGGAGCGCCGCGGGCGGCGAGTCCGGCTCGCCCGGCGCCCCACCACCCGGCGCCCCCATCCCCGGCTCCCCAGCGCCAGCCGCAGACACCGCCGCAGACTGCGCGGCGACCGCAGACCGGTCCGCCGGCGGCCGCGCAATACCAGCAGGCGCCGCCCAGGTTCGGTGCGCTCGCCGACGCACCGCACCTGGCCGCACTGCATCAGAACGCCTCCGCCGTGTACGAGGTGCCCGGGCATCTGCGCGGACGAGAGACGATCTCGATCACGGGCGCACAGACGATCGGCCGAACTCCCGACAACGACATCGTGGTGAGCGACGTCCTGGCGTCCCGTCACCACGCCCGCCTCACCCGCGCACCGCAGGGACTGCTGCTGGAGGATCTGGGGTCGGTCAACGGCACCTTCGTCAACGGCCAGCGGGTCATGGCGCACCGTCTCAGCGAGAACGACGTCGTCACGATCGGCAACTCCGACTTCGTGGTGGCCGAGGGAACCCTCACGCGCGGCCGCCCGCAGGCCCAGGTCGCCGGCGGCCTCGAGGTCGACGGCGTCGGCCTCACGATCGATGGCAAGGACCTGCTCAACGACGTCTCGTTCCGTGCGGCACCCGGTTCGCTCACCGCGATCATCGGGCCGTCGGGCGCGGGGAAGTCGACGGTCTCGAAGATCGTGGCCGGACTCGGCAATCCGACCGTCGGCGTCGTCAGCTTCGAGGGCCGCGGCGTGCACAGCGAGTACGAGGCGCTCCGGTCGCGTATCGGCATGGTCCCCCAGGACGACGTCCTGCACCACAAGCTCACCCTGCGGCAGGCCCTTCGCTACGCCGCGGAGCTTCGGCTGCCCTCCGACCTGTCGACCGCCGACCGCGACGTGGTGATCGACGGTGTGCTCAGCGAACTGCAGCTCACCGAACACGTCGACACGCGGGTCGACAAACTCTCGGGCGGTCAGCGCAAACGCGCATCGGTGGCCATGGAACTGCTCACCGGCCCGTCGCTTATCATCCTCGACGAGCCGACATCGGGACTGGATCCGGCACTCGACCAGCAGGTGATGAAGACGCTGCGGCGACTGGCCGACGCCGGTCGCGTCGTCCTCGTCGTCACCCATTCGCTGACCTACCTGAGTCTGTGCGATCAGGTCCTGCTCCTGGCGCCGGGCGGCAAGACCGCCTTCTGCGGCGCTCCGTCCGATGTCAGCGCCGAGCTGGGGACATCCGACTGGGCCGAGATCTTCTCATTCGTCGCGGATCAGCCGGACCAGGCATGGGCGTTGTACCGGGACCGCCATCCGCAGACCTCTCGGCCGTCGTCGGCACCGCCGATCGATCCGCCGCCCACACCGCCGCATTCGAGTCTGGTGCGACAGACGAGCACGGTGTCGCGCCGGCAGCTGCGTCTGATCTGGGCGGACCGCGGCTACCTCGCGGTCCTCCTGCTGATGCCCGTGATCCTGGGCGCGTTGACGCTGGTGATCCCGGGGGAGAAGGGGTTCAGCGCACCCGACGGTCCCCCGGGGATGCTTCCGAAGGATCCGGGGGAGGCGCTGCAGATCCTCACCGTCCTGGTGATCGGTGCCGCGTTCATGGGAACGGCGCTCTCCGTCCGCGACCTGGTCGGGGAACGGTCGATCTTCGAACGCGAACGTGCGGTGGGACTGCGACCCGCGGCGTACCTGTTCGCCAAGATCATCGTGTTCTGCCTCGTGACCACGTTCCAGGTCGCGATCATGATCGCGCTGACCTACGGGCTGCGGGCGTTGCCGTCGGCGCAGGATGTGACACCTCCCGATGCCGATGGTCCGCTGATCCCGCCGGCCGCGGCGCTGTTCCTCGCGGTCGTGACCGCAGCGTGGGTGAGTGTCCTGGTCGGCTTGACGATCTCCGCAGCGGTCCGATCCAGCGAGCAGACGATGCCGCCGCTGGTGATCGTCATCATGGTCCAGCTGGTCCTCTCGGGCGGACTGATCGCCATCGGTTCGGCGGCGGTCAAGCCGATCACCTGGCTGCTCCCGACGTACTGGGCGTATGCCAACGCGGCGCAAGCCGTCGACGTTCCGTACATCGCGCCGGACGTCGCGCAGGTGAAGCCGGTCGACGAGGAATCCGTCGACGGCCCGATCATGTACACCATGTGGGACCCGACGCCGATCCACGCGCTCATCGCTTACGGGGCGCTGGCGGCGCTGGGGGCCGTGCTCACCGGCGTCGTGTACTCGAGGCTGCGGCTGCGCTCGCACTGACCGGCACTACGCTGGCAGTCATGCAACGCATCATCGGCACCGAAGTCGAATACGGGATCTCCGCGCCGGGTGACCCGTCCGCCAACCCGATCATGACCTCGACGCAGGCCGTGCTCGCGTATGCGGCTGCCGCACAGGTGCCGCGGCGCGATCAGCGAACCCGGTGGGACTACGCCGTGGAGTCCCCGATGCGGGACGCCCGAGGCTTCGACCTCGGCTCGAGCAGCGGTCCGCCGCCCATCATCGACGCCGACGAGATCGGTGCGGCGAACATGATCTTGACCAACGGGGCGCGTCTGTACGTCGACCACGCCCACCCCGAGTACTCGGCCCCGGAGGTCACCGATCCCCTCGACGCGGTGATCTGGGACAAGGCCGGAGAACGCGTGATGGAGGAGGCGGCGCGGCACGTCGCCAGCGTTCCCGGCGCACCGCGCCTGCAGTTGTACAAGAACAACATCGACGGCAAGGGAGCCTCGTACGGGACGCATGAGAACTACCTCTGCGACCGCGCCACCCCGTTCGAGTCGATCGTCGCCGGCTTGATGCCGTTCTTCGCTTCACGTCAGGTGATCTGCGGCTCCGGTCGCGTCGGCATCGGGCAGCGCGGTGAGGAGCCCGGATATCAGCTGTCGCAGCGGGCCGATTACATCGAGGTCGAGGTGGGGCTGGAGACCACCCTCAAACGGGGGATCATCAACACCCGGGACGAACCGCACGCCGATCCGGAGAAGTACCGACGGCTGCACGTCATCATCGGCGACGCCAATCTGGCCGAGACCGCGACCTACCTCAAGGTCGGCACCACTGCACTCGTCCTCGATCTCATCGAGGCCGGGGTCGACCTGTCCGATCTGGCGTTGGCTCGTCCGGTCGACGCCGTGCACGCGATCAGCCACGATCCGACCCTGCGCGCAACGGTGGCGCTCGAGGACGGTCGGGAGATGACGGGACTCGCCCTGCAGCGCGAGTATCTCCACCGGGCGCAGACGTTCCACGACCGGAACCACGTCGACGATGCGCGCGCCGCCGACGTCCTCGCCATGTGGGCCGACGTCCTCGACCGGCTCGAGCGCGACCCGATGGAATGCGCGGACATCCTCGACTGGCCGGCGAAGCTGCGGCTCCTCGACGGCTTCCGGACCCGCGAGGGTCTCGGATGGTCGGCGTCTCGACTCCATCTGATCGATCTGCAGTACTCCGACGTCCGGCTCGACAAGGGGCTCTACAACCGCTTGGTGTCGCGGGGCTCGATGAAGCGCCTCGTCACCGAGGAGCAGGTCGCGAACGCGGTGCACAACCCGCCGGAGACCACCCGCGCCTATTTTCGCGGCGAGGCGGTCCGTCGATTCGGCGCAGACGTCGCCGCCGCGAGCTGGGATTCGGTGATCTTCGACCTCGGCGGCGACTCGATGGTGCGAATCCCGATGCTCGAACCGCTCCGCGGGACCGCACGGCATGTCGCCGAATTGCTCGAGACCGCGCAGAGCGCAGCGGAACTCGTCGACCGGCTCACCGCACAGTGACCGCGACGGGGACCACCACACGGACCCCGACCGGAGCCGGCCCGGGCCGGTAGGGTTGAGGTCCAGACCACTCTTCAGGAGGCGAATATGGCGCAGGAGCAGACTCATCGCGGCGGCGGGGGCGGCGACGACGAGATCGTCGGCGGCGGTGCCGCCGGACAGGAACGTCGTGAGAAGCTCGCCGAGGACACCGACGACCTGCTCGACGAGATCGACGACGTGCTCGAGGAGAATGCCGAGGACTTCGTCCGCGCCTACGTGCAGAAGGGCGGGCAGTGAGTCTGCGCCCCGGCGACACGGTTGGCCCCGACATCTCGTCGTTCACGGAGTACCTCCGGGTGAACGCTCCGGACCGGTTGCCGCACAACGCTCTTGCCGATCGCACCGCGACGCCGTCCGCGACCTCCGCGATTCCGCACGGCACGACGATCGTCGCCGTGAGCCACCCGGGCGGGGTGATTCTCGCCGGCGATCGCCGGTCGACGATGGGCAACCTCATCGCGACCCGCGATGTCCAGAAGGTGTACGTGACCGATGAGTTCTCGGCGGCCGGGATCGCCGGTACCGCGGGCATCGCCATCGAGATGGTCCGCCTGTTCACCGTCGAGTTGGAGCACTACGAGAAGATCGAGGGCGTCCCGCTGACGCTCGACGGCAAGGTCGCCCGACTCGCCACGATGGTGCGCAGCAACCTCGGAGCCGCGATGCAGGGCCTCGCCGCGATTCCGCTTCTCGTCGGATTCGACGCCGACGCCGACGCCGCGGCGCGCGGCCGCATCTTCTCGTTCGACGTGGCCGGGTCACGGCACGAGGAGACCGCCGGGTACGAGGCCATCGGCTCCGGTTCGGTCTTCGCCAAATCGTCCCTCAAGAAGCTCTATCACCCGGCCCTGTCCGGCGACGAGGCGCTGCAGGTCGCGGTGGAGGCGTTGTACGACGCCGCCGACGACGACTCGGCGACCGGCGGACCCGATCTGGTGCGCAGAATCTTCCCGACCGCCGCGCACGTGACGGCCGACGGCGCGCAGTTGGCCGCGGAGTCGCAGATCGAGGAGGCCGCCGAGGCCGTGATCGCCCGACGGCGTGCCGAGGCGGCCGGGGGAGGCGACCTATGACGTTCCCGTACTACGCCAGTGCCGAGCAGATCATGCGCGACCGCTCGGAACTCGCCCGGAAGGGCATCGCACGTGGGCGCAGCGTCATCGCGCTCACCTACGCGGACGGCGTCCTGTTCGTGGCCCACAACCCGTCCAACACCCTGCGCAAGGTCAGCGAGATCTACGACCGCATCGGTTTCGCCGCCGTCGGGAAGTACAACGAATTCGAGGGTCTCCGCAAGGCGGGCATCCAGATGGCGGACTTGCGGGGCTACAGCTACGACCGGGCCGACGTCACGGGACTGTCGCTGGCCAGCGCCTACGCCAACACCCTCGGAGCGGTGTTCACCGAGCAGGCCAAACCGTTCGAGGTCGAACTGTGCGTCGCGGAGGTCGCCCAGCCGGGGCGCGAAACCGCCTCGAGGCTCTATCGAATCGGCTACGACGGGTCGATCGTCGACGAGACGTCGTTCATCGTGATGGGCGGCACCACGGAGCCGATCGTCACGGCGATGACCGAGGCCTACCGTCCGGACCTCGATCTGGCCGCGGCGGTGAGGATGTCGGCGGCGGCTCTCGCCGCGTCGGCCGACACCCCTTCCTCGGGGAGCACGGCCTCGGGGGGCACGACATCGGGGAACGCGGGATCGGGGAGTCCCGCGGCAGGCGAGAAGGCGGCTCCGCCCGCGCTGACCGCGGCCGACGTGGAGGTCGCGATCCTCGACCGCACACGGCCGCGACGCGCCTTCCGCCGTCTCACCGACGCGGCCGTCGCCACACACCTCGGACAGGAGTGACCCGGTGGAACGACGCATCATGGGCATCGAGACGGAGTACGGCGTCACCTGCACCTTCCAGGGGCAGCGACGACTGAGCCCGGACGAGGTCGCACGCTACCTCTTCCGGCGGGTCGTCGCGTGGGGACGCTCGTCGAACGTCTTCCTCACCAACGGCTCACGCCTGTATCTGGACGTCGGCTCGCATCCCGAGTACGCGACCGCGGAATGCGACTCGATCTCCCAGTTGATCGCCCACGACCGCGCCGGGGAGCGGATCCTCGAGGAGCTGCTGGTCGACGCCGAGGAACGCCTCACCGCCGAGGGGATCGGCGGAGACATCTATCTGTTCAAGAACAACACCGACTCCGCGGGCAACTCGTACGGCTGTCACGAGAACTATCTCGTGAGCCGCGTCGGCGAGTTCGGCCGGGTCTCCGACGTCCTGTTGCCGTTCCTCGTCACCCGTCAGCTCATCTGCGGCGCCGGCAAGGTGCTCACGGTCGGGCACGAGGCCAAGTACTGCCTGTCCCAGCGTGCCGATCACATCTGGGAGGGCGTCTCCTCGGCCACCACCCGGTCGCGGCCGATCATCAACACCCGGGACGAGCCGCACGCCGACGCCGAGAAGTACCGTCGGCTCCATGTGATCGTCGGCGACTCCAACATGTCGGAGACGACGACGATGCTCAAGGTGGGGTCCGCCCTGCTGGTCCTCGAGATGATCGAGTCGGGGATCTCGTTCCACGACTTCGCCCTGGACAATCCGATCCGTGCGATCCGCGACATCAGTCACGACCCGACGGGTCGCCGCGAGATCCGGCTCGCCGGCGGGCGTACCGCCACGGCACTGTCGGTGCAGCGCGAATATCATGCGCGAGCGGTCGCGCATCTGGCCGACCGGACGCCGGATCCCGTCATGGATCGAGTCGTCGATCTGTGGGGGAGGGTGCTCGACGCCGTCGAGACCGACGACTTCAGCCGAGTCGACACGGAGATCGACTGGGTCATCAAACGCAAGCTGCTCCAGCGGTATCAGGATCGCCTGTCGATCGACCTCGCGCACCCGAAGATCGCGCAGCTCGACTTGGCGTACCACGACATCCGACGCGGCCGCGGCGTCTTCGACGTGCTCGCGCGCAAGGGCCTGGCCGACCGGGTGGTCACCGACGATGAGATCGACCGGGCCGTCTCGGAGCCGCCGCAGACCACTCGCGCCCGGCTCCGCGGGGAGTTCATCACGGCGGCGCAGGCTGCGGGCCGCGACTTCACGGTCGACTGGGTCCATCTCAAGGTCAACGATCAGGCGCAACGCAACGTGCTGTGCAAGGACCCGTTCCGCAGCGTCGACGAGCGCGTCGATCGGCTGATCGCCTCGCTCTAGCACCTACAGTGGGGCGGTGGCCAAGAAAAACGAGAGGCTCGTGAACCTCGTCATCTGTCTGATGTCCGCACGGCAGTTCGTCACCGCCGACTTCATTCGAGAGAACGTCATCGGGTATTCCGGCGGGGACCAGCAGGCGGACTCGTTCAAGCGGATGCTCGAACGGGACAAGCGGGAGCTCCGCGAGATGGGCATCCCCGTCGAGACGGGCCGCAACCCGTCCGGCGAGGAGGGATATCGCATCAACCCCGACGAGTATTCGCTCCCGGACATCACACTCGATCCCGACGAGGCGGCCGCCGTCGCGGCAGCCTCGGCGGTGTGGCATGAACCCGAGGTGGCGGCCGTCTTCCAGACCGCCCTGTTGAAGTTGCGTGCCGCGGGCGTCGAGGTTCGCCAGGACGACGAGTTGGCGGTGAGCCACGGTGCCGCGACGCGATCGGTCGGCGACGAGCGCGTGATCGGTGCACTCCTGTCGGCCATCGACGCGCGGCGGTCGGTGCGTTTCACCCATCGCACCGTCCGCGGTCGGAGCGAGCGCAGCCTCGAACCCTGGGGCGTCGTCTCCCACACCGGCCGCTGGTACGTGGTCGGTCACGACCTCGACCGTGACGCGACCCGCACGTTCCGGATCTCGCGGGTCACCGACGTCCGCGCCGACTCGGCTCCCGGAGCGGTGCGGGTGCCGTCCGACATCCGACTCACCGACATCGTCGCCGAGGCCGTCGCCGAGGCCTCCGAGGCCGCCGGCTCCACCGCTCAGGTGTGGGTCGCCGCCGACCGTGCGCATGGCCTGCGGCGGATCGCCGAGACCGCCGAACGCCACGAACATCTCGGCGAGGCCGGGGATCTGCTCACCATAGCGATCCGGTCCCGGTCCGGCCTCAAGCGTCTGGTCCTGGCCGCCGGCCCCGATGCGGTGGTCCAGTCGCCGGACGATCTTCGCGCCGAGGTGATCGCGGACCTGGACCGGCTGATCGCGCAGGAGGCGGCGTCATGACCTCGGCGACCGCACCGTCCCGGCTGTCGCGCCTGCTGGCGATGGTGCCGTACTTCCAGGCCCGTCCCGGCATCAAGCTCGCGACCGCAGCCGACGATCTCGGGGTGAGTGTTCCCCAGCTGACCGCAGACCTCGAACAGCTCTTCGTCTGCGGGCTGCCCGGATACGGCCCGGAAGACCTCATCGACATCCAGTTCTGGGACGGATACGTCAGCGTGCTGTTCACCGCGGGCATGGATCGTCCGCTCCGATTGACCGGCACCGAGGCCAACATCGTCCTGATGGCGTTGAACATGGTCTCCGACACGCCGGGGGCGGCGGATCCCGCCGCAGTGCGCAGTGCGATCGCCAAGATCGAGGCGGCGGTCGGCGCCGCCGGCCGTGCCGTCGCCACGGACGTCGCGGACGTCGGCGAGCGACCCGTCGACCAGTCGCTCCGCACCGCCATGGAGACGCGCCGCGCCGTGCGCATCCGCTACTACACGCCCAGTCGGGACTCGGTGTCCGAGCGAACGGTCGATCCGATCCGGATCACGGCGGTCGACGGGAACTCCTATCTCGAGGCGTGGTGCCGATCTTCGGAGGGCGTCCGACTGTTCCGTTTCGACCGGGTCGAGTCGGCCGACGTCCTCGACGAGGAGTCGGCGCCGCCGACCACCGTGGGTCCGCTCGAACCGCCGACCGACGTCCGCGCCCTGACCGGGGAGCTTCCGGTCGCCCGGATTCAGATCGATCCCGAGTCGATCTGGCTGCTCGAGTACTACGCGGCCGATCCGGAGTCGGAGCTCGACGAGGCTCCCGACGTTCCGATCGCGGCCACCCTGCGGTACGGGTCGCCGGAGTGGCTCACCCGATTCCTCCTCGGCTTCGGCGGTCGGGTCAGGTTGTTGTCGGCACCCGACGACATCGCCGCCGACCTGGGCCGGACCGCGCAGTCCGCGCGCGCCCGTTACCGGCGGTGATCTGACCGCGACGGGACGCCGCTGTTTGGGTAGACTTACGAGCAGACACCACTGTCGTGTGAAGGGTTCAATCATGGGTGCAATGTCACCGTGGCACTGGGCGATCGTGCTCATCGTGCTGGTCGTGCTGTTCGGTTCCGCCAAGCTGCCCGGAGCCGCCCGCGGCCTGGGACGTTCGCTGCGCATCTTCAAATCGGAGATCCAGGAGATGCAGAAGGACGGCAAGGACGGCAAGGACTCGACCGATGACGCCGAGGCCGAGCGTCGTGAGCTGCCGACCGCCCGGAAGCCGGTGAGCGACCCGGCCGACGGTGAACCGGTCGACAAGAAGTCCGCGTAACCGCGCACCACCGCGAGTGCGCACACGAATCTCGCTCGGTCGACTCGATCCTCGCCGCCGACGGAGCCGAGTCAATCCCGACGGCTCCATGCCCCTGGCGGAGCACCTGTACGAATTGCGGCGGCGACTGCTCATCTCGATGATCGCCATCGCCCTGACCACCGTCGTCGGCTTCGTCTGGTACAGCCACGGCCTCTGGCGGATCGAATCCCTCGGTGAGCTGCTTCGCGGCCCCTACTGCGATATCGACGCGAGCAGTCGAGCATCGCTGACATCGGACGGCGAGTGTCGGCTCCTCGCGACGGGACCGTTCGACCAGTTCATGCTCCGTCTGCAGGTCGCGTTGACCGCGGGCATCGTCCTGGCGTGCCCGATCTGGCTGATGCAGATCTGGCGATTCATCACCCCGGGTCTGCACAAGAACGAGCGCCGGTACGCCAACACCTTCGTCGTCGCGGCCAGCGTGCTGTTCGTCGCCGGTGCGGTCCTGGCGTACGTGGTGGTCGCGAAGGCCTTCGAGTTCCTGCTCAACGTCGGCAGCGACGTCCAGGTGACGGCCCTCGCCGGCGATCAGTACTTCAGCTTCATGATCCATCTGCTGATCCTGTTCGGAATCAGCTTCGAGTTGCCGTTGCTCATCGTCGCCCTCAACCTGGTGGGTGTTCTGACCTATCGGCGGATGGCCCGGTGGCGCCGCGGATTGATCTTCGCGCTGTTCGTGTTCGCGGCGATCGTGACCCCCGGCCAGGATCCGTTCACGATGCTCGCGCTCGCGGCGGCGCTGACGGTGCTGCTCGAGTTCGCGATCCAGATCGCCCGGATCCACGACAAGCGGAAGGCGAAGCGGAGTCCCGACTGGATGTCCGTTCCCGACGATCAGGCGTCGTCGCTCGAGCGCGGTACACCAGACGGGGTCGGCGCCGATGCGTCGTCGGGAGTTCGAATCGGTGCGGGGGCCGAGCGTGATTCCATTCGCTCCCGTGCCGCCTTCGATGAGATCCTGTAGGAGATGACCGTCGACACCGATTACCCGTCCGATCCACCGCTGCCGGAGCCGGGACCTCACCTCGCGGCGTTCTCCGCTCGCCTGGACTTCCCGCTCGACCCCTTCCAGCGTCGCGGCTGCGCCGCCCTCGAGTCGGGTCTCGGGGTCCTGGTGTGCGCACCGACCGGTGCGGGCAAGACGGTCGTCGGCGAATTCGCGGTGCACCTGGCGCTCGCCGAGGGGACCAAGTGTTTCTACACCACGCCGATCAAGGCGTTGAGCAACCAGAAGTTCCACGATCTGGTCGCCGTGCACGGTGAGGAGCACGTCGGACTGCTCACCGGCGACAACTCCATCAACTCCGATGCGCCCGTGGTCGTGATGACCACCGAGGTGCTGCGCAACATGCTGTACGCCGAATCGTCGACGCTGGCCGATCTGTCGCACGTGGTGATGGACGAGGTCCACTTTCTGGCCGACAGGTTCCGGGGCGCCGTGTGGGAGGAGGTGATCCTGGGTCTCGATCCGTCCGTGCGGGTGGTCAGCCTGTCGGCGACGGTCAGCAATGCCGAGGAGTTCGGCGACTGGATCACCACGGTCCGCGGCGACACCTCCGTCATCGTCGACGAGCATCGACCGGTGCCGCTGCACCAGCACATGCTGGTGCAGAACCGCATGTTCGGCCTCTTCGACCACAGGCATCCGGGACAGGTCAACCCGGAGCTGACGCGGTACATCAAGCACCGGCTGCTGTCGGACGACGCCGTCGGCGGATACCGCGAACGGCTCGCCCGGGAGCGGCGGAGACGACCCGGCGTCAATCGTCCACGCCTCGTCGAGCGGTTGGACGAGCACGGACTGCTGCCGGCGATCAGCTTCATCTTCTCGCGGAAGGGCTGCGATGCGGCATTGGCGCAGTGCCTCCGATCGGATCTCAACCTCCTCGACCCCGGGGACGTTCCCGCGGTCGACGAGATCGTCGACCGGCACATTCGGACCCTGACCCCCGGCGATGCCGAGGTCTTGGGGATCGACGACTGGCGCGACGGACTGCGTCGCGGGTTCGCCGCACACCACGCGGGCATGCTGCCGACGCTGAGACAGGCGGTCGAAGAACTGTTCGTGACCGGATTGGTCAAGGTGGTCTTCGCCACCGAGACGCTCGCATTGGGCATCAACATGCCTGCGCGCAGCGTCGTGCTGGAACGGTTGATCAAGTACAACGGCGAGGCGCACGTCGATCTGACGCCGGGGGAGTACACGCAGTTGACCGGCCGCGCCGGTCGGCGCGGCATCGACGTCGAGGGGCACGCCGTCGTCGTCTGGACGCCGGAGGTGGCTCCGGACCGTGTCGCGGGACTCGCCGGTGCCCGAACCTTCCCGCTGCGCAGTTCGTTCTCGCCGGAGTACAACATGGCGATGAATCTGATCGACAGGCTCGGTGTCGACGGGTCCCGTGACCTGTTGCGTCGATCGTTCGCCCAGTTCCAGACCGACCGGTCCGTGGTGGGGCAGGCGCGTCGGCTCGATCGAGCCCGCGACAACCTCCGTCGCGTGGACGGCGAACTCGACCAGGCCGCCCATCGCAAGGACGTGTCGGTCGAGGAACTGCTCGACTACATGTCGCTGCGCGAAGACATCCGTCGCCACGAGCGGGAGGTCAAGTTCGCGCGCCGGATGGAGAGTTCGGCCGCGGTCTCGGCCGACCTCACCGCATTGAAGCCCGGTCACATCATCGCAGTGACCGGCGGACGGCATCGGGGACTGGCCCTCGTGCTGGAGGCCGCGCAGCGCGATCTCGATCCGAAGCCGCTGGTTCTCGTCGACGACGGGTGGGCCGGACGCGTCGGGGTCAACGACTTCGTGAATCCGCCCGAGGTCCTCGGGCACCTGCGGATCCCGAAGTCGGCGAACCGACGAAGCGGGCGGGGCCGCCGGGAACTGGTCGAACGGCTCCGGGCGAGCGGTGTGGAACGGCCGCGGGGCCGCAATCGAAAGAAGAAGCACGTCTCGGATGCGGACCGACGACTGTCCGAGCTCCGCGCGGCCCTCCGCCGCCATCGGGTTCATGCGATGGCCGGCATCGACGATCTGCATCGCATCGCCGAACGCCGCAGCCGGCTGCTGCGCGACATCGCCTCGTTGGAGCGGGCTGTCGACGAGCGGACGGCGGCGTTGGAGACCGAGTTCGACGCCATCTGCGGGGTACTGGTGGAGTTGTCGTATCTCGAACACGATGATGTGGGCGAGCTCGTGGTGACCCCGACGGGTTCGGTGCTGCGCCGCATCTACTCGGAGAGCGACCTGCTGGTCGCCGAGTGCATCCGCGCCGGCGTCTGGGACAGGCTCTCGGCTCCCGATCTGGCCGCCGTCGTGTCGGCGGTGGTCTACGAGTCCCGCCGGGATTCGTTCTCCGGCGGTATCGATTCGATGCCCGGCAACGTCTCGTTGCGCGACGCCCTGGTCGACACGACGGTGGTCTGGGAGTCGGTCAACGAGGTGCAACGGCGTCACGGAGTCGTTCAAACGCGTGAACCCGACACGGGATTCTGTGTCGCGGTCGGCGCGTGGGCGGCGGGGCGGTCGCTTCGTGAGGCCCTGACGGCCGCGTCCGAGCGCGGACAGCTGCTCTCACCCGGTGACTTCGTCCGGTGGAATCGGCAGGTCATCGACCTGTTGGAGCAGATCCGGCAGAGTGTCGACCCCGCGACTCCGCTCGCGGCGACGGCACGGAACGCCGTCAAGGCCGTCCGACGGGGCGTGGTCGCCTCCGAACTGGATTGACCGCCCTACGGTAACGTGTCTGCAGCCAGGGCCCCCATGGGCGATGTGATCAGGAGAGGCGTGTAATGAGCAACGGTGACGAATCGACCACCCCGGACGACCGGGCCGACGACACCACTGCGGTGACGCCGCGTTCGGACCAGGCGGCCCCGTCGGGGGACGTCGGTGACACCACCGCCCAGGTTCCCCAATCCCCGTCGCAGCAGGCCCCGTCACAGCAGCCGACTGAGATTCAGCAGGTGCCGCCGCAGGCGACCGCTCCCGCGGCAGGTCAGCCCCAGCCCGGGCAGCCCCAGCCCGGCCAGCAGCCGTTCGGCCAACCCCAGTACGGGCAACCCCAGTCCGGGCAGCCCCAGTCCGGGCAGCCCCAGCCCGGTCAGCCGCAATACGGGCAACCCCAGCCCGGGCAGCAGCCGTTCGGCCAACCCCAGTTCGGGCAACCCCAGCCCGGGCAGCCCCAGTACGGGCAGCAGCCGTTCGCCCAGCCCCAGCCCGGGCAGCCCCAGTTCGGGCAACCCCAGCCCGGGCAGCCCCAGTACGGGCAGCAGCCGTTCGCCCAGCCCCAGCCCGGGCAGCCCCAGTTCGCCCAGCCCCAGTACGGACAGCCCCAGTACGGGCAGCCGTACGCCGGCGCTGCCGATCCGACGATCACCCCGAACGGTCCCGCGAAGCCGCCGCGCAAGCGGGGCAAGGGCGTCATCATCGCCGGCATCTCGGTGCTGATTCTCATCATCGCCGCCGTGGTGCTGATCACGGCATTCCTCGCGCCGGGGTGGGCGAAGGCGACCCTGTCGGGAGACGCGGTCGAGGACGGTGTCAAGACCACTCTGACAACCGCTGCTCCCGAGGGATACGGATACAAGGACGTCAAGGACGTCGAGTGCCCCGGTGACCAGAAGATCGAGGAGGGCCACAGCTTCACCTGCTCGGTGACGGTCAACGGCGATGAGAAGCGTGTCACCGTCACGATCAAGGATTCCGACGGCACCTACGAGGTCGCCCGCCCGTCGAACTGACGGCTCGCCCGCGATCGCGGGCCGTCCGGGTCACCTCGTGGCGAACTCGGTCCAGCCCAGTGATCGGCCCAGACGGCCCACCGCGGCCCCGACGCCCAGTTCCTCGACGAGCGAGGCCAGGCCGGCGGAGTCCGCCGGTTCGGTCGGCAGCACGGCGGCCGTCGCTGATTCGGCGGCCGCACCGTATCCGACGGTGATCGTCGCGTCCCGCT
This sequence comes from Gordonia shandongensis DSM 45094, assembly GCF_000423025.1. Classification (GTDB taxonomy): domain Bacteria; phylum Actinomycetota; class Actinomycetes; order Mycobacteriales; family Mycobacteriaceae; genus Gordonia; species Gordonia shandongensis. Next base: position 366,935 of record NZ_AUHE01000002.1, read on the forward strand.
TCACGGCCGCGACGATCCGTGCGGCGTCGATGTAGTCCACGGAGTTCACCAGTGACTTTCTGGCGCGGGCGGGGACGTCGGCGGCACTGTCGCCGGCGGCCGTCAGGAGGGCGTCGAGCGAACCGAAACGGGTCAGCAGCGTCGATGCCGTCTTGTCGCCGATGCCCGGGACCCCGGGGAGTCCGTCGGACGGGTCGCCGCGCAGAATCGCCATCTCCGTGTAGGCCGCGCCGGCGCGGGTGACGGGCAGACCGTACTTCGCGGCCACCTCGTCCGGCCCCATCAGCTCTGCCTTCGCCAGTCCCCGGCCGACGTAGTACACGCGGACCCGGACGGGATCGTCGGCGACCACCTGCAGCAGGTCGCGGTCCCCGCTGACGACGATCACGTCGTCGGTGTCCTCCCGATCCGTCAGGGTGCCGATCACGTCGTCGGCCTCGCACCCGTCGGCTCCCGCCGTGGCGATTCCCGCGCAGCGCAGAAGCTCGAGGATCATGTCGACCTGCGGCGGCAGCGAGTCCGGGACCTGCTCGCGCCCGGTGTCCTGCGCGACGCGCTGCGCCTTGTACGACCCGATGAGGTCGGTCCGGAACGCGGGTCGCCAATCCAGGTCCAGACAGACCACCAGCCGCGTCGGCTCGTGTGTCGTCACCAGAGCCGCGATCGTGTCGACGAATCCGCGGACCGCGTTGACGGGTCTCCCGTCGGGTGCCGTCAGCTTCTCGGGAATCGCATAGAACGAGCGGAACCACAGACTCGCTCCGTCGAGGAGCATCAGCGTGCCGGCCATGCGGACCAGCTTTCCACACGTCGCGTGAAATACCCTGGTGGCATGGCCACCAGATTCGATTCCGATGTGTACTCCGACCGACTCCGCCGCGCCGCCGAGCTCACCGAAGCGGAGGGTCTCGATGCGTTGATCGTCGGGACGGGGCCCGACTTCCGCTATCTCACCGGATCGGAGGCCGAGACCTTCGAACGGTTGACGGCGCTCGTCATCCGGCCGGACGCGCGGCCGCGCGTGGTGACGGCACGCCTGGAACTGGCTGCGCTGCGCGAGTCCGCGATCGGCGATCTCGATCTGCCGATCGCCGACTGGGTCGACGGCGACGACCCGTATGCGCTCGCCCTCGACGGGTTGGGGGGCGACGCCCGTCTCGGTGTCTCCGACGCCCTTCCCGCCCTTCATCTGGTACCGCTGGCCGACCGGTCGACGGTGGCGCCGCGGCTGGCGACGCCCGTGCTCCGCGAGCTCCGCATGATCAAGGACGCCGCCGAACTGGCGGCTCTGCGGCGTGCCGGCGCCGCGATCGACCGGGTACACGCTCGGATGGGTGAGTTCCTCGTCCCGGGGCGGACCGAGAAGCAGGTCGCCGCCGACATCGACGCCGCGATCCGGGCCGAAGGTCACTCTCATGCCGAGTTCATCATCGTGGGTTCCGGGCCGAACGGCGCCGACCCCCATCACGAGATGTCCGATCGGATCATCGGCGCCGACGACGTCGTCGTGATCGACATCGGAGGTCCGGTCGACCCCGGCTACAACTCCGACTGCACGCGCACATACTGCTTCGGTGCGGTCCGCGCCGACATCGCCGCCGAGTACGCGACGCTCCAGCACGCCCAGGAGGCGGCGGTCAGCGCCGTGCGTCCCGGCGTCACCGCGCACAGCATCGACGCTGCGGCCCGCGACGTGCTGGCGGCCGCCGGGCTCGGCGATCGATTCATCCATCGCACCGGACACGGAATCGGCTTGTCGGTGCACGAAGAGCCGTACATCGTGAGTGGAAACGACGACGTCCTGCGACCGGGCATGGCCTTCAGCGTGGAACCCGGCGTCTACTCCGCTGGGGACTGGGGGGCGCGGATCGAGGACATCGTGATCGTCACCGACGACGGCTGTGAATCGGTGAACACCCGGCCGCGCGACCTCACGGTCCTCCCGGTCAGCCGGTGAACATGGCGGCCGACCCCAGCACCCGGGTCACCGTCATCTCGATGACGACGCGACGCGGGTTCGGCTTCGGCTCGCGGTAGCGCGCCGCGTAACGGGCCTCTGCGTCCCGGACCGACTCCGGATCGCGCCGAACGCGGACGGGCCCCTCGAGGGTCAGCCACCGGGGGCCGTCGACGTGCGTGAGCGCCGCGTGTCCGCCTCGGTCGGCGTTGCGGACCTTCTGGCTGCCCTCCATCGTGATGACACGCGCCGTGTCAGTGGCGCGGTCGACGGTGAATCCGACCGCCACCACGTGCGGGCTGCCGTCGTGCCGGAGGGTGGCCAGAGAGCCGAGGTGGTAGGCGGAGAGCATCTCCACGGCGGCGGGGGACAGGTCGACAAGTGTGCGGGCCATGGCTGTTCACGGTACCCACCGGCGGTCGAGGTCCACGATGCGGTCGGATCGCGACGCGACCCCGTCGCATGCGTGTCGGATGCGTCACGGGATACTGGACGGCGTGGGAACACTGGTGCTCTTCGGCGGACGCAGCGAGATCGGCGTGGCCACGGCTGCACGTCTGGCGGCGGGCCGGCACGTCGTCCTGGCCGCACGCCGACCCGACGATCTGGCCGCGGAGTCGACCACGATGACCGCGGCCGGTGCGGCCTCGGTCCATCGTGTGGCGTTCGACGCCGACGACGTCGAGTCCCATCCGGAGTTGATCGCATCGATCGTTCGCGACCACGGTCCCATCGACATCGCGATCGTCGCATTCGGCATCCTCGGCGACGCCCGGCGGGCCGAGACCGATGCGACCCACGCACTGCAGATCGCCCACACCGACTACTACGCACAGATCAGCGTGATGACGCCGCTGGCTGTGGCCCTCCGCGCCCAACGGTCGGGAACCATCATCGCCTTCTCCTCGGTCGCAGGCGTCCGTGTGCGTCGCGCCAATTACGTGTACGGCTCCACCAAGGCGGGTCTCGACGGTTTCGCCTCGGGGCTGGCGGACGCGCTCCACGGGTCCGGAGCGTCGCTGCTGCTCGCCCGTCCGGGCTTCGTGATCGGCGAGATGACTCGCGAGCTCATGGACTCGGGCGTGTCACCGGCGCCCTTCGCGGTGACCGCAGACCAGGTCGCGGACGCCGTCGCCAAGGCCTATCGGAAGGGTCGTGGCGAGGTGTGGATTCCCGGCGTCCTGCGCCCGATGTTCTTCGGCATGCGGCTGTTGCCGCGTGCCCTGTGGCGAAGGCTGCCCCGATGACCCGCCGGTACGTCGTCGTCGGGATCGGCGCCGACGGCTGGGCGGGACTGTCCGATCGAGCCCGATCGGAGCTGCGTACGGCGCGGGTGATCCTCGGCTCCGCGCGGCAACTGGCCCTCGTGGACTCGTACGTCGGCGCCGAGACCCTCGCCTGGCGGTCACCGATGTCCGGGCACCTCGACGAGCTCCTGGGGGACGCCGCGACGGCGCTTCCCCACGGAACACCGGACGATGCGGACATCCATGTCCTCGCCAGCGGCGACCCGATGTTCCACGGCATCGGATCGCGGATCGCCGCCGCGGTCGGCCCGGATCGGGTGACAGTGATCTCGAGTCCGTCGAGCGTCTCCCTCGCAGCCGTCGCGATGGGGTGGGACCTGTCGACCGTGGTCGTCGTCAGTGCCGTGACCGCTCCCGCGGAGGCGGTCGCCGCCGCCCTCGACGATGGGCGCCGCCTGCTCGTGCTCTCCCGCGACGCGGGCACGCCCGAACGTGTCGCGACGGTGTGCACCGAGCGAGGTTTCGGCGACAGCACCCTGCACGTCCTGGGGAGTCTGGGCGGACCCGACCAGTGTGTCCGGTCCGGTCGCGCCCGGGACTGGTCGGGCCCCTCGCCCGCGTTGTCGGTGATCGCCGTCGACTGCGTGGGGCCGACGATCTCGGCGGCGCCGGGCCTGCCGGACACCGAGTACGAGAACGACGGTCAGCTCACCAAACGCGTCGTGCGATCCGTGACCGTGGCGGCTCTCCGGCCCGGCGGCTCCCGCCTGCTGTGGGACGTCGGCGCCGGATCGGGCAGCGTCGGCATCGAATGGCTCCGCGCCGCGCCCGACGCTCGCGTCATCGCCTTCGAAGCCCACTCCGGACGCTCGGAGATGCTGCGCCGCAACGCCTCCCGTCACGGTGTGTCCCATCGCGTCACCGTATTGGGAGCCGCACCCGGGGCATTCGTCGAGGCCCCCGCACCCGACACCGTCTTCCTCGGCGGCGGGGTCGGAACGGCACTTCTCGACGAGATCTGGGCACTGCTGCGGCCCGGCGGCCGGATCGTCGGCAACGCCGTGACCGTCGAGACCCAGGAGGTCTTCGCGGCGGCGCACCGCCGATGGGGTGGAGAACTCATCCGCGTCGCAGTGGAGAACGCCGAACCCATCGGCCGGCTCACCGCATGGCGTCCGGCCCTGCCGATCGTCCAATGGGTGGCCGACAAACCCGTCGCACAGGAGGATCCGTGACCGTCTACTTCATCGGTGCCGGCCCCGGCGCCGCCGACCTGATCACCCTTCGGGGCGCCCGGATCCTGGAACGCTGCACGGTCTGCCTGTACGCGGGATCGCTCGTGCCCGCGGAACTCCTCGATCTGCTGCCGCCCGAGGCGGAGGTCATCGACACGGCGCGGATGCCGCTGACCGAGATCCTGAGCGCCCTGGCACGGGCGCACGCCGCCGGACACACCGTCGCGCGTCTGCATTCCGGCGATCTGGCCGTGTATTCGGCACTCACCGAACAGCTCCGCGGACTCGACGAGCTCGGGATCCGGTATGAACTCGTTCCCGGGGTCCCCGCGTTCTCCGCCGCGGCCGCATCGCTCGGCCGGGAACTCACCGTCCCCGGTGTGGGACAGAGTCTGCTGATTACTCGGGTGTCGACGCTCTCCACGGACATGCCGCCCGGCGAGGATCTGGCTTCCCTCGCCGCCTCCGGAGTCACGCTCGCCCTGCACCTAGCCGCCCACCGCACCGAGCAGATCGTCGCCGATCTCGCCCCGCATTACGGTGGCGACTGTCCGACGGCCACGGTCGCCTTCGCCTCGCGCAGTGATGAGCGAATCGTCCGGTGCCGGCTCGACGAGCTGCCCGACCGGCTGGCCGCCGAGGGCATCACACGGACGGCCGTGATCTTCGTCGGACGAGTGGTGGAGGCGGACGGCCAGCCCGACGCCGTCGACAGCTACCTGTACTCGCACGCCCGGATCGCCAAACTCCGGGGCCGCGCGGATGTCTGACCGGGTCCGGAGTCGACGGGTCCTCATCCTCGGCGGCACCGGTGAGGCACGCGACTTGGCCCGACTGCTCGCCGCCGCCGACGTCCCCTTCGTGAGTTCGCTGGCCGGCCGGGTCCGCAATCCCAGACTGCCCGTCGGCGAGGTCCGCATCGGCGGCTTCGGCGGGGTGGACGCGATGGCCGAGTGGCTCACCGACAACGGCATCACCGACGTCGTCGACGCCACCCACCCGTTCGCCGCGCGAATCACCCCCCACGCCGTCTCCGCCAGTCGGACCGCGGGCGTACGGTACCTGCGACTGGCGCGGCCCGCGTGGGAGCAGGGAGCAGGCGACCGGTGGGTCCGCGTGCCCGACATCGATGCGGCCGCCGATGCGGTGGCCGTGCGCGGCGGCCGCGTGATGCTCACGACGGGACGGCAGGACGTCGCGGCCTTCGCGGCGATCCGCGACGCGTGGTTCCTGATCCGCGTGGTCGACGAACCCGACGGCGCGATGCCGCCGCAACGGATCGTCCTGCGGTCTCGCGGCCCCTACGGAATCGACGACGAACGGCGGCTGCTGCGCGACCATCGCATCGAACTGCTGGTCACCAAGAACAGCGGGGGAGCCATGACCGCGGCGAAGCTTCGCGCGGCCGCCGAACTGGGCATCGAGGTGATCGTCGTCGACCGTCCCGCCGAACCCGAGGACGTCGACACGGCCGGCACCGCTGCCGATGCCGCCGATGCGATCCTCGACGGGCCGCCCGTCGCCGACGGTCAGTACCGACGCGGCGTGTAGACCAGATCGCCGCCGGCGCGGCGCGCCACCGTCGTCGTCGACGACCCGATGATCAGCAGGGTCCGCATGTCGACGGTGTCCGGATCGAAGTCGGCGACCGTCGTGACGGTGAGCCGCTGCCCGGGACCCCCCACATCGCGCCCCTGGATCACGACGCGGTCGGGCTCCACGAGCTCGGCGAGCAACGTCGCCAGACGGGTGATCTGCTCGCGACGCCGCGGTGATGCCGGATTGTAGATCGCCACCACCAGATCGGCGGCGATCGCGTGCCGAAGCCGATCGGCGATGACCGATTCCGGCTTGAGCAGATCCGACAGCGAGATCACGGCGAAGTCGTGGCCCAGGGGAGCGCCCACGGCGGCGGCGACCGCATGCGCCGCGCTGACGCCCGGGGCCACGCGCACCGGGACCCGGCCCCACCGCGGTTCGGCGGCGACCTCGGCGACGGCGGAGGCCATGGCGAACACGCCCGGGTCCCCGGAGGAGATGACCGCCACTCGACCGCCGCGCGCCGCGAGGTCGAGGGCGAATTCGGCGCGTTCGGCCTCCACACGATTGTCGCTGGCGTGCACCCGCTGGCCGGGTCGGGCCGCGACTCGGTGCAGGTAGGTCTTGTAACCGACCAGATCGGTCGCCGCCGCCAACTCGGCCGCCACCTGGGGGGTCGTCTGATCGACGGGTCCCGGACCGAGTCCGACCACGACCACTTCGCCGTGCGGACGGTCGCCGCCCGCGGCGAGTGGATTGTTCCGCCGACCCGGCACCACGATGAGCGAGAAGTAGGGGACCGATTCGGGATCGACGTCGACCACCCGCGCGATCCGCTGGCGTTCCGTCGTCGCCCGCTCCACATACCAGGCCTCGTCGAGACGACCGGCCGCGGCGAGGGCGTCACGGACCTTGACGAACGTCCGACCGAGCTTCATGACCGCCAGAGCGTCACCCGAGCGCAGATGCGCCACGAGTTCCCCGGTCTCCGCGGTCCCCGGGAGCACCGTGAGGGTCTCCTCGCCCTCCACCAACGGGATTCCCAGCGCGGCAGATGATGCGTTCACCGAGGTCACACCGGGGATGATCTCCGCGTCGAAACGGTCCGACAGCCGCTTGTGCATGTGCATGTAGGAGCTGAAGAACAGCGGATCGCCCTCGGCGAGCAGTGCCACGCTGCGGCCGGCTGCCAGATGGTCCGCGAGGAGCGCGGCACTTCGGGTGTAGAAATCGGCCATCGCTCCGGCGTATCCGCCGGGGTGATCGGTGGTCTCGACGGTCAGCGGATACATCAGCCGCTCCTCGACCTGGCCGGTGCGCAGATAGGGTTCGGCGACCGATCGGGCGATCGAATTACCGTGCCGCGCACAGTGATATGCAATCACGTCGGCTTCGCCGATGACGCGAGCCGCCTTGACCGTCACCAACTCCGAATCCCCCGGGCCCAGCCCGACACCCCACAGCTTTCCGGGGTCGGGCGCATCGGGTGCGGAGGTCGCGGCGGTCATTCGACGACGCTCGCCAGCGCGTTCACCGCAGCGGCGGTGATGGCCGAACCGCCGCGGCGACCGGTCACGGTGATGAACTCCAGATCGGTGCGGGCGGCGAGCGCCTCGCACGACTCGGCCGCTCCGACGAATCCGACGGGCGCCCCGACGATCGCCGCGGGCGGCGGCGCCCCGGCGTCGATCATGTCCAGGAGTGCGAACAATGCGGTCGGGGCGTTCCCGATCGCGACGACCGCGCGGTCGAGGTCGTCACGCCAGTATTCGAGAGCGGCCGCGGTCCGGGTGTTTCCGATCCGCTCGGCGAGTTCGGCGATACCGGGTTCGCGCAGATGGCAGCGGATCTCATTGTCCGCCGGGAGGCGGGCCCGGGTGATTCCGGACGCCACCATGTTGGTGTCGCACAGGACGGGACCGCCCGCCGCGAGGGCGGCTCGTGCGGAAGCCACCACGCCCGGCGACGCGACCACGTCGCGGACCAGGTCCGTCTGTCCCGAGGCATGGATCATCCGCACCACGACCGGTTCGAGATCGGCCGCCACGGAACTCAGGTCGGACTCCGACCGGATGATTGCAAAGGACCGACGGTAGATCTCTGCACCGTCGCGCACGTACTCGCTCATGATGCGCCCAAGACTACGCAGGCCCGGCTAGCCCGCCGAGTGGTACCCGTCTTCCGTCGCGATCCTCAGCACGTGCGGACCCGCGGGCGAGCCGCAGGCCCGCTCGCAACCGACCCAGTGCTCTCGGCCGCGGGATGCGGTCGCGGTGCCGGCGTCGAGGTGCGCCGCGAGGTCGGCGCGCACGTCGGCTCGGGACCTGTCGCATCCGGGCAGACCGGTGCACGCGCTGTAGCGAGTCCACGGCGACCCGGCATCGAAGTCGAAACCGAGCGGCGCCAACACGCGCACGACCGTCTCGGCGACCGTCTCGGACAGATCGGCGAGCAGGATCTCGCGGTCGGGGGTCACGATCACCGGTGCACCGACCGCAGCGACGTAGCGCGCCTGCTCAGCGGTCAACCGTCCGAACGGGACCACCGCTCCGAGCAGGACGCGTCCGTCGGTCTGCTCCATCCAGCCGACACGCGGCGAGCCCGCGGACCCCGCGATCGCGCCGGCATCGACCGGGGGCGCCGAGCCGGGTCGACCGTGTGCCGCCGCGCCGCTGAACACGGCGTCGACGACGGCGGTGTCCGCCGAACCGATCCGCCAGTGCCCCTCGGCCCTCCGCAGGAAGTCCTCGGCGACGCCGAGCATCGCGCTCGGCGCATCCGCGAGCGAGACGAGCCGTGCTGTCCGGCGACCGGCCACCAGCAGCTCCGCCTCGTCGGCGCCGGCGGCGATGATCGCCACGTCGGTCGACCGCCCGACCACGTCGCCGCGACCGTCGTCGAGCCCGAACCAGAATCGTCCCGACAGGCCGCGCGCGGCATCGGAGCCGCGTAGGAGTCGGTCGAGTTCCTCGGCGACACCCCACAGATCGGCGCGTCCGCCGATACGTCCGCTCAACGGCGACACGGTGACGTTCCGAACCCGATCGTGTTCTGCCCCCGCCGCGAGACCCGCGACCTCCATGCGCCGGGCGAAGTCTTCGACGACCTCCGGCGCCAGCCCGCGGACCTGCACGTTCCCGCGAACTGTGAGTTCCACGCCGCCGTCACCGAGATCGTCGGCGGCCGTCGCCAGGGCGTCGAGTGCAACGGCCTCGATGCGTCCGCCGGTCAATCGGATCCGGGCCAGCCGTCCATCGGCCGCCTCGTGGGTCCGAAAGACTCCGGGGCAACGGTCCGCTCGTGTCGTCACGGTTCCACGGTAGTCGGGTCGAGCATCCCGCGGTCGTCTCGGGCACACCGACTACAGTGAGGCCCAGCCTGCGCGGCGGAAGCCGGTTCGACTCCGGCACGGACGCGCCACTGTGTGGGTCGACGACCGGACGGTCGTCGACCCGAGTCAGACCCGCCACCGCAGGCGCCGTCGTGCCGCCGGCGCGATGTGGACCGCACGACGCCGGGCGCGCATCCCCGGCGAGGAGTACACCTGTGATCACGCTGCTCTCGACGTCCGACACCGATCTTCGGACGGCCGCCACGTGCGGCGCGGACTATCGCGTCGCGAATCCCGCCCGCATCCTCATCGACGACCTTCCCGGTCTGCTGGACGGCGCCGATCTCGTCGTGGTCCGACTGCTCGGCGGAAAGCAGGCGTGGGAGGACGGGCTCGCCGCGGTGCTGCGCGGTCCCGCACCGGTGATCGTGCTCTCCGGCGAGCACAATCCCGATCCGGACCTCATGGCGCTGTCGACGGTTCCGGCGGGTGTGGCGGCCCAGGCGCACGACTACTTCGTCGCCGGAGGCCGCGAGAATCTGGTGTCGGTCCACAACTTCCTGTCCGACACCGTCCTGCTCACCGGACTCGGCTTCGACGTCCCCGTGCAGGCACCCGACTGGGGCGTCCTGGACCGCCCCGCCGGCGACCTGCCCGACGATTCACCGCGTGTCGGCGTGCTGTACTACCGCGCCCAGCACCTGGCCGGGAACACCGACTACATCACCGCACTGTGCGATGCCGTCGAAGCGGCGGGGGCTCAGGCCGAGGGCGTCTTCTGCGCCTCCCTGCGCACCGCGCCGGACGATCTCATCGCCCACTTCGCCGGATACGACGCCCTGATCGTCACGGTTCTGGCCGCCGGCGGCGCGACTCCCGCCCTGGCCTCCGCCGGCGGGGACGACGAGTCGTGGAACGTCGAGCGGCTGGCCGCCCTCGACATCCCCATTCTCCAGGGACTGTGCTCCACGTCGTCGCGCGCCGACTGGGAGGCCAGTGACGACGGCATGACGCCCCTCGACGTCGCCAGTCAGGTCGCGGTGCCCGAGTTCGACGGCCGCATCATCACGACGGTGTTCTCGTTCAAGGAGTTCGACGATAACGGCCTGCCGTACTACGCACCGGACGCCGAGCGCTGCGCCCGGGTGGCCGGGGTCGCGGTCTCGCACGCGCGCCTGCGCCACATCGACGCCGGCGACAAACGGGTGGCGCTGCTGCTGTCCGCGTACCCGACCAAGCATGCGCGCATCGGCAACGCCGTCGGCCTCGACACCCCCCGCAGCGTGGTCCACGTCCTGCGCGCCCTGCGAGCGGCGGGCTACGACGTCGGGCCGGCGACCGGTGACGACGCCGTCCCGGGATTCGGCGATACACCCGCCGACGACGATCCCGACGCACTCATGCACGCCCTGATCGACGCCGGGGGACAGGATCCCGACTGGCTCACCGAGGAGGCGCTCGCCGCCAATCCCGTCCGCGTCTCGGCGGCCGACTACACGGAATGGTTCGCCACCCTGCCGCGCGAACTCCGCGACGCGGTGGTCGAGCACTGGGGGCCGCCACCCGGCGAGCTGTTCGTCGACCGCAGCGCGAACCCCGACGGCGATCTGGTGATCGCGGCCATGATCTTCGGCAACGTGGTCCTGCTCGTGCAGCCGCCGCGCGGTTTCGGTGAGAACCCGGTCGCGATCTACCACGACCCCGACCTCCCGCCGACTCACCACTATCTGGCGACGTATCGGTGGCTGGCGTCGCGGCCCGAACGGGACGGTTGGGGATTCGGCGCCGACGCCGTGGTGCACGTCGGCAAGCACGGCAACCTCGAATGGCTGCCCGGAAAGATGGTGGCGATGTCCGCGTCCTGCGGCACGGATGCCGCGCTGGGCGACCTGCCGCTCATCTACCCGTTCCTGGTCAACGACCCGGGTGAGGGGACACAGGCCAAGCGCCGGGCGCACGCCGTCCTGATCGACCACCTCATCCCGCCGATGGCCCGCGCCGAGACCTACGGCGACATCAACCGGCTCGAGCAGCTGCTCGACGAACACGCGAACATCTCGGCGCTCGATCCGGCGAAACTGCCGGCGATCCGTCAGCAGATCTGGACGCTCCTCACCGCAGCCAAGATGGACCAGGATCTGGGTCTGGCCGAACGGCCCGAGGAAGACGTCTTCGACGACATGCTGCTCGACGTCGACGGGTGGCTCTGCGAGATCAAGGACGCCGCGATCCGGGACGGACTCCACGTGCTCGGGCAGGCGCCCGACGGCGAGACGGAGGTCGACCTGGTGCTCGCGATGCTGCGGGCACGCCAGCTGTGGGGCGGGGCGCACACGCTTCCCGGCCTGCGGGAAGCCCTCGGGCTGGTGGAGAACGGGTCGGCCCGCGCCGACGTCGACCGCGTCGAGACGCTCGCCCGCGACCTGGTCACGGCATGCGCCGCCGGGGACTGGTCGGCCAACGCGGTCGAGTCGGCCGCGGCCGGTCACCCCGCCGCGGTCCGCGACATCCTGTCGTTCGCGGCGACCGAGGTGATTCCACGCCTGCGGGCCACGACGTGCGAGATCGACCGCGTCCTGGAGGCCCTCGCGGGTGGTTTCATCCCCGCCGGGCCGAGCGGATCTCCGCTCCGCGGGCTGATCAACGTGCTCCCGACCGGACGCAACTTCTACTCCGTCGACCCCAAGGCCGTCCCGTCACAGCTCGCCGCCGAGACCGGTCGGGCGATGGCCGACTCGCTGCTCGAGCGGTACCTCGCCGACCACGGGGAGTACCCGAAGTCGGTCGGACTGTCGGTCTGGGGCACGAGCGCCATGCGCACCTCGGGCGACGACGTCGGGGAGGTGCTCGCCCTGCTCGGCGTCAGTCCGGTGTGGGACGAGGGATCGCGCCGGGTGGTCGACCTCGAACTGATCCCGCTGCAGGAGCTCGGTCGGCCGCGCGTCGACGTGACCGTCCGGATCTCCGGGTTCTTCCGCGACGCCTTCTCTCACGTCGTGGCCATGATGGACGACGCGGTGCGCCTCGCTGCGGACGCCGACGAACCCGACGATCAGAACTTCGTGGCGGCCCACGCCCGCGCCGCCGTCGCCGAGCACGGAGACGTGCGCCGCGCCACCACCCGGGTGTTCGGTTCGCGACCCGGGACCTACGGCGCCGGGCTGTTGCAGCTCATCGACTCCAAGCAGTGGCGCACCGATGAGGATCTGGCAGCCGTTTACACCGAGTGGGGCGGCTACGCCTACGGACGCGGTCTGGACGGTGTGGCCGCGGTCGACGACATGCGGGCGGCCTACCGTCGGATCGCGGTGGCCGCGAAGAACACCGACACGCGCGAACACGACATCGCGGACTCCGACGACTACTTCCAGTTCCACGGCGGGATGGTCGCCACGGTCCGCGCACTCACCGGATCGAGTCCGGAGGCCTACATCGGCGACTCGACGCGACCCGACTCGGTGCGGACCAGAACACTCCACGAGGAGACCTCCCGGGTGTTCCGCGCACGCGTGGTCAACCCGCGATGGCTGTCGGCTATGCGCCGCCACGGATACAAGGGCGCATTCGAGATGGCCGCGACCGTCGACTACCTGTTCGGCTACGACGCGACGACCGATGTGGTCGCCGACTGGATGTACGAGCAGCTCACCGAGCAGTACGTCCTCGACGAGACCAACCGGGAATTCCTCGACTCGGCGAATCCGTGGGCACTGCACGGGATCACCGAACGGCTCCTGGAGGCCGTCGAACGCAAGATGTGGGCGGAGCCGCCGCCCGAGATGCTCGACGAGCTCCGGAAGGTCTACCTGGAGGCCGAAGGCGACATCGAGGGACGCTCCGAGGAGCGGTGATGGCGCTTCGGGAGCAGAATCGCCGTCTCGTTCGTTGACCCGGTGAACGCACGAGAGGACGAGACATGAGATTCATCTTCGTCGCATACGTCGTGGCCGAGATCGCGGCGTTCTGGGCGATGGCCCACTTCCTGTCGGTGGGCTGGGCCCTGCTCATCACCGTGGCCGCCGCCGGGATCGGATACGCCGTGCTCGGCGCCCGAGCACGCGGTCTCGGGACCGACGTGCGCCGCGCGATACGGCGCGAGACGGCGCCCGGCGGTGCACTGACCGACTCTGCGCTCTTCGCCGTGGCCGCGATCCTGACGATCCTCCCGGGCGTCGTGTCGACGGCCGTCGGTCTGCTCCTGATGACGCCGCCGCTGCGCGCCGTGCTGCGTCCACTCGTCGCCGCCGCGGCGGCGCGACGCGCATCGATCCTGAGCACGCCGATGACGACGGTGACCACCGGCCGTTTCCGTGGCACCGATTTCCGGGCGGGCGATTTCAGAAACAGGGGGTTCACGGACGGAGTCGTCGACGGCGATGTGGTCGACACCACCGTCCGCAATCCCGACGGATCAGTGCACGTCGATCAGCCGTCTCTTCCCGAGCCACGCGATCCCTGACGGCCTCGGCGGCACGCGACCCCGGAGTTCTGCGAGACTGTCCACTGTGACTACGCAGTTACTTCTCGGCGGCTCCGTGTACTCGTCCCCGGCAGTTCCCGACGCCACCGCGATGGCGGTCAGCGACGGGACCGTCGTGTGGGTCGGGTCCGACGAAGTCGGTCGCGCCCTGCACCCCGATGCGGAGATCATCGATCTCCGGGGACGGTTCGTCAGTCCGGCCTTCGTCGACGCCCACGTCCACCTCACCGACACCGGTCTCGCACTCGGCGGCCTCAACCTGTCGGCGGCCACGAGCCGTACCGACTGCCTGCAGCGGATCGCCGAGTTCGTCGCCGGGAACGACGACGAGATCATCTGGGGGTTCGGCTGGGACGCCTCGGCGTGGGACCGCTCCGTACCGGGGGAGGACCTGCCGCCCACCACCTCGGACATCGACGCCGTCACCGGCGGGCGGGCCGTGTACCTGGCCCGAATCGACGAGCACTCCGCAGCCGCGTCGAGCGCTCTGCGCGCGCTGGTCCCCGGACTGGACTCCGACCACGGCTATTCGCCGGAGCAGCCGCTCGTCGCCGATGCGCACCACCGCGTGCGTGCGGCGGCGCGAGCCCTCATCACGCCGGCGGCGCGACGGCGCGCCCAGGTCCGAGCGTTGGACCACGCGGCGTCCCGCGGCGTGGCGTCGGTGCACGAGAACGGGGGACCGGACATCAGCGGGATCGCCGACTTCTCGTCGCTCGCCGATCTCGACCACCCGGTGATCCTCCGGCGCTACTGGGGTGAGGCGGCCGCCGACGAGGACGAGGTCCGCGAGATCCTCGAACGGACCGGCGCCGACGCGATCGGCGGCGACCTGTTCGTCGACGGTGCGCTCGGGTCGCACACGGCGTGGCTGTCGGAGCCGTACAGCGACCGGACCGGGGTCAGCGGTGTGGCGTACCTCCACGAACAGACCCTTCTCGACCATCTGCGGGCGACGACTGCCGCCGGGGTCCAGGCAGGATTCCACGTGATCGGCGACGCCGCGACCGCGGCGGTCGCAGCGGCGATGACGGCCCTCGTCGACGAGGTCGGGACGGCGGCGCTGGCGCGGTGCGTGCATCGACTCGAGCACGCGGAGATGGTGACCCCCGAGCAGGCCGAGATCTTCGCTCGGTGCGGGATGGTCGCCAGCATGCAGCCGCTGTTCGACGCCGCGTGGGGGGGAGCCCACGACCTGTACGCCCGCCGTCTCGGCAATCCGCGCGGACTCGGACTCAACGATTTCGCGATGCTTGCCAAGGCCGGTGTCTCCCTGACCTTCTCCAGCGACTCTCCGGTCTGCGACATCGACCCCTGGGCCACGGTCCGCGCCGCCGCGCACCACCGCACCGAGAGCAGTTCCATCTCGCCGCGAGCCGCGTTCGCCGCATCCACCCGCGGTGGATGGCGTGCCGCCGGAACCGGTGACGGCGTGACCGGCACGCTCGTTCCGGGCGCTCCGGCGCACTACGCGGTCTGGGACGTGGACGAGTTGATCGTCGCGGCCGCCACCGAGGGCGTCCAGCGCTGGTCGACCGATCCGCGGTCGCGGGTGCCCGCACTGCCCGACGTCGCTCCCGGCGCCCGTCTACCGCGGTGCGTGCGGACCGTCGTCGCCGGCACGACCGTCTTCGAGAGCGAATGACGATCCGCTGGTGGCACCGCGTGCTCGGTGCCGCCGCCGCGGGTGCGCTCATGTACGCCGCATTCCCCCCGCGGGACCTGTGGCTCCTGACACCGTTGGCGCTGGCGGTGCTGTACGCCGTGCTCACGGTCGGACGACCGTCGGTGCGCAGCGCCGCCGGCTCCGGTTTCGTCTTCGGTCTCGCTTTCTTCGTGCCGCTCCTGCCGTGGATCGGCGAATACGTCGGCCCGCTCCCGTGGCTCGCCTTGGCCACCGTGATGGCGGCCTACCTGGCCGCCTTCGGCGCACTCGCCGCGGTGCTGATGCGGCGATGGCGTCTGCGTCCCCTCTGGTTCGCTGCGGCCTGGGTGACGATCGAGGCCGTTCGGTCGGCGTTCCCGTTCGGCGGCTTTCCCTGGGGGAGGGCCGCCTTCAGCCAGACCTCCGGATGGTTCCTGCCCCTGGCGTCCGTGATCGGCGTCCCCGGTCTCTCCTTCGTCCTCGCACTCGTCGGCGCCGCCGCCGCGACTCTCGTCGTCCGGATGGTCGACGCACCGCGCGGGCTCCGGACGGCCGGTGTCCTGTCGGCACTTGCGGCCCTCATCGTCCCGCCCGTCGTCGGTGTGGCGCTCGGGGGCGCGGGAAACCCCCTCACCACCCGGACCGGGAGCATCGACGTCGCCGCCGTGCAGGGAAACGTGCCGCGCCTGGGCCTCGACTTCAACGCGCAGCGGCGCGCCGTCCTGGACAACCACGTCCGCGAGACGCGGCGACTCGGCGCCCGCGTCGACGAGGGCCGCGCACCGCGACCCGATCTGGTCCTGTGGCCGGAGAACGCCGCGGACTCGTCACCGGCCGTCGATCCCGAGGCGGCCGTCGCCATCCGCTCGGCGGTATCCGCCGTGGGGGCGCCGCTGGCGTTCGGTACCTGGATGCGCGACGACGGTCGGCTCTACAACTCCACACTGCTGTGGTCCGAACACGACGGCATCGCCGATGAGGCCCCGTCGGGCCGGTACGACAAACACATCATCCAGCCGTTCGGCGAATACCTGCCCTGGCGGGACTTCTTCCGGCTGTTCTCGTCGTATGCCGACCGCGCGGGAGACTTCGTCCCCGGTTCGGGTCCGTCGGTCCTCACGGCCGACACCCGGCACGGGGAGGTCGTGGCGGGGGTCGCGACGTGTTGGGAGATCGCCTTCGACCGCGCACCGCACGCCTCGATCCGAGACGGCGCGCAGTTCCTGTACGTTCCGACCAACAACGCCACGTTCGGTCGCACCGAGATGACCTACCAGCAGTTGGCGATGTCCCAGGTGCGCGCCGTCGAGACCGGCCGCAGTGTCGTCGTCGCCGCGACCAGCGGCGTCAGCGCCGTGATCGCCCCCGACGGGACGCTGATGCGTGAGAGCGGATTCTTCGAGCCGGCCGTCCTCGAATCGACCATCGATCTGCGCTCCGGCGAGACCCTCGCGGTCCGTCTCGGCCCCTGGCCCGAGCGTGCCGTCGTCGCCGCCACGGGCGCGGCATTTTTGGTGGTGCTCGCCGGAGCCATTAGCCTCGATGTGTTCGCCGGTCGGAGGAGACCGGCTGCGGAGAAGGAGCACGATGACCAGCAGCCAGCCTGAGTCGCGGATCGTCGACGCCGACGGTGCGGGCGGCCTCGTCGTCATCCCGACGTTCAACGAGCGCGAGAACCTCCCGATCATCGTCGAGCGGCTCCTCACGGCCCAGCCCGGCATTCACGTCCTGGTGGTCGACGACTCGAGTCCCGACGGGACCGGTGACGTCGCCGAATCGCTCGCCGCCGACGATGCCGCCGACCGGGTCCACGTGATGCACCGGACCGTCAAGGACGGGCTCGGCAAGGCCTATCTCGCCGGTTTCGCCTGGGGCCTCGACCGCGACTACCGCGTGATCGTCGAGATGGACGCCGACGGCAGTCACGCACCCGAGCAGCTGTATCGTCTGCTCGACGCGGTCAACGCCGGTGCGGACCTCGTCATCGGTTCTCGCTACGTCCCCGGCGGTGAGCTGGTCAACTGGCCGAAGCGTCGGGAGGTCCTCTCCAAGGGCGCCAACACGTATGCACGCCTGATGCTCGGCGCTCGCGTCAAGGACATCACGGCCGGCTACCGGGCGTTCCGCCGCGAGGTCCTCGAAGGCATCGGACTCGACGAGGTCGACTCGGCGGGGTACTGCTTCCAGATCGATCTCGCATGGCGTTCCCTGCAGAACGGATTCACCATTCGGGAGGTGCCGATCACGTTCACCGAACGTGAGATCGGCGAGTCGAAGATGGATGGCGGCGTGATCATGGAGTCGTTTCTCAACGTCGCCCGCTGGGGGATCCGAGGACGGCTGTCTCCGCGTCGTCGGTGACGCCCCCCGACGAGCGACGGGCCGCGGCATCGTGCCGCGGCCCGTCGTCTCACATCGTGACGTGTTCGGGGATCAGGAGACTCCGCCGCCCCGGCGACGCTGCTTGAGCAGGTCCAAGCGCTCGGCGAGGAGCACCTCGAGATCTTCCTCGGAGCGCCGCTCCAACAGCATGTCCCAGTGGGTGCGCGGCGGCTTGCCCTTCTTCTCCTCGGGTGCGTCGCCGTCGATCAGCTTGCCCTCCATGCCGTTCTTGCACGGCCAGGTGGCGGGGACCTCGGCGTCGTCGGCGAACGGGATCTCGAAGATCTCACCGTTGTCGGTCCGGTACTGGACCATCCGACGCGGCGCGAGGTCGTGGTCGCGATCGGTCTCGTAGCTCACCGCTCCGAGTCGACTACCGCGCAGGACTCGATCAGCCATTCAGGGTTCCTCTCACAGGATCGGGGATCTCCACCATTCTACGCGCTCCCGCGACGCGGTACCGTCATGGTGTGTCCGCCACCGCCTCGAACGGGTCGCCCTCACGCCACCGCCCCTATGCGTGCTCCTGGTGCGGCCGCGAGATGGTCGACTCCGAACTCGGCCGCCGCCGCAAGTACTGCAAACGGTCGTGCCGTCAGCGCGCGTATGAACAGAGAACACTCCTCGAAGGCACCTCTATTCCCGCCGACGCCGTGATCTTGAGCCCGGCCGAGGCCGCCGACCTCGGCGACCGCATGTTCGAACTGCGCTGCGCCGCCGAGGACCTGTCCACGGCGATAGCCGAGGACGCCGAGCGCGACACCCTCGGACGCCTCGCCGACGAACTGCTCGAACTCGCACACCGCGCCGAAAGTCTCCGCTGACCGCCCCATTCGACCGCCTCCGATTCGGGCGATCTTCGCGGAGAGCGACATCACCGTCGGCCCATCACGCGGCGTCACTAGACTGGACGGTTGTGAACCACGATCGGCGCCCGGCACAGGATCCGGAACATCGCGACGACGCGCCGCCGTCCCCGCTGCATCGGGCCGGCGAGCTGCTGTCACGGACCGATCGCAGCGCGGCGGCGATCCGCGCCGCCCAGCTCGCCCGACGGCTCGCGCCGACCGACGGACCGCTCCCGGCGGCCGACCGGGCCTCGGACCGGGTGGCCCGCCTCCTCAACGACGTGCGCCCGGATCGGCCGAGCGCCGTCCGCGAACTCGGTCTCGCCTCGGTGGCGGTGTGGCAGTCCCTCGTGGAACGCCGCCGACCCGACCCCGCCCGTCCGGTGCCGGCCACGATCCTCTTCACCGATCTCGTCGGATTCTCGTCGTGGGCGCTGCGCGCAGGCGACGATCAGGTCCTCGACCTCCTGGAGTCGGTGAACTCGGCGTGTTCGGCCGTGATCGGCGGACACGACGGCCAGGTCGTGAAAACGCTCGGCGACGGCACCATGGCCGTCTTCCTCGACGCCGCCGAAGCGATCGCCGCCGCACACGAGGCCGTGGTCGCGGTCAGCGCCATCACGGTCGGCGACTTCCGTCCCGAACTGAGAGCCGGTCTGCACACCGGACATCCGCGTGCGGTCGGGGACGACTTCCTCGGCATCGACGTCAACATCGCCGCCCGGGTCTGCGACGCTGCGGGCGGCGGCGAGGTCTACGCCAGCGAGAGCACCCTGGCGCACGTGGATCCGGCGGCGTACACGACACGCCGGCGGCGGTTCTCGGCCAAGGGGGTGCCGAAAGACCTCAGGGTCTTCCGAGTTCTTCCCCGGTACGATCCGCCTGCCATACCGTGAGAGCATGACGACCGACCGCGGCTTCTTCGGCCATCCGCGTGCACTCGGGACGCTGTTCGGCGTCGAGATGTGGGAGCGCTTCTCCTTCTACGGGATGCAGGCCATCCTGGCCTACTACCTCTACTATCAGGCCGCCGACGGCGGACTCGGATTCGACGAGGGGTCCGCCAAGAGCATCGTCGGCGCCTACGGCGGCCTGGTGTATCTGTCGACGGTCCTCGGCAGCTGGATCGCCGACCGCCTGCTCGGTTCGGAGCGGACGCTGTTCTACAGCGCGATCGTGATCATGGCGGGACACATCAGCCTCGCCGCGATCCCGGGCGTCCCCGGGCTCACCGCGGGTCTGGTGCTCGTCGCGATCGGCAGCGGTGGCGTCAAGTCGACGGCGACATCGCTGGTCGGCGACCTCTACAGTCCCGACGACCTGCGCCGCGATGCCGGATTCTCCATCTACTACATGGGCATCAACCTCGGCGGATTCCTCGGACCGCTGCTGACCGGCTACGCCCAGGACCACGTCGGCTTCCACCTCGGTTTCGGGCTCGCCGCCGTCGGGATGTTCCTGGGCATCGTGCAGTACGCGGTCACCCGACATCGCTTCGATGACATCGGACGCTCGGTACCCGATCCGTTGCCGCGGGAGGCGCGCCGACGGGTCGTCGGCATCGGCGTCGTCGCGATCGTCGTCGTGATCGTGGCCGCCATGACGGGCCTGCTCAAAGCGTCCACGCTGTCGACCGTCGTCGTCACCGTCACGGCGATCGCCGCCGCCGGCTACTTCGCGGTCATCCTGACCAGCCGCGCCATCACGTCGGTGGAACGCAGTCGCGTCGTGGCCTTCGTCCCCCTCTTCCTCGCCTCGACCGCCTTCTGGGCGCTGTTCCAGCAGCAGTTCACCACGGTCGCGGAGTACTCCGACAAGCGCTTGAACCGCGAGATCTTCGGGTGGACGATGCCCGCATCGTGGGTGCAATCGATCAACCCGGTCTTCATCATCGTCTTCGCCGGTGTCTTCGCCGCCATCTGGACGGCCCTCGGACCGCGGCAGCCGTCGACTCCGGTCAAATTCGCGATGGGCACCGGCATCATGGGCGTCGCGTTCCTCTGTTTCATCCCGATGGCCGGCGGGGGACCGGGGAGTGCACCGCTCCTCGGACTGGTCGGGATCCTCTTCCTGTTCACCATCGCCGAGCTCTCGCTCTCGCCGGTGGGCCTGTCGCTGTCGACCAAACTCGCGCCCGCTGCGTTCCACACCCAGATGGTGGCGCTGTTCTTTCTGTCCGTCGCCCTCGGCAGTGCGCTGGCGGGCACACTGTCGACGTATTACGACCCCGACGACGAGGCACCGTACTTCTGGATCATCGGCCTGAGTTCCCTGGCCGTCGCTGCACTGCTCCTGGCGTTCCGGGCACCCATCAGGCGTCTCATGAGAGGCGTCCTGTGATGGCCGTCTTCGACGACGGTGAACTGGAGGAGTACTACCGTCGGATCGAGTCGCGGACCTTCGCGGCGAGTGCTCGTCCCACGCGGCGCGTACGGCCGCCTTCTCTCCCCGTGTCGTCCTGTCCGACACCGGAGAAGATCGCGTACCCGGATTCGGCAGCCGTCGCCGGTGCGATCCTCGCGATCTCCCGGTCGTCGACCGCGAGGACGATGCTGCGCTCCTACGAGTGCCGATGCGGTGCGTGGCACTTGACCAGCGCAGTACCGCGACCACCGGCATAGCGGCACCCCACCGGCGATCCCCGGCACCGGCACAGACAGCCACCAGAACAGACAGCGGTCCCCGGCAGCGTGATGCTGCCGGGGACCGCTGACGTGATTTGTTTCAGCGCACGGTATGTCTCAGTGCGCGGTCACGATCGGACCCTATCGGGGTGAACCCAGGACCGCGACCGGCATGTTCGCCAGCTGCAGGTTCAGGCGCTCGGTGGCGCTCTGGTTCATCCGTTCCGCGATTCGGTGCACGAACTCCGTGAACTTCGACGTGGTGCTCTTCGACGTAAGGGTCGAACTGGTGCTGCTCTGCATAGTGAACGCCCTCCTCCGCTTCTCTCAAGTCCACTTCACTGTAACCGCAGCGCCACGTTTCGTCAACCTCCATTGGGTGGCGGTTAACCTTCCGTTCACTTTCGTCGGTTCGTGTTCACCCGACGACCTAGCGGACGAGTGCGGCGAGCCGTTCGACCTCGTCCACGGAGCCGGGGGAGACCAGCATCGTCGTGACACCGGCAGCCTCCCACCGCGCGATCTGTTCGCGGACATGCCGCTCGTCTCCGACGATCGCCGAGTCGTCGACCACCGCGTCGGGGATGACGGCGGCGGCCTCGTCCTTGCGGCCGGCCCGGAAGAGCGCCGTCACCTCGTCGACCACGTCGCCGTACCCCATCCGCCGGTACACCTCGGCGTGGAAGTTCGTGTCCTCGCTGCCCATTCCACCCATGTAGAGCGCCAGGAACGGCTTGATCCCGGCGTACGCCGCGGCCGGGTCGTCGGTCAGGACGATCTGCGCCACCGCCGCGATCTCGAACGTCTCACGGGTCCGCCTCGCCCCGGCCCGCGCGAACCCCTCGTCGAGCCATTCGTTGTACTGATCGGCCATCCGCGGTGTGTAGAACAGCGGAAGCCACCCGTCGGCGATCTCCGCGGCCAACGCGATGTTCTTGGGCCCCTCCGCACCGAGGAGGATCGGGATGTCGCTGCGCAGCGGATGGACGATGGGCTTGAGCGCCTTGCCGAGTCCCGACGCGTCGGGGCCGTCGTAGGGGAGCCGATAATGCGGGCCTGCGCTGGTGACCGGTTCCTGCCGCGCCCAGACACGCCGCATGATGTCGATGTACTCGCGGGTTCTTGCCAGCGGTTTCGCGAACCGCTGGCCGTACCAGCCCTCGACGACCTGGGGACCGGAGACGCCGAGACCGACCACGTGCCGTCCGCCGGAGAGATGGTCCAGCGTCATCGCCGCCATCGCGCACGCCGTCGGAGTCCGCGCCGACAGTTGCAGGACCGAGGTGCCGAGCCGCAGTCGCCGCGTCGACGACCCGTACCACGACAGCGGCGTGTAAGCGTCCGACCCCCACGCCTCCGCGGTGAAGACCGAGTCGAAACCCGATCGTTCCGCAGCCTCGACGAGGTCGCGATGATTCGACGGCGGTGTGGCGCCCCAGTATCCGAGTTGCAGTCCGAACTTCATCCCTCGACCCTAATCGAGGCGAGTGTGCGTCAGCTCACCGTCGGTCGCCGTGACTCAGGTCGTAGACCCGCGCCCCGCCGTCGGCGCAGCTCCGGGTCAGCAGCCGTCGGGGCACCTCGACGAGCATCTGGTCGATGACCCCCTGCTCGATGCCCGCATGCAGCAGGTCGGGCACGACGCGTCCGGTGATCTGCAGGTAATTCCAATCGGGTGCGACCTCGCGCATCGTGTCGGCGTCGAACCACTCGCTGTAGCAGAAGGCGTCCTGCGACAGCGAGATCCGATCGCCGTAGCCGCGCCGCAGCAATTCGAGAAGGGTGGCGAACCTCGTCTCGTAGGGGAGCAGCACGTCGAGGCCGAAGCGGTCGAGGCCGATGACCGACCCGGCGTCCGCCAACCGCATGAGGTAATCGACATCCGCCGTGTCCCCGCAGTGCCCGATCATCACCCGCGTGGCGTCGACGCCCTCCTCGGCCAGGACGCGCTGAGCGATCAGACCCGACTGCGTGTGCGGGTTCGTGTGAACGAGGACCGGTGCTCCGGTCGCCACCGCCGCTCGGCCGACGGCCCGCATCACCCGCTCGACGCCCTCGCTGAGCCCCTCCGCCTCGATGGCGCAGTACAGGAAGCCGGCGGTGACCCGAGTGTCGCCGATCCCCTCGGTGAGATCGGCGATGAAGCGCTGTTCGAGCGGATCGGGAACGTCGAACCCCAGCCCCGGCCCCGTGTAATGGAACGGGAACGGCAGGTCGTGATAGGTGTACAGGCCCGTGGCGACGACGATGTTGAGGTCGACGCGTTCCGCGACGCGCGCCACGCGGTGCACGTTTCTGCCCAGACCCGCCACCGACACGTCCATGAGGGTGTCGACTCCGGCCCGGTGCGCCTCGTCGAGCAGCGCGACGGCCTTCGCCACCTGATCGTCCTCGTTCCAGCCGGGATCGAAGTTCAGTCGGTGGTCCTCGTTGACCACGAAGATGTGCTCGTGGGTCAGGACGGTTCCGAGGCTGTCGGCCGGGACGGGCCCCGTCACGGTGTTGATGCCGTCCATGATTCCTTCCGCCGCACTCGCTAGAACCGACCGTCGCCCCACGACGGCGCAGACCCCGAACCAACGTATCGGTCTGCGGCGCCGTGCGTGCCCGGTACGGATGAAGCCGTCACACACCGCCGGGACTGCCCCCGACGGGCGACGGGCATCCCGGGTGGTCCAGGTCACGTCCGGTTACTGTGTACGCATGCTGAGCGCGGGCCAGACATTTGCGGGCTACCGGATCGAGCGACTGCTCGGGGCCGGCGGAATGGGCGAGGTGTACCTGGCCGCGCATCCGCGCCTGCCGCGCCGGGACGCCGTCAAGGTGCTGCCCGCCGAGCTGACCGCCGACCCGGTCTATCGGGCCCGGTTCACCCGGGAGGCCGATCTGGCGGCCCGGCTCGATCATCCGTCGATCGTCAGCGTCTACGACCGCGGGGAGGAGTCCGGGCAGCTGTGGATCGCGATGAAGTACGTGCCGGGGGAGGACGCCGAGGCGATGCTGCGACGTTCCGGCCCACTGGTCGGCCCGGATGCGGGGGAACTCGTCACGGCCGTCGCCGACGCGCTGGACTACGCACACGCCCACGGAATGATCCACCGCGACGTCAAACCCGCCAACATCCTGATCGACGCGACCGACGCGACGCGCCGCAAGATCTACCTCTCCGACTTCGGTGTGGCCCGCACCATGGCGAACAACACCGCGCTGACCGCCGCTAACCTGACGGTCGGTTCGATCCAGTACGCGTCGCCCGAACAGCTGCGAGGCGTTCAGCTCGACGGCCGATCCGATCAATACGCGCTGGCCTGCACCGCCTTTCGACTGCTGACCGGCAGACCGCCCTTTCCACTGGCGACGCCCACCGACATCATCACCGCTCACCTCCAGGCGCCCCCTCCGCGCGTGAGCGCGCACCGCCCCGAACTGTCCGCCGCCGTCGACGACGTTCTCGCACGGGCGATGGCCAAGGACCCGGCGGCGCGCTACGAGTCCTGCGCCCGCTTCGCCGGTGACCTGGCGACGGCCCTGCGCGCTCCCGGGCCCGGCCGGAGTCCGTCGGCACCGTCGCCCGCGTACGCACCGACGATGCTCAACACTCCGTCACCGGAGCCCCCGCAACGCCCGACGGCGCGATACACGGCCCCCGGAGCACCGGACTCGGAGGTTCCGCCGGGCTATTCGCCGTACCCGCAGAGCCCGGCGCCCGGTTGGTACGGACCGCCTCCCGGCCTGCACGGCGGCGCGGGTCCCGCGCAGGCGCCGCCCATCCCGGGCCACGGCGGTACCGGCGGACTGAGCGGACGGACGATCGCCCTGATCGCACTCGGTGTCGTGATCGTCCTCGCCGCCCTCGCCGTCGGGGCGTACTTCCTGTTCCGCGACACCTCATCGTCGTCACCGGCGGCGGCCTCGACGTCACGGTCGTCGTCGTCGAGCGTCTCGGCCGACAGTTCCGCATCGCCCACACCGGCGACGGACCCCCGCGTGGTCGGCGGCGTCCCCACGGAATGCACCGTCGGTCGCACCACATCGACGCAGTCGACGACCACGATTCGCGACGGTGACATCTGGATCCCCGAGGAGAAGATGCCGCGCGGGTGGCGGCCCGACACCTACACCAGCCTCCCGTACGTGACGTCCGCGGCCGGGGTCACGGCCGCGCGGCCCGAGGGAACGCGCGGCTGGGCCGCACAGATCACCGTGGGGACGCTCCCGGCCGACTTCACCGGATCCACCGAGGCCATCGCCCGAAAGTTCCTGTCATGTCTGCCGGAGAACCCCGGATACGACACGGTGTCACCGTCGCCCCCGTCGCCGGGTGCGCCGATCAACCGGACGATGGAGGACCGTGTCACCGAGTACACGCTGATCAGGGCGCGGATCTCCGTGAGCGGCGGTCCCTCACGGGTCACCGGCGACGACATCGTCCTCGTGGTGGTCGGCACGACACCGAAGACCCTCGCGTTCGGGGCGAGTCCGACCGGAGACGCCAGGACGTCCCGCGAGGTCGAGACCGCCGTCACCGGACTGCTCACCCCGAAACGGTGACGGACCCGGACTCGAGCGACGCTCTGCGGCGACTGCACCGATCGGCGGGCCCCGGTACGGCAGAATGTTCCACATGCCAGCACCCGCCAGAGACGCCGACGCCGTCGCGCCCGCCGACCGCCACGATCTGATCCGCGTCCGCGGTGCACGGGTCAACAATCTCGCCGACATCGACGTCGATCTGCCCAAACGGCGACTGACGGTCTTCACCGGCGTCTCGGGGTCCGGCAAGACCTCACTCGTGTTCGGAACGGTCGCCGCCGAGTCGCAGCGCCTCATCAACGAGACCTACAGCGCCTTCGTCCAAGGCTTCATGCCGACGCTCGCGCGTCCCGACGTCGACGTCCTCGACGGGATCACGACGGCGATCATCGTCGATCAGGAGCGGATCGGCGGCAACCCGCGCTCGACCGTCGGCACCATCACCGATGCCAACGCCATGCTCCGGATCCTGTTCAGCCGCATCGGCACCCCGCACGTCGGGGGTCCGAACGCGTTCTCGTTCAATGTCCCGACGGTGCGGGGGAGCGGCGCCATTCGAGTGGAGCGCGGCTCGGGCGCGACCGCGGTCAAGACCTCGTACGAACGTCTCGGCGGAATGTGCCCGCGGTGCGAGGGGATGGGCACCGTCTCCGATTTCGATCTCTCGGCGATCTTCGATCCCGAGTTGTCCCTGTCGGCGGGGGCGCTGAAGGTTCCGGGATACAGCATGGACGGCTGGTACGGACGGATCTTCGGCGGCAGCGGGTACTTCGACATGGACAAACCCGTCGGCGCGTTCACCGACCGCGAACTCGACGATCTGCTGTACCGCGAGGCGACGAAGCTGAAGGTCGACGGGATCAACCTCACGTACGAGGGTGTGATCCCGAAGATCACCAAATCGATGCTGTCCAAGGACATCGAGTCGGTTCAACCCCATGTCCGGGCCTTCATCGAACGCGCGGTCACCGCGACCACCTGTCCGGACTGTGAGGGGACCCGGCTCGCCGAGCACGCTCGAGCCTGCCGGATCGACGGCGTCGGCATCGCGGACGCCTGCCGCATGCAGATCACCGATCTCGCGGAATGGGTGCGGACCGTCGAGGACCCGTCGGTGGCGCCGCTGGTCGACGGCCTGCGAGCCACCCTCGACTCGTTCGTCCAGATCGGCCTCGGCTACCTGTCGCTCGACCGGCCGACCGGCACGTTGTCGGGCGGTGAGGCGCAGCGCGCCAAGATGATCCGGCATCTCGGCTCCGCGCTCACCGACGTCACCTATGTCTTCGACGAGCCGACCGTCGGCCTGCACCCGCATGACATCGCTCGGATGAACGCCCTGCTGCTGCGCCTTCGGGACAAGGGCAACACCGTGCTCGTGGTGGAACACAAACCCGAGGCGATCGCGATCGCCGATCACGTGGTCGACATGGGTCCGGGGGCGGGCGTGCACGGTGGTCGAGTCTGCTTCGAGGGCACCGTCGAGGACCTGAGTCGGGCGGACACACCGACGGGCCATCACCTGCACGACCGCGTCTTCCTCAAAGACGATGTGCGCACCCCGACCGGTGCGATCGAGATCCGCGGGGCATCCAGAAACAATCTGCGCGACGTCGACGTCGACATCCCCCTCGGCGTGCTCACCGTCATCACCGGCGTCGCGGGTTCCGGCAAGAGTTCGCTCATCCACGGTTCCATGCCGCGCGACGTCGACGTCGTCTCCGTGGATCAGACGGCGATCCGCGGATCGCGTCGCAGCAACCCCGCCACCTACACCGGACTGCTCGACCCGATCCGCAAGGCGTTCGCGAAGGCCAACGGCGTCAAGCCCGGACTGTTCAGCGCCAATTCGGAGGGCGCGTGCCCGACGTGCAAGGGCGCCGGGGTGATCTACACCGATCTGGCCACGATGGCCGGGGTGTCGACACCGTGCGACGAATGCGAGGGGAGACGCTTCGACTCCGCCGTCCTCCAGTACACGTTCGGCGGCCGCGACATCAGCGAGGTCCTCGCGATGTCCGTCGACGAGGCCGCCGCATTCTTCGGCGACGGCGACGCCCGCACACCGGCCGCCCACAAGATCCTGACGCGGCTGGCCGATGTCGGACTCGGCTACCTCACGCTCGGGCAACCGCTGACGACGCTGTCCGGGGGCGAGCGTCAACGTCTCAAATTGGCGACGGCGATGGTCGAGAAGGGGTCGGTGTACGTGCTCGACGAGCCGACCACCGGCCTGCACCTCGCCGATGTTCAACAGTTGCTCGGGCTTCTCGATCGGCTCGTGGACGCCGGCGGGTCGGTGATCGTGATCGAGCACCACCAGGCCGTCATGGCGCACGCCGACTGGCTCATCGACATCGGTCCCGGTGCGGGCAACGACGGTGGGCGGGTCGTCTTCACGGGGACCCCGGCCGATCTCGTCGCCGGGCGGTCGACGGTGACCGGGGAGCATCTCGCGGAGTACGTCGCCGATGTCTCGCCGAGCACTCGGAGGCCCGTGACGGGCGCCTGATCAGGCGTGCGCGTGCGCGTTCACGGCCGCGGCCGAGTCGCCGACCACCACGGGCACCGGTGCCATCGTCGTCATGAACGATTCCGCACGGCGTTCACCGGATCGTGCCGCGCGGGCTCGGCCTCCCGGCAGCTGCGCCGCCAGCGATCGCGCCACGTTCAGGCCGATCACCATCGGGGGATACCAGGGCACGGCGACACCGGAGAAGCCGAGTTTCCGCAGTGCCCCCGGACCGAGGAAGGCGAAGGCGATCCCCATGTGCTGGGAGCGCGCCAACGCCCGGCGGAACCGGGGAAACGTGTCATAGTGCCACTCGTCGGGGTCGTCGAACATCGGCATCGCCAATTGCCGCGAGGTCTCGTCGGGAGTCGACAGTGCCGCCGAGGTGTGGGCGAGGATTCGGATGGCGTCGCGGAAGTCGCGCGGGAGGAACTCGTCGTCGACGCCGATGAGCCACCCGACGTAGCGGGTGAGGTGTGCGACGGCCTCGTACTCGCGCGGCGAGTTGACCAGGCCCAGACCGGCCACGCCGACCGACGGGGCCACCAGGGAGCCGACGAGGGTCGCGGCCATATCGGTCTGATTCACCGGAACGCCGAACAGGTCGTCATCCCAGTCCGCCATCCCGCCGACGTGACGGCGGACCATCGAATGGATGAAGCGCACCCGGATCGTCGACCGATAGCCGGCGCCGCCGACCTCCAGCCCGCCGGCGCTGATGACGTCCAGCGCCCACCGGGATGTTTCCGCGAACCGTTTGTTCGAGCCCTTCTTGAGCGCCCCGGTCCGCAGGAGGGTCTGGTTGAATCCGGAGAACAGGTAGCCGCCCATCAGGGCGACGTCGCGGGCGATGTAGAGGCCGTCCGTGCCGCCGCTCTGCATCACCTGCGCGGCCAGTACCAGCTGGTCGCGATCCACCCAGTCCGGTGTCCGCTCGGCGTCGCGGAAGAACTGCTCCATCGCCGCGGGCGCCCCGGCGACCGAGTCGATGCCGTCGGCGAGCGCCTTCTCGAACAGGGGCCGCGTCTCCCGCATCCCGGCGGCCGACATCGCGTCGACCACCGCGTCCATCGCGGGGTCGCCCTCCATGAGCGCGCTGCCGAGTCTGGCGAACTCGGCGTCGGTCGGCGGGTCGATCCTCAGGAGTCTGCTGAAGATCTCGATCCCTTTGGGAATGCGGCACGGTTGGTCCGGGTGCCTCGCCGGCGCTGCTGCTGTCATGGTGTTACCCCGATCGGTCGTGACGATCACATCTGCTTCCACGCTAAGCCGTCGCGTGCGATGAGTCCAGCAATTCGTCTCAACCCGCTGGTCAACGCTTCATCGAGAGCTTGAACGGCCGTCACGGACCCGCTGCCGCGCACGCGGCGGAACGGGGAGTTCCCCGCGAATCCCCGAATCGTGCGCCGATCCTGATCTACGGTCGACAGGAGAGAAGAAAAAGGAGCGAGGCCCTGAACGCAATCTGGGAATTCATTTCACACCGCAAGTCTCAACTCGTGGTGGATTCCTATTTGCACGTCAGCGCGGTGATCCAATGCCTCCTGCTGGCGACCGTGATCGGCGTCGTCGTCGGAATCCTCGTGTACCGCAGTCCCGCCGGATCGGCGGTCGCCACCGCACTCTCGAGCACCGTTCTCACGATTCCCTCGTTCGCACTGCTCGGCATCCTGATTCCGATCGTCGGACTGGGTGTTCCGCCGACGGTCATCGCACTCACCCTGTACTCCCTGCTGCCGATCATTCGGAACACGATCGTCGGCCTCGGGGCCGTCGACCCCGCGGTCACCGATGCGGCGAAGGGGATCGGGATGAGCCGGCTCCGGGTCCTGGCGCGTGTCGAGCTCCCGCTGGCGTGGCCGTCGATCCTCACCGGGATGCGGGTCGCCACCCAGATGGCGATGGGCATCCTCGCGATCGCCGCTTACGCCAAAGGCCCGGGACTCGGCAACCTGATCTTCTCGGGACTGTCCCGCGTCGGCAGTCCCACCGCGGTGCCGCAGGCGTTGACCGGAACGGCGTTGATCGTCGTCCTGGCCCTCGTACTGGACGGCATCTACGTGATCGTCGGGCGATTGACTACCTCGAAGGGGATCCGTTGACGGAGAGCACCACCACCCAGAACGACGGCATCTCAGGTGTCGACATCGTCCTCGAGCACGTGTCGAAGACGTACCCGGGACAGACCGAGCCCGCCGTCGCCGACGTCTCGCTGACCATTCCCGCCGGCGAGATCGTCGTCTTCGTCGGCCCCTCCGGCAGCGGCAAGACGACCACGATGCGGATGATCAACCGGCTCATCGAACCCACCTCCGGGACCATCACCATCGGCGGCCGCGACATCTTGTCCATGGACGGCAACAAGCTCCGCCAGAAGGTCGGGTACGCGATCCAGCAGGGCGGCCTGTTCCCACACATGACCGTCGCGCAGAACATCGCCGTCGTGCCGAAGCTGCTGAAGTGGGATCGCGCCCGAATCACGGCGCGCGTCGAGGAACTCCTCGACACCGTGGGCCTCGACCCCGCGCAGTTCGCCGACCGCTACCCGCGGCAGCTCTCGGGCGGCCAACAGCAACGGGTGGGTGTCGCCCGCGCGCTGGCCGCCGACCCTCCCGTCCTGTTGATGGACGAACCGTTCGGTGCGGTCGACCCGATCACCCGCGGACTGCTCCAGGACGAACTCATGCAGATTCAAGCCGAACTGCGCAAGACCATCGTCTTCGTGACGCACGACTTCAGCGAGGCGGTGAAGCTCGGGGACAAGATCGCGGTGCTGGGGGAGAAGTCGGTCGTCATGCAGTACGACTCCCCGGAGGCGATCCTCTCCAACCCGGCCAACGAGACGGTCGCCGGATTCGTCGGGCAGGGTGCGTCGCTGCAGCAGCTGAACCTGCTTCGCGTGCGCGACATCCGCCTCGAACAGCGGCCGACGGCGCGTGAGGACACGTCCGTCGAAGAATTCGCCGCACGCATCGACGACTGGGGCGTCATCCTCGACAGTCGCGACCGGCCCGTCCGATGGACCGACCGCAAGCACCTCACCGGCGCCACGTCACTGCGATCCGTGGGGCTTCCCCTCGGCGAGATCGTCACGACCGCATCGACACTCCAGGACGCGCTCGAGGCGATCCTCGCCGAACGAAACGCGTCCACCGTGGTCACCGGACCGCGCGGACGCTACCACGGCGTCGTGACGATCGAGACGCTCATCGAGACCATCCGGTCGCTGCGCGAACAGCACGAAGGGGATCCGCCGATCGCCGACCCCGCGGCACCGCACGACGACGCCCCGGGGTCCGACGACGCGGACTCGGAAGGGAGTCCCGGATGACCGCGGCGACAGCCGGAGCAGGCGAGGTCCCCGCCGAGAAGTCGGCGGCCGGGCTGCAACTGTGGATCCAGCCGGTCGTCGCCGTCATCCTCGCTGCCGGGGTCCTCGGGTGGGCGTTCAGCCGCGACCTCACCGAGACGCAGACGGCCACGATCAACACCTCGTACATCGCCAAACTGGTCGGCGAGCACCTGGCATTGACCGCGGCGATCACCGCGATCGTGCTCATCGTCGCCGTCCCGCTGGCGGTGCTGGTCACGCGGCGGCGGTTCCGCTGGCTGGCCCCGGTGTTCATCGGCGTCGCCAACATCGGGCAGGCCGCGCCGGCGATCGGCCTGCTCGTCCTGTTCTTCCTGTGGACGGCGACCACCGGCTTCTGGATCGGCGTGCTGCCGATCGCGTTCTACTCGCTGCTGCCCGTGCTCCGCAACAGCATGCTCGGCCTGCAGGAGGTCGACGCCGCCACCATCGACGCCGCGAAGGGCCAGGGGATGAGTGAGCTCCGGGTCCTCGGGCAGGTCGAACTGCCCCTCGCCGTCCCGTTCATCCTCGCCGGGCTGCGGACCTCCCTGGTTCTCGCGGTCGGCACGGCCACCCTGTGCTTCCTGGTGAACGCCGGCGGCCTCGGCATCCTGATCGACACCGGGTACAAGCTGCGCGACAACGTGACCCTCATCGTCGGCGCCGCACTATCGGTGGCGGTGGCGCTTCTCGTCGACTGGCTCGGCGCGCTGGCGGAACGCTACCTCGGACCGAAGGGGCTCCGATGAGCCGCACGCACCGCGCTCCGACGCGGATCGTCGCCGCCCTCCTCGCGCTCGTGCTCACCGGATCGCTCGCCGCGTGCGGACTCCGCTCGGGCAGTTCACTGCCGCTGCCGGTGAAACCGGGCTCGATCACCGTCCAACCCGATCTCGACGGTGAGACGATCACCGTCGGCTCCAAGGACTTCACCGAGAACGTCATCCTCGGCTACATCCTCGCGTTCTCACTGGCCGCCGCCGGCGCCGACGTTCGCGATCTGACGAACATCCAGGGCAGCAACAGCGCCCGTGACGCGATGCTCGCCGGCCAGGTCGACACCTACATCGAGTACACCGGAACGGGCTGGATCAACTACCTCGGCAACGAGACCCCGATCCCGGACTCCACGGCGCAGTTCGACGCGGTGCGGGATGAAGACCTGGCACGCAACGACGTGGTGTGGGTCAACCCCGCGCCGATGGACAACACCTATGCGCTGGTCGCCAACCAGGCCAATGTCGAGAAGACCGGTGTTCGCACGCTGTCGGAGTATGCGGCGTTGGTCAAATCCGATCCGGCCGCCGCGTCGACCTGTCTGGAAACCGAGTTCCGCAGCCGTCAGGACGGATTCCCGGGAATGGCCGCCAAATACGGATTCTCACCGGGCCAGGCCGACACGCAGATCCTGCAGACGGGCATCATCTACCAGGCGACCGCCAACGGGAACTGCACCTTCGGCGAGGCGTTCACCACCGACGGACGCATCAAAGCGTTGAACCTGACCGTCCTCGTCGACGACAAGCAGTTCTTTCCGCACTACAACGCGGCGGTCAATCTCCGCAAGGCGGTCGCCGACGCGCATCCGTCGATCGCACGGATCACCGCGCCGATCATGGCGATCCTGACGTCGGAGGAGATCACCGAGATGAACCGCCGCGTCGACGTCGACGGCCAGGAACCCGCCGACGTCGCTCGCGACTGGTTGGTCGACAAGGGTTTCGTCACCTACTGACGACCCGAGCCGTCCCGCTCCGGCGGGCTACCGCCACTGGCTCGCATACTCCGGGTTCGGCCGCATGTCGATGGCCGAGGCGACGCGGTTGGTCATGTTGAAGAACGCCGCGGTGGACGCGATGTCGAAGATGTCGCGGTCGGAGAATCCGGCGTCACGCAGTGCCTGCCGGTCGGCCTCCTCCATCTTTCCGGGGTGCTCGGTGACCTTCTCCGCGAAGTCGAGCATCGCGCGCTGTCGGTCGGAGAGGTCGGCGGCGCGGTAGTTCATGACGAGCGCCTCACCGAGATGCGGGTCGCCGGACAGTTCGCGGACCGAGGCGCCGTGTGCGGTCAGGCAGTAGTAGCACTTGTTGATCGACGACACGACGACGGCGATCATCTCGCGTTCGAGTTTGCTCAGCCCCGAATCGCCGAGCATGAGGTCGTTGTAGCTCATGGTGAACGCACGCAGCTTGGTCTCGTCGAACGTGTATGCCTGCAGGACGTTCGGTACCAGACCGAGCTTCTCGCGACAGATGTCGAAGTATTTCTGCGTCTCGTCGCTCAGCTTCTGGGCGGGCAGGTCGAGTGCGGTGATCTTCTCGGACACGGACAGTCCTCTCGTTGTGCGTCGCACGCGGCGTCGTGGGGCCGCTGGTGCGATCGTAGGTGCGCGTCTGGACGGGCGACGCCGTTTCACCGGCAGTCGTCTCACCGCTGGCGGTCTCAGCGCACCAGTCGGCGCGGTTCCGGATCGGTGCGGGCCTGCCAGCGGACTCGCTCCAGCTCGGGTGTCGTATCGGCCCGCTGGGGGTAGCCGATGCACAGGTACGCCACGAGTCTCCAGTCGTCGGGGACGTCGAGGGCCGCCGCCACGGCGCCGGGTTCCAGGATCGAGATCCACCCGACGCCGACGCCGCGCGCTCGGGCCGCCAGCCAGAGGGTGCTGACCGCGGTCACGACCGAATAGTCGAGCGTCTCGGGCATGGTCGCTCGGCCCAGTCCGTGGCCCTGCTCGGGGTCGGCGGCGGAGAACACGGCGAGCTGCACGGGAGCCTCGTCGAGTCCCGCCAGTTTCAGTGACGCATAGTGGGCGGCGCGGTCGCCGCGATAGCCGGCGAGGGCCTCGGCGTTCGCGCGCTCGAAGCTCGCACGTACGGCGCGTCGCGGGGCACGAGAGCGGACGTCGACCCACCGCCACGGTTGACTGTTGCCGACCGACGGCGCGAGTTCCGCGCGCGCGAGCAGATCGTCGAGGAGGCCGTCGGGGAGCGGGTCCTCCAGGAACCGTCTGACGTCTCGGCGCCATGCGAGCAGCCTGTCGAAATCGGCGACGAAGTCGGCGTCGAAGTCGCCGGTGTCCATGGATCCTCCTGTGGTCGCCCCGGCTCGCGATCGGTGTCCGCGGCCGTCACCCGGTCACCGTACTCGGAGCGGTGGGGAAGCGATCGCCCCTTCGTCGCGTCTTGTCAGGTGCGTGGGCGCCGGGGCGACTTGACGCGCGCCCGCCGTCGGCGGACCGGTGCGGCGTCGTGACCGTTGCGAGCCGATAGGCTGAGGACTGTCGGCGACGAGGGGAGTCCGCATGCCGTATCTGGGGATCATCATTCTGCTGCTGTGGGTCGCGGCGCTCGTCGACGTCATCGTCGCCGACGAGTACGCCGTTCGGCACCTTCCGAAAGTCGGCTGGTTGATCATCGTCATCCTGATTCCGCTCGCCGGTTCGATCGTCTGGCTTCTCGTCGGCCGACCCATCGGTCCCGTTCAGGTTCCGCATCGCACGACGGGTTTCCCCGAGTACGAGCGACAACAACGTCCGCGCGCCGTCGATGCGGCCCGCGATGAGGAGGAGTTCCGGCGGCAGTTCCGCGAGCGGGCCGAGGAGCAACGTCGAAGGGCGCGGGAACTGGCGGAGGAGCCGGATCCCGACGATCCCGCCGCATCCGCGTGAATCGGGACCGACTACCCGACAGCATGTGGTGAGGACCTCGGATCGTCCAGACTGGAGGGCAGTCCACGACTTATGAGGTTCCAGACTGATGACGCCCTCCCTCCTTCGCCGCTTTCGCCGAGTCGCGACGACCTGCCTGAGCCTGGGGCTCCCGGTCGGCATGGTGGTGGTCGCTGCGCCGGCCACCGCCGCACCGTCGACCGTGACGGTGACGGTCGACGCCTCGTCGCCGGGGTACGCCATACCGCCGGACTTCCTGGGCCTGTCCTTCGAGGCCGCCCAGATGCACCGGACGTGGGCCGATCCGGATCGCGGCAACGTGACCTCGCTGATCCGCGGCCTCGGCGACGGCAATCTGCGGTTCAGCGCGAACCAGGTGGACAACACGGCGTGGGTTCCCGATCCGAGAAGGCCGACGCCGTCGTGGGCGACGAACGGGCAGCGCGTGGAGCCCGCCGATCTCTCGCGCGTGGGCCGCCTCGCGGAGGCGACCGGCTGGAGCGTGGACCTCGGTGTCAACCTCGGCCACTTCGACCCGAAGGCCGCAGCGAACCAGGTGGCGTCGGCGGTGAAGC
Source organism: Gordonia shandongensis DSM 45094 (assembly GCF_000423025.1). Classification (GTDB taxonomy): domain Bacteria; phylum Actinomycetota; class Actinomycetes; order Mycobacteriales; family Mycobacteriaceae; genus Gordonia; species Gordonia shandongensis. The sequence goes on from NZ_AUHE01000002.1 coordinate 402,859, forward strand.
GGATCGGCTCCCACCTGCGGTCGGTTCAGATCGGCAATGAACCCAATGCTTTCGTTCTCAACGTCGCCGACGGCTCCCGGAAGCTGTACACCCCGCAGACCTACGTCGCCGACGTCGCGAAGTACAGGTCGGCGATCCGGGCGGCAGCACCGGGTGTGCGGATCGAGGGGCCCGATGCGGCTGCCGGTTCGATCGGTGTTCCACCCGCGGACGGGCCGACGTGGTCGACGATCGTGGAGCCGTGGCTGGGCGAGTACATCCGGGCCTTCGGCGCGCAGAGCCGGCATCTCAACCAGCATTACTATCCGTACGTCAATGTGACGCGCGTCGGTGCACCGGCAGGCGTGGCCGATGCGGCCGGTGCGCTGCCGACCGTCGATCGTCTGTTGACCGAGGAGACCGCTGGTAAGCAGCAGACCTTCATGCGTGATTTTGCGGCGATGGCGCACCGGGCGGGCCTTGAACCACGGCTCACGGAGGCGAATTCCGTTGCCAAGGAGGGGCGGGAGGGCGTCACGAACTCGTTCGGTGCCGCCCTCTGGACGGTCGACTTCCTGATGTCGGCTGCCCGCGCCGGGATCACCGGCGTCGACCTGCACAACCAGGTCGACGACTGCGAGAGCTACCCGCTGTTCTGTTTCCCGGATGCGGCCGCACGCGCATCCGACATGGCGCGAGTGAATCCGAACTATTATGCGGCGCTCATGGTTTCGGAGATGGTCGGCGGGACCGTCCTGCCCACCGAGATCTCGAGCAAGGCACATGTCGCGGCGCACGCGGTCCGCACGCCGAGCGGTGCGATCAAGGTGATCGTCGACAACATGGACCGCACGTTCCGCGGCACCGTGGTCGTCAAGATCGTCGGCGCGAACACCTCATCGGGTTCTGTTCAGAAGTTGACCGGCCCGTCGATCTACGCACTGAGCGGCACTCGGTTCTCCGGGTCGACTGTGACCCGGGCGGGGACTTTCACCGCCCAGTCGGGAGCGCCGCTGGCACGTGGCGCCACAGGATTCCGGCTCGCGATGAACCGGCCGGGCGCCGCACTGCTGACCCTGCGGTGAGACCGGTCCGGTTCGACTGCGGCGTTCAGTCGTCGCACACCGTCTGCGGGTGAGCGGACATCCATGGATTGTTTCGTCACTGTGACGTTTCATCGAGGGGGCTCCCGAGTCGACGGGGAGGGTGTATCGACGTCGCGGACCGTCGAAACGAGACGGAGCCGAAACCAGACGGATCAGCCGGACGCACGTGTCGCGGCAGACGACGCCGCCACATGATGCCGAAGGACGCCGACGGGCCGCGCAGCACATGCCGACGCGCCAGGCCATCGAATCCACGACAAACACAGGCTCCGAGCACACGAGTTCAGCACGCGATGCGGGATCGGGCATCGCACATACGCATCGAGACGTGCTGACTGCATCGTATTCCGCCCCTCTCGGCCGTACCGCCGATAAGATACATTATGTTAAGTATAGTGAGATCGACCCGCGCTGCCGGAATCACAAGCCCCGCTTCCGTTGACGTCAGCAACAGGTGTTCAAGACCGCACGAAGCGCCTCAACACTGGCCGGCTCGGCGCGGTAAAGATTGTTGACTCCACGGCGCTGCGAGCTGACCAGCCCGGCAGCCCTCAGCTGATTGAGATGATGCGTCGCCGTCCCGCCGGAGACACCCACCGCGTCGGCGAGGCTACTGGCCGCCACTTCGCGATCCCGGTCCCCCATGAGCAGCGACAGCATCTGAAGCCGGACTGGGTCGGCGAGCGCCTTGAGTCGGAGGGCGAGCCCCACGGCGTCATCGGCGGACATCGGCCCCGCCGCCAGGGGTTCGCAGCAGATCGGTGCAGTGACATCGACAACGGGCAGCGGCCTGGGCATGGAATCCAGCCTACCGAGGACTTTGACATATATCAAAGTGGTGCGTTATAACGGACCAGTCAAGAACTTTGATATCTATCAAACTCTTGGAGGTTTCCATGCCCCGCATGCAACTCGCCCTCAATGTCGACGATCTGGAGGCGTCGATCGCGTTCTACAGCAAGCTGTTCAACACCACCCCCGCGAAGGTCAAGCCCGGCTATGCGAACTTCGCCATCGCCGAACCCGCACTGAAGCTCGTCCTCCTGGAGAATCGAGGCACAGGTGGCACCATCAACCACCTCGGCATCGAGGTCGAATCCAGCGAGACCGTGCACGGCGAGATCGCCCGCCTCACCGATGCTGGGTTGTTCACCGAGGAGGAGATCGACACCACCTGCTGCTTCGCCACTCAGGACAAGGTGTGGGTCGGAGCCCCCGACGGCGAACGCTGGGAGGTCTACACCGTACTGGCCGACTCCGAGGACTTCGGAGAGGATCCTCCGGCATCCGAGGGTTCCGACCTCGACCCGACGCAGCCCACGCCGGACTCGTCGACGTGCTGCACATCGGCCACGCCAGACAGCTGACGCTGCGCCACCCCCGCCCTCCGAGGGTCCCGTCTCCGTGGATGACGCCTCCACGTTCCGTGCTATATAGATGATTGTAAATATTGACGTGTGCCAACCTCACCAAGGGAGACAGTCATGACGCCCGCAGTCCTATTCGTCTGCGTCAAGAACGGAGGCAAGTCGGCCATGGCCGAAGCCCTTCTGCGCCGGTTCGCAGGCGACGCGATTGAGGTCTATTCCGCTGGCACACGCCCCGGCACCGCCGTGAACGCCCTTTCGGCACAAGCACTCGCCGAAGTCGGCATCGATATCAGCGGGCACACCCCAACCGGCATCAAACCGGCGTTGCTCGCCGACGTCGACATGGTCATCACAGTGGGCCGTGAAGCCGTGGTCGACGCCTCCGGAATCGCCGTCACGAACTGGGATACCGACGAGCCTTCCGACCGTGGCATCGGCGGCATCGAACGAATGCGACTCGTCCGCGACGACATCACCGCGCGCGTGCGCTCGCTTGCCACCGAACTGCTGAACGAGTGAATCATCCGTCAGTGGTTGCCGATCAGCAGCACTCGCCCGCGACCGAGTTCGGTGAAACTGGCCTCCGAGGGTTTCGGCATCCGCCACGCGCAGGTCGCTGATCGGCTGAGATCGCAGACCATCCCCCGGTAGCGTCGCAGGTGACGACGGGCGTCGTTCGCCGGCTCTGAGGGCCTTACGACTCGTCCGTTCATTCGATCATTGGGGGTCTGGGATGGGAACCCGACGAGCCGTGATGAGCATCGCCTGGGGATGCATTGCACTATTGGGGATTGCGACCAGCATCATCGTTTCCATCATTCCGGTCGGAGCCTTCGATCTCAGCTGCTCGAAAACTCGAGAACTGGCAGACCCTTCGGCTCGACGGTCAGCGAGTTGCGACGACACGGTGTTTCAGGCACTCGGGATCGGCCCGGCAGTGCAGGTTGCCGTCATCCTCTCCGTCCCCGCGGCAGTCGCGGCAGTCGCATTACGAACCTGGGTGTCGGCGACGGTGACGATTATCTACACAGCACCTTTGGTAGTGGGCGTTCTCGATTGGCCGACGTGGAGGATTGCCCTGCTGCCGAGCGGCGCACTGATGATCACGTGCTCACTCGTCTTGACACTATTTCAGCGCTCCGCGTTGCGTCACCTTCGGAGAGCAGCGGTCGGGTCCTGAGACACTGGCCTGCCAGACTCGTCCTCACGCCCGCATCGCACCTCAGCGAATACCCGGAGCCGACGAGGTCGCGCCATTCAGAACTCCCCCTCGCGATCGGACAGGGACGCCACCGCGCGTTCGAGGTCCTTCATTATGAGATCGGTGTTGATGTGTTGGGCCGCTCGCGCTCCGTCTGCGGCGGCGTTGCTGACCTGTGCGCTGATGTCCGACGAGTTGCCGGCCGCCCACACGCCCGGCACCGAGGTGGCACCGAAGGGGTCGGTCTCGATGAATGCTCCGGCCGGGTGGATCGTCGGCTCGATCCCGAGCCCCGCGAAGACCTCGGTCCTCGCCACCATCCGTGTCGACACGACCAGCGCGTCGATCGCGACGAGACGGCCGTCGTCCAGACGCACGCCGGTCAGCTGATCGCCGGCCGTCTCGAGGGTCGCGATGCCACCCGAGACGATGCTGATCCCGAGGGCGTCGAGTTTGACCCGGTCCTGCGGCTCGACGTCGTCGCCGTGGTCGAAGAAGACGACATCGGAACTCCACTGGCGAAACATGATCGCCTTGTGAACAGCCATCGGATCTGCGCCCACCACACCGATGCGACGGTCGCGGACTTCCCAGCCGTGACAGTAGGGACAGTGCAGCACGCCGCGCCCCCACTGCTTGCGCACCCCGGGAATCGGCGGCAATTCGTCGACCAGACCGGTCGCGATCAGCAGCCGGCGCGTGTGCACGACGGCGCCGTCCCGAAGAGTGACCGAGAACCCGTCGGACTCGCGAGAGACGTCGACGACTTCCCCGTCGTGAACCTCCCCGCCGTACCCGATCACCTCGGCGCGACCACGCGACAGCAACTCGTCGGGTCGGATGCCGTCGAGCCCGAGCAGCCCGTGAACACCGTCGGCGGGAGCGTTCCGTGGTTCTCCCGCATCGACGACTGCCACTGATCGACGCGCTCGCACCAACGTCAGAGCGGCGCTGAAACCCGCTGCTCCTCCCCCGACAACGACGACGTCGTACCGCCCGGCCACCTGTCCTGCCATGTGCTCTCCTCTCGACGGGCCGTCCGGCGGCCGGCCCACAGTGTCGACAGTGACAACCATCTACCCAAATGGCAAGAATTCTTGCTAAATGGCAAAGTGTGGAGCATGGACCGCTCGCCCGAACACACCCTCGATGCCGTGGGACCCCGCCTGAAGCAGCTTCGACAGCGGCGCGGTGTCACCTTGGCCGACCTCGCCGACGAGACGGGGATCTCGCCCAGCACCCTGTCCCGACTCGAGGCAGGGCTTCGTCGCCCCACGCTGGAACAATTGCTCCCGTTGGCCCGCTCGCACGCGGTCACGCTCGACGAACTCGTGGATGCGCCGCTCACCGGTGACCCGCGCATCAATCTGCGCCCGATCCCGACCGACGACGGGCGGACCGTCCTGCCCCTCAGTCGCCGCCCCGGGGTTATCCAGGCCTACAAGTTCGTCCTTCCTGCCGGACGAGATGACGCCGTGCCCGACCTGCAGACGCACGAGGGATTCGACTGGGCCTTCGTCCTCAACGGAAAGCTTCGGCTCGTCCTCGGTGAGCACGATCTGATCCTGAGTCCCGGCGAGGCCGTCGAATTCGACACCCGCACCCCGCACTGGTTCGGAGCCACCAGTGCCGGCCCTGTCGAATTCCTCAGCCTCATCGGTAAGCAAGGCGAGCGCGCACATGTGCGCACCCCGCAGCACTGAGGGCTGCTCGTACACACGGCGCGTCTCGTCTGAGGGCCGCCGGCCTCACCGAGCCAGCCGAAACCCGGAGAACGCCCAGCGGGCGGCTGCGGGGAAGAAGTTGCGGTAGGTGATCCGCTCGTGCCCGCGGGGCGTGACCGCGGACGCGCCGCGCAGCACGTGTTGATCGCACATGAACTTGCCGTTGTACTCACCGACAGCACCGTTCGCCGGGGCGAAGCCGGGGTACGGCAGATAGGCGCTGGCGGTCCACTCCCACACGTTCCCGATCATCGCGCCGCCGCCGTTGAGATGGCCGGTCGACCGAGGATGGCATCGGTCGGGATCGAGGAGCTCGCCGCGTAGGGAGTCCACGTCGGCTGCGGCCCTCTCCCATTCGAACTCGGTGGGAAGCCGAGCCCCGGCCCAGCGTGCGAACGCGTCCGCCTCGAAGAACGAGACGTGCAGGACCGGTTCGTCGGCGACGACGGGCCGTCGGCCGGACAGCGTGAACGTGGTCCACCCCGCATCGTCGTCGAAACGCCAGTATCCGGGCGCCGACCAGCCGGTGTTCCGGATATGTGTCCACCCGTCGGACAGCCACAGGTCGGGCCTGCGGTAACCGCCGTCCGCCATGAACTCCCACCAGTCAGCGTTCGTCACCGGGCGGCGCGCGATCTCGAAGTCCTCGAGGAACACGCGGTGACGCGGGCCTTCGTTGTCGTAGGCGAAACCGTCGCCGTGAGCGCCGATCTCGGTGACCCCGCCGGCCACCGACCGCCACCGGAGCGGATCGCTTTCGGCGGGTGCGTCTGCCCCGCGCTCGACGTACACCGGGCCGGGCGACATCGGCACGGTGGAGAACAAGTGCTTGACGTCCATCAGAAGCAGTTCCTGATGCTGCTGTTCGTGATTGCACCCGAGTTCCAGAAGGGCGAGCGCGTCGTCGCCGAGGGCGCCGCGGCGCAGGAGGTCGACCATGGCGTCGTCGACATGCCGGCGATAGGCCGCGATCTCGTCGATCCCCGGCCGGGTGACCAGTCCCCGCTCCGGACGCGGGTGACGGTCGCCGACGGCCTCGTAATAGCTGTTGAACAGGTACCGGAAGCGCTCGTCGAAAACCGCGTATGTCGGCACGGACCGGAGGATGAACTCTTCGAAGAACCAGGTCGTGTGTGCTCGATGCCATTTGGTGGGACTGGCCTCGGGCATCGATTGGGGCGTCTGGTCTTCTGCCGACAGGCGCGATGCCAGTGTGTCGGTGACGGCGCGGACCTCTCGGAATCGCTGCTGCGGAGTCAGGTCTGAAGACTGTTCGACGGCGTTGTCGCGGGGGTTGTCGAGAGTTGTCATTGTCGGCCTCCGATCACGGGCGCTGTGGCGACACTGGTGACAGTTCCTGTCTACCCCACCTGCTGCGGCAGCAAGGCGGACTGCTGACCTGCTGACCGAATGAGCTTCGCAGTGGCGCGCCGAACCCTGCTCCAGTAGGCGCGAGGCGACGAATAGCTGTAAAGTACCGCTACCACATCTCCCCAGTCATCTTCGAGGACGATGAAATCGGGGAGACCATTAATAACTCGGTGATCAGATGACCGCCAGGGTGGTTCGGACGCAGTCGGGGCGGCAATGAGACGAACTTTGATTCTCCTCTCCGCAGCCTTCCTGCTGGCGACGGTCAGCGGGTGCGCTGGTATCGGAGGGCGACCTCACGATCCTTCCAGCCCTCCTCGCGGGTCGACATCAACTTCGACCCCTGCCCAACCAGGATTCAGGTACAACGAGGTCGAGAGTTCGTTCATTGGGCAGCCACTCGATAAAGTTGTGGACAGCCTTTTCAACGACATTTACCCTGGGTTCGAGACTCCTGGGGTTTCTCACGAAGACGGAAGTTCGTGGATCACGGGCCAAGATTCGACGCTTCCAACGAATTCTCCGATAAGTTCTTACACGGTGGTCGGTGTGTGTGCGTTCGGATCTCCGCACGCCGTGTTGGTAACGGTCATTCCGCATCAGGCGGTGACATCAGAGATTCTCTGGCAAGCGAGGGAAGCCAAGTTTCTTCCGCGGACCGCTCCGGAACCCTGCGACAAGCATCTCCCGACATCGCGATTTAGCAGATGAATACGCACCCCTAATTCAAGGCCTTATGGGCTAGGACCTTGCTTGATCGGTTCGGGCACGGTTCTCCTTCCCCAGTGTGATGTTAGTCAATTGCTTATCGGGGTTGAGCCAGTCGCTGCTCGCCTCCGGTACGCCGCCACAGCGACCCCGGGTCAGATGAACCCCTCGGGCGAGGGCGGCTGATCCGACCCGGACACGCCACACGTCTGAGACTTGTTTCTTCATTCGTCTCAAAACGCATGTGGGGCGCCTCGAAACCTGATCCAATGGCCCTGGACGGCAAACAGTCGACAACGATGTGAGGGGTCGGGATGACGCGCTACTACCCAGAACTGGCGGACCGGGTCGCGAGGCAAGCGGACGAGCTGCCCGAGATGTACGGTGACTTCGACTTCTCGATGATCCCGGAGCGGTTCACCACCGATCCGGACGTCAAGTCCGCACTCCCCACCCGGCTGGGCGACCGCGACACCTACCTCGCCGATCCTCGGCTGACCGAACTGGTCCGGACCTCGACCTTCCTCGCCGACGTACCCGCGGACCGGGTCGCCGCACTGTCGGCGAACTATCCCGTCTCCGAACTGATCGGTCTCGTTCGACGCGTGTGCCGCGAAGGCGCCGAGAACGTCCCCGAGGCTCCCTCCGAGATCGGTGAGCTCATCGAGCAGATGCAGGAGAAGCCCGACTGGATCGACTTCAGCCTCATCCCCGACGGCGCCGCGTACTCCCGTGTCTTCGCCGCCCTCGTATCGCCGTACATGACACGGGGAGCCTTCATCGCCACATTCACCAACAGCTACGCGGCACTCCCGATGACACTGACCGGAGCGCTCTCGGGGTCGCGCGCCGCCCACCGAGTCAACGAGACCACCGCATACTTCGCGGTCACCGCACTCCCCGACGGCCTCTCCCGATTCAGTCCCGGCTTCGAGGCCACGGTGATGGTTCGCCTCATGCACTCCATGGTCCGGTACAACGCCCTCCGGCGAACCGGCCACAAGACCAACGGCAGGCGACGGTCCTGGGATACGGCGGTCTACGGCCTGCCGGTCCCGCAGATCGACCAGTTCCCCGCCGGAATGATCGGCCCGTACCAGAAGGCGGCCAGCGCCGTGAAGGCCGGTCGAGACCTCACCTACGACGAGCGCACGATGATCGAATTCCACCGCTACCGCGGCTTCCTGCTGGGCCTGCCCGAAGAGCTCCTCCCGGGAACCGCCCAGGGGATCGTCGACCTCTTCAACGCGCGCGCCGCCATGCTGCGATACGGATACGACGACGACTGCCGTCGCCTCGTCGATTCCACCATGGACGCCTACCTGCGACCCTCCACCAGCATTCTCGACCGCGCCGCCGACTCCATCGAGAAGAGCTACAGCAAACTCGCGTTCACCGCCGCGTTCTGCGAGGGCAGCGTCACGGAGGCCGCCGAGATGGGAGTTCCGCTCTCGCTCGGCGACGTCGCGCGCGCCGCCGCGACAGCGCCGTTCCTCACGAGCCGATTCGCCGCCGTCCGGATCGCGAGCAAGATCCCACCGCTCCGGGGGCTGACCGACCGCTACGTCACGGACGTCGTCCGGCGGCGCCTCGACGACTACGGGATCCCCGAATACACGACAGATCACCGCGAGTACGCGCACTGAATGCGCGCAGACACGGCGGGACCCGTCACGCCGCCGCGTCGACCTCCGCGGCCAGTCGCGCCAAGGTGTCGGTGAGCTGGTCCTCGGTGACCAGGGGGAAACCGACCTTCTCGAGCAGTGCCTTGTCGGTCACCGCCGACCAGTCATATGTGTGACGCACCAGAGTGCTGGCCGGCCCCTGCGACTCGAACTCCCACACCCACTCCCACCCGGGCGGCTCGGTGCCGGCGGGGGCCGTCTTCCAGGCGAGCAGTTTGTCCTTGGCGTACCCGATCACGTGGTTGTCGGTCTGGTACTCCCCTCCCATGTGGGGCCCCGCCATGTTCATCGTGAAGACCTCCCCGACGGCCTGAATCCGGTCGGCGTGGTCGACGCTGCGCATGAAGCCCGAACCGTCGAGCGCCACATGCCGCTCCGGGTTGCTCACCACGTCGAAGACCCGGTCGACCGGGGCCTCGATCACTCGCTCCACCGTGATGCTCGTCGACATCGTCGCTCCTTCCACTGGGATGAGGGTTCATCTCGACCGTACGCACACGCGCCGGCGCCGGCAGGTGAGCGACCCTGATCACACCGGTCAGACTGCTACAGTTCGCCGGAGACGGCCCGCTCGGCGAGGCACCGCCGAGGCGATCACGCCGACCACTTCACCGAAAGACAGCGAATGAGCACGGGGACCGATCGAACGCGACCGAATGCCGGCGAATACGTTCTGTACTGCTATGGCAAACGCCTGCCCGATTCGATGCGCGCCTGGGTCCGCCACGACCTCGCCGGCCCCGGCGCGGTCCGCCGGACCGTCCTGCGCTGGAGCGCCCTGTGCGTCCTGGTGCTGCTGCCCCTCTTCCTCATCCCGACGACCGCCCTCGTCTACGCGAGCATGATGCTGCCGATCCTCATTCCGTTCGTCTACTTCGCCTTCGCGTTGAACACCGTCTGGCGCCGACACCGCCTGTCCCAACACGGGATCGACCCCCATGTCGCCGACGAACTGAAACGCAAGCGTGACGCACCGATCCATCGGGAGTACGCACAGCGGTACGGCCCCCGCCAACCCTGACCGCCGCCGGCTGCCGAATGCCGTCGGCTGCGAGTAGCGTGAACGACGCACACGCCCACCACGGGCGGACATCTCGCGAAGGGGGCGCGCTGTGGCGCACGTACTGATCATCGGCATCGACCCGAAACACCTCGATCTGTCGACGACGGGGCCGCAGGTCGCCGAGGGGATCACCGAGGAGGTCATCATCACCGGCCTCACCTCCGCGCGCGATGCGCTCCGCGACCGCGGCCACACCGCCGAGATCGCCTGGACCGACCTCGGTGAAACGGCCACATCGACCGTGGCCGACATGGCCGGTCGCACCGCGCCCGACCTCGTCGTCATCGGCGCCGGCATCCGGATGGTCAAAGCCAACACCGCGCTCTTCGAAGACCTGGTGAACACGGTGACACCGCTGTCTTCCGGTGTACAGTTCGCCTTCAACTCCGAACCCGGCAACACTCTGGAGGCGGCGCTCCGCCACCTCTGACCGCCACCGCTCGCCGCCGTCACCGTCCCGCGACGAACGCCAGGTACGGCGCCAACGCCATCAACACGACGATCAGCATCGTCGTCAGCGCGCCGGTCGGCAGCGATCGCGCCAGCCGCCACCCGAGGACCACACCGACGACCTCGGGGACACCGATCGCGACGGCCAACGCCCAGTCGATCGAACCGTGAACGCCATAGCCCACCGTGCCGACCACCGCGATCACTATCGACTGCACCTGAGCAGCGGCAAGCGCCTCGAGCATCGGCACACCCACCAGGATCAACAACGGAACGGCCAGCATGGGGCCGCCGAGCCCGACGATGCCCGAGAGGACCGCGATTCCGGCGCCGAGCACAGCGACCGCGACCGCGGGCGGATGCCGTCGCCGCAAGGACGCTCCATCCGCACGCCGGCTGCGCCACCACAGGGCGATCCCGGCCGCCGCCACGACGGCCGCCAGCACATAACCGAACGCCTCCTGCGATACGACCGTGGTCACGAGCACGCCGACGGGCGTCCCGACCGTCGCCGCCGCCGCGAGGACCGTCGCCGTGCGCCGGGTCGCTGACGACGACAACTGACCGGATCGCACGAACACCAGCGTCCCGACGACCCCCGTCGCGACATGCGTCACGATCGAGGTCCCGGCGACCTCCGCGGCCGTCAGTCCGGTCAGTGCGAACAGCGCCGCGGTCGGCAGCACGCCGCCGGGCCCGAGCGCGGTGATCCCGACCCCGCCCACGACGGCCGTCGCGATCAACGCACACAGAACCCCCACCGACACGCCGAGCATCCCTCGACGGTAACGGCACCTGTCGCCACGACCGCATCGGCTCTACGGTGGGAGCCATGCCGACACCGCGAGTGAGCATCGACAAGCAGACCCCCGCCGCCTACCGGGCGCTCATCGCCGTCTCCACCGAGATCGCCGACGCCGCGGCGGCCGCAGGACTGTCCCGGGCCGTCATGGAACTCGTCAACATGCGGTGTTCGCAGATCAACGGCTGCGCGTTCTGCCTGAGTGTGCACCGCGAGGCGGCCGCCACGGCCGGGGTGACCCCGCAGCAGCTCGCGGTCCTCCCCGCGTGGCGGGACGCACCGGCCGTCTACACCGACGAGATGCGGGCGGCGCTCGACCTCGCGGAGAGCGTGACGCTGCTGCCCGCCCGCGACGACGCCGACTGCGCATACGAACGTGCAGCCGACATCCTCGACGCCGATCAGATCTCCGCGGTGATCTGGGGCGCCACGGCGATCAACGCTTTCAACCGCGTCTCGATCCTCAGCCGTCACTCGGTGCGAGCGCGCGCCTGACGTCGTCGGCCACCACCTGAGACGCCGTTCAGGGAAGTGGCCTAATCTGACTATCGATGAAAACTCCGTCGCCACAGGGAGGCGGGCGCACGTACGCGATCACGGCGACGGTCGCTGGGGTCATCGCCGTCGTCGCCGCGGTGCTGGCACCCTTCCTCCCGGTCTCACAGAACACCGCCGCCGTCGCATGGCCGCAGACGCAGCAGCTGAGTGCCGCCAACGCCTCGGTGACCGCTCCCCTTGCGGCCCAGACGCCCGAGCAACTCGACATGACGATCAGCTGCGCCGCGCTGGCGCACATCGTCGACGCCGGTCCCCGCGTCGACACCGTCATCGTCTCGACCACCCCGAAGGCCGCCGGAAGTTCGGTGTTCACGTCCGGTCTGGCCGTCACGCACGGCGGCAACGGGGTGTCGGTCAGCTCGCGCGGGTCGACTCTCGTCACCGTGCCGGACGACCAGCTTCGCGGATGCTCCGAGCTGACGGTGTGGTCGACGGCGACCGAGGTCGGCGCCCGCTTCGACGGCCTCGACGTGCAGGCCACGGCCAACGCCGACAGCAGGCCCCAGGTCGCGGGCGTCTTCACCGATCTCGATCGCGCATCGGTTCAGCGCGCCGAACAGTCCGGCCTGTCGGTCGCCATCACCATCGATGACCGCTTCGACACGACGGCATCGGCCCTCAAGATCGTCGCGATCGTGATCGCCGTCCTCGCCGCCCTGGTCGCGCTCGTCGCTCTCGCACATCTGGACCGGATCGGCGGGCACCGCGGCCGGGTGACGCCGCGCCCCGGCTTCCGCACGCTGTTCGCTCCCCGTATCACGGATGTCGGCGTCACCGCCGCACTCGTGATCTGGCACTTCCTGGGGGCCGGTACCGCAGATGACGGTTACGTCCTCGGCATGGCCAAGAACGGCGAGACCGCCGGCTACCTCTCGAACTACTACCGATTCTTCGGGGTTCCCGAAGCCCCGTTCGACTGGTATTACAGCTTCCTCGGCCTGTGGTCGCACGTCAGCACCGCCGGGATCTGGATGAAGCTGCCCGCGCTGCTCGCCGGCCTCGCGAGCTGGTTCCTGCTGAGTCGGGTCCTCCTGCCCCGACTCGGGCGCTCCGTATCGCGCTCCACGTGGCCGATGCTCGCCGCCGCCGCGGTGTTCGTCGCGTTCTGGATCGCCTTCTGCAGCGGCCTGCGCCCCGAACCGATCATCGTCGTCGGGACCCTCGCCACCTGGTCGCTGGTGGAGGTCGCGATCGCCACGCGGCGTCTCGTTCCCGCAGCCGTCGCCACGTTCTCGGCGCTGCTCACTCTCGCCGCCGCACCGCACGGGATCATCGCGATCGCCGTGCTGATCGCGGGATCGCGCCCGATGCTCCGCATCTGCCGGCACCGTCGCGCCGAGTTCGGTCTGCTGCCTCTCGCGGCGCCCGTCGCCGCCGCGGGCGCTCTCATCCTCGTCATCGTGTTCCGCACGCAGAGTCTGGGCAACGTGGCAGAGGCGGTCCGCGTCCGGTACGCCACCGGCCCGACGCTCGAGTGGTACCAGGAACTCCTTCGGTACTACTACATGACTCTGGGCACCGAAGACGGCGCCCTCGCCCGGCGGATCCCCGTCCTGCTGCTCCTGCTGTCGCTCATCGCCGCCACCACGATCGCGCTGCGCCGCCGTCGTCTACCGGGGGTCTCGCCGGGACCGATGTGGCGCCTGATCGGCACGATCTTCCTGACCATCGCGCTGCTGTCGCTGACGCCGACCAAGTGGACGGTCCAATTCGGCGTGTTCGCGGGCGTCGGGGCGGCCGTCGCCGCCGTCGCGACCGCCGCCCTGATCCGGCAGTCCGCGACCTCACCGCGCACCGTGTGGGGATTCCTCACCGCGGTGGTCTTCGCCGCGGCGGTCGCATCGGCCGGCCACAACGCGTGGGGGTGGACGTACGACTTCGGCATCTCGTGGTTCGACAAGGCTCCCGTCTTCGCGGGCATCCCGCTGACGACGCTGCTGTTGGCCCTGGCGGCGCTCTGCATGCTCGTCACCGTCTGGGTGTCGATCCGGCCGGCCGACGCCGCGGTGACCGACGAGCGGCGCCGCCGTCGTCGTCGGCTCGTCGCCGGCACGCCGATCCTGCTCGTGGCCGCGCTCCTCGTCGTCGGAGAGTTCGCATTGTTCGCCAAGGCCGCCGTCGGCCGCACCGACACGTACACCGCCTTGAGCGCCAACGTGCGGGCCCTCACGGGCGACACGTGCGGGCTCGCCGACAAGGTGTTGGTGGAAGACGACCCCAACGCCGGCACCCTGACGCCCGTCGGCACCGACGACGTCTCGGCCGCCCTGGCCGGCGACTCCGTCGGCTTCACCCCCGACGGTGTGTCCGGTCGGCTGGAGCCCGACGCGGTCTCCCTCGGCGCGGGCACGATCAACACCGCACACGATCTGGCGCGGTCGTTCGTCGGGCGCGGCGGGGTCCCCGGCACCACCGGCGGAACGGGCCCCGAGACCGTCAACGGTTCCACGGTGGCCCTTCCCTTCGGTCTCGACCCCGACACGACCCCGGTCCTGGGCAGCTACGGCTACGACAACGGCACCGCCCGCCTGACGTCGACCCCGTACCGACTGCCCGACCGATCGGCGTCGCCGCTGATCGTGATCACCGCGGCCGGGTCCATCATGTCCGTCGACCAGGACGGCGCCGTCACCGAAGGCCGCGACCTCAAGGTCGAGTTCGGGACCGTCGACGGCGGCGAGTTCCGTCCGGTGGGGACGCCGTTCATCCCGATCGATCCGGGACCCGACAGCCCCAATCGACCCTGGCGCAACCTGCGCATCCCGATGTCTGCGGTTCCCGCCGGGGCCGACGCGCTGCGCATCGTCGCCGTGGACTCCAACGTGAGCCCCAGCGAATGGCTCGCCGTGACCCCGCCCCGCGCACCTCGCCTGCAGACACTGCAGGACGTGGTCGGATCCACGAGTCCGGTCCTGTTGGACCTCTCGGTCGGCAGCCAGTTCCCGTGTCAGCATTCGATCACGGTGACCGACGGCGTGTATCAGGTGCCGCAGTGGCGCATCACTCCCGACCTGACAACCACGGTGTCGAAGTCCGACACCTGGCAGGCCACCGACGGCGGTGGCGTCCTGACCGCGTCCGAATCGCTGACGAAGGCGTCGGCGCTCGCGACCTACCTGGAGAACGACTGGCACATGGACTGGGGAAATCTGCTCCGACTGACGCCCGTGGTGCCCGGCATCCCCACGGCGACCGTCCAGACGGGGACCGCCATGCGGTCGGGCTGGTACCGGCCCGGCTCCATCCGGGTGGTGAGCGACGATGAGTAGCGGCACCCCCGAGACCACCGACCCGGAAGCCACGGGTCCCGGCACGGGCGAGCGCCGGACCTCGACCGCTCGGACCCCCGGGGAGCACACGGTCGCGATCGCACGGACGGTCGCGGTGGTCGCGGGTCTGATCGGGATCCTGCTGGCCGTCGCGGCGCCCTTCCTGCCGGTGTCGTATACGAAGGCCGAGATCAACTGGCCGCAACCGTCCGCTGCCGGCGGGGCGCCCGTCGTGGAGAACGTCGCCGCACCGAACGTCTCGTTCAACCCCGTCGCCATGGACGTCCGGGTGCCGACGCGACTCGCCGCGCGGCTCCCCGCCGACGGCGGCGTCCTGCTGTCGACCGTTCCGGAGAACGGCGTCGAGGCCCGGAAGGTCGGGCTCTTCGTCACGGCGACCCACGACAACATCCTCGTCACTCAGCGCAACACGGTCCTGCTGTCGATGCCCCGCGAGCGGGCGCAGGCCGGTGACGGCGTCATCACGATCCACGCCGACACCTCCGGAACCCGCGGTGAGGTGACCGGCGCGCCGACCGACGGCGACCCGACCTTCCGTATCGACGACTCCGATGCGCGCCCGCAGATCATCGGCGTCTACACCGACCTGCCGGCGTCGACACCGACCGACGGGTTGGCGTTCCACTCCACGATCGACACGCGTTTCATCTCCAGTCCCACGCCCCTCAAGGGCACCCTCCTGATCGTCGGGATCGCCGCGACCATCGCCTCGATCATCGCGCTCGCCGTCCTCGACCGATGCGACGGCCGCGGGCGACTCCGGATCCTGCCCCGCCGGTGGTGGCGGCCCACCTTCCTCGACGGTGCGGTGACCGCGGTTCTCGCCGTCTGGTTGATGATCGGCGGCAACACCGCCGACGACGGATACCAGGTCACCGTCGGCCGGGTGGCTCCGGGTGCCGGCTACCTCGACAACTACTACCGCTATTTCGGCGTCCCCCAGGACCCGTTCGGCTGGCACTACCAGTATCTGGCGAAATGGATGGAGGTCAGCACCGCCATCCCGTGGTTGCGGGTGCTTCCGTTCCTGTTCGCCATCGCCTGCTGGTTCCTGATCAGCCGCGCCGCGCTGCCCCGACTCGGTCGGGCCGTGAGCTCGTCGACGGCGGCCCGGTGGGCCGCAGCACTCGGCTTCCTCGCCCTGTGGCTGCCGTTCAACAACGGGCTGCGCGTGGAACCGGCCATCGCGCTCGGCATCCTGCTCACCTGGGTGCTGGTGGAGCGTTCCATCGCGACGGGCCGTTTCGCTCCCCTCGCGCTGGGCGTGATCGCCGCCGCGTTCACCCTGACCATCCATCCCGCGGGTGCGGTGGCGGCCGTCGTGCTCATCGTGAGCCTCCGTCCCCTGTTGCACCGCCTGCTGAGGCGTCGCGGACGCGACGGCCTGCTCCCCCTGCTCATGCCGATCGGGGCCGCGGGACTGTCGGTGCTGTACGAGATCTTCGCCGACCAGCCGCTCGCATCGATCATGGAGGGCGTCAAGGTTCAGGGCATCGTCGGACCCACCAACAAGTGGTGGAACGAGGCGATGCGGTATTACATCCTGCAGAACCCGACCCCCGACGGTTCGATCGCCCGACGGGTGGGCGTCTTCGTCACGATTCTCGCCGTCTTCCTGGTGATCGCGGTCCTCGTCCGCAAACGACGCGTGGCGGGTGTCGCCACCGCATCGGTGTGGCGCCTGGTGGGCGTCGTGGGCGGCGCCGTCGGCGTACTGGCTCTCGTCCCCACCAAGGCCACGCATCAGCTCGGCATCTATGCCTGCCTGACCGGCCTGTTCGCGGCGGTCGCGACGGTGTTCGTGAGCCCGACGGTGATGATCCGTCGATGCAATCGGACCTTCTTCGCCGCGGCTGCGGTGTATGCGCTGGCCGTGGCATTCTCCGGCCGGAACCAGTGGTGGTACGTGGGCAGTTACGGCATCCCGTGGGCGGACGACACGCCGCACCTCGGCGGGATCCCGCTGTTCTGGCCGATCGCCGCCGTCGCCGTCGCCCTCACCGCCCTCGGACTGTGGCAGTACTACCGCGACGACCGCGGTCAGGATCCGGCGCTGCCGCCGGTCGCGCCGGCCTCCGACCGGTGGTCCCGGGCGCCGATGCACGCTCTGGTCATCATCTCGGCGGTCGCGCTGCTGTTCACGTTCGCCTCGTTCGCGAAGGCCATCCGCACCCAGGCGGGGTCGTGGTCGTGGGCGAGCTCGAACGTCGCGTCCCTCACCGGCGACACCTGCGCGCTCGCCGACGGCGTCCTCGTGGAGTCCGACCCCGACGCCGGGCTGTTGCCGCCCGCGGAGATCGACGGCCAGCGCGGCTGGGATCCCGGTCGGATGTTGCGCGGCGACGCCGCGGCTCCCGGATTCAGTCCCGACGGCGTACCGGCGCGGATCGAGGCCGAGGAGGACTCCGAGGACACCACGACCACCGGGACCCTCGACACGACGACGTCCGACGCGGACTCCGACGATGCGGGCACCGGCGACGCGGCGTCCGACATCGCCGGCGGCACGACCGCGGAGACGGGGGTCAACGGGTCGAGCGTGCATCTGCCGTTCGGTCTCGACCCCGATCGGGTCCCGGTTCTGGGCACCTATGGTTCGCCCGACGGTCTCGGCTCCCTCACCTCCGGCTGGTACGCGCTGCCCGAACGCGCCGAGGACCGACCGCTGGTGACGGTCGCCGTCGCCGGCCAGGCGGAGTACACCGATGAGCTCGACGTCCGGCATTCCGGTCTCCCGGTGCGCCTCGAAGCGGGACGGGTCCGCCCGGACGGGGCGGTCGACACCGTGGCCTCCCTGGTTCCGCTCGACACCGGGGTCGCACCGCAGTGGCGGAACCTGCGCTTCCCGGTCGATCGGATCCCCGATGGCGCGTCGGTCGTTCGGCTGGTCGTCGACGACGACTCGGCGAAAGCCGATCAGTGGATCGCCGTCACCTCCCCGCGGATGGGTGCGCTCACCACGTTGAACTCGCTGGTCGGCAGCGACGACCCGGTACTGCTCGACTGGGAGGTGGCGTTCGCCTTCCCGTGCCAGCGTCCGGCCGCCGCCGTCAACGGGGTCTTGGAGACGCCGAAGTGGCGCATCACGCCCGATGCGGTGGGTGAACGGGTCAACTCTCGTCGCTGGATGGCCGGCGACTACGGGGGCCCGCTGGGTATCACGGAGAACGAGCTTCAGGCGACCGAGGTCCCCTCGTATCTGCGTCAGGGATGGGCCAAGGACTGGGGCACCCTCCAGCGCTATGCACCGTTGAAACCACAGCGGACGGCCGACCTCACGATCAGCCGCGACGTCCGTCCCGGAACGTGGACTCCCGGGCCGATGCGGGCGATCAAGAACTGAGTCCCCCGAACGACCGACATCGGCCTGTCACACAGCGACACGCCGATGTCGGTTGATTAGACGACAGTTCGGTGTCATCCTCCGGCGTAGACATCTGTCAACGCGGGGAGGAAGCATTCATGGGTCACCCGATTCGGCATCGTCGCGCACGGGGCCGCATTCGCACGTCGATCGTCGCGGTCGCCACCGCGCTCGCGGTCTGTATGGCGCCGGCACTCACGCCGCTCCCCGAGGCGCAGGCCGCACCGCCGTCACCGGGGCGCTTCCTGACGAACAACCCCGTGGGGCGTTACATCGTGGTCCTCGGCGCGCGGATGACGCCGACCGGAAATCCGCCGCACATTCTGCGGCAACGCCTCGACCGCGCCGCGCGCCTGGCCCACCACTCCCCGCTCAGCCGGGTGATCGTCACGGGCGGCAACAGTTGGTGGCTTCCGGTCCCCGAGTCGACGTTCATGCACGTCGAGTTGATGAAGCGGGGTGTCAACCCGCTGCGCGTCATCGATGAGCCGACTGCGACGTCGACGGTCGAGAACGCTCGACGCTCCGTCGCGATCCTGCGGTCGCTGCATGCCTCGGGTGCCGTGATCGTGACCAACGGATTTCACATGAAGCGAGCACTGAAGAACTTCCGCGACGAGAGCCGCCGAACCGGATCACGTCTGACGTTCGTGGCGGGGTACGCCGGCTGACACCGCGATGACCCGGTCGGCACGATTCACCGGCGGCCGGCCGGTCAGGCGCGCAGCACGCGCCGGACGCTCGACTCGGGTGTCAGGTCGAGTCGCCGCAACAGTTGCGAGTTGAGCGCGACGACCACTGTCGACGCTGACATGAGAATCGCCCCGACGCTCATCGGCATCACGAAGCCGACGGGCGCCAACACGCCGGCCGCGAGCGGCACGGAGATCAGGTTGTAGCCCGCGGCCCACCAGAGGTTCTGGGTCATCTTGCGGTATCCCGCCACGGACAGTTCGATCACCGAGACCACCGATCGCGGGTCGGATCCGGCCAGGACCACGCCGGCCGAGGCGATCGCGACATCGGTGCCGGCACCGATCGCGATGCCGACGTCGGCGCGGGCCAGCGCCGGCGCGTCGTTGACGCCGTCGCCGACCATGGCGACGACCCGCCCCTCGGACTGGAGTTCGGCGACGACCGCGGCCTTGTCCTCGGGCCGCACCTGCGCGTAGACCCGGTCGATCCCCAGTTCTGCGGCGACGGTGTCGGCGACCGCTCGGGCGTCTCCGGTGATCATCACGACACTGACCCCCAGTCGGTGCAGCGCGTCGACCGCGTCCTTCGACTCGGGACGGATGTCATCGGCCAGTCGCAGGGCTCCGGCGACGTGACCGTCGATCACGACGTGCAGGATGATCGCCCCCTCGTCACGCCACTCATCGCTGATCGCCAGTTCCGTCGCAGTCCGCGCCTCGAGGAGTCGGGGTCCGCCGACCTCCACTCGGCGTCCGTCGACCGACGCCGACACGCCCGTCGCGGGTTCGGAGGTGAAGTCCGTCGCCCGGGGGACGGTCAGTTCCTCGGCGCGTGCCGCGGCGACGATCGCCACCGCCAGGGGATGTTCACTGTCGGACTCGGCGGCCGCTGCGGCGGCGAGGACCTCGGCGCGCGAGTGGCCCCGGGCGGGTTCGACGGCGGTCACCGACGGTGACCCCTTCGTGAGGGTGCCGGTCTTGTCGAACAAGACGGCGTCCACCGAACGCATCCGCTCGAGTGACAGCCTGTCCTTCACCAGGACGCCGCCGCGTGCCGCCCGTTCGGTCGCGATCGACACCACGAGCGGGATCGCGAGGCCGAGTGCATGCGGGCAGGCGATCACCAGCACCGTGATCACCCGGACCACCGCGGTGTCCGGCATGCCCAGCAGCACCCAGACGGCGGCAGTGAGCGCGGCGGCTCCGAGCGCGAACCAGAACAGCCAGCCCGCGGCCCGGTCGGCGAGCCGCTGTGCGCGGGATGTGGACGATTGGGCGTCGGCGACGAGGCGGCGGATGCCTGCGAGGGCCGTCGCGTCGCCGACCGCACGCACACGGATTCGGAGTCCGGAGTCGGTCGCGACGGTGCCTGCGACCACGGGGTCGCCGGCGGAGCGCCGCACGGTCCGCGACTCACCGGTGACCATCGACTCGTCGACGCTGGCGCCGCCGTCGTCGATCGTGCCGTCCGCCGGGATCGATCCACCGGGCCGGACGAGGACCAGATCTCCGACACGCAGGTCCGCCGGCGCCACCGTCCGGACCCGCTCTTCGCCGTCGGGACCGCGATCGACGATCTCGGCTTGGTCGGGCAACAGGGCCGCCAGGGAGTCGAGGGCCGATGTCGTCTGCGCCAGCGACGCCATCTCGATCCAGTGGCCGAGCAGCATGATCACGATGAGGAGTGCGAGCTCCCACCAGAAGCTCAACTCGTCGTCGAGGACGCCGACGCTCGATCCCCACGACGAGACGAACGCCACGGTGATCGCCAGTCCGATCAGGAGCATCATTCCGGGAGCCCGTCCGCGGATCTCGTCGACAGCCCCGCTCAGGAAGGGGCGACCGCCCCACACGTACATCACGGTGCCGAGGATCGGCGCCACCCAGCGGGCCCATCCCGGCACCTCGTAGCCGACCAGCGACGCGAACATCGAGTCGGCGGCGACCACCGGGATCGCGATCAGCGTCATGATCCAGAACAGTCGACGGAAGGCCGCCACATGCCCCGCATGTCCCCCGTGACCGTCGTGTGCCCCGTGGTCGTGGTGTGCCTCGTGGCTCGCGTGCCCCTCGTGCGCGCTGTGCGCGCCGTGTGCGTCGTGTGCGTCGTGGCCCTGATGCTGATGCGCCCCGTGAGCGTGCGCGTCAACGGGTGCGTCGGTGTGGTCCGGCGTGTTCATGACGTCGACCATATACCCATAGGGGGTATCGGTCAACGGGGTGGTGCGGCCTCGCCGACCCCGATCGGCCGCCGCCACGTAGGCCGGACGAATGGCGGGACCGTCACGATGTGGGAGAATCGACTCATCACAGGGAGGCTCACCACAGCGAGGCTCATCACAGCGAGAAGACGGGGGCGCACATGATCTTGGGGACCGTTCTCCTGATCATCGGCGGCGTGGGGTTGGTTCTCACCCTGCTGTCGCTGTTCGGAGCCGAGATCGGCGACGTCGACATCGACCTCGGCGACTCGAGTGTCGGCCTGCTGTCGATCGTCACGCCGTTCGCCACCGGTTTCGGCCTGCTCGGCGGCGGCCTCATCGTCTTCGCCGACACCGGCATCCTGCCGGCGCTGCTCGTCGGACTCGTCACCGGAATCGTGCTGTCACTCGCCGCCGTCGCCGTCCTGGGCTTCCTCGTCGGCTCCGAAGAGGAGCTCCCCTCCATCGACGTGCTCGGCAGCCGCGTCCGCGTCGTCGAACCCGTCTCACCCGGCCGCTACGGCGTCGGCGAGATCCAGACTCCCCTCGGAGCACAGCAGGTGACCATCACCTGCGAGCAGTCGCTCGCCCACGACGCGGAGGCCGTGATCGTGGAGAAGGTCGACGACCGCGACGGATACATCGTGGCGCCTCTCGACCTCGCGAACTGAGGCGATCACCGGCTCCCGACACGGAACTCCCCAACACAGTGAACCCCGACACAACCCATCCCGGTTCCACGCGAACCGCTTAGGAAAGGAATCCCGCACATGGGAACCATCGTCGGCGCAGTAGTGGCAGTTGTGGCCCTGCTCGTCCTCATCGTCATCCTCCTGCTGTCGCGCTACCGCGTGCCGGGAGCCGAAGAGGCGTTCATCGTCACCGGCACCGGCAAGGGCCACCAGGGCAAGGTGTACCGCGGTACCGGCACCTTCGTCCTCCCGGTCGTCCAACGCGCCACTCGAGTCCAGCTCTCGTCGGTCAAGGCGGACCTCGACACGTCGACGCCCGCCAACGACGGCATCGAGCTGAGCGTCCGCGGTGTGGCGGTCGTGAAGGTGGGCGACACACCGGAGTCCATCCTCAAGGCGGGTCCCCGATTCGGCGACGACCTCAACCGGGTCAAGGCGCTCGTCACCGAACAGCTCTCCGGTGAGCTCCGTTCCATCGTCGGCACGATGACCGCCAAGAGCATCCTGGTGGACCGCCAGGCGCTCGTCGACCAGGTGGCGCAGTCGATCAAGGAGATCCTCGGCAATCAGGGGCTGGTCCTCGACAGCTTCTCGATCAACGACGTCCAAGACTCCGACGGGCAGTATTTCTCCGACCTCGCCGCCCGCGAGCGGTCCGATCAGGCGGCCATCGCCGCGAAGTCGCGCGCCGAAGCCCACCGCGTGGCCGAGGAGAGCCGCATCGCCAACGAGCAGGCGGTCATCGAGCAGCAGCGTGAACTCGACATCGAACGGGAGGGGGCCCGTCAGGCCACCGACCGCGCGGCGGCCGAGGCCGACGCCGTCCGCCCGCTCGTGGAAGCCGAGCGCCGCCGCATTCAGGTGGAGAAGGACAACGACGTCGCCGAACAGCAGGCACGTCTGCGCGACACGCAGCTCGACGCCGAGGTCCGCCGTCCCGCGGAGGCCGAGCTGTTCGCCGCACAGCAGCGCGCCGAGGCCCGCAAGGCCGAGATCGTCGCCGAGGCCGAGGCCAAGGCCGAGGGCATCCGCATCACCGGTGACGCCGAAGCGCAGGCCCTCGAGAAGCGCGCCGAAGCACTCGGGAAGCTCGACAAGGTCGGTCAGCTCGAACTCGTGCTGAGCAAGCTCCCCGACATCGTGCGTGCCGGCGCCGAGCCGCTGACGGATGCCAACATCACTCTCGTCGGCGACTCGGTGGGCCCGGTGTCGAAGGGCGCGGGGACCAACGTGGTGAGCACCCTCGAGCTGATCCGCGGCACCACCGGCCTCGACGTTGCGAACATGCTCGCCCGCCTCGGCGACCGCGAGGAGACGACGCCGGCGGACGAGCCGTCCGACTCCTGACCACTTCCGCCGTCCGAGCCGACCTGCCGTCGGTGTCCCGGAATCGGGGCACCGACGGTTCGGTCAGTCGCGTGTGCGTCCCAGCGAGTTCAGGATCGACGGCGTCGGCCGCGTGAAGGGCAGCTCGCGTTTCTCCAGATAATGCAGCACCAGCGGACAGACCGGGACCACCTCGAGGTCGGCCCGCCGCGTGTCGTCCAACGCCGCCGCGACCAGCGTCGACGACAATCCCCTCCCCGAGAACCTGTCGTCGAGTTCGGTGTGCGGGAACACCCGCAGTCCGTCCATGTCGACGAACTCGGTGAAACCCGCCGCCTCACCGTTCACGGTGATGTCGAACCGCCCGAGCTCATCGTTCCTGGTGACCTCGACCCGCTCGTCGGCCGTCGTATTCGTCATCGCTGACCTCTCCTCATCATTTCCCCCAGGGTCATTTCCCCAGGGTCAGCTCTCGCGCCGCCTTCTCGGCCTGAGCCTCGTGCCGGGGAGCGGGGGCGCCGGAATCCACTCATCGGCCGTCCACCCGCTCACCGTTCCGTAACGCTCCGAGCGCTCCTGCCATTCCTCACGGTAGGCGACGATCTCATCGTGATCGCGGCCCACGAAGTTCCACCACATCACCAGATCCTCGGCGAACGGTTCGCCGCCGAGCAGGACGGCGCGGGCCGTCGAGTCCGTCGGATTGTCAAGCCGCACGCTGGTGCGTCCGGGACCGACATAGCCCATCGAGGCCCGTTCCAGCGACACGCCTTCGAGGTCGAGCGCCGAGGTGTCGAGGAGGACGCCGTGCTCGAAGGTCGCATCGACGTCGAGGACGACGTGAGCCCCCGGATCGATGAGGATCTCGGCTCCCAGCAGCGGCGTCGCGGTCTCGATCGCCGCTCGGGAGCCGCCGAGGCCCCCGGCGAAGACCTTCATCGATCCGGCCGCCGCGCCGTCGGAATCCGTGACCTCGACCGATTCGGGCGCATAGTGCTGGAAGCCGTGGCGTCCGTGGCGAACCGTATCGGGCAACGCGACCCACAACTGCAGACCGTGCAGGATGTCGGTGCTCTCGGTGGAGACCTCCGAATGACTGATTCCGTACCCCGCAGACATCAGGTTCATCTCACCGGGCAGCACCATCTCGTGGACGCCCGCACTGTCGCGGTGCTCGATCTGACCCTCGAACAGCCAGCTCACGGTCTGCAGTCCGGTGTGGGGATGCGGGAGCACCCGCATCCCGCCCGACGACGCCACCGGCTCGGGCCCGTAGTGGTCGGCGAAGCACCATGCGCCGACCATCGATCGGTCGCGAGTCGGCAGGGTGCGGTTGACGCGCATCGCCCGAATCCCGCCGAGCGGAACCGATCGGGACTCGATCACCTCGACTCCTCGCCGCGGCTCGGGTCCGCAGGCCAGCTCGGTGGGGTCACTCTCGAGATTGCTCATCTCGGCTCCTCTCCGCTCCGCGCCCCGCGGAGGCTCATGGGTTCAATCGGAATCGCAGTGCGGCCACCAGATCGTCGAGGGCCGACTCGATCGCGTCGATCCGGCGCGCCGGATCGGGTGCGGCCAGGACCGCGTGACGATCGGCGGTGCCCAGTGGCAGATCGGATGCCGCGCGAAACGACTCGGCGACGGGGTCGCCGTCTGCGTAGCAGACGTCATCGAGCAGATGGGCGGCTATCCAGCGCAGCTGTGGGTCTCGGCGTCCGCCCTGCCCGCAGAGCAGACGGAGCTGTGCCCGTCGCTCCATGATCCCGTCCCAGACGACGTCGCCCACCGCCTCATCCGGGTCGTCGCGGACCACGGCCCTCGGGTACGGATCGTCCGGCAGCCACGCCTCGACGCGGATCCTGGCCAGACCCCGGCAGGTCAGCGACATCCGGCCCGCCCCCGACGGCGTCCACTGGTCGATCTCCACCGCGGTCCCCACATCGGCACGCACGTCTCCCCCACCGACCTCCGAGCCCCGTTCGATGAGAACGACGCCGAAGCGGCCGTCCGTGGCGAGCACGTCGGGGATCATCTCGGTGTACCGGCGTTCGAACACCCGCAGCGGCAGCAGTTCACCCGGGAGCACGACCGCCCCGAGGGGGAACATCGGCAGCCCGGACGACGGGAGCGGGGACATCGGGGACGGGTACGTCGACCGGCCGGTCATGATCGCCCCGCGAGCAGTTTCTCGAACCACAACTGCGCATAGGGGTTCTCGTTGTAGGCGGCGACCCGGACATAGCCCTCCGACTCGTACAGGGCGATCGCCTCCGTCAGCCGCGCATGCGTGTCGAGCCGGATCACCCACCGACCGTTCGCGACCGCCTCATCCTCCAGACGTGCGACGATCCGACTCCCCAGGCCCGCCCCGCGGGCCTCTCCGGAGACCCAGACCCGCTTGATCTCCGCGACCCGCTCATCGAGGAAGGTCACGGCACCGCAGCCGACCGCCGACCCCGCTGACTCCGATGAATCCGATGACTCCGCCAGGACGACGACGCCGCGACCCGGCGCCAATGCCTCATCGTCGACCGCACCGCCGTGTGCCGGATCGAAGCCGTCCGGCAGTCGCGCGGCGAGCTCGCGATAGTACCTGCGGGTGCAGTCGAGCACCCGCGGATCGTCGGCCCGAGCCGTTCGCAGGACGATCACGGTCCGTCCTGCTGGATCAGCAGCGTCCCGGTCCCGAACGCCGGTTCGCGCACCGTACAGACCCGGGTCCCGGGCTTGCGGCCCGCGCGGACCTCGCTCACATCGATTCCGGCGGCCACCAGACGGTCCCGTTCCCCGTCGATCGACGGGGCGCGCCAGGCCAGTCCCATCAGTCCCCAGTCGTCGGTTCCGCCACCGGCGACCACTTCGAGCACCACCGTCGGCGTGCGGAAGAAGAGTTGGGCGACCCCGTCTCCGAGTTCACGGATCAATCGGAGGCTGATCCCGAGCCGACCGCCGAACAGGGCGAGCGCCTGCTCGACGCTGCCGCCGGTGAGGACCAGATGATCGAGCATCGTCGTTCCGTCGGCCGCGATGTCATCGGCGACCCCGAAGGGACGGTGGTCGACGAGCCCCGCCCGCCGGTCGTCGGTGATCTGCGTCCGCAGCCCGCGCCTCCCGGCGAAGTCGACTGCCGCATCCAGATCCGACACCCGCAGGTCGACCGCGACGTCGCCGTCGGTATCGGCGATCGTCACCGCGGCGTTGCTTCCCGTCCAGAGAGCATCGGATCCCGACCCCAGCAGCAGCTCGTACGCTCGACGAGACGCCTCGGCGTCCGGCACCGGAAGGGACACACGGACATCGTCCACCTGCAACGGATCTCGCAGTGTTCTCACCGCTTCATCGTGTCACAATCCGGGCGGCCGGCGCCCGCGCCGAAAGGTCGACGCACGTCCCGGCGCCCCCCGCACGTACCATCTGACAGATGATCGACACCAGCATCCCGGACTACCGCTCCCACGCCTACAAGGCCTTCACCGTCTCCGTCGACGAGCACGTCGCCGAGGTGACGCTGATCGGCCCGGGCAAGGGGAACGCGATGGGCCCCGACTTCTGGAGCGAGTCCGCGGGACTCTTCGGCGCACTGGACGCCGACCCCGAGGTTCGCGCCATCGTGGTGACGGGGTCCGGTGAGCACTTCTCGTACGGACTGGACCTGCAGGCCATGTCCGGTGCGTTCGGCAAGGTTCTCGCCCCCGACGCGAAGGCCGGGCCCCGCACCGAGTTCCACTCGACGATCACGAGCATGCAGGGCGCCATCAACGCCGTCGCCGACTGTCGCACGCCGGTCATCGCGGCCGTCTCCGGATGGTGCATCGGCGGGGCGGTCGACATGATCAGTGCCGCCGACATTCGTCTGGCCAGTGCCGACGCGAAGTTCAGTGTCCGCGAGGTCCGCGTGGCGATCGTCGCCGACATGGGGTCGCTGGCACGGCTGCCTGCGATCATCGGGGACGGACACACGCGTGAACTCGCACTCACCGGCAAGGACATCGACGCCGCCCGAGCAGAGAAGATCGGTCTGGTCAGCGATGTCTACGACGACCGCGACGCAGTCCTCGCCGCGGCACGCGGTCTGGCCGGCGAGATCGCCGGCCTGGCACCGCTCGTCGTCCAGGGAACCAAGCAGGTGCTCAATCAGGGTCGCGACGCCCAGGTCGCCGACAGTCTCCGCTACGTGGCCGCATGGAATGCGGCGTTTCTCCCCAGTGAAGACCTCACCGAGGCGATCACCGCGGTCTTCGAGAAGCGACCGCCCCGGTTCCGCGGCGAATAGACGTCGACGACGCGCTCTCACCCGTCGGCACCGTCCGCGCCGGCCGGCGACAGTCGGAACACCGGGATGACCCGTTCCGTCCGCCGCGCGTACACCGCGAAGTTCGGCCAGACCGCGAGCAGCCGGTCCCAGGCCTCGCGACGATCCCGATCGACGAGCTCCCGACGACGCATCTGTCGCGACCGGCCGTTCACCTCCACGGCGATCACCTCGGCGTCCCGGAGGTTGAACACCCAGGCCGGCGCTCTCTGGCCGCCGAAGAACGAGCCCGCGACGATCCAGTCCGGGCCGTCGCGGGCGGCCAGGACCGTCGTCCGCCGGAGCACGCCGCTGCGGCGCCCGGGAATCACCATCGTGACCCCCGGCAGACCCGCCAACCGAAGCAGACCGACGCGACCGCGCGTCACGAATCGCAGGGCCCCGTCGATCGCCAGGATCACCGGCAGGAACGTCGGCAGCGAGTCGATCGCCCCGATCCGCACCGCGATCGGGGTCAACAGCCCCACGGGCCTCAGCCCAGATTCTCGGTGAGGGTCGCGGCGAGAAGGCGGGCGATCTCCGCCGGATCCTCGAGGTCGCCTCCCTCGGCGAGCACGGCGGTGGCGTGGACGAGCCGAGCCGCCGGAATCAGCGTCGTGTGATCGTCCCCCGACTCGAACGCCGTCCGCAGTGCGGTCACGAGCGCGTTGTCGGGGTTCAGCTCGAGAATCCGCTTCGAGGTCGGGACCTCCTGACCCGACGCACGGTAGAGCTTCTCCAGTTGCGGCGTCATCGAGAAAGCATCGCCCACCAGGCACGCCGCCGAGTCCGTCAGCCGCGAGCTCAGCCGTACCTGCGTGACGTCGTCGGCGAGGGTCTCCCCCAGCCACGACAGCAGTGGCGCGAACTGTTCATCGCGCTGCGATGTGGCGTCGGTGTCGGACTCGTCGGCGTCGCCGTCGAGATCCACCACCCCCTTGGCGACGGAGACGAACTGCTTGCCGTCGAACTCGGGAACCGCACCGACCCAGACCTCGTCGACCGGGTCCGACAGCAACAGGACTTCGATGCCCTTGGCGCGGAACGCCTCCAGGTGAGGAGACTTCTCGATCTGAGTGCGCGACTCACCGGTCATGTAGTAGATGACGTCCTGCTCGGACGACATCCGCGAGATGTAGTCGTCCAGGGTCGTCGGCTCGTCGTCGCTGCGGGTCGATGCGAACACCGAGGCCTTGAGGATCGCCTGCGCATTGTCCTGATCGCTCATGAGGCCTTCCTTGAAGACCCTGCCGAAGTTCGACCAGAACGTCGTGTAGTCCTCGGGCCGCTGATCCTGAATCTGCTGGATCGACGAGATGACCTTCTTGACCAGACGACGTCGGATCGCCCGGATCTGCCGATCCTGCTGCAGGATCTCCCGGGACACGTTGAGCGACAGGTCGGCGGCGTCGACGACACCGCGGACGAACCGCAGGTACTCCGGCATCAGCTCGTCGGCATCGTCCATGATGAAGACGCGCTTCACGTACAGGTGGATGCCACTGGTCCGCTCGCGCATGAACAGGTCGAACGGCGCCTGCGTGGGGATGAACAGCAGGGCCTGGTATTCGAAGGTGCCCTCCGCGCGAACCGTGATGGTCTCCAGCGGATCGTCCCAGGCGTGCGAGACGTGTCGATAGAAGTCCGCGTACTCCTGCTCGCTCACCTCGTCGCGCGGACGCGCCCACAGCGCCTTCTGCGAGTTGAGGGTCTCGTCGACCTCCTCGACCGTCGGTTCGGTCCGCTCGCCGTCCTCCGCGCCTTCCTCGGAGCCCGCATCGTCGAGCGGAACGGGTCGCGTCACCGTCATCCGGATCGGCCACGAGATGAAGTCGGAGTACTTCGTCACGAGGCGACGCAGGACGGTCTGATCCGCGTAATCGTGCACCGCGTCGTCGTCATCGACTGGTTTGAGAGCGAGTGTGATCGCGGTCCCCTGCGGTGCGTCCGGTGCGTCGTCGAGGGTGTAGGTGCCGTCGCCCGTCGACTCCCACCGGGTGCCGACGGACTCCCCGGCCTTCCTGGTCACCATCGTCACCCGGTCGGCGACCATGAACACCGAGTAGAAGCCGATGCCGAACTGTCCGATGAGTGCGTCGGCGTTCTCCTCGGACGAGTCGGCCAGTGCCCGGCGCAGCTCGTCCGTTCCCGACTTGGCGACCGTGCCGATCAGGTCTACCACCTCGTCGCGAGACATGCCGATCCCGTTGTCGGAGACCGTCAGCGTGCGCGCCTGCGCATCCGGGGTGAGCCGGATGTGCAGATCGGAGATGTCGACGTCCAGGTCCTTGTCCCGCAACCCCTCGATTCGCAGCTTGTCCGCCGCGTCCGACGCATTCGAGATCAGCTCGCGAAGAAAGCTGTCCTTGTTCGAGTAGATCGAATGGACCATCAGATCCAGCAATTGGCGAGCCTGCGCCTGAAACTCGTACACCTGCGACGTCACCGCATTCACTCCTCATCGTCACCGCGATCGATCGCCGACGGAATCCACTTGCGTCGGCCGACGGAATTTTCGCCGCCGAGTGTACCGTCCCGCGCACGCGTAAGCTGGTCCCGTGTCTGGCGTCCCCCGTGCCCTCTTCGTGCACGCCCATCCCGACGACGAATCGTTGTGGACCGGCGGCACCCTCGCACGTCACACACGCCGCGGTGGCGACGCCGACCTCGTGACGTGCACATGGGATCGGGGTACCCGGCGGCACGCCGAACTCGTCGTCGCGGCCCGAGAACTCGGATTGCCGCGCGAACCGATCATGCTCGGTTACGCGGACAGCTTCGTGCCGGAGTCCGCACCGGGTGCGACGGCCTTCGTCCGCGCCCCGTTCGACGAGCAGGTGACCGCACTCGTCGACCACATCCGTCGACTGCGGCCGCATGTCATCGTCACCTACGACGCCTACGGCATGTACGGGCACCCCGACCACATCCACGCCAATCGACTCTCGTGTGCCGCCGCCGACGCGGCGGCACTGCCTCCCTACTGCCCCGAACTCGGCGAGCCGTGGCAGGTGTCGACCATGTACTTCATCACCATCCCCGAGACCACGGTGAACGCACTGCGGCCCCACCTCACGGCGGATGCCCACCTGCCGATCGTCGGCACCCCGACCGCCGCACTCGATCTGGTCGTCGACGTCGACGACTGCACGGGCCGCAAGGTTCGGGCGATCCTCGCACACCGGACCGAGATGGCTCGAAGCGCATCGATGAAGCAGTTCGCCGGGCTGCCGCGTGACCCGCAGCGACTGTTCTTGCGGACCGAGGCGTACCTCCGGCGCGACCTCGTGCCCGGCGGGGTCGACCTGCTCTAATACTCCACCAGATCGGTGCGCAGCCCCGATGCGCGTGCCACCCGTCTCCCGACGGCTGCACGCAACGCGTCCCGCGAGCCGATGATCGTGACCTCGTGCTCCGCACGGGTGATCGCCGTGTACAGCAGCTCTCGGGTCAGCAGCTCCGCGTCCTGCGGCGGCAGGATCACCGTCACCGAACCGAACTGACTGCCCTGGCTTCGGTGAATCGTCATCGAGTAGACCGCGGTCACGTCGGCGAGCTGGCTCGGATGCAGGCGCTTCACCTCATCACCGCGTTCGAAGACCGCCATCGGCTCGCCGCCGTCGGCGGCGATCACGACACCGGAGTCACCGTTGTAGACGCCCTGCGCACGATCGTTGGCGGTGACCAGCAGCGGCTCTCCGGGCGACCACCGGCCCGCGGGCAGACCGCCGAGGTCTTCGGCGATCCACGTGGTCACCGTCCGCGAC
The DNA here is from genome assembly GCF_000423025.1 of Gordonia shandongensis DSM 45094. Lineage (GTDB taxonomy): Bacteria > Actinomycetota > Actinomycetes > Mycobacteriales > Mycobacteriaceae > Gordonia > Gordonia shandongensis. The sequence continues at coordinate 434,502 of NZ_AUHE01000002.1, forward strand.
CACCCGGAGACCCCGTACGGCCCGTCCCGGTGCGCGCAGAGGACGCGGTGCCCGCGCAGCGCCGTCACCGCGCCGCGGGCGTCACCCGCCGTCGCCGCGTGACGCAGGTCCGCCGCCCACGCGACGACCGTGGACCGCACGTCGGCGACCGCCGCCAGGTCGTCCTCATCGATCAACCGGACCGGATGATCGGAGTCGCGGCCGTGCCCCACGAGGGACAGAACGCGATCCGCGTCCCCGTCGTTGACCGCTTCTGCGACCTCCGAGATCCGGTCACCGTACCGATGGCCGCGCCGCAGGGTGATGACGCCGCGCGCCAGCGCGATTCGCTCGGCGTCGTCGAAGTCGGACTCCCCGAGGCGCGCCGGCACCGAGAACGACGCCGCAAGAGGTGCCGTCGCAGTCGGCGGAACCACGCGGTCGACCAGGTCGGCCAGCACCGCGCCCGCCTCCACCGACACGAGCTGATGGGGGTCGCCGACGAGGATGAGACGGGTGTCGGTCCGCAACGACTCCAGCAGCCGGCACATCATGGTCACCGGCAGCATCGACGTCTCGTCGACCACGACGACATCGAACGGCAGCCGATTCGCCGGCCCGCGCACGAACGTGCCGTCCGGCCGCGAGCCCAGCAGTCGGTGAACGGTCACCGACGTCGGTTCGCTGTCGAGGATTCCGTGCGTTCGGCGGTATTCACCGATCGCAGTCTGCAACTGGGCCGCGGCCCGACCGGTCGGCGCACACAGGCCGATCCTCAGGTCGCCGCTGTAGAGCGTCTCCATCACCGCCAGGATCCGCGCGATCGTGTAGGTCTTTCCGGTCCCCGGTCCCCCGGCGAGCACGGTCGTCCACGACGTCGCCGCCAGCGCGGCTGCCGCACGCTGCCGGTCGTATCCCGCCGCCACGTCGGAGTCCCGCGCGCCGAACGCGGTGTCGAGGGCGTCGGCGAGCAAGCCCTCGTCGACGATCGGACGGTCCGCGGCCCGCGCATCGAGGATCGCGCGGATGCTCTGCTCCTGTCGGAAGTACTTCCGCAGATACAGCAGGGGGCCGTCGGCGGAGTCGGCGAGCGCCAACGGCCGCAGCGGCCCTGTCGAGGCGCCCCGCACCAGGTGCGACTCGCGCAGGGCGCCGACCAGGGCGTCGGCGGCGGGCCACCGTGGTCCGTCCGCCTCACCGGTCGCGCTCTCATCGAGGTCGGCGAGTCGCACGCACGTCGACCCGCTGCGCACCGCCCGAACCGCCAACGCCGTCGCGACGAGCACCTCGTCGGCGACCGGTTCACCCGACAGCGCCGCGACGCGACGGGCCACGTGGACGTCGGCGGCAGTCAGCGCACCGGCGTCGGCGAAGGGCGTCAACGCGTCGTCGGCGCCGGTCACCGGCAGCCGCATCGGCCCGGTCACGACTCCTCCTCCGGCGCGCGGCCCGCCAGCAACGCGGACATCTCGATCACCAGCGCGGGCGGCACGCGCCACTCGAAGACGCCGCAGCCCGGAGGTGTCGACGGCCCCGCCATGCCCCGCACGAAGTGGTACTGCACGGGTCCGAGCCGCTCGGCCGCCCCATAGTCGGGGATCCGCCAGCGTAGATAGCGGTGAAGAGCGACCGAGTAGAGCAATGCCTGCAGCGGGTAGTGGGCCGACATCATCTCCTCCGCCATCGAATCGCGGTCGAAGTCCTCGACGGTCAGATCACCGGGACGGATCCGGTTCGTCTTGTAGTCGACCACGGCGAACCGCCCTCCGGGAATCCTCAACACCGAGTCGATGCTGCCGGTCAAGAAGCCGGCGAAACGTTCCTGCGACACCGAACGGACGCGGTCGGCGTACGGTGCCAACGGGTCATCGGCGGGGAGGTGTCGGCGGAGCAAGTCGCCGACCTCGTCGAGCCCGAAGCCTCCTCGCCGCGCCGAGAGCGGCATCTCGAAGTCGAGCTCCGCGAGTCGGTCGGCGGGACCGATGCTCCACAGATCACCGAACCCGAGGGGCGTCGTCAGCACCCCGATCAGCGACCGGGCCAGTACGTCGACGTCGATGTCCGCACCGCGCATCGCCGCGCCCTCCGAACACTTCCGCACGACGTGCGCCGCCATGTCGGGCGCCGACGTGTCGACGTGTTCGAGGACCTCGTGGACCAGTGTCCCGAACGCGGCCCCGAACGGCAGGCCGTTCATCAGCGACGGCGTCCCGGTGTCGGAGCGCGCCTCCGGCGTCGCCGGCTCGCGTCCCGCGTCGTCGGGTTCGTCGGGGCGCAGGACGTCGTCGCTGACCAGCCCCTCGGCGAGCGCGCCGTGCGCGAGGACGCCCGCCGGCCCCCCGGTGTGGGCGACGGCGTGCGCCGCCGCCACGATGGCCGAATACGACGTCCGTCGCCAGACGGTGTCGATCCGCCGGTCGAACACCGAGACCGCCAGGGGCGGAGCGGCTTCCGCCGACGGCGCGGGCCGCCACATCGTGCGGCCGTGCCGCCCCGCCGGTTCCACCGACACCGTCGAGACACCGTCGGCCGCCGACCGCAGTACGTTGACGCAGTCGACCTCGTCACTCGGGACCGGAACCACGTCCGGGATCGCCGACCGGTCGTCGGACTGCATCGCCGACCGCCGCTCGGACAGGGTGAACAACAACCGGTGCAACGCCCCGCGCGGGGTCGTCGTGCTCGGCGCCCACCACATGACCACCTGACTGCGGGCGCGGGTCGCCGCCACGTACAGCAGCCGAAGGTCCTCGCCCGCGCTCTCCGCTCGGGCCCGAGCTTCGCGTCGGTCGCGGCCCCGAGCGTGCCGACCCCCGACGTCGAGATTGCGCACGTCGTCGTCATCGTGGAACAGGAAGGTCGCCGGCTCCCTCGGCCCCGCCCCGTCCCAGCCGAACGGGATGTACACGATCGGGAACTCCAGTCCCTTGCTCGCGTGAACGGTCATGATCTGCACCGCGGCCGTGTCGCGGTCGAGTCGGCGCACGTCTTCGCCGCGTCCGCCCCAGCGGGAGTCGTCGTCGATGCGATCGCCGAGCCACTCGACCAGGGAGGCGAGACTCGATCGACCCGCGGCGGCCTCCCGGTTGCACAGTTCCGCCAACTGCAGGACGTCGGTGAGCATCCGCTCCCCGTGCTCCAGCGCGAGCAGCCTCTCCGCGGTCTCGAACCGCGTGTACAGTCGCTCGGCCATCGCCGCGAACCCGCCTTCGACGAAGACGGTCGCCAGGTCGGCGAACGCACCGGCGAGGACGCCGACTCCGGCGTCCCCCTCCTCGTGCAGTCTGCGAGCCGTCGCACCGATGATCGGGGTGAGGGCCGCCAAGCGCAGACCGGGCAGCCGCGAGGGCGTCTCGATCGCCGAGAGGACGTACCACCAGTCCCGTGCGGCACGCGTGGAGAAGATCGAGGTCCCCGAGGTGACGACCGAGGCGATTCCCCTCGCGGCCAGTTCCCGCTGCAGCGGTGCGATCGTCTTGTTGGCGCGGAGCAGGACGGCGACGTCCCCCGGCTCGACGCTCCTGGCGGACCCGTCGTCGTCCACGACGGTGACCGATCCGCCCAGCGTGACCGCGATGTCGTCGGCGACGTCCTCGATCACCCGGTCCCGCACCGGACCCACCAGCGGGCTCGTGCCGTCCTTGGTGTGGACGGTGAAGTCCGACGCCGTGAAACCCCGGATCCGCACCGCTGCGGCACCGCGGATGCGCGACCCGGCGTTCGCGGCCACGACCGGCAGGTGGCGAATGTCGGGATGTCCGAGCGCGGCTCCGTGGAACAGCGACTGCAGCCCGGAGACGACGGCCTCGTCGGAACGTCTGTTGACCGTCAGTCGACGGCGGTCGCCCGCTGTGCGCGCAGCGCCGAGGTAACTGAGGACCTCGGCCCCGCGGAAGGCGTATATCGACTGTTTGGGATCTCCCACGAGGATCATCGGAACGTGCCCGTGGAAGCACAGCCGTAGGATGTCCCACTGCTGCGGGTCGGTGTCCTGGAATTCGTCGACGAGGACGGCGGAGAACTGTGCCCGGATCCTCGCACGCGCCAATTCCCCGACGTGTTCGTCGACGACGATGCGGTGCAGGGTGTCCTGCAGATCGGAGTAGGTGCGCACCCGGGCCAGCTGCTTGCGGATCGTCGCCGCCTTCCGCGCATGCTCGGCGACCGCGACCCGCAGTTCGGCGTCGCGGTCGCCGCTGTCGTCCGGCGTCGGCGCGAGCCGGGCCGACGTGTCGCGGACCGCCGCGATCGCGATTCGCTCCACGTCCTCGTACGGGGGCGCCGAGTCCGGATCCCCGGCGAACCTCGCGAGGTAGGCGTCGCGGGCGAGTTCGGCGACCATGTCGTCGACGTTCTCGAGGATCGGGAACTGCTGCTGACGGTCGCCGAGGAAGCCGAGCGCGGCGAGCATTCGATTGCAGAACGTGTGGGTCGTCGCCATCGTCGCGGCGTCGAAGTCCGACAGCGCGTCGGTGAGGCGGTCTCGCACGGCGGCCGGATCACCGTCTCGTGCCAGAGCGGCGATCAGCGGGTCGGCAGATCCGGCGGCACGCTCGGGGTCCTCGAGGGCCGTCGCGCACTCGACGAGGCGTGCATGCGTCCGGTCCCTGAGCTCCGCCGACGCCGCATTCGAGAACGTCGCCATCAACAGCGCCGACACGGGGACGCCCGCGGCGACGTAGCGAACGGCCATCGCGACGATCGCGTACGTCTTCCCGGTCCCCGCGCTGGCTTCGAGCACCGTCGTCGACTCCGGAAGGGGCCCGAGCAGATCGAACTCGTCGGTCATCGATCCCGCTCCATCTGCAGCATCGGTCCGAAGACCGCCGCGGCGAGGCCCACGTAGACCGATCCCGAGCCGTCACCGGGCACGTCGATGCCGGCATCGCGGGCGACCTGCGCGGTCGGGACCGCCTGGCGGAGCGTGTCGAACGACACCGCGGCGTCGGCGTCACCGTGGAAGACCAGACCCGCATACCGGTTGCGGTCGCCGTAGGAGTACCCGTATCGCGATTCGGCACGACGCAGGGCGCGGTCGGGCCGGCCGCCGCGTCCGAAGTCCTGCGCGGCCGCGGCTCCGGCGTCCAGGGTCAAGCCCATGGGCGCCGCCAGGCCGAGATCGCGGATCGCGACGAGCGTGGCCAGATGATCTCTCGCATCATCTGGCACGGTGAGCCTGCTGATCTGTGCGGCCGCGTCGCGTCCTCCGGCGCCGCCGATGACGATCGCCTCGCGCACCTCGGCGTCGGAGCCGGCAGCGACGGCCAGCAATCGGATCCAGGCGCCGATCCGGTGCTTGACCCCGAGCCGCGAATACGACACCGGAACCAGGCGGCCGTCGAACACCTCGCCCACGGTTCCGTGAATCCGCCGGCCGCCCGCGAGCGGGACTCGGACGTCGATCGCATCGGGTGCCGATCCCCGATGACCGGATCCCGCGAGTGCGATGGCTTCGGCCTTCTCACTGAGCGTCGCGAGCAGCCGGGTACCGAAACCGAAGGGCGGCAGAGTACCCCGGCGGAGTTCTGCTCCCCGCGCCGCCGCCGGGTCGTCGCCGGTGAGCAGCGCCCGCAGGAACCGATCGCCCACACCCCACCGTTCCAATCCGTCGAGGTCGACCGCGAGTTCATCACGATGCTCGTCGGGCGGGTCGGGAATCCCCACTCCGAGCCGTTGCCGGGCGAACGCCTCGATCGGTGCGGTCACGAACGCGATCAGCTCGTCGAGCTCCACGTCGGCGGCGGTGTCCACCGGCGGCAGGGCCTCATCGGCGATCACCGGAAGCCGGTCGCCGCGGCGGCCGGACCTGTTCAGCGAACTCAGCGCTCTGGCCGCCGGGAGCAGCGTGCTGTCGAAGCTGACGGGGCGGTCGCCGACGAAGTTCCTTTCGTCGAACGCGTGGAGACTGTGGCGATGCACGATCGGCGAGGTGGCGCCGGGCGGCAGCTCGAGCAGTTCGCGGGTCGCCTCGACGAGGTCGGCGACGACGGCGGCCGGCGGCAGTTCCGCTCCCGTGAGCGGATCGGCGCCGGTGTAGAACACCAGCAGGTGATCGGTTGCGGCACAGATCGCATCCAGGAACAGCTGCCGATCCTCGTCGCGGGGACTGCGTTCACCCACCAGCGGGATCGCGGACAGGATGTCGTCACCGTCGACGGCGGGCGAACGCGGGTAGGCGTCGGCATCCATCCCGATCACGACGACTGCCCGGTGCGGCACCGATCGCATCGGCGCCATCGACGTGACGGTCAGGTCGCCGGTGCAATAGTTCGCCCGCGTGGGTCGTCTGCTCATCAATGCGTCGACGAGGTCGCGGACGTCGGCCGGGTCCAACGGCGGGGCCGACTGGTCGCCGGGTGTCGTCAACGCCTCGGTGACCATCGCCACGCACTGCGCCCGCTGCCACTCGGTGTCGGAGTCGACCGCGGTCAGTGCGTCCACGGCGCCCAGCAGGATGTCGCGCCACTGCGCGGCCGACGCCGTCCGGGTCGTCTCGTGGAGGATCGTCGTGAGTCGTTGGACGAACTCCGCGAGGCGTCCGGCGAGGTCGGTGTCGGTGGAGTCGATCCCCGACAGCGGCAGCGCGGTCGCGAGCCATTCGTGCGTCGACTCCTCGGCGACGACGCCGAGCAGGATGCGGTCGAGGCCCGCCGCGACGGTCCCCTGGGGAAAGCCGGCGAGCCCGAACCGAGACCGTTGGGTCTGGTCGACGCCCCAGCGGATGCCGGCACGGCGCACCCAACCGGCGATCGTGTCGATGTCGTCGTCGGTGAACTCGAAGCGCCGCCGGACCGGTTCGGCTGCGGCCAGGTCGATCAGATCGCCCGCCCGGACGCGTCCGGCGCCGAGTTCCAGCACCCGGCCGACGACGTCGAGGACCGCGTTCTGTTCTCGCGCTCCTCGATCGGCGAGCCGGACTCGGACGGAGTACGCCGGATGGTCGAGTCCCGGCTGCGCGAAGGCGCCCCGGATGAGGGGGGCGAACCTGTCGACGTCGGGGCACAGCACGAGGACATCGCGCGGTTCGAGGTCCGGATGGTCGGCGAAGAGTCGCAGCAGCCGGTCACGAAGGACTTCCACCTGGCGTTGCGGCCCGTGGCAGGCGTGGACCTCCAGCGTCCCGTCGGGCTGTGCGCGCGCACCGGTCGGCGCGGTGTCGCGCGCGTCGGCGCGAAGACCGGCCTGCACGCGGCCGAGGAGACCCGATCCGGGATCGGGGCCCGGGTGGCAGATCACCTCGTCGGCCGACGGGGACAGCACCTCCTGGCGTTCCTGGATCTCGTGCGAGAGGGCGCCGAGCAGTCGATTCGTCGGGCGGATCGGGGGGCGCGCGGATCGCCGAGCGGGGTGCGGGAGCCGGGAACGCGAAGCGACCTGGCCCCACAGTGCGGGTGACGGGTGCGGCAGGTAGATCTCGACGTCGCGGTGCTCGGCGAGTGCGCCCATGACGGTGCGGAACGTCTCGTGCGCGCCGGTCGTGCCGAAGACGCCGAGGCGGGCGGGCAGATCGACCGCGTCGGGGTCGTCCCGCAGCCTGGCGGTGAGCGACGGCAGGCCCTCGGCGAGGTGGGGGTGGCCGATCTCGTCGCGGACCCGCCGCCACAGCCACGGCTGCCACAGGAAGTGGTCTGCCAGCGCGGCGCCCGACCCGTCGGTGTCGTGGCCCGCGGCCCAGTCCGCGATCATCGACGGCCGGTAGCGGCCGTAGCGGCGGAACAGCGTCGCGATGGTCGAGGCCGCGGACAGGCGCCGCGCCCGCCGCCGATCGGCCGTGTGCCCCCGCTCGCCGCGTCCGAGGTGCTCGGCGACGACGGCAAGTTCGGGCCGGTCGATCTCGGCGTCGAGGACACGCAGCACCGGCCACCGCAGGCGGTCGTCGAACCACAGCGCGCCCGCCTGCGGATCGTCGGCCACCGTGTCCACGATGCGATCGAGGACCCATTGCGGTGAGTCGAACGCGATGTTGGCGGCGATCCCGTCGCCGTCGGCGGTGCCCAGCCGTCTGGCCATCCGTTGACGCAGCCACCGTTGGACGCCGGGTTCTGAGACCGTGACGACCTCGGGCGTAAACGGGTCGCTCAGCGGGACCGAGAGGCGGTCCGCGAGCACGTCGGCGAGCACGTCCGCCCGCTCGCCGCGGTGGATCCTCAGCATTCCGCCTCCCCAATCCTCACCGTTGGTCCCGTGACTGGTCCCGTGACCGTCTCACCCGGAGCCTTCATCGCCCAGTCAACGTCGTCGTCCGGTCACCGTCGTCGTCCGGTCACCGTCGTCGTCCGGTCACCGTCGTCGTCCGGTCACCGCCGTCGCCGGAACGGCACCTCGTCGCCCGCGTAGTCCTCCAGGATCGCGCGTGAGCCCTCCGGGATCGCCGCGGGCCGGCCGCTGCTCGGGTCGATCACGGTGCACGTGGTCTCCGCGAGAGCCGCGATCTGACCGTCGTGGGTGGCGATACGGTATCCGTAGTCGAACGACTTCGTGCCGATCCGCGGCACCCACATCTCGATCCTGACCGGTTCGACGCCGTAGTAGAGGGGCGCGACGAACTCGATCTCCTGGCGCGCCACCAGGATCGGCAGCGTCGGCGAGTCCTCGGCCCCCGAGTCGGAGAACCAGACGTGCCAGGCGCGGACCCGTGCCTCCTCGAGCAGGCGCGCGAACTGGACGTTGTTGACGTGAGCGAGCGAATCCATGTCGCCCCAGCGCAACTGGATGTCGATGGTGAACGGCGAGGCTGTCATGGGTGCACCCTATAGCCAGCCTCCGACAGGTCGGACCCCGGCGTCCGGACCGGTCCGCCCCGGCGTCGCCGCTGCCCCTCGCCGCCGGCCGGGTTCCCCGACACGCGGCGAAACTCGTCGATCGGCGCGCCCCGGATCGATAGAGTCTCGGGGGTGAACATCGGTACGCGACGGCTCCGGCTCCGCCCGGTCGAGCAGAGCGATGCGCACCTCCTGCACCGCCTGGACGCAGACCCCGAGGTGATGCGTTTCGTCAGCGGCGGCGAGCCGACGCCGTCGGCGACCATTCGAGACTGGGTCATCCCCCGGTCGCAGGCGCAGTTCCGGAGCTCCGGCACCGGGATGTGGCTCCTGTTCGATCGCCGCGAGGACCGTTTCATCGGATGGGTCCAACTGCGTGTCCCGCGCCACTCGGCCGCCCTCGAACTCGAACTCAGCTATCGACTGCACCGCTGGTCGTGGGGTCGAGGGGTGGCCACGGAGGCAGCGTCCGCGCTGGTGGCCGTCGCCTTCACCGCCACCGACACCGACCGGATCTTCGCCGGAACGCACCCCGCGAACCGCGGCTCGCAACGCGTGATGGTGAAACTCGGGATGCGCCCCGCCGCGAGCGCGATCCCACCGGTGCCCCGCGGCGGCGCCCGGCAGGTCGACGGATCCCGGCAGGTCGACGGCACCGACCCCCTCGACGATGTGGAGTACGAGCTGATGCGGGCCGACTGGGAGCGTTCGCGGCTCCCGGCGCGGACCGCGGATATGCCGGCGTGAGCGGTGCGGTCTACCGTGGAGGTGATCGTCCCGCGGGGAGTTCGGCGCGCACCGCAGTCGGGATCCGCCTGACTTCGCACCGGGGCAAGGACAGCAACGACCGATCAGGAGTTAGTCAATGACCAGCAGCTCTGCGACCAGCAGCCGTGCCACGACCGCGCACCGCCGCCGTCAGGTGGTCATCATCGGTTCGGGTTTCGGCGGCCTGTTCGCAGCTCAGCGGCTGAAGAAGGCCGACGTCGATGTGACGCTCATCGCCAAGACGACGCATCACCTGTTCCAGCCCATGCTCTACCAGGTGGCGACGGGAATCATCGCCGAGGGCGAGATCGCTCCCGCCACACGGGTCATCCTGCGCAAACAGAAGAACGCGCGGGTACTGCTCGGTGAGGTCTTCGACATCGACATGGAGAATCAGACGGTCCGGTCACAGCTCCTGGAGCGGGTCACCGAGACGCCGTACGACGATCTCATCATCGCGGCCGGGGCCGATCAGTCGTACTTCGGAAACGATCACTTCGCCGAGTACGCCCCCGGCATGAAGACCATCGACAACGCGCTGGAACTCCGCGGGCGCATTCTCGGGGCCTTCGAGCAGGCCGAGTTGTCGAGCGATCCGGCCGAGCAGGAGAAGCTGCTGACCTTCGTCGTCGTCGGTGCGGGCGCCACGGGTGTGGAGCTGGCCGGCCAGATCGCCGAGATGAGCGACAAGACGTTGCGCGGCGCCTTCCGGAACATCGACCCGACCACGGCCAAGGTGATCCTGCTGGATGCGTCGCCCGCCGTCCTTCCCCCGTACGGCGAGAAGCTCGGCACCAAGGCCAAGAAGCGCCTCGAGGGGTTGGGCGTCGACGTCCAGCTCGGTGCGATGGTGACCGACCTCGACTTCGACGGCGTGACCGTCAAGGACAAGGACGGCACGCTGCGCCGCATCGAGAGCCAGTGCAAGGTCTGGTCTGCGGGCGTGCAGGCCAGTTCGCTCGGAAAGGTGCTCGCCGACCAGTCGGACGTCGAACTGGATCGCGCGGGCCGCGTGAAGGTCCTCCCCGATCTGTCGGTCCCCGGTCACCCCAACGTCTTCGTGGTGGGCGACATGATGGCGGTCGACGGTGTTCCCGGCGTCGCACAGGGCGCGATCCAGGGCGGCCGCTACGCGGCTGACGCGATTCTGGCGGAGATGAAGCGCGGACAGCAGCCCGACCAGCGCAAGCCGTTCAGCTACTTCGACAAGGGGTCGATGGCCACCGTGTCGCGCTTCAGCGCGGTGATGCAGGTGCCGATCCCGGGGACCAAGCGGAAGTTCGAGACGGAGGGATACCTCGCCTGGCTCGGCTGGCTCGCCCTGCACCTGGTCTACATGGTCGGCTTCCGGAACCGGTTGAACACCTTCATCAACTGGTTCTTCGCATTCAGCACGCGCGGGCGCACGCAGTTGGCCATCACCGAGCAGCAGGTGTACGCGCGCAGCGCTCTCACCGAGCTCTCGTATCTCGAACGGCTGCGTCTCGCCGAGGCGGACAAGTCGGACCGCGATGATCGGGACGCCGTGCCCGAGGAGTCCAGCGCGGGAGAGCCCAGCGCGGGCTGATCGGTGGACCGGCGCCTCGACCGCCGAGGTCGATCAGGGCGCCGTCGGCATGGGGATGTTCTGAAGTCGCACGCGCGACTGGGCGACGAGGGCCCCGCTCTCGTCGCGCATGTCGACCTGCCACAGCTGCTGGCGCCGACCGCGGTGGATCGGCGTGGTCGACACGGCCAGCACGCCGCTGCTCACCGACCGGAGGAAGTCGGTGCTGTTGTTGGCCCCGACCGCCGCGCCGTCGATGCCCGATTCCTGCAGCCAGCAGTAGGCGCTGATGCTCGCGGCGCTCTCGGCGATCGCGCAGTAGACGCCGCCGTGGATGATGCCGAAGGGCTGATGGTGCTTGGAATCGATGTCGAGTGTGCCCCGCACCCCTTCACCGTCGGCGTGGTCGACGGTGAAACCGAGCAGAGCGTCCAGTCCACGCGCGACAGTGGGGTCCATATCCGTTGCCATGACTGCAGCCTGCCACGAACCGGACGCGAAAACGACAGTGACCCCCGCGTTCTCCGTGCGAACTACGAGGGTCACCGTCGCGGATCGGGGGTCTCTGCAGCCCTCAGGACTCTCGCTCGATCCTCGGACATGAAGGTAGGCTACCCTTACCGGCATGTCAACCCGCAGTGCCCGATCGGGATTCGCACGACCCCTCGGGAACCCTCAACGACGCTGTGTCGTTGACATGACGACCCCGCCCCGCGGGCACGTCGGCGACACGTGTCCGGTACCCGACACAAGACGATCAGGAGCCGACGTAGGATGAGGAAGATGAACGGATTGGGTGACCTGGAGCGCGCCGTGATGGACACGCTGTGGGCTTCGGCGACGCCGCGGACGGTGCGCCAAGTCCATGCCGAGCTGTCCGAGACCCGTTCCCTGGCATACACGACCGTGATGACCGTCCTGCAGCGACTGACGAAGAAGGGCCTCGTCACGCAGATCCGCGACGACCGCGCACACCAGTACACCGCCACCTCCCCTCGCGAGGACCTGGTCGCCGAGCTCATGGTCGACGCACTCAGCTCCGCCGACGCCCCCGGTTCGCGACATGCCGCACTCGTCTCGTTCGTCGGCCGCGTCGGTGACGACGAGGCCGCCGCGCTGCGGGCCGCGCTCGACGAACTCGAGTCTTCGCGCGACGAGCGCACCTGACGAGCAGGCCGCGCCCGTGTTCCATCCACGACGATCCGAGGAGGGCCGATGACAGCACTCCTGTTCGGCATCCTCACGATCGCCCTCGTCGGCCCGATCCCCGCGGCGCTCGCCCGGGCCAACTGGCCTCTCTACGCACCACGCGCGGCGATGACCCTCTGGCAGTCGATCGCCCTGGCCGCAGTCCTGTCGGCCTTCAGCACGGGCCTCGCCATCGCCGCCAACCTCTTGGCGCCCGGCCCCGACGGCACCCCGACGAACAACCCCATCGAGGAGTTCCACCGCCTCGGCTGGTTCCTCTGGTCGGCCTACGTGCTCGTCTTCGTACTGACCCTGCTCGTCGGCGCACGCCTGATGTACACGGTCCTGCGGGTGGCCATTCGCACCCGCGCGCGCCGCAACGCCCACCGCCAGATGATCGATCTGGTCGACAGTGTGGAGCATCGCCGCCACGGCGATCGCAGCACTCGAGACCTGCGCATCCTGGACGTCCCGACTCCCCTGGCCTACTGCCTGCCCGGTCTCCGAAGCCGCGTGGTCCTCAGCGAAGGCGTCCTCACCCGCCTCGACGACCGCCAGCTGACGGCCGTCATCGAGCACGAACGCGCTCACCTGCGTGCCCGTCACGACCTCGTCCTCGAAGCATTCATCGCGCTGCACGAGGCGTTTCCGCGATTCGTCCGGTCGCAGTCCGCACTCGGAGCAGTCGAACTGCTCGCCGAGGCGCTCGCCGACGACCAGGCCGCGCGCGCCACGTGTCCGACCACCGTGGGGCGAGCACTGGTCGCCTGCGCCGATGCCACCGCTCCGCGCGGCGCGATGGCCGTCGGCGGCCCGACCACGCTGGTCCGCGTCCGTCGCCTCGGGCACCGGACCCCGCAGCGCGGCATCGCGGCGACCGCCTACCTGCTGGCCGCCGCGATCCTCGTGGTACCGACCCTCGCGGTCGCCATCCCCTGGCTCACCGAGTTGAGCCGGCTCCTCACCCATGCCTGACACGCCCGAACCGAAAGGCCCGCCGTGCGATTCCTCGACGGTCACGCACCCGCGCATGATCTGACGTACGACGATGTCTTCGTCGTCCCGAACCGCTCGTCGATCGCCTCGCGGTTCGACGTGGACATGTCGACCTCGGACGGCAGCGGCACCACCATCCCGCTCATCGTGGCGAACATGACGGCTGTGGCCGGGAAGCGCATGGCCGAGACCGTCGCCCGGCGCGGAGGGCTGACCGTCCTGCCACAGGACGTTCCCCTGGAGGCCGCGGCCACCACGATCGCCGCCGTCAAGTCCTGCCACCTGACCGCCGAGACCCCGGTGACCCTGGGCCCCGACGACGTGATGGCGCACGCACAGGCGCTGATCCCCAAGCGGTCGCACGGCGTCGCGGTGATCGTCGACGACGGCCGACCGATCGGAGTCGTCCCCCGCGCTCGGAGCGGTCACGACGTGGATCTGTTCACCGACCTGCGGTCGGCCGCGCAGCCGGTGCCGGTCACCCTGCCGGTCGACACCGATCCGCGCGCCGTCTTCGACGCGCTGGTGGAGGCCAACGCCGAGCTCGCCGTTCTGGTCGACGACGGCGGGCGACTGGTCGGTGTGCTGACCCGGACCGGGGCGCTCCGCGCCGGCATCTACCGCCCGAACACCGACGCGTCGGGGCGGCTGCGCATCGCGGCGGCCGTCGGGATCAACGGCGATGTCGTCGGTCGTGCACGGGCGCTTGTCGACGCCGGCGCCGACCTGCTGGTGGTCGACACCGCACACGGGCATCAGGAGAAGATGATCACATCGCTGGGCGCCGTCGCCGACGCCGACCTCGGAGTTCCGATCGCCGCGGGCAATGTGGTCTCCGGCCGGGGCGCGATCGATCTGGTCAACGCCGGGGCGACGATCGTCAAGGTCGGTGTGGGCCCCGGCGCGATGTGCACCACCCGGATGATGACCGGCGTCGGCCGCCCCCAGTTCTCGGCCGTCGCCGACTGCGCCGCAGCCGCTCGCGAGCACGGCGCCGCGGTGTGGGCAGACGGTGGGATCAGGCATCCGCGCGACGTCGCTCTCGCGGTCGCCGCCGGTGCCTCGAACGCGATGGTCGGATCCTGGTTCGCCGGCACCTACGAGTCGCCCGGCGATCTGCACACCGACGCCACCGGCGAGTACAAGGTCAGCTTCGGGATGGCGTCCAAACGGGCGGTCGCCGCGCGATCGGCCGACGACAGCGCCTACGACCGCGCCCGCAAGAGTCTGTTCGAGGAGGGCATCTCCTCATCGCGCATCCCGGTGGATCCGGAGCGTCCCGGTGTGGAGGATCTGATCGATCACATCTGTTCGGGTGTCCGCAGCACGGCGACGTACACCGGTGCCGCCAGCCTGCCCGAGTTGCACGACACCGTGGTGCTCGGCGTCCAGTCCGCGGCCGGATTCGCCGAGGGCCGTCCACTTCCCGGCGGTTGGTGACCGCGGCCGTGGACGTTCTCATCATCATCGCGAGTCTGATCGGATTCGTCGCACTCACGCTGGGCACCGCGTTGTTCGTCGCCGGCGAGTTCTCCCTGACAGCACTTGAGCGGTCGACGATCTCCGACGACCTGGCGCGCCGAGGCGATCGCCGTGCCCGCGCGGTGGATCGGGCGCACCGGTCGTTGTCGTTCCAGTTGTCGGGCGCCCAACTCGGCATCACCATCACGACGCTGATCACCGGCTACATCGCGGAGCCGGTCCTGGCCACGATCTTCAGTCCACTGCTCGAGGCCATGCGGGTCCCCGAGGCCGTCGTCCCGGGCACCACGCTCGCCATCGCGCTCATCCTCGCGACCTCCCTGTCGATGGTGCTCGGCGAGTTGATTCCGAAG
Organism: Gordonia shandongensis DSM 45094; assembly: GCF_000423025.1. Taxonomy (GTDB): domain Bacteria; phylum Actinomycetota; class Actinomycetes; order Mycobacteriales; family Mycobacteriaceae; genus Gordonia; species Gordonia shandongensis. The sequence continues at coordinate 449,576 of NZ_AUHE01000002.1, forward strand.
AACCTCGCCATCGCCAAACCGTTGGCCGTCGCGCGAGCCACCGCATCGCCGCTCTCGGGTTTCTCCGCCTTCTTCCGCTTCGCGATCAACGGGCTCAACGGCGCCGCGAACGCCCTGGTGCGACGTCTGGGCATCGAACCGACCGAAGAACTCGGGTCCGCGCGGTCTGCGGCGGAGCTGGCGGCCCTGGTGCGGAACTCCGCGTTGCGCGGAGCGTTGGACGCAGACACCGCGCAGATCGTCGACCGTTCGCTGCGCTTCGGCGACCTCACCGCCGAGGACCTGATGACGCCGCGGGTCCGCATCGAGTCCCTGGAACCGGGCGACTCCGTCCGCGATCTGGTCGCCGCCGCAACCGGCACCGGGCACTCGCGCTTCCTCATCGCCGAGGGCGGCGATCTGGACAACCTCGTCGGGGTGGTTCACATCAAACAGGCCTTCACACTCCCGCCGCAGAGTCTCGCGACCACATCGCTTCGGTCCCTGGCCCGTCCGATCACGCGCGTTCCCGACAGCCTCGACGGCGACGCCCTCGTCGATCGGATCTCGTCGAACGGTCTCGAGGTGTGCGTCGTGATCGACGAGTACGGCGGCACCGCCGGCCTGGTCACCTCCGAGGACATCGTCGAGGAGATCCTCGGCGACGTCACCGACGAGCACGACGCCGAAGAGTCCGACGTCACCCGGATCGGAAACGGATTCCGCTGTTCCGGGCTGCTCCGCCTCGACGAGGTGCACGACGCCATCGGCTACCGTGCCCCGGAGGGCTCGTATGAGACGCTCGGCGGACTCGTCATGTTCTGCCTCGGTCGCATACCGCAGACCGGCGACATCCTCGACCTTCCGGCGCGCGAGCACGGAGCCGAGCACGACGGGGACCCGGAACCCCGCTGGCGCGCCACCGTCGTCCAGATGGATCAGCGTCGAGTCGACAAGGTCTGGCTGACGACGATCGACGGCGACCCGTTGCCGACGCCGAGAGGGGGTCCCCGTGGGTGACGTCTGGGGTGTGCTGCTCGCGGTCGTCCTGCTGTTGGCGAACGCGTTCTTCGTGGCCGCGGAGTTCTCGCTGATCGCAGCGCGGCGGGATCGACTCGTCGCCCTCGAGGAGAGCGGCAAGAAGCGTGCGCGTCGGGTCATCGACGCCTCCGAGCATCTGTCGTTGATGCTGGCCGGGTCGCAACTCGGCATCACGATCTGTTCGATCCTGCTCGGCCGCGTGGCCGAACCCGCGATCGCGCACATCATCAGCGCCCCGTTGGAGTGGGTACGGGTGCCCGACCAGCTGCTGCATCCGATCGCCTTCGCCGTCGGCCTGATGATCGTGGTCGTCCTCCACATCCTGCTCGGCGAGATGGTCCCGAAGAACATCGCCCTGGCCGGACCGGAGACGGTCGCGATGCTCGTCGTGCCCGCCCACCTGTTCTTCCTCCGGCTGGCGCGTCCGGTGATCTGGTTCTACAACGCGATCGCCAATGCCTCGATCCGGCTGATGCGCGTGGAACCGAAGGACGAGCTGGAGACCACCGTCAACGCCACCGAGTTGGCTCAGATGATCGGTGAGTCGAGGGAACTCGGCTTCCTCGACGCCGAGGAGCACGATCGCCTCACCCGCGCACTGACGAAGGTGGAGCAGACCGTCGACGAGGTCATGATCCCGCTGGCCGACGTCCGCACGGTCCGGGTGGAGCTGGCGACGGGAGCCGGCGGCCTCGGACCACGGCTGGGTTCGGTCGAGAGCGCTGTGCGCGAGACCGGGTTCTCCCGGTTCCCGGTTCGCGGCCTCGACGGTTCGTATATCGGCTACCTGCACATCAAGGACGTCCTCGACGACATCATCGACGAGGCCGTGGGCCCGGACACCATCATCGGCGTCGACCAGATCCGCCCGCTGCCGAAGGTCGCGGCGAGCATTCCGCTCGACGAGGCGAGCGTGATCCTTCGCCGTACGAGCGCTCATCTGGGTGCGGTCGTCGACGACTCGGGGACGATCATCGGTGTCGTCGCGTTGGCCGACCTCGCCGAGGCCTTCATCGGCGACGTCCGCGACTCGACGCATCGGGTGTGACGCGTGCGGCACCACCTCGACCGGAGCCGGTGGGAGATCCTCGCCGACGAGCATCGCCGTCGCATCGACGCGCTGATCGGTCCGTATCGCGAACTGCGCGCCGCCGGCGAACGGCATCCGGTGATCGACTTCCTGTTCACGTATTACTCGGCGCGTCCGGCTCGGGTCACGCGATGGCACCCGGGGTTCGGGACCGCCTTGTGCGACGCACACGAATACGACGGGCTCCGGGGTTACCGCGTCACCGACGACGGCACGGCCACCGTGAGCGACGAGCACCTCGTGCGACGGCGGCCGCTGATCGCCGCGACGCTGGCGGTCGCGCGTGCCACGGCCGATCGTGCACCCCGCTTCGGCTGCTTCGGCCTCCACGAGTGGGCGATGGTGTACCGGACCGACCGGCCGCGGCACCCGCTGCCGCTGCGGCTGGGCGTCGACGGCACCAATGCCGTGGTCGAGTCTCATACCGTCCGATGCACTCATTACGACGCGTTCCGCTTCTTCACCGACGCGGCCCGGCCGCTCAACACCGTGGTCGCCGACGACGGCGGACCGCTGACCCGCGCTGCGGCGATCACGCGAGAGCAGCCGGGCTGCCTGCACGCGACGATGGATCTGTACCGCTACGCGCTGGCTCTGACGCCGCTGATCCCCGGGTCGCTGCTCGCCGACAGCTTCGCGTTGGCGTTCGACGCGCGATCCCTCGACATGCGGGCCGGCCCCTATGACCTGACGGAGTACGGCTACTCCCCCGTCCCGATCGAGACGCCGGAGGGGCGCGCGCGGTATGTCCGCGAACAAGCCGCCCTCACGCGACGGGGTGTGCGGATCCGTGCGGCGCTCGTCACAACCTGCGAAGACCTGCTCGAGCGGGCCGACGCCCTGAAAATACTCGCCGGTAACCCCTAGTACCATGGATGATTGTCGGTGGAACAGCGCTCCGGAATACTTCGTGCGCACCGACCGTTCCCCGCAGTACGCACTCGCCAAGGAAAGGTTGCCATGACCGAACGTGTCACAGTCGACGGATTGCAGGTCGACAAGGTCCTCTACGACTTCGTCAACAACGAGGCCCTCCCAGGCACCGGTGTGGACGCCGACACGTTCTGGACGGGCGCGGCGGCCGTGATCGGCGATCTCGCTCCGCGGAACCGCGAGCTGCTGCAGGTGCGTGAGGACCTGCAGCGCTCCATCGACACCTGGCACCGTGAGAACCAGGACTTCGACTTCGCCGAGTACAAGAAGTTCCTGACCGAGATCGGCTATCTGGTCCCGGTCCCCGACGACTTCGAGATCACCACCACCGGCGTCGACGACGAGATCGCCCAGGTTCCGGGCCCGCAGCTCGTCGTGCCGATCCTCAACGCACGATTCGCGCTCAACGCGTCGAACGCGCGCTGGGGATCGCTGTACGACGCTCTGTACGGCACCGACGCGATTCCGGAGACCGACGGCGCCGAGAAGGGCACCTCGTACAACAAGGTTCGCGGCGACAAGGTCATCGCCTACGCCAAGGCCTTCCTCGACAAGGCCGTCCCGCTGGAGTCGGGAAGCCACGCCGATGCGACCGCGTACACCGTGTCGGACGGTCGCGCGGTGGTCACCGTCGACGGAGCCGAGACCACCTTCGCCGACCCCGACGTCTTCGCGGGATACACCGGTGAGGCGTCCGCCCCCACCGGCATCCTCCTGCGCCATCACGGCCTGCACCTCGAGATCCAGATCGATCCGTCGTCGCCGATCGGCTCCACCGATCGCGCGGGCGTCAAGGACGTCGCCGTCGAGTCGGCCGTCACGACCATCATGGACTTCGAGGACTCGGTCGCGGCGGTCGACGCCGAGGACAAGGTCCTCGGCTACCACAACTGGCTGGGTCTCAACCGCGGTGACCTCACCGAAGAGGTCAGCAAGGGCGGCAAGACGTTCACCCGTGCGCTCAACCCGAACCGGGTCTACACCTCCCCGGACGGACGCGGCACGGTGGAGCTGCACGGCCGGTCGCTCCTGTTCGTCCGCAACGTCGGACACCTGATGACCAACCCGGCCGTCCTCGACGCGGAGGGCAACGAGGTGCCCGAGGGCATCCTCGACGCCCTCGTGACGTCGGCGATCGGCATCCACGGCATGGCGCCCGCCGCCGGGAGCGCAGCGGCCGGCGGCAATGACACCGGTCTGTACAATTCGCGGACCGGCTCGATCTACATCGTGAAGCCCAAGATGCACGGCCCCGACGAGGTCGCCTTCACGTCCGAGCTGTTCGGACGCGTCGAAGACGTCCTCAGCCTGCCGAAGAACACCCTCAAGGTCGGCATCATGGACGAGGAGCGCCGCACCTCGGTGAACCTGAAGGCGTGCATCAAGGCCGCGTCCGAGCGCGTCGTGTTCATCAACACCGGGTTCCTCGACCGCACCGGCGACGAGATCCACACCTCCATGGAGGCCGGACCGTTCGTTCGCAAGGCCGAGATCAAGGGGCAGCCCTGGTTCAACGCCTACGAGGACTCCAACGTCGATACGGGTCTGCACGCCGGACTGCAGCACAAGGCCCAGATCGGCAAGGGCATGTGGGCGATGCCGGACCTCATGGCGGACATGCTCGAGCAGAAGATCGGGCACCCCACGGCCGGCGCCAACACCGCGTGGGTGCCGTCCCCGACGGCGGCGACGCTGCACGCCCTGCACTACCACGAGGTCGACGTCTTCGAGCGGCAGAACGACATCGCCAAGCGCGATCCGGCGTCGGTCGACGACATCCTCACCATCCCGCTCGCCGCGGACGTCGACTGGACCGACGAGCAGAAGCGCGAGGAACTGGACAACAACTGCCAGTCGATCCTCGGTTACGTCGTGCGGTGGATCGACCACGGTGTCGGCTGCTCGAAGGTTCCCGACATCCACGACGTCGCCCTGATGGAGGACCGCGCGACGTTGCGCATCTCGAGCCAGTTGCTCGCCAACTGGCTGCGTCACGGGATCGTCACCGAGGACGACGTCGTCGCCTCCCTCGAGCGGATGGCACCGGTCGTCGATCGCCAGAACGCCGGTGACCCCGACTACCGACCGATGGCTCCGGAGTTCGCGGGCAACATCGCGTTCCAGGCGGCCAAGGACCTGATCCTCGAGGGCGCCACGCAGCCGAGCGGTTACACCGAACCGTTGCTGCATGCCGCGCGCCGCGAGTACAAGGCCGCACGCGCCTGATATACACGGTGTAGACGCGCCGAGCCCGGACCGGATCTCGGTCCGGGCTCGGTTCTGCAGTGGGCAACCGGCACAGCCGGAGGAGGAAGCTTCGTGGCAAAGCACACCAGCGGCGGACGCAGTCGGACGCTCATCAGCCGTCCGCTGATCGCCTGCGCCCTGATCGTCATTCTGATCGCCGGTGCGGTGACCGCCTGGATGCAGCTCGGCGAGCGCATCGATGACGAGACGCCCGTGACGGCGCAGGAGTGCCTCGAGGGGCGGGCGACGGTCTCGGTCATCGCCGACCCGGCGTTGGCGCCGGCGCTGCAGCAGGTCGCCAAGAGTTTCAACGCGACCTCACCGATCGTCCGCGACCACTGCATCACGATCGACGTGCGGCCCGCCGACGCCCGGGTCGTCCAGCAGGGTCTGATGGCCAAGACCTGGGATCCCGAGGCGCTCGGCGCGTATCCCGCCGCGTGGGTCCCGGAGTCCTCCCTCTGGTCGGCGGCGCTGAGCGTCGACAAGTCGCAGATCCTGCAGGGCAATCCCGAGTCGCTGGTGACATCGCCGGTACGCCTCGCGATGGAGCGTGAGATCGCCGCGGCCGGCGCCGATCAGATCGCGTGGTCGGATCTGCCCGCCCAGACGCGCGCCAATTCGCTGAGCGAGTACGGCAAACGCTCGTGGGGTTCGCTGCGGATCGCGATGCCGGGCGGCCCCCAGGCCGATGCGACCGTTCTGGCCGGTGAAGCGGTCGCCGCTGCGACCGTCGACGCCACGGGCGCACTCACCGGCCGGCAGGCCCGCAGCGATGCGGTGCAGACCGCGATGCGCGAGCTGATGTCGGCTCCGCCGCAGATCGGCGACGGGTCGATCGAGGCCGCGGTGACCGCGATCGCCGAATCCGCCGATCCCGCCGACGCGCCCGTTCGCGCGGTGCCCGCGACGGAGCAGCGACTGTATTCGCTGACCGCACGCGACAAGAAGCCCCGCATCTCCGTGGTCGCCCCGAAGGGCCCCACCCCGGTGGCCGACTATCCGGTCGTGAAGCTCGCCGGCGAACTGGTCCCCCCGTATGCCGGTGACGCGATCGGCCAGTTCTTCACCTTCGTGCGCAAGCCTCCGCAGATGAAGGTACTGACCGGGGCCGGTTTCCGCGGGTCCGGTCCGCTTCCGGACTCGACGCCCACCATCGAGTTCGGCGACGTCGCAGATCAGATGCCGCCTGCCGATCCGGACGCGACCCTCGCCATCGCTCGGATCGTGTACCCGGCCGCGGTCGAGTGATCCGCGCGCGATCGGGTGTCTCGGCGGTGGGCCCGACTGCGCGTCAGCGGTGACTCACCACTCGACGGCTCCGATCAGGAAATCGGCGAACTTCTCGACCACGGGGGTGGTCACCGTCGTCGGCCAGACCACCGCCGCTTCTCGATACAGCCGCGCAGACGTCACCGGAACCTCCACCACTCCGGCCACGGGTTCCGGCGTCGGCGGCAGCAACGCCACCCCCAGACCGCGCTCGACCAGCTCCCGGATCGTCGCGAACTCGGTGATCTCGATTCCCACCGCGGGCACGAATCCGGCAGCGCGGCACCACCGCTCGGTCGACCGCCGCAAATCGTAACTGTCGGGGTTGGCGATGAACGTCTCATCGGCCAGGTCTGCCAGCGCCACGCCCGCGGATCCCGCCAACCGGTGCCGTTCGGGCAGGGCCACGACGATGCTCTGCGACGAGACGATCCGGTGCCGGAACCCGGCGGCCGGTGGAATGGTCACCGCCAGATCCAGGGCGCCGGCCGCCAGGTCGTCGGCCAGCTCGTCTCCGGGAGCCTGTTTCAGTTCGAGTCTCACTCGCGGATGGCGGTGGTGGAACGCCGCGACCAGTTCCGGGATCAGCCCCGACCCCATGGTGAGCGGGAAGCCGAACCGCACGCGCCCGGTCTCGGAGTCGCCCTCGTCGGCTGCCGTGCGTACGGCTCGATCGAGATCGGCGAGCGGTTGTGCCACGTCCTGCGCGAGTCGTCGTCCCACGCTCGTGAGGCGTACCTCGCGACCGCTCTGGATCACCAGTGCCGCGTTCAGCGTTCGCTCCAAGCCGGCCAGGCGTCTACTGATCGACGACTGCGAGACCCCCAGCTCGTGAGCCGCCCGCGTCATCGACTGACCGGATGCGGCAAAGGCTCGCAGTGCACTCAGAGCAGGGGTCAGCGAAGCGGCCAATTCATCCACTTATGCATGGTATCGCATCATCCGAGCATTGGACGGATGGGTGGCGGGCGACGAGCATCGAGAGTGTCCCGATAACGGCTCGACGCCGATGCGCCCGACCAGCGAGGAGTCCCTTCCATGCCCAGATCGCACACGCAGAGAATGCACACACGGGGAATGCACACACGGGGAATGCACACACGGCGGATCCGCCCTCGGCAGACCGTCGAAGCGGAAGCGGTCTCCGACCTCGGCCACGCGGACGTCGTGATGATCGGCGGCGGAATCATGTCGGCGACCCTCGCTTCACTGCTCTCGACCCTCGAACCCGACTGGCGCATCGTCGTCTTGGAGGCCGCCGACTCCGTCGCCACCGAGAGCTCGGCCGCATGGAACAACGCCGGCACCGGCCATTCGGGATACTGCGAACTCAACTACACCCCCGATGCCACCGATCCGGAACGGGCCTGCGAGGTCGCCGAGCAGTATCTGCTCACCCGCCAGTGGTGGTCGCACCTGGCTCGCATCGGTCGGATCGATCCGCCGTCGTTCATCGACCGCACCCCGCACCTCAGCGTCGTCTTCGGCGACGACGCCTGCGAGTGGCTGCGGACACGGTTCACGGCCATGCGATCCAGCCCGTTCTTCCGTGACGTGGAGTACACCGAAGATCCCGCGACGCTGACGCGTTGGGCACCCCTGCTCATGGCCGGCCGAACAGGTGATCAGCGCATCGCAGCCACCCGTCACCGCGACGGGACGGACGTCGACTTCGGCGAACTCACTCGACAGCTGCTCCGCGGTTCGCATGCCGAGACGCGGACCGGAGTGCGGGTCGTCGGCATCCGTCGTCGCCGACGGGATGTCGCGATCACGGCGAAGCGAGGCTCCCGGCGAGTCCGCATCACGGCCGGGCACGTCTTCATCGGCGCCGGCGGACACACCCTGCGACTGCTGCAGCGCGCACGGATCCCCGAGATCCGGCGGTACGGGGTGCTCCCCGTCGGCGCGGCCTTCCTCCGGTGCAGTTCACCGAGCGTGGTCGCCGCCCACGACGTGAAGATCTACGGGCGAGCCGACGTCGGGGCGCCACCCATGTCGGTACCGCACCTCGACCGGCGCCGGATCGACGGGGCCGACCATCTGATGTTCGGCCCCTATGCGCTCGCCACCACACGCTTGCTGCTGGGCGGACGGCGCAGCGACTTCTTCACCACCCTGCGACCGTCCAACCTGTGGACGGTGGCCTCTGCTGTGGCGACCAACCTTCCCGTGGTCCGCTATCTGATCGGACAACTCGTCTCCTCTCCGCGCAGGCGGTTCGCCCTCCTGTCGCGATACGTCCCCTCCGCGATATCCGACGACTGGCAGATGCGGGCGGCTGGGCTCCGCGCTCAGCTCGTCGCACCGGAACGTCGGACCGCCGGAGCACTCCGCTCCGTCGGGGTCATCCGCCAGGGCACCGAGACGGTCGTCAGCGACGACCGGCTCGTGTCCGGGCTCCTCGGCGCGTCCCCCGGAGCGTCGACCGCCGTGCCGATCATGATCGATCTCCTGCAGCGGGCCTTCCCCGAGCGCTGGGGCGCCGGCTGGGACACGGACCTCGCGGTGCTGATCCCCGGGCCCGGCCGAGCGTCGTGGACCGTCGACGCCGTGTCCACCGTTGTGACGTCGACCGCCGAAACGCTCGGCCTCCAGCACGGGGAACCGGACACTGATCGAGATTCAGAACAATAACGACAATAGCGAAGAATGGCGTTTTACCAGTCGTCGATCAACCAGTGTGTCGACAATTCATCCACATCGCGGGAAAAGCAGGTCATGCCCATTATCAGATGGCATATCGGAGAGAATTCGACCGTCAATCCGTCGATAGCAGACGAATCCTGACGTACGGTAGGCCCCGATGTCGCCCCGAGACATCAGGACATGCACCGAGGAGGAAACACGCATGGTTACCACGGTCGCGATCGATTACGGCGCCGGCCTCTCCGACGCCTGGTCGTCGATCGCCAATTTCGTCCCCAAGCTGGTCGCTTTCCTCGTGATCCTGCTTATTGGATGGATCGTCGCGAAGGTTCTCGCGAAGCTTGTCACGACCATTCTCAATAAGCTCGGATTCGAGCGACTGGCACAGCGCAGCGGCCTATCCGAAATGCTTGCGCGCAGCCAATACGACGCCAGTTCCCTGCTGGCGAAGATCGTCTACTACGCGATCCTCCTGGTGACACTGCAACTCGCGATCGGCGTGTTCGGCCCCAATCCGGTCAGCGATCTGTTGACCAGGTTCGTCGCTTGGCTGCCGAAGCTCTTCATCGCGATCCTGATCATCGTGATCGCCGCCGCGATCGCACAGGCCGTCCGCGACATCGTCCGGGGCGCGCTCGGCAGCGCATCGTACGGCCCCCTGTTGGGCACTGCGGTCGCCGCCTTCATCTGGGGCGCAGGCATCATCGCGGCGCTCAACCAGATCGGTGTGGCCACCGCAGTCACCACACCGGTTCTCATCGCGGTCCTCGCGACACTCGGCGGCGTGATCGTCGTCGGCGTCGGCGGCGGCCTCATCCGCCCCATGCAGCAGCGGTGGGAGACCGCGCTCACGCGGGTCGCCGAGGAGATTCCCGCCCGGCGTGCCGAGCACGAGCAGCAGGCCGCCCAGCGTCGGGAGCAGGATCGCTCACAGGCACGCGCCTACGCGGACCCCGGGTACCGGGCAGCCGAATACTCGGCACCCGAATACCAGGCACCCGAATACCAGGCACCCGGTCAGCAGATGGGAACCGACTACACCCAGCAGATTCCCGTACCACCGACCCAACCCCAGAGCTCGCAGCCGCACCCGCATGCGCAGCCTCTGCACGGCGACCAGCCGTACGGGGAACAGCGACCGTACGGGGAGCAGGGACCATACGGGGAGCAGGGACAGCATCGGGATCAGGGTGCGTTCGGCACCGGACCGGGATACCCCGATCAGCCGTACCGGTACGCGCCTCCGCAGGATCCCCAGCGGCAGCAGTACCCGCCGCAGCAGGAACCGCCGCGCTGAACCGATCACACGGCTGACGCGATCCGGCCCGCCACCGACCTTCCGGTCGCCGGCGGGCCGGATCGTCGTGCTGGGACTCGTCGTGCTGCGATCTTCGTGCTGGGATCGGGGCTGCGGTCGACTACTCGCTGAAGGCCTCGATCGGCGGGCAACTGCACACCAGGTTGCGATCGCCGAACGCACCGTCGATACGACGGACCGGCGGCCACACCTTGGCGCGCGCTCCCGACGACGGCAGTCCGTTCGGGAACACCGCGGTCGTCCGGTCGTATCCGTGGTTCCACTCTCCTACGAGGCACTCAGCCGTGTGCGGTGCGCCCGCGAGCGGATTGTCGTCCACGGTCCAGGTGCCGTCGGCCACGGCGTCGATCTCGGCACGGATCGAGATCATGGCGTCGATGAAGGCGTCCAGCTCCGCGAGGTTCTCGCTCTCGGTGGGCTCGACCATGAGCGTTCCCGCCACCGGAAAGCTCATCGTCGGCGCGTGGAAGCCGTAATCCGCCAGCCGTTTGGCCACGTCGTCCACGCTCACGCCACTGCGCTTGGTGAGTTCGCGGAGGTCGAGGATGCACTCGTGCGCCACCCAGCCGTCGGCACCGGTGTACAGCACGGGGAAGTACGCGTCGAGCCGTCGTGCGATGTAGTTCGCCGAGGCGATCGCGGTGAGTGTCGCGCGACGCAGTCCGTAAGCGCCCATCATGGCGATGTACGCGTAGGTGATCGGCAGAATCGACGCGGATCCGTACGGGGCCGCCGAGATCGTGATCCCCGTCTGCGGCAGTTCCGTCGCCAGGGGTCCGCTCGGCAGGAACTCGGCCAGGTGTTCGCGCACCGCGACCGGACCGACGCCGGGTCCGCCGCCGCCGTGCGGAATGCAGAACGTCTTGTGCAGGTTCAGATGCGACACATCGCCGCCGAACCGTCCGGGCCGTGCGAGCCCGACGAGTGCGTTGAGGTTCGCGCCGTCGACGTACACCTGGCCGCCTGCCTCGTGGACCGCGTCGCAGATGTCGGTGATCTCGTGTTCGAAGACGCCGTGGGTCGACGGATAGGTGATCATGATCGCGGCGAGTTCCCCGCGGTGCTTCTCGATCTTCGACCGCAGATCGTCGAGGTCGACGTCGCCGGTGTCGCGACTGGCGACGACCACCACCCGCAGACCGGCCATGACGGCCGACGCGGCATTGGTGCCGTGCGCACTCGACGGGATCAGGCAGACGTCGCGGGCCTCGTCACCGCGCGCCAGGTGGTAGCGGCGGATCGCGAGCAGTCCCGCGTACTCACCCTGAGATCCGGCATTCGGCTGCAGGCTCACCCGGTCGTATCCGGTCACGGCGACCAGCCACTGCTCCAACTGGCCGATGAGCTCCCGGATTCCGACGCTGTCGGACAGGGGGGCGAACGGGTGCAGGCCGCCGATCTCCGGCCACGTGATCGGCTCCATCTCGGTGGTCGCGTTGAGCTTCATCGTGCACGAGCCGAGCGGGATCATGCTTCGGTCGAGGGCGATGTCCTTGTCCGACAGCATCCGCAGGTAGCGCAGCATCGCCGTCTCGGTCCGGTAGAGATGGAAGGCCGGGTGCGTCAGGTAGTCGCTGGTGCGGTCCGCGATGGGAGCGGAGAACTGCGTCGCGCCCTCCCTCGGCCCGGCAGCGGCTACGTCGAAGGCGTCGAGCACACCTGCGATGTCGGCGTCGACGGTGGTCTCGTCGCATGCGATTCCGACATGATCTGCGTCGACGAGCCGGAGGTTGATGTTGTGACGGGACTTCGCCGCATCGACGATCTGTTCCGCACGCCCTTCGACGCGAACCAGGACGGTGTCGAAGAAGCGCGCATGGACGACGGTGTGACCGGCGCCGGTGAGTGCGTCCGCCAGGCCCGCCGCGTGGTCGTGGACGCGTTCGGCGATGGCCTTGAGGCCAGCGGGACCGTGGTACGACGCGTACATCGCCGCGATCACCGCCAACAGCACCTGGGCGGTGCAGATGTTGCTCGTGGCCTTCTCCCGCCGAATGTGCTGTTCGCGGGTCTGCAATGCGAGACGGTAGGCCGTCGCGCCGTCGGCGTCCTTCGACACCCCGACGAGCCGCCCCGGAAGCTGACGCGTGCGCTTGGTGTGGACGGCCAGGTATCCGGCGTGCGGTCCGCCGAAGCCCATCGGCACACCGAAGCGCTGGGTCGTACCGAAGCACGCGTCTGCGCCCTGATCGCCCGGAGGCGTGATCAGCGTCGCGGCCAGCAGGTCCACGCCGGCGGCGATCAGCGCACCCCGTCCGTGCGCGGCCTCGATCACCGGCGCCAGGTCGGTGATCCGCCCCGACGCGCCGGGCACCTGGACGATGACGCCGAAGAACTCGCCGTCCGGGAGTCCGGCATCCGGTCGGGCGGGGTCGAGCTCGGCCTCGACCACCTCGATGCCCAGTGGGAAGGCGCGGGTGTCGATGACGGCTCTGGTCTGCGGGAACAGATCGACGTCGACGACCAGGACGTTGGACTTCGATTTGCCGGCGCGCCGCATCAGGGTCATCGCCTCGGCGGCGGCGGTGGCCTCATCGAGCATCGACGCGTTGGCGACCTCCATGCCCGTGAGGTCCGCGACCATGGTCTGGAAGTTCAGCAGGGCCTCGAGTCGCCCCTGGCTGATCTCCGGCTGGTACGGCGTGTAGGCCGTGTACCACGCCGGGTTCTCGAGGATGTTGCGCTTGATGACGCCGGGCACGTGCGTGTCGTAGTAGCCCAGGCCGATCATCGATCGCGCCACGACATTCTGGTCGGCGAGTGCACGCATGGCCGCGAGGGCCTCGTTCTCCGTGAGCGGAGCGGGCAGTTCGTCGAGGCCCGGCGCCAGACCGTCCGCGTTCCGACTGTCGGCGATGCTCGCAGGAACGACGGCGGCGGCGAGGTCATCGAGGGACGCGACGCCGAGCGCGTCGAGGATGCGTGTCAGCTCGGCATCGTCCGGGCCGATGTGGCGGCCCGAGAACTCGGAGGACACGGCCGATTCCGAGGAGGCGGGGAGCGAGGATGGGGTCGTCACGAAGGCACCTTGTTCTTCTCGGTCCGGTCCATCACCGGACTGGGCCCTCCCCCTCTGTCATGTCACGCGCTGTCGCGGACGCCTGAGAGATTCGACGGCGGCGTGGCCACCGTCTTTCACCGTGGGCGGACGGGGTGTCGATCCCCGTCTCTTTCCAGAGACGTCGTCAGCAGCCACGGTCCTGGGTGCCTGAGAGTTTGACGGAGAGGTGTTGCTCCTTCGGCGGTCCGCCGATTCCTCGGTGGACGCTCTCCCGCAGCGTAGCGACGCACCGACAGGCTACCAACTCGGTCAGCCGGTGCGGCGCGTGCGGTTCTTGCGGCGAGCCGCCAGCTCGTCTTCGGGAGCCGCCTCGCTGATGCCGCCGTCGGCGCGCTCGCCCGGGAAGTCGGCGATGGTGCCGGTCAGTTCGCGCATCGCCCCCGAGACCGCGATCCCGAAGACGCCCTGTCCACCCTGCAGGAGATCGACGACCTCCTCGGCCGATGTGCACTCGTACACCGTCGTTCCGTCCGAGAACAGGGTGATGCGTGCCAGGTCCTCGACACCCCGCTGCCGCAGGTGATCGACCGCCACACGAATGTTCTGCAGTGAGATCCCGGTGTCCAGGAGTCGTTTGACGATCTTGAGGACCAGGATGTCCTTGAACGAGTAGAGACGCTGGCTGCCCGATCCCGCTGCGCCGCGAATCGATGGGACCACCAGCGAGGTCCGCGCCCAGTAGTCGAGCTGCCGGTAGGTGATCCCCGCGATCTGGCATGCGCTCGGCACCCGGTAGCCGACGAGGTCGTCCGGAACGGTGTCGTTCGGGAACAGCCCCGGCGCGATGTCGTCGAGCCCGCCTTGCACAGGTCCAGCAGTGACCGGCTGCGCTTCGGACGGGGTGACGCCCGGCTGCAGGTCTGACGGTTGATCGCCCACGGTAGCTCCCTTACACGATTTCTGGGCCGGTGGATCCTCTTCGAGGGTACTCCCGACCGCTGACACTGTGTTGGCCATCGCTGAGAGCGACGACCACTGGGAAAGAAACTATGGACTCCGGTGCCGGCAATCAACGCGACGCGCGGTAAACCTCAACCTAAAGTTCAGGTGTAGACGAACGGTGACGCAGTGGAGATGCATTCGTTATGCACGCCCCCGGCCCGTCCCGTTGACGGAACGCCTCGCCTACCCCTCGGGGCCCAGGAAGTCCTCGGGCGACACCTGATCGAGGAACTCGCGGAAGGCCTCGACCTCCTCGTCCCCGCCGACTTCACCGCCGACACCGGTGTCCGGCTCCTCTTCGGGCATCAACAGCCCGGCGTCATCGAGAACGTCGTCCACCGCGATGATCGAGGCCGCACAGCGCATCGCGACCGCGATCGCGTCGGACGGGCGCGCCTCGACGACCACGTCGTCGTCGAAGACCATCTCGGCGTAGAACGTCCCCTCCGTCATGTCGACGATCCGCACCTCGCGCAGGGTACGCCCGAACGCCTCGACGGTGTTCACGAGCAGATCGTGTGTCAACGGTCGAGGCGGTTCGATTCCGCGCTGCTGCAATGCGATCGACGCCGCCTCGCTCTGACCGATCCAGATCGGGAGATAACGCAGGCCGTCGACTTCGCGGAGCAGCAGGACGGGCTGATTCTGCGGCGGTTCCACGCGGATCCCCACCACGCGCATCTCACCCATCGACTCGCCTCCTCGGTCTCACCCCGCCCGGTCGCGCCGACACGTCGGGTCGTCTAGTTCAGGTTACGCTCGGACACTCAGTCCAGGACACCGCGGACAGCGGCCTTGACCAGCTGGGTGTGGAGGGTCACCGACAGCGCGGCCATCTCCCGAACCAGTTCCTCCGCGCGATCACGCGCACCGGTCCCCTTGCCCTTCGCGATCGGGCCCGCGATCTGCGCCACGAGGCCGGCCTCACGATCCGCGCTCACCTTGAACGCACGCAGATGGCGTGTCTCCACCCCGAAGTTCGCCAGTGCGGCCGCCGCCTCGACCAGACGCACCGCGTCCTCGTCGAAGAAGCCGCCCGGGCCCGCCGTCAGCAGACCGTTGCGGACGAGTTCGGTGATGAACGCCGAATCGACCTCGGTGCGTTCGATCAGAGCCTCCCGGGACACCCGTCCCCCACGCTCGCTGAAGTCGGTGGCCGGCGCCACGGCAGTGCGCGCCGACGACAGCAGGCGGGCGCCGGGTCCGCCGGCATCGCTCTCCGCGTCCATCGCATCGAGCTGTTCTCGGATCACCTTGAGCGGCAGATACCGGTCACGTTGAGCGGTGAGCACGAAGCGCAGACGCTCGCAGTCGGCGTCGCTGAATCGCCGATAGCCCGACGGCGCCCGGTCCGGGGTCACCAGTCCCTCGGCCTCGAGAAACCTGATCTTGGAGATGGTGACGTCGGGGAAGTCCTCCCGAAGGACCGCCAGGACAGCACCGATCGACATCGTGCGGTCGCTGCCGGCGGATGCACGCGCAGCTGACGAGGTCACGACGACGCGGCACCCGTTTCCCCGGCCTTCGGGCCGGACAGGAAGACGAGACGGAACTTGCCGATCTGAACCTCGTCGCCGCTGGTCAGCGTCGCGGTATCGATGGGCTCACGGTTCACGTAGGTGCCGTTGAGGCTCCCGACGTCGACGACCTGGAAGTCCTCGCCGTTGCGCCGGAACTCGGCGTGACGCCGACTCACCGTCACGTCGTCGAGGAAGATGTCGCTGTCGGGATGGCGGCCCGCCGAGGTGGTCGGCTGATCCAACAGGAATCGCGACCCGGCGTTGGGGCCTCGCTTCACGACCAGCAGCGCGGTTCCGGGCGAGAGTCGCTCGACGCCGGTGTCGGCCGGCTCACTCGACGTCGCCGGGGCGTCCACTTCCTTGATGAAGTCCTCGCGGAAGACAGAAGTCGTCTCCACAGGCGCCTCAAAGCCGTTGTCGTTACCGCTCACCACATCTCCTTCATCGTCAACGCACCCCGCCGTGACCGAAGCCCATTCGAGGTACCTGGGCGAAGCCGACCGTCCGATCTCTGCCGCACGCCTGACTTCACTCGCTGGTCCACACACACCGCTCGCCTCACCCGGGAAGCGACCTTCTGCGAGGCAGGAACCCCTTCACAAGAACCTACCGTTTTTGTCCTCGCGCCGCCCGGGGTCGGGGACGTTTGGCATACAAGAATCATATCGACCCGGCTCACCGACGAACGCGGGTCCGCCCGGAGCTCACGCCCCGGACCCGGGCTCAACTGCTGATCGCTGCGCGGTAGCCGGCCGCGTCGAGCATCCCGGCGAGCAGTCCGTCGAGATCGGCGTCGTCGGCGACGGTGATCTCCACCAGCCAACCGTCCCCGTACGGGGCGGAGTTCACCAGTTCGGGCGCCCCGTCCAATTCGGCGTTGGCCGCCGTCACGGTCCCGTCGAGCGGCCCGAAGATGTCCGAGACACTCTTCGTCGACTCCACTTCGGCGAACGACTCGCCGGTCTCGACCGCGTCGTCCTCGTCCGGGAGCTGCACGAACACGACGTCACCGAGCGCGTCCTGCGCGAAGTCGGTGATACCCACGCGGACGGTCTTGTCACCGACCTTGCGGATCCACTCGTGGTCGGCGGTGTACCGCAGTTCGTCGGGGATCTGGCTGTCGCTCACGTTTCGGCCTCTCTTCATGGACTTCGCCCCTCCGCGGAGGGACCGGTGGACGCGTCCCGGGCTCGCGCTGCGGTGGCCCGGGGACTCTGACGAGACAGACTCTAACGTGCCCCGAGCCCGGAATCCGCATCCGCCCGGATTCGACCGGGGGACGTGATCATGCCGTGACCCGCGGCATGGCGCGGATCACGGAGATCGTCTGGATCCAGTACAGGACCAGCGACCACAGATAGAGTCCGACACCCCACAGCAGGAACGCCCATCCCACCGGGAAGAACACCGTCCCGATCACACCGTCGATCTGGCCGGCGAGGACCCACGGGAAGGCGCTCATCAGCGCGAACGTGGCGGCCTTGCCGACGTACAGGGTGGGCAGTGCGCGGATCCCCCGTGAGGCCAGCAGCGGTGCCGTCGCGAACAGCAGCACCTCGCGGCCGAGGATCAGGCCGATGAGCCACCACGGGACGAAGTCGCGAAGCCCGAAGCAGATCGGGATCACGATCACGTACAGCCGATCCGCCGCGGGATCGAGGAGCGCACCCAACCGGGACGACTGGTTCAGCCATCGCGCGAGCTTGCCGTCGAGCCAGTCGGTGAGGCCCGAGACGAACAGCACGACGAACGCCCAGCCCGCGGACTCCTCCGCCATCAGCAGCCAGATGAAGACCGGGATCAGCGCCAGCCGCAGCACGCTCAACGCATTCGGGACCGTCCACACGGCGTCCCCGGGTCTCGCGGCGTCCCCGGGTCTCGCGGCGTCGCCGGCCTCCTGCTCGGTCATCGGAGAAGCCCGTCGCTCATCGGAAGATGCCGACGATGCCCTGAATCGCCTGCGCTCCCGCGGAGGCGAAGTGGTTCTCGTGGACGAGGTAGGTCCACGTCATCGTGGAGCGGTGCAGACCCTCCAGTCCGAGATCGACGCCGTCGGCGGTGATCGTGGCGGCCGTGAACGTCTCGCGGGCGGCATCCATCGCCTCGTCGACCAGTTGGGTGAACTCCGCGAAGATCAGCTTGTGGAACTCCTCGAGCGGGCTCTGCGCACCGAGCGCCCGCAGATGGATGCTCGCCTGCACGTCGGCGACGTAGGCGAGGTGGTCGGCCCACGCGCGGTCGAGGTGATACAGGACGATCTGGCGAGCCGCCTCCACGAGCACCTCGCGGTCGACGTCGCCCGACAGCTCCTCGTACCGCTCCGGCGCCGACTCGGCGAGATCGTCGAGCGCCTGCTCGGTGGTCAGCACCGTCATGCGCCGCCGCACGATCGCGTTGCGCTGCTCGTTGATCTGCTTGTTGTACGCCCACGTATCGCTGTGAAGCTGCAGCATCGCGCCCTCGGCGATCCGCTGCGCCGATGCGACGCTCTCCGCGCCCTTCGGACCCATCGACCCGTCCGACGAGACCGGCTGCTGCTCACGCTGGTGCGTGAGATTCTTCACGACCAGCGGGTCCTCGAGGCTCGAGAAGAACACCGAACGCCCCGGGTCCCCCTGCCTGCCGGCACGCCCGCGGAGCTGATTGTCGAGCCGCTCGGTGTCGTATCGTCCCGTGCCGACGACGCACAGTCCGCCCAGTTCGACCACCTCGTCGCGGGCCTCGGCATCTCCGTCGGAGCCGCCGAGACGGATGTCGGTGCCGCGCCCCGCCATCTGTGTCGACACCGTGACCGCACCCTTGCGTCCGGCCTCGGCGATGATCCGCGCCTCCTCGGCGTCGTTCTTCGCGTTGAGGACCACCGCGGGAACATCGGCCCGCTCGAGGAAGTACGCCAACTCCTCGGACTGCGCGACATCGTGAGTGCCGATGAGGATCGGCTGGCCGGTCTCGTGGATCTCGGCGACGAAGTCGACGACCGCCTCCACCTTGTGAGCCTTGTTGTCGTACACGCGGTCGGGCTCGTCTTCGCGGATGTTCGGTGCGTTCGACGGGATCTGGGAGACGCCGAGATCGTAGAACTGTCGGAACTGCTCGCCGGCGGTGATCGCGGTGCCGGTCATGCCCGCGACTCGCGGATACCTGCCGATGAGCGCCTGCACGGTGATCGTGTCGATCACCTCGCCGGCCTGTGTCGGCGTCAGCCCCTCCTTGTACTCGACCGCCGCCTGGACTCCGTCGGGCCACCGCTGGAGCCGGGCCACGCGCCCGCGGGCGGCGTTGATCAGGTGGACCGCGTCGTCGCGCACGATGTAGTCGACGTCCCGCTCCAGCAGGTAGTAGGCGTACAGCGCCACGTTCACGTGGACGAGCGTCGTCGAGACGTGATCCTCGCTGTAGAGGTCGATGCCGCCGAGGGTGGTCTCGACGAATCGAGCCCCCTCCTCGGTCAGCGCGACGTTCTTCCCGTCCTGATCGATCTCGTAGTGCTTGGTCTTGAGGTGGGCGACCACCTCGTGAATGGCGCTGTTGGGCGTCTCGGCGTCGGTCGATCCGGCCAGGATCAGCGGGACGAGCGCCTCGTCGACCAGCACCGAGTCGGCCTCGTCCACGATGACGACGTCGGGTTCGGGCGCCACGAGCTCGTCCTCGCGAAGAGCGAGGTGATCGCGGAGGACGTCGAAACCGACCTCGTTCACCGAGGCATAGGTGACGTCGGCGTCGTATGCCTCCTGCCGTTCGCCACGCGTACTGTGCTCGTCGATCGACGCGACGCTGACGCCGAACAGCTCGTAGAGCGGCTTCATCCAGGCCGCGTCTCGAGCCGCGAGGTAGTCGTTGACCGACACCACGTGGATCTGGTGTCCGTCGAGGGCGTATCCGATCGCCGCGATCGCCCCGGCGAGAGTCTTGCCCTCACCCGTGGCCATCTCCACCACGTCACCCTCGAGCATCCGCAGCGCGCCCTGGAGCTGCACGTCGAACGGCGTCATGTCGAGCGTGCGCGTTCCGCCTTCGCGGACCATCGCCAGGAACTTGGCGCGATCGACCGAGCGACTCATGTCGAGTTCCGATGCCGTGTCGGCGAACGCGGAGCTCTCCAACTCCTTGGCCCACTCGTCGTGTGCGGCGGAGTCCGCGATCATCGACAGCGACTGCGATTGGTTCCGAGAGGTCTGCGCACCCAGCATGCGCCACATCGCGTTGGTGAGTCTTCCCACGTGCTTCCTGTTCCTCGTCCTGGCGTCCGGGTCGTCGTATTCCGCCGTTGTGAGATTCCGGCGGCGGTCGCGCGGTGACGCGACACACTCCGATCGTGCTCTACCGTACGCGGACGACGCCGCACATCGTTTACCGTGGCGTGTATGACACCGGTTCGACGCATCTGGACGGGCTCACTCGGGGTTGCCGCGACACTGCTGGTGGCGGCGACGGCGCTGACCTCCTGTTCGTCCGACGACGGACCGACCGCGTCCGACCCCGCGGCGCTGATCGGTCACACCTACATCTCCACCGACGTCGACGGCACCGCCATCCCCGGCGGCGGTCCCCTCACCGTGGCCTTCCCCGAAGCCGGCCGGATCAGCGCGAACGCCGGCTGCAACGGGCACGGCGGGTCGGTGGCCTTCACCGGTACCACGATGACCACCGGGAACCTCCTGGGAACGCTGATGGCCTGCCCGCCGCCCCGCGACACGGCCGATCAGTGGGTGTCCGATCTCTTCGCCGAGCCGCTGACGTGGGAGTTGGCCGACACCACGCTGACCCTGTCGCGCGGCGACCAGACGGTGACCCTCGCCGAACGCGAGGACCAGCCGCTCATCGGCACACGGTGGCGCGTCCACTCCACGGTGAGCGCCTCGGGGGTCACCAGCTCCCGGGCCATCACGCGGGCCGAGCCGTTCATCCAGATCGACACCGACGGCAGGGTCACGGGGAACGCCGGCTGCAACGCCGTCACCGGCACAGCGACCGTCGACGGTGATCGGATCGACTTCTCCCCGCTCGCGACCACGCGAAAGATGTGCGAACCCGAGATCACCGAGGTCGAACGGGCCGTCCTCGCGGCTGTGAACGGGTCGGTCACCTACCGGCTCGACGGGGAGAAGCTGTCCCTGACCAATGTGGCGGACCCTGCACTGGGACTGCGGCTCGAGGTGGCCGACGACTGATCCCGGCAACCGGCACCGTTCGCCCCGCTCCGCTGGCATAGACTTGCCGAGATGGGGAAGAAAAGGACGGATGGGACACCGAGACTGCCGAAGAAGGTCTACGAGTCCGAACTCTTCCGGCTGCAGACCGAACTCGTCGAACTCCAGGAATGGGTCCGCACGACCGGCGCTCGCGTGGTCGTCGTCTTCGAGGGCCGCGACGCCGCCGGCAAGGGTGGTGCGATCAAGCGGATCAGCGAATACCTGAGTCCCCGCGTCTGCCGCGTCGCGGCGCTTCCGGCCCCGACGGACCGCGAACGGGGCCAGTGGTACTACCAGCGCTATGTCGCCCACCTGCCCGCACCCGGCGAGATCGTCCTCTTCGACCGTTCCTGGTACAACCGGGCCGGCGTCGAGAAGGTGATGGGCTTCTGCACCCCCGAGGAGCACACGCGGTTCCTGCGCCAGACCCCGATCTTCGAGCAGATGCTCATCGACGACGGCATCATCCTGCGAAAGTACTGGTTCTCGGTGTCGAACGACGAGCAGCTCCGTCGGTTCCGTGCGCGTCGTGACGACCCGGTGCGGCAGTGGAAGCTCTCGCCGATGGATCTGGAGTCGGTGTACCGCTGGGAGGAGTATTCGCGAGCCAAGGACGAGATGATGGTGCACACCGACACCTCCGCCAGCCCCTGGTTCATCGTCGAATCGGATCACAAACGGCACGCGCGCCTGAACATGATCGCGCATCTGCTCTCGACCATCGACTACGAACCGACGAAACGTCCCGAGGTGAAGCTTCCGAAGAAGCCCGTCGTCTCGGGGAACTATCACCGCCCGCCGCGATCACTGTCGAAGTTCGTCCCCGATCACGTGGCGGCACTGCTCGGCGACACCGAGCACTGAGTCAAGACAGGCACCGACACCATGTTCTCCCGACCGGGACACCGGCCACTCGTTCCTGCGCTGATCCAGCGCGCTCACCGCGTATCGCGGAACCGCGACATCGTCTACCTCGTCACCACGGCGGGCCACCCGAACTTCGGCGACGAGCTGATCGTCGAAGCCTGGCTGAGCCACCTCGCCGCACATCGACCGTTCGCGCGCGTCATCGTCGACTCGCCGCGACCGGGCCAGGCCGCCCTGCTGCTGCGCCACGCGAACAGGCGCGCCGTGTTCGTCGACACGCTCTGGCGGTTGACCCTCCACGCTGCCGGTGACGAGGCCGGCGCGCACATCGACCGAGACGCCCCGTGGGCGTGGGTCGCCGAGGCGGCGAGCACTCCGGGGACCGCGCCGCGCGAGAGCGAAGGGGTGGAACTGCTTCTCGCCGCCGACACCATCCACCTCGTCGGCGGCGGATTCATCAACAACGTCTGGCCCCACCATGTGTCACTGGTGTCCGCGATCGCCGCGGCGGCCGACGTCTCGGGGGCCCGCGCGGTCGCGACCGGAGCCGGATTCACTCCGGCCGTCGAGGGCCCGGCTCGTGAACGCCTCCTGGCGGACCTCGGTCGTTTCGACTCGGTCGACGTCCGCGATCGACCCACCGCGGAGCTGGTGTCCGGACTGCTCGGGGTCACGACCTCGGGGGACGACGCCTGGCTCTCCCGACGGGTGACGCGCCGACCGCGCGCCGCGGATCCCACGGGCCGCGTGACGCTCTGCATCCAGAGCGACCTCACCGACGACTTCCACTGGGACGGCCACGCGGGCGTCGCCGGTCTGGCCGCCTTCGTCGCCGCGACACTCGACTCGTGGCGGGTCGACGGCCGCGACGTGACCGTCGTCGAAGCCATCCCCGGACACGATGTCCGGGTGGCCGAGATGCTCGGTGAGCGACTCGCGGACGCGCGCCGCGTGCCGTTCATGAACGTCTGGCGCAACGGGCTGCCGGTCGGGATCGGAACCACGTGGATCTCCACACGCTTCCATCCACATCTGTTGGCGGCCGCGGCCGGCGACTCCGGGGTGGCCGTCGTCGGCCGCCCGGACTACTACTCGACGAAACATCAGTCGCTGGTCGACGCGGGATCCGCGTGGACCGTGATCGGCAACGGGCGCGACATCCCGCCGCGACCGACGGCCGGCGGCTTCACCCCGGACGCCGCGGCAGCGCACCGTGCCTCGAAACGGCGCCTGGCCGCACAGCTCTACCCCGCCGGGGTCCGTCTCCGCTGATTCAGCGCATCCCCGAGAAGTCCTGACACCCGAGAAGCCCTGTCACCGGAGAAGTCGCGTACCCCCGGGGCGCGGGTGCGCCCCGGGGCCTCAGCGTCCGAACCCGGCGTCCCGCAGCGCCTGCGCCATGGATCCGGTCTCCTGCCGCTCCTGCCGGCGGCCCGCCCCCTCGCCACGCGCCCGTCCGTCGCCGGTACCGCGCTTCGGGCTCCCCCCCGCCCCGGTCCCCCCGCCCCGGTCCCTCCGGCCCTGGCTGCCGCGGTTCCGGCCGCCGCCGCGCGGCTTGCCGGCCGCGTCGTCGTCGAGACGCAGGCTCAGTCCGATCCGCTGTCGATCGAGGTCGACCTCGAGCACCTTGACCTTGACCACCTGACCCGAGCGGACCACCTCGTGCGGATCGGAGACATAGCGGTCGGCCATGGCCGAGACGTGCACCAGCCCGTCCTGGTGGACACCGACGTCGACGAAGGCTCCGAACGCGGCCACGTTGGTGACGACACCCTCCAACACCATGCCGGGCCGCAGATCGGCGATCTTCTCCACGCCGCGCGCGAAGGTCGCCGTCTCGAACGCCGGTCGCGGATCGCGCCCGGGCTTGTCCAACTCGGCGATGATGTCGGTGACCGTCGGGACACCGAACCGTTCGTCGGCGAAGTCCGCCGGGTTCAGCCCTCGGAGCACCTCGGTGTCACCGATGATCTCGCTGACACCGCGACCGCTGCGATCGAGGATTCGGCGGACCACCGGGTACGCCTCGGGATGAACACCGGACGCGTCGAGGGGATCGGCCCCCTCGCGGATCCGGAGGAAGCCCGCACACTGCTCGAAAGCCTTCGGTCCCAGCCGCGGCACGTCGAGCAGCCCCCGACGGCTGGTGAACGCCCCCACCCGGTCGCGGTGGGCCACGATCGAGGCCGCCAGGGTGGAGGTGACTCCCGAGACCCGCGATAGCAGCGGCACCGACGCGGTGTTGAGGTCGACGCCGACGGCGTTCACCGCGTCCTCGACCACCGCGTCCAGACTCCGGGCGAGATGGGCGGCGGAGACATCGTGCTGGTACTGGCCGACGCCGATCGCCTTCGGATCGATCTTGACCAGCTCGGCCAGCGGATCCTGGAGCCGCCGGGCGATCGACACCGCCCCGCGCAGCGAGACGTCGAGGTCCGGCAGCTCCTGCGAGGCGTACTCGGACGCCGAGTACACCGACGCCCCCGCCTCGCTCACCACCGCCTTCGACGGGACCGCCGCTCCGCTCCGCGCGACGTCGGCGAGGAGTTCGTCGGCCAACGCGTCGGTCTCTCGGGACGCCGTCCCGTTGCCGATCGCGACGAGTTCGACCCCGTGCCGGGCGATCAGCGCGGCGAGCGCGGCCTTGGCCTGATCCCACTGCTGCTGCGGCTTGTGCGGAAACACCGTCGCGGTGTCGACGACCTTCCCGGTGCCGTCGACGACGGCCACCTTGACGCCGGTCCGGTATCCGGGGTCGAGACCGAGCGTGGCTCGCGTACCTGCGGGAGCCGCCAACAGGAGGTCCTTGAGGTTGGTGGCGAAGACCGTGACGGCCTGCTCCTGCGCCCGAGCCTTCAGCGCCATCCGCGCATCGATGGTGGCCGAGATCATCAACTTCGTCCGCCACGCCCACCGCACGGTGTCGGCCAGCCACGCGGTCGCCGCGCCCGGACGGGCACGGTCGATCCCGAGGCACTGCGCGGCCATCGCCTGGTACGGCTCGTCGTCGCCGCCGTCGAAGGTCAGGGTCAGCACCTCCTCCTTCTCTCCGCGGAGGACGGCGAGGACGCGGTGCGACGGCATCGTCTCCAGGGCTTCGGCGAACTCGAAGTAGTCGCGGAACTTCTGCGCCGCGGGCGTCGACTCGGCCCCGGCGCGGACCCGCGTACGCAGGGTGCCGGTCGCCCAGAAGCGTTCGCGGACGGCGCCGACCACCTCGGCGTCCTCGGCCACCCGCTCGATCAGGATGTGCCGCGCCCCCTCCAGCGCCGACGCCGCGTCGGCCACCTCCTCGCTCACATGGGGGGACGCCGCATCGAGCGGGGTGAGGGTCGGATCGGCGACCAGTGCGTCGGCGAGCGGTTCGAGTCCCGCCTCCCGCGCGATCTGCGCCTTCGTCCGCCGTTTCGGCTTGTAGGGCAGATAGATGTCCTCCACTCGCGCCTTCGTCTCGGCGGCCGCCAGCGCGGCCCGCAGCTCATCGGTGAGCTTCCCCTGCTCGTCGATGGACGCGATGACGGCGTCGCGGCGCTCATCGAGTTCGCGCAGGTACCGAAGCCGCTCGTCGAGGTGACGGAGCGCCGTGTCGTCGAGGCTGCCGGTCGCCTCCTTGCGGTAGCGGGCGATGAACGGCACCGTCGAGCCCTCGTCGAGGAGGGCGACGGCCGCCGCGACCTGGTCTTCGCCGACCGACAGCTCCTCGGCGATCCGAGCGTTGACTGACATGCGGGGTGCGGTGATGGTCACCGCAAGGAGGCTACCGAAGCACTCCGGCCCGCGAACGAGACGGTGACCCGGGACTCGCCCTAGGCTGGAGGCATGCGCGCAGTCATCATGCATTCGCCCGGAAACGTCAGTGTCGTCGATCGTCCCGACCCGGTGATCGAGGAGCCGACCGATGCGATCATCCGCATCGCCGCCACCTGCGTCTGCGGTTCGGATCTGTGGCCCTACCGCGGAGCCAACGACGTCGAGGACGCCTTCATGGGTCACGAGTACGTCGGCTACGTCGAGGAGGTCGGACCCGAGGTCCGCACGCTCCGGGTCGGCGACTTCGTCGTCGGCTCGTTCATGGCCTCCGACAACACGTGCGAGATCTGCGCGGCCGGCTATCAGTCGCGGTGTGTGAACGTCGTCGGGATGGGCGGAGTCGGCACCCAGGCTCAATACGCCCGCATCCCGTGGGCGGACGGCACCCTCGTCGCCACACCGGCGCCGCCGGAGTCCGATCTGCTGCCGTCGTATCTGGCCGCTTCGGACGTCCTGGGCACCGGCTGGTTCGCCGCCGATGCGGCCCGGGTCCAGCCGGGCTCGACCGTGGCGGTCGTCGGGGACGGCGCGGTGGGTCTGCTCGGTGTCCTCGCGGCCCGCGAGATGGGCGCCGACCGCATCATCGCGATGAGCCGACACGCCGACAGGCAGAGTCTGGCCCGCTCGTTCGGCGCCACCGACATCGTCACCGAACGCGGATCCGACGGCGCCGCGGCCATCCGGGATCTCACCGACGGGATGGGCGCCCACTCGGTGATCGAGGCGGTCGGCACCCAGGAGTCGATGATGCAGGCCGTACGCGCCACGCGTCCCGGCGGTCACATCGGTTTCGTCGGCGTCTCCCATGACGTGGCGTTGCCCGGCGATCGACTGTTCTATTCGCTGGTTCATCTCCACGGCGGCCCGGCTCCGGTGCGGCGGTATCTGCCCGATCTGCTGCGCAGGATCGCCGCCCGGGAGATCGATCCGGGTCGTGTGTTCGATCGGACACTCCCCCTCGAGGAGGCAGCGGAGGCCTATCGGGCGATGGACGCCCGAGAGGCCGTCAAGGTGCTGCTCACCGTCTGACCTGGTCGATGGATCCTTCCGGCCCTGTTCGAGGGTCCTGCCGTGTTCGCCCACCCCGTACGGCTCGAGCTCCCCAGCGGCCTCCGCTGTACTCGACGTCGATCGGATGATCGAATGCACGGCTGATCACCGCCGAGGTCACGGTCGTCCGCGCGGTACCGCGCGCCACGATCGCGCCCTCGGCCACGACGACGGCGTGGGTCGTGCTCTCGGGCAGTTCCTCGAGGTGGTGGGTCACCAGGACCGATGCGACCTGCGGCTCGGTCACCGCCAATGCGTCGACGGTCTCGAGCAGCTGCTCGCGGGCCGCGACGTCCAGTCCGGTCGTCGGCTCGTCGAGCAGCAGGAGATCCGCGTCCCCGATCAGCGCCCGGGCGATGAGGGCGCGGCCGCGTTCGCCCTGCGACAGCGTGTGCCACGACGAGTCGGCGCGGGAGGACATTCCGCTGTCCGCGATCAGACGGCGGGCTCGAGCGACGTCCTCGTCGGTCGGCGTCCATCGCATCGGCAGGTCGATGGTGCCGGTGATCCCGGTCAGCACCACCTCGGTGACGGTGAGATCCGACTGCAGCCGGTGGCGCGGATTGACGTGCCCGATGTGCTTGCGGAGTTCGGCGGTGTCGACGCGGCCGAGTCGTCGACCGAGGACGTCGACGGTGCCCGTCGTCGGGTGGGTCTGCGCGGCGCAGAACCCGAGGATCGTCGTCTTCCCCGCCCCGTTGGGGCCGAGGAGGGCCCAGTGCTCCCCGGCTCGGACGGTGAGATCGACACCGTGCAGGATTTCGCGCCCGTTGCGCCGAAACGTCACGGAGTCCAGGCGGAGCACCTCGCGTGCGCTCATGACAGCGCCCCGGCGAGGCCGTCGAGGTGGATGCGGCTCGCGTGGGCGGCCGCGGCCGCGTCGCGGTCGGCCACGGCGTCGATGATCGCGAGATGCGCTCGGTGATCGTCGTCGTGTGTCGGCTCGGCGGTCCCGTCCCCGGACGGCACTCCCGCACCGCGGCCCGAGATGCCTCCGCGCAGCCGGAGCATGTCGACCATCGCGGCCTGGATCCGCGGGGTCAGAGCGTCGAACAGTTCCAGGAGGACCGGATTGCGTGCCGCGACGACCACTGTGCGGTGGAACCCGACGTCGGCGGCGACGTACGCCTCGATGTCGCCGCTGCCCGAAACGGTGCGGCGGTGATCGAGTGTCGAATGCATCGCGCCGAGATCCGCCGCCGACCGGCGCGCGGCGGCCAGCGCGGCGGCCTCGGACTCGATGGCCGCGCGTGCTTCGAGGACTGCGCTGATGTCGGCGCGACGGAGGACGTCGTCCCACGCGTCGGGGACGTCGGCGGCGGCCACGAAGACGCCCGCGCCCTGCCGCGAGACGAGTACCCCGCGACCGGCGAGGTCACGGATCGCCTCGCGGAGCGTGGACCGTCCCACCCCGAGTTGCCCGGCGAGCGTCGTCTCGCCGGGCAGTCGGTCCCCGACCCGCCACTCTCCGGCCCGTACACGCGCGAGCAGCAGTTCGGCGGCCTGTTCGGCCAGTGACTCCCGCTTCACCTGGGTGATCATCCGGGCAGCACTCCTCTACTTGTCTGAGTAGTCGATGAGTGATGGTACCGCGCTCGGATTCCGGTCGTGCCGTCAGCCCTCGCGGCCCACCTGCCGCTCATAGGCGTCGTTGAACGCCCGCAGCTGCGCCAGCAACTCCTCTGGCTCACCGGGAGCCAGATCGTCGAAGACCCCCTGCAGTCGCTCCACGCGCGCCATGCCGTCGTGCGCGAACGCCTCGCGGCCGCTCGCGGTGGCCCGGTGCATGCGACTCGCCTGGCCCGCGACGTCGTAACGTTCGACGTACCCGTGCTTCAACGCCGCGTTGACCTGACGGTTCACCGTGGACTGTTCGAGTTCCAACTCCTCGCTGAGTTGACGCAGCGTCCGCGGACCCCCCTCGCACAGCACCCAGAGGATGTGGAAGGCGGAGACGTCCAGGATCGCCCCCGGGTGCAGGTCGTTGCGTCGCCGTCGCAGACGCAGCAACTCCTCGACGACGTCGCGATGCACGGTGCTGGACCACACCGTCATCGACTCCACTGCCTCGTGACCGTCGACAGCACTCACCCCTTCCGTCCGTTCGGACGCACACGTTAGCGACGATTTTGAATATGCACGATACATATGTAGGTTACATACCCTGACATCGGGCCCGCCCCGCCCACATCACCGACTCGAAAGGCACCGATGACCCGGTCACCCGATCCCACCGCGGTCTCCACCGAGGAGACCGCCGCCTCCGCCGCCCCCGAGGACGGTCACGCTCGCGCTCTGATCATCGTCTCCGTCCTGTGCTTCGGCGGACTCGTCGCGTCCCTCATGCAGACGCTGATCATCCCCGTGCAGCCCGAACTCCCCCGGCTGCTCGGGACCACGATCCCGAACGCGTCCTGGATCATCACCGCGACCCTGCTCGGCGGTGCCGTCGCGATGCCGATCGCCGGGCGACTCGGCGACATGTACGGCAAGCAGCGGGTCATCCTCGCCAGCTCGCTTCTCCTCGTGCTCGGCTCCCTCATCTGCGCGCTCGGCTCCACCCTGATCCCGATGATCATCGGCCGCGCGGTCCAGGGACTCGCCATGGGCTTCATCCCGGTCGGCATCAGCCTGATGCGGGAGGTCACACCCCCTCGGCTCACCTCGATGGCGATCTCCGCGATGAGCGCGACGCTCGGCGTCGGCGGCGCGATCGGGCTGCCGCTGTCGGCCTGGATCGCCCAGACCTTCGACTGGCACGCCCTGTTCTGGGCCTCCGCCGGACTGGGCCTGCTCGTCACCGCCCTGGTCGTCGCCTTCGTTCCCAACATCGCCGACAAATCCGGCGGTCGCCTCGACGTCATCGGCGCCATCGGTCTCACGATCGGCTTGTGCGGTGCGCTGATCGCCATCTCGAAGGGCGGCGACTGGGGCTGGACCTCGGCCACCACCATCGGCTTCCTCGGCGGCGGCCTCGTCGTCCTGGCCGTGTGGGGACTCTTCGAACTGCGCACCGATGACCCCCTGGTGGACCTGCGCAGCAGCGCCAAACCCGCCGTCCTGCTGACCAACCTCGCCGCCATCGCGATCGGCTTCGGCATGATGGCGCAGGCCATCGTGGTCCCGATGCTCCTCGAACTCCCCGAATTCGCCGGCGGCTTCGGTCAGTCGATCCTTCAGGCCGGCCTCTGGATGGCCCCCGGCGGCATCATGATGATGCTGTTCGCTCCCATCTCCGGAATGATGATCAACGCGCTCGGACCCCGCATCACACTGGCGATCGGGGCCACGGTTCTCGGCCTCGGTTACCTGTTCGCGTACCTCTTCATGAACTCGCCGTGGCAGCTGGCACTGGCATCCGTGATCGGTTCGGCCGGCGTGGGCATCGGCTACGCCGCGATGCCGACGCTCATCATGGGCGCCGTCCCCATGAACGAGGCCGGTGCCGCGGTCGGACTCAACGGACTCATGCGCGCCGTCGGCACGACGCTCTCGTCCGCCATCATGGCGGTCCTTCTCACCGTCTCCACACAACGTGTCGGTACCGACGACCTGCCGACGCATTCGGCGTTCGGATGGTGCTTCCTCGTGGGATCGGTGGCGGCCTTCGTCGGCGTCGCGATCACCCTCGCCATCCCTCGCCGACGATCGGTCGCCGAACAGCCCGTCTCCTGACCGACGGTCAGTCCACCGGTCTCGTCGGCGCCGTACCGGCCCCGAACGGGGCACCGCCGAGCGCCTCGCGGCCGTGCGCGGAGTGCCAGTTCGACAGATCCGGCCCCTTCGGCACGATGCCGGACGGATTGATGTCGCGGTGCACCTCGTAATAGTGGCTCTTGATGTGGTCGAAGCGCGTACTGTCCCCGAAACCGGGGGTCTGGAACAGATCGCGCGCGTACGCCCACAGCACGGGCATCTCCGAGAGCTTCTCCCGGTTGCACTTGAAGTGCCCGTGATAGACCGCGTCGAACCGCGCGAGCGTGGTGAACAGCCGGATGTCCGCCTCGGTGATCGTGTCCCCGACCAGGTACCGCTGCCCGCTGAGCCGGTCGCTGAGCCAGTCGAGACGCGAGAAGAGTTGATCGTAGGCCGAGTCGTAGGCCTCCTGCGAGCCGGCGAACCCGCAGCGGTACACGCCGTTGTTGACGTCCCGATAAACCAGCGCGTTGACCTCGTCGATCTCATCGCGCACGCCCGCCGGATACAGGTCCGGCGCGCCGTCGCGGTGATACTCGGTCCACTCCGACTCCAGGTCGAGGGTGATCTGTGGGAAGTCGTTGGTCACCACCGCCCCGGTGGGCACGTCGACCACGGCCGGCACGGTGATCCCCTTCTCGTATCCGGGGATTCGGGCGAAGTAGGCGTCCTGAAGCCGGGGGATTCCCAGGACCGGGTCGACGCCGCCCGGATCCAGGTCGAAAGTCCACGACCGCTGGTCGTGCGTGGGTCCGCACACCCCCATCGACAACACGTCCTCCAGCCCGAGGAGCCGACGGACGATGATCGCGCGGTTCGCCCACGGACACGCGTACGACACGACGAGCCGATATCTCCCGGGTTCGACCGGGTATCCGTCGGCCCCGTCACGGGTGATGCGGGTCTCGATGTATCGGGTGTCGCGCTCGTACGGCTGGTTCGCCGTCACATAGCTGCCCTGCGGTTCGGAGTCGGCTGCCTCGCTCATGCCTCCAGGATGGCACTTCCCGTCGACTCCCGCACCGACCGCGGCGGTGCCTACATCCCCTCGAACGCGCGCGCCAGCTCCACGTCGACGTCGATGAACCGCGCCGTGCGGACTTCCGGCTTGTCGATCTCGGCTTCGACGAACTTCGCGATCACCCGGCGGATCTCGGCGTCGACCTGCGCGAGGTTCCGGATGATCTCACCACGGACGTTCCGCGACGCGACGTCGACGAAGACGTCGCGCGGCCGCGGCGGATCCACCTCGATGCGCAATTGCAACGGCTCCGCGCAGCGGACCGTCATGGGCAGGGTCACCAGGCCGTCGACGTCGTAGCGGATCCGGTCGACTTTCAGATCGACGGTCAACCCGATGTAGAGCGGAAGCTTCACCACGAAGGTGATGAGTTGCCCCACGTCGCGGGTGATCTGGGGTTCGGCGATCCGCACCTGCGCCTGTACCTTCACCATTCCGCCCGGCCCCGACGGGATCGGACCGACCTCGAACTCCTCCCCGGCGATGGCGGTGAATGCGGCGCCGATGCGCTCCTCGGTGACGGCGATCTCGAAGAATCGCCGCCCGAACTCCTCGTACGAGAGATAGGCCGGCGACGATTCGCCTGCCGACTCCGGGTCGTCCGCGGCACCGGTCGCGTCGGGCGGCGCCGCGCCGCCGGACTCGCCGTGCGGAGGCGGGGGCGACTCGAGGACCTCCCCCATCGCGACCTCCACGGTCTCCAGAGCTTCGGTGAACTCCGCCACATCCGAGTCGGCTACCGTCGAATCGCCTGCTGTACCAATGCTTTCGGGGCCAACGACTTCGGGCTGACCGCTGTCGGGATCGCCCCCGTCGGGATCAACGCTCTCGGGGACGACGCTCTCGGGGACGCCGGGTTCGGGATTCTCGTTCTCGGCCACGCGTCCATCCTTACCTATCGGTCCGCGGTTCGCTCCATCCCCCGTGGCTCGCCTCCTGCAACGTACTACACGGTGTCCGGTCGCGATCCGGCTCGACGGGTGCGGTGATCAGCGGTCGGTGATCAGCGGCACCAACTGCTCGGCGTCGGTCCAGGCCCCATGGTGACCGATCATGGTCGATTCGAGCGGCTCGGTGCCCGGACACACCAGCACCGCGTTCCCGCGGGCCGCCGCGACCGCGTCGCCGATCCTCGCGCTGACCAGATCCGTCGGCGCATCCGGACCGAACCAGCGCTCGTCGATCGCCTGCTCGCGGGACACGACGAGGGCGGCGGGCCCGAGGAGGTCCGCCCACCGCGCCACGACCTCGGCGGCCGCCTCCGGTCTCTCGGCGTAGACGTGTCGCACGCGGGCCTCACCCGCGATGAGGGCCACGTCGCGACGGAAGTCCGGCTCGGCGTCCAGATCGATCGTCTCGGCGGCGTTGACCATGCCGTGGTCGCCCGTGACGATCAGTCTGGCCGTCGTCGGCAACGCCGTCATGAGGTCGGCCACCATCGTGTCGATCGCGACCAGCACATCGCACCACTCGTCGCTTCCGGCGCCGTGCAGATGTCCGGCCGCATCGAGGTCGGGAGTGTAGGCGTAGACGAACCTCGGTCCACCGTCGGAGTGGCGCACGGCGGCCGACACACCGTCGCGGACATCCGCGAGCGCGTCCGCGGCGTGCAGCGTGCCGTCGACCCGAAAAGCGGCGCGGGTCAGCCCCGACCGGACCTGATAGTCGGGCACCACGTACTGGATGCAGACTCCGCGCCGGGCCATGCGGGCGACCGTGCTCTCGACCGGCTGCAGGTCCTCGGGTCGATGCGACTCCCGTGCGTCGGGCCCCTGTGCCGACCCGGTCCGCCACCGCAGTGAGTTGAACGTCTCGAGGGGACCTGCTGCGGTCGGGGTCGCGAAACTGTACCCGACGATGCCGTGCACCGCGCACGGCGCCCCGACGGCCAGACTCGTGATGCTCACCGCTGTCGTCGCCGGAAAGCCCGCATGCAGCGTGCGTCGGCGATGCTGCGCGAGTGTCGGCGCCAGTGTGGCATGGCGGTCGACCAGTTCGGCGCCGAGCCCGTCGACGAGCAGGACGACGACGTCGCGGGCGGGCTCGATGCCCAGCGGATTGGCCTCGCCGACTCCGACGGCCGCGGCCACCGAGGGTAGGACATCTGCGAGCGTGGGGGGCATGCGTCCATTCTTCCCGAACACCACACGGCGGACAGGCGGACCGGGAAGGGGAATCCCGACGGTGGCGGTTTCGGCGGTGGAGGATCATGGACGCATGCCCACCTTCGCCGACACCCCCGGAGACGCCACCTCGGGAGACGCCACCTCGGGAGACGACGCCCCACTCCGCGCCGACGCCGCGCCGAGCATCGCCGACCTCGACACCCTGATCGCCGGGTGCCGGGCGTGTCCGCGACTGGTGGCGTGGCGGGAGGAGGTCGCGCGGACCAAACGCGCATCGTTTCGCCGCGACGTGTATTGGGGTCGCGCCGTTCCCGGGTTCGGCCCCGCCGACGCCCGCATCCTCGTGGTGGGTCTGGCTCCGGCCGCGCACGGCGCCAATCGCACGGGTCGGATGTTCACCGGTGACCGCAGCGGCGATTTTCTGTTCGAGGCGCTGCACGCCGTGGGACTGGCCTCCCAACCGCACGCGGTCGCCGTCGACGACGGACTCGCGCTGACGGGAGTGCGGATCACATCACCGGTGCACTGCGCACCGCCCGCCAACAAGCCGACACCCGTCGAACGCCGCACGTGCGCACCGTTCCTCTCCCGCGAGATGGAGTTGTTGGCTCCGACCCTGCGCGTCGCCGTGGTGCTGGGCGGCTTCGGATGGCAGGCGCTCATGGCGTCGCTGCACGACACCGGTTGGGAGGTGCCGCGGCCGCGGCCGCGCTTCGGGCACGGGGTCCGTGTCGATCTGACGCACCCCGACGGTCGGACGCTGAGCGTCCTGGGCTGTTTTCACGTGAGCCAGCAGAACACCTTCACCGGTCGGCTCACGCAGGACATGCTGCGCGGCGTCATGCGCGACGCGATCACGATCGCCGACCTGTGAGCCCAGCGGTCCGTCACCCCAGTTCGACGAGCGCCACGCCGAGGGTGATGATCGCGAAGCCCAGCGACATCCGGGCGGTGAGGGGATCTCTCCAGATGATTCGTGCCAGGACGGCGACGAGGACGATCCCGACGGCCGACCACACCGCGTACGCCACGCCGACCGGCATCCCGGCCGCGAGCGCCAACGCGAGGAATGCGAACGCCGCCGTGTATCCGACGATCATCGGTGGCAGCCAGATGCGGCGTCGGAATCCGTCGCTCGCCCGCAGGCTCAGGGTCGCCATGAGTTCTGCCGCGATCGCGGCGATCAACCACACATAGGTCATGGTCGCGGCTCCGCGGGACGCTCGTCGTGGACGCCGGCGCCGCCCGAGTTGACGACGATCACTCCGACGGCGATGACCGCGATGCCGACGATCGCGACCGGGGACAGGATCTCGTCGAAGATCAGTGCGCCGAGCAGCGCGGTGAGGGCCACCCCGGTGGCGCCCCACACACCGTAGGCGACCCCGACCGACATCCCTTCGCGGAGGGCCAGCCCCAGCCCCGCGAAGGCCAGCATGTACGCCACGACGACGCCGACGGCCGCCGCCGGAACGTCGACGGTCGCCCGCAGCATCATGGTGCCCGCCACCTCCGCCACGATGGCACCGATCAGCAGTGACCACCGTCGCGCGGTGCGCGCGTCCGCCTTCTCCACCCGCTTCTCCTTCATCGCAGTTCCCGTTCACCGAGGCGTCGCGTCGGACGACCCCAGAGCCTCGGTCCCCACAGTCTCGGTCCCCAGAGTCCCGGTCGGCAGACTACCGTGAGCACGGTGAAACCAGTTCTGGCCGCCGGCGCGGTCATCAGCGACGCGTCCGGCCGCCTCCTCTTGGTGAAACGCGGCCACGACCCCGAGCGGGGATGTTGGAGTGTTCCCGGTGGGCACGTGGAGCCCGGCGAGGCGCCGAAGGAGGCCGCGGCTCGGGAGGTCTTCGAGGAGACGGGCCTGCGCGTGTCGGTCGGTCGCGAGCTGTGGTCGACGCTGATCGAGTATCCGGACGGTCAGTCGTTCGAGATCCACGACTTCGTCGCGCACGTCGACGGCGGGCATCTCGTCGCGGGTGACGACGCCGACGACGCCCGATGGATGACTCCGGCGGAGGTGGCGCGCGCGTCACTCGC
Organism: Gordonia shandongensis DSM 45094; assembly: GCF_000423025.1. Lineage (GTDB taxonomy): Bacteria > Actinomycetota > Actinomycetes > Mycobacteriales > Mycobacteriaceae > Gordonia > Gordonia shandongensis. Next base: position 485,433 of record NZ_AUHE01000002.1, read on the forward strand.
CGCGGGCCTCGGCGAACGCCTGCGGCAGGCCGGATACCTGTGACCGCCCGTCGTCACCTCACGAGTCGATGACGGGTTCACGCAGCCGACCCGCGAGCCGAACGATGAGCGGAATCTGCAGCACGACGCAGAGCACGTGCGTCAGGTAGTGCACCACCGGCTGACCGTCGACGGCGTCGAGGGTCATGACGGGCACCACCGTGATGATCGCCGTCACAAGCATCACCCAGGCCCAGATCAGCAGAGACCACTGAGCGAAACGCCTGGTCGAAGTCGCGAACAAGCCTACGGTGAGCGTCGGATACACGACCAGCGGTATCCCATCGAGCCACGACGGGGCCGCCTCACCGGTATAGAAGTGGACCAGCACGCCCGACGCCCCGAGCAGCGCCAGCGCCGTCGTCACCCCGACGCGCAGGTGCCGTCCGCCTGCCGACGATACGGCGGCGCCGGTGCGCGTCAGACTCATCGCATCCACCGCCTCTCCGCCCCCGACATTCGCGGCCACCAGTCCTGCAGCCATGCGTCCGAAGTCATATAAGAGGATTTCGCGGCCACCGACTAGGGACTTCCGGCCCCATTCCCTCAGCACCGGTCGATGAACAACGCCCCGCCGGCGCTTGCCCGTGTGCTAGCCTCCTGCTAACTAGAACGTGTTCTAGTTCACTTCACCCCAACAGCCGGTGCTCGCCGGCGCCTGCCGAGACAAGAGGAGATGCGTATGAGGGTCGCGGTCACCGGAGCAGCCGGGTTCGTGGGTACAAACCTGGTCAATCAACTCGTCGCGGACGGCCACGATGTGGTCGCCGTCGACCGGGTGTCCCCCGCTCATGCACTCGAGCATCCGCGCGTGACCTGGACGTCTGCCGACATCTTCGATCACGACGCCCTGGTGACCGCGTTCTCCGGGGTCGACACCGTCTACCACCTCGTCGCGATGATCACCCTCAAACAGCGCGACGAGGTCGCCTGGCGCGTCAACACCGCAGGTGTCAAGGCAACCGCCCAGGCCGCCCTGGCCGCCGGCGTCCGCCGCTTCGTGCACTGCAGTTCGATCCACTCGTTCGACCAGTACACCGACAGCGGAACCGTCGACGAGAGCTCACCCCGCTCGGAATCCACCGACCTCCCGGTGTACGACCGCTCGAAATGGTCGGGCGAACAGGAGCTGCGTTCGGTGATCGCCGACGGTCTCGATGCCGTGATCTGCAATCCGACGGGCGTCTACGGTCCCGTCGACCACGGCCTGTCCCGCATCAACGGGATGCTCCGCGACGCCGCGCAAGGCAAGGTGCCGCTGTTCGTCGAGGGCACCTTCGACCTCGTCGACGTTCGCGATGTGGCTCGCGGCCTGATCCTGGCCGCCGAACACGGTCACACCGGTGACAACTATCTCCTCGGCGGCCAGCCCGTCCGTCTGCTCGACGCGATGCGCACCATGGCCGGCCTCTGCGGCCGCTTCCGGCCGCTCTTCGCACTTCCGCTGGGCCTGCTGAAGCTCGTGATGCCCGTCGCCGAACCGCTCGGCGCTCTCTTCGGATCCGACCTGGTGTCGCGTGCATCGTTGGCGGCGCTCGTGGCCCAGCCGACGGTCGACATCACTCGGGCCCGCACCGTTCTCGGCTACACGCCGCGATCCTCCGAGGAGACGCTGGCGGATCTGGCGTCGTTCCTGTGCGACTCGGGCCAGATGGGGTCGGCCCGTCCGCGTTCCGGCAAGCCGTTCGAACCCGTCCTTCCCGTCTCCGACGACTGACCGGGTGCGAACATACGAATGCCCCGGCCGATTCGGCCGGGGCATTCGTATGAGGTCTGAGTTAGAGAGAGACCACGTTCGTCGCCTGGGGGCCCTTGGCGCCCTGCTCGACGTCGAACTCGACTCGCTGTGCCTCTTCGAGGTTACGGAAGCCGCTCCCCGAGATCGCGGAGTAGTGGACGAACACGTCCTCGCTACCCCCGTCGGGGGCGATGAAGCCGAAGCCCTTCTCGCCGTTGAACCACTTGACGGTTCCCTGTGCCATGCTGTCTTACTGCTTTCTTTCAGTGAGCGGGAGCAAAATCTGCTGTCCGCCCGTCCACTCTTTCACATATTCGGCCGCGGCGACAGACGAAGTCCACACTTTCCCCTCGGCGCGTCGCGCGGAGGTGACGCGCTCGCCATCTCCCGACCACATCGCGTTGGCCCCGCGTCCATGTGACCACTCCACTGTGGTGTGCATGCGCATCTCATCTCGATCCCCCGTATCGCGTCGGTCGCTGCTGCACGGTGCGGCCGCCGGCGCGGTTCTCGTTCCCACGGCCGGCTGGCTGGCGGCGTGCGGAGACTCCGGACAGAATGCGACGGGAACCACGCTGGCCCGTCGCCGCCCGACGATCAGTCACGGCGTCGCCGTCGGCGATGTCACGTCCTCGAGCGGACTGGTCTGGGCCCGCTCCGACGCCCCGGCGACGATGATCGTCGAGACCTCCGCCACGGAATCGTTCACCCGGACCAGGAAGGTCCGCGGACCGCGAGTGACCCCCGAGACCGACGGGACCGGCCGCGTTCGCGTCGCGGGCCTCGAACCCGGACAGACCGTGCACTATCGAGTGACGATGGAGGGCGAGGACGGCGCCCTCGGCGAACCGGTCACCGGCCGTTTCTCGACCGCGCCCGCCTCGGCCACCGACATCGGGTTCCTGTGGTCGGGCGACGTCGTCGGCCAGGGGTGGGGCATCAATCCGGACATCGGCGGACTGCCGATCTTCGGAGTGATGGCCGATCGCACCCCCGACTTCTTCATCCATTCCGGTGATGCGATCTACGCCGACGGCCCCGTCGAGGCCACACAGAAGCAGAACGACGGCCGGGTGTATCGCAGCGTGACCAGCCCGGCGAAAGCCGCGGTCGCCCAGACGCTCGACGACTTCCGCGGCAACTACGCCTACAACCTCACCGACGAGAACTATCGACGTTTCACCTCGGGTGTCGCCCAGTTCGTCCAATGGGACGATCACGAGGTCGTGAACAACTGGTTCCCCGGGGAGAACCTCGCCGGTCAGGATCGGGACGGCTACACCGAGCTCGACGTCGACACCCTCGCGCGACGCGCCCGGCAGGCGTGGAACGAATGGCAACCGGTTCAGCTCGGCGACGGCGGACGGCTCTACCGCAAGATCCCGTACGGTCCGCAGCTCGACGTCTTCGTGCTCGACATGCGCAGCTACAAGGATCCGAACCCGGATGCGCACTCGACGACCGACGACGGCGGCGTTCTCGGCGCGAAGCAGACGCGGTGGCTCATCGACTCGCTGAAGAGATCGACCGCCACGTGGAAGGTCATCGCGAACGACCTGCCGTTGAGCATCGTCGTTCCGGACACGGCGACCGGTCCGGAGTCGATGGAGGCCCTCGGCCAGGGCGACCACGGCGATCCGCTCGGTCGCGAGATCGCGCTCTCGCAGATTCTCGCGGAGAGTCGGGACGTCCCGAACAAGGTGTTCCTCACCGCCGACGTCCACTACACGGCCGCCATCTCGTACGAGCCCGACCGGGCATCGTTCACACGCTTCCGGCCGTTCTGGGAGTTCGTCACCGGGCCCCTGCACGCCGGCGCCTTCCCGCAGTCGCCGCTCGACCGGACGTTCGGCGCGGAGTACGAGTTCGTGCACGCACCGCAGGAGGCCAATGTCTCACCGGCGGAAGGCTTCCAGCATTTCGGGGAGGTCACGATCGCGCGCGACACCGGGGTCCTGACGGTCAACCTGTGCGATGCGACCGGTGCCACGCTCTACAGCAAGGACCTCGCGCCCGAGCGGTGACCGCCGCGACTCGGAGACGAGAAGGCCACCTGGTGAACCAGGTGGCCTTCTCGGGTGATCGTCCCAGGTAATCGCTTCTGTGTCGGGCTGACAGGATTTGAACCTGCGACCCCATCACCCCCAGTGATGTGCGCTACCAAACTGCGCCACAGCCCGTTGCCCCGCCGGACGGAACGGATCTCCCGCCGCGCGAAGCGAACTCACTGTATCCCAAGCGCATCCGCTCGCACTAATCGCCTGCACACGAGGGGTTATCGACGATCAGGAGAATCGAACGTGCAACGTCGCCATGCCGAAGATCTTCTTGCCCTCCGACTTCGCGACGAGGATCACCACACCGCTCCGAGTGTCGGGATCGAGCGATTTGATGCGTCCGCTGTACTCGATCTCGCCGCCGCCGGCCGCCGACACGACGGCGGGCGACGACAGGCGGACCGAGTACTTCAAGACGGCGCCCGGGTCCCCGGACCAGTCGGAGACGGTACCGACGCCCAATCCCATCGTGAGCATGCCGTGGGCGATCACGTCGGGAAGTCCCGCCAGCTGTGCGATGCCCTCATCCCAGTGAATGGGGTTCGCGTCACCGGAGACGCCCGCGTAGTTGACCAGGTCGCCGCGGGTGAGCTTCCGTGTCACGACCGGCAGCTGATCGCCGACCGACAGATCGTCGAAGTTCAGCGAGTCGACGCGACGAGTCTCGCCCGTCGCGCTGCGCGGCGGCGCCTGCGCTTCGCGCACCGTCTTGGTGTAGCTCGACGACGGATCGTCGAGCGCCAGCATCGCGACGTCGTGCATCATCACCTTGTCGACGGCCTCGGTGATCGCCGGATCCACCTCGTCCCCGGTCACACCGACGACCGTCGTATGCATGGTGTGCACCGTCTCCCCCGCCTGGTCGACGAAGGTGTTGGTGATCGTGATCATGTCCTTGCCCGCGACGCGGCGGACCGCAGACAGCTCGACGTCGGTGCGGAGCACGTCGCCCTCCACGATCGGACGGTGCTGCTCGAAGACCTGCTCGGTCTGGACATACGTGTCGTATCCGACGACGACGGTCTCCAGCAGCGCCCGGTTCGCGGCCATCGCCGGGATGGACGTGAACGTCAGCGGCGCGACCAGACCCGAGTAACCCAGGCGCAGCGCCGTCGACTCCTCCCAGTGTGCGGGATGATAGTCCTGCACGGCGCGGGCGTATTCGCGCACCTTCTCGCGCCCGACCTCGTAGGGGGTCGCTGCTTCGTAGTAGTGTCCGACCCGCTCGAGAATCGCGGGGTCGTCCGGCGTCGTCGTCATTCCATCTCCACCTGTAGACCTCGTGGCAACGGTAGTGCCTCGGGAATCGTCACGATGCACCGGGCGGCGCGGCAGACCTCCGTCACACGGTCGCGACCCCTCGACAGACCGGGGCGGGCAGGTTCGGAATCAACCCGTGGTTGACGGCTCGGACGGTGATGCGAACCCGGCCGTGTCCCCGAAGTCCCGAGATCGAGTAGCCCGACGCGTCGCCGAGGCCGTGACCCCATCTCCTGTGCGCCGTCGTCGTCTTGCCGGTGGCCAGCTCCTTGACGGTCACCGTGGTGTCGGTGGTGTACGGGAACAGGCTCTTGCTGTCACCGATGATCGTGAACTGTCCGGGCCACGGCGAGTCCGTCCACACGGTGACGCCGCCGTAGTACGGGATGTCCACGATGTTCGGGTTCAATCCGTAGCAGTTCATCCCCACGTACTCCGACCGTGTCTCGGCGTTGACCGCGCCCGCGCCGACGACGCTCGCGGCGAGGCCCGCCGCCACCGCCGCCCCGATGATTCCTGCCGATGCTGCACGTCGCATGATGTCCTCCTCGGACTTCGGTTGTCGGCCCCGCCCATCGGGTCTGTCGGGGCCGGCACCGCCATCCGTTACTTCGGAAAAACCGCGCGTACCAGCGATTTCATGGCGAAACGGGCACTATTTGCGACGGTCGCGCTTATCGCGGACGCGGACGTTGATCCGCACCGGCGATCCGTCGAAACCGAACTCCTCGCGCAGTCTGCGCTCCAGGAACCGCCGATAGCCGGCCTCCAGGAAGCCGGTCGTGAACAGGACGAAGGTGGGGGGACGCGTGGCCGCCTGGGTGGCGAACATGACCTTCGGCTGACGTCCACCGCGCACCGGCGGCGGTGTGGCCGCGAGGATCTCGGTGAGCCACGTGTTCAGTCGACCCGTCGGAATGCGCTTGTCCCAGGACTCCAGGGCCCCCTCGAGGGCGGGGACCAGCTTCTGCACGCTGCGGCCGGTGAGCGCGGAGATGTTGACGCGCCGCGCCCAGGGCACCCGAGCCAGCTCACGGTCGATCTCGTTGTCGAGATCGTGACGACGGTCCTCGTCGACCAGATCCCATTTGTTGAACACGACCACCAACGCCCGGCCCGTCTCGACCACCAGCGACAGCACCCGCAGGTCCTGTTCGGTGATCGGTGTTCCCGCGTCGATGAGCAGCAGCGCCACCTCGGCGGACTCCACGGCCGCCCGGGTCCGCAACGAGGCGTAGTACTCGTGGCCGGACGCCGTGCGCACCTTGCGCCGCAGTCCGGCGGTGTCGACGAACTGCCACGGACGTCCGTCGAGTTCGATCACCTCGTCGACGGGGTCGACGGTGGTTCCCGCGACGTTGTCGACCACGGCCCGATCCTCGCCGGCGAGCTTGTTCAGCAGTGAGCTCTTCCCCACGTTGGGCTTGCCGACCAGTGCGACGCGTCGGGGGCCGTCGGCGGTGAACCGCTGTCGGGTGGTTTCGGGGAGCGCGTCGAGGACGGAGTCGAGCAGATCGCCCGTCCCGCGGCCGTGCGCAGCCGAGATCGCGTGGGGTTCCCCCAGTCCGAGTGACCAGAGGGACGCCGCATCGGCCTCCATGCGAGCCGAGTCGACCTTGTTGGCGACCAGGATCACCGGGGTCGACGACCGGCGCAGCACGCGGGCCACCGCCTCATCGGTCGCTGTGGCCCCCACGGTGGCGTCGACGACGACGGCGATGGCGTCGGCGGTCCGCATCGCGTACTCGGCCTGCGCGGCGATCGACTGCGCCATTCCCTTGGCGTCGGGCTCCCAGCCGCCGGTGTCGGTGACCATGAACGGGCGGCCGGTCCACTCGGCGCGATACGAGACGCGGTCGCGGGTGACTCCGGGCACGTCCTCGACGACCGCCTCGCGCCGACCGATGATCCGGTTGACCAGGGTCGACTTCCCCACGTTCGGCCGACCGACCACGGCCAGGACCGGGAGTCCCGCCGCGCCGCCGTCGAGGTCGTCGCCGAGCATATCGTCGACTTCCCAGTCGGATTCGTCACTCCAGAAGCCGTCGCCGGCGAGGTTCGGATCGAAGGTCGAGTCGTCTGTCACTGGATCGTCGGCTGTCACTGGATCGCTCCGATGCGTTCGGTGACCAGCTCGGTGAGCCGATCGAGCACTTGGTCGAGGGACAGGTCGCTGGTGTCGACGACCACGGCGTCGTCGGCGGCGCGCAGCGGCGACACGGCGCGCGTGGAGTCCAGGTGGTCGCGGCGGGTCACGCTGTCGAGCACCTCGGCGAGAACGCTCTCGCGACCACTTGCGAGATTCTGCCGATGCCGCCTCTCCGCGCGGGCCTCCGGCGACGCCGTGAGGAACACCTTGAGCACCGCGTCGGGGAAGACGACGGTTCCGATGTCGCGTCCCTCGACGACGAGCAGCTCGGATCCCGCATGAGTCCGCTGCAGGTCGACGAGCTTCTCGCGAACGGCGGGGTCGGCGGACACGGCGGACACCGCGGCGGTGACGCCGTCGCCGCGGATCTCCACGGAGACGTCACGGCCGTCGAGGAGCACGACCGAGTGGCCGGTGTCGTCGGCGGTCACACGGATGTCGGCGGCCTCGACGACGTCGGCGGCCCGCGGGCCGGCCGGGTCGACGTCGGCCTCCAACACCGCGAGCGTCGCCGCCCGATACATCGCGCCCGTGTCGAGGGTCCGCCCGCCGATCCGCTCGGCGAGCCGGCCCGCCACCGTCGACTTCCCGGTTCCAGCCGGACCGTCGATCGCGACGACCAGTGCGGGAGCGGTCACCGCGGTCACAGGTCCACCGCCTTGTAGAGGGCGCCGATCTCGCGGTTGTCCAGGACTCGGAGGCTTCCGGGCCGCTGTTTTCCGAGCGTGACCGCGCCGATGTCGGTGCGCACGAGGCGAATCACCGGGTGCCCGACCTCGGCGAGCATGCGTCGCACGATCCGCTTGCGCCCCTCGTGCAGGGTCAGCCGCAGCAGCGACTCCCCCTGGTGCACGTCGAGCATCGCGAGATGGTCGACCCGGGCCGGTCCGTCGTCGAGCTCGATCCCGCCGCGCAAGGTGCGTCCGAGTCCCCGCGCCGCTTCGCCGCGGACGGTCGCCAGATAGGTTTTCGGCACCTCGAACGACGGGTGCATCAACCGGTGAGCGAGCTCGCCGTCGTTGGTGAGCAGGATCAGCCCCTCGGTCTCCGCGTCGAGACGACCGACGTGGAACAGGCGCTGACCGGCCATCACCCGCTCGGCGACGAGGTCGCCGATGCACGGTCTGCCCTGGTCGTCGCTCATGGTGGAGTGCCAGCCGCGGGGTTTGTTCAGGGCCAGGTACTGCTTGGTCTCGTCGACGATCACCCGCGCACCGTCGACTTTGATGATCGCGGTGTTCGGGTCCACGCGCAGCCCCTGCGAACGGATGACCTCACCGTCGACCTGAACGCGGCCGGCGGCGATGAGCTCCTCGGCGCCGCGCCGCGAGGCGACACCGGCCGCGGCGAGGACCTTCTGGAGCCGCACTCCGTCGGAGACGTAGGTGGCGCCGTCGCCGTCGACGTTCACCGTCTGGTGTCGGGCCGGTTTGGCGTTGTTGAGACGGACGCGCCCGGACTCGACGTCGGGGCTCGATCCCTTGCGGTGGGGTTTCCGTGACCGCCCCTGCTGGGCGCCGCTTCCCTGTTGGGAGCCGCGGGGCGCCCCCGATGTTCCTCGGCCGCCCGACCCCGCGGTCTTGCGTCCTCGTCCCGGTCTGCCGTCTCGGCTAGCGGATGCCATGAAGTGTCCTACTCCTCGTCGGCGTCGGCGATCGCCTCTGCGGAGGCGTCGATCGTCGATTGTGCCGGGTCGGCGCCGAGTTTGGCGAATCGCGGATCGTCGAGGATCTCGTCCCCGAGGTCCTCGATCACGTCGACCTCCGGCAGCAGCGGGGCGATGTCGGGAAGATCGGCGAGCGAGGCCAGACCGAGTCGTTCCAGGAACAGCTCGGTGGTCGCGTACAGGGTTCCGTTGGTCTGTTCGTCGGCGCCGACCTCGCTGATCAGTCCGCGTCCCACGAGCGTCCGGATGACGCCGTCGACGTTGACGCCGCGGATCGCGCCCACCCGCGCCCGCGTCACCGGCTGCCGGTAGGCGATGACCGCGAGGGTCTCGAGCGCCGCGCGGGTGAGCTTGCTCCGCGACCCGTCGAGCAGCAGACGCTCCACGTACGGCGCGTACTCCGACCGCGTGTAGAACCGCCAGCCGTCGCCCGCGAACCGCAGGTCGATCCCGCTGCCCGCCTCGGTGAGGTCTGCGCTCATCTGGCGAAGCGTGCTGCGGACCCTCGTCCGTTCGTCGCCGACGGCACCGGCCAACTCCTCGTCGCTCGCGGGGGTGTCGACGACGAGCAGGACGGCTTCGAGCGCCGCGCGCAGTTCGGCGTCGTCGAGGCGATCGAGCGCCTCGGGCTCGTCCGCATTCGGCTGGCTCATCCGTAGTCCTCCGACTTCTCGATGTCGATCTCGTCCACGTCCCGGTCGCCCGTCCAGCAGACCCTCAGCTCACCGAGCGCCTCGGGCTGGTCGAACGCGACCGCACGTTCCCGATACAGCTCGAGCAGACCCAGGAACCGCGCGACCACCTCCAGCGGGCTGCCGCACTCGGATACGAGGGCCCCGAACGACAGCCACTCGCCGCGGACCGCGGTGAGCAGTTCGGTCAGCCGCCGGGCCTGCTCGGGCACGGAGACCGACGACCCGTGCAGGTGATCGAGCCCGACCGTCGGGATCGGTTTGGGGACGAATGCGGCTGCCGCTACGGCCGCGAAACCCGGGGGATCCACACCGAGGTCGACCTCGGGCAGCAGTTCGGCGAACCTGTCCTCCAGCGACACCGCGCGCGGATAACGTTGCAGCGCTGCGGCTTCGAGCTCGCCGAACAGCACGGCGACCTGCTTGTAGGCGCGATATTGGAGGAGCCGGGCGAACAGGAGGTCGCGGGCCTCGAGCAACGCGAGATCCTCGGGGTCCTCCACTTCGCCGGACGGCAGCAGTCGGGCCGCCTTCAAGTCGAGCAGCGTCGCGGCGACGACGAGGAATTCGGTGGTCTGCTCCAGGTCGCCGTCGGGTCCGAGCGCCTTCGCGTAGGCGATGAACTCGTCGGTCACCTCGTGCAACGCCACCTCGGTGACATCGAGGCGGTGCTGGCTGATCAGCGTCAGGAGCAGATCGAACGGTCCGGTGAAGTTCGTCAGCGTGACCTGGAAGCCACTGGTCGTACCGGCTTCGGCAACACCAGGAGCGTCGGCTCCCCCGTCGACCGTCATCGTCGCCGTCAGCCGCGCGACTCGGTGCGCGCGATCACCTCGCGCGCCAGATCGCGATACGCCTGGGCGCCCGACGATTTCGGCGCCCACGACGTGATCGGCTCCCCGGCGACCGAGGTCTCCGGGAATCGGACGGTCCGGTTGATCACCGTGTCGAACACCGCGTCGCCGAACACCTCGACGACGCGGGCCATGACATCCCGCGAATGCAGGGTCCGCTGGTCGAACATCGTCACCAGGATCCCGCCGAGTTCGAGCCGCGGGTTGAGACGGTCGCGAACCTTCTCGACGGTGTCGGTGAGCAGGGCCAGGCCGCGCAGACTGAAGTACTCGCACTCCATCGGGATGAGAACGTTGTCGGCGCACGCCAGGGCGTTCACGGTGAGCAGTCCCAGTGACGGCTGACAGTCGACCAGGATGTAGTCGTAGCGGTCGGCGACCGGATGCAGCGCGCGACCGAGGGCCTGTTCGCGACCGACCTCACTGACCAGTTGGATCTCCGCCGCCGACAGATCGATATTGGACGGCAGGAGATCCAGGCCGTCGACCCGGGTCCGCATGAGGACGTCATCGGTCGCGGCATACGGCGGAACCAGCAGGTTGTGGACCGTCTCGTCGAGCTCATGGTGTGGAACGCCGAGGCCCGCGGACAACGCGCCCTGCGGATCGAGATCCACCAGGAGCACGCGCCGACCGTTGTCGGCCAGCGCGGCGCCCAGGTTGATCGTGGAGGTCGTCTTCCCGACGCCGCCCTTCTGATTGCAGACGGCCACGATGCTCGCCGGCCCGTGACGGTCCTTCGGCGCGGGGTCGGGGATCCGACGGTACGGTCGGCCCGTCGGACCGAGCTCCTCGCCTGCGGAGATGTCGAGCATTCCCGGCTCCGCGTCACCGCGGGGTGTGGACTCGCTCACGTGTTCAATGCTCCTCCCCGGTCGCGCCTGTGGTGGGCGGTGACGACCGGTGGCGATGGATGGCCGTCGACGATCGCGATGGGCTATCGCGGTGTCATGATCACCCTAGATCCTAATGCGTGCGAGCCGGCGCGTGGGCACCGCAGAGATCTCCGCACGACCGCCGGTGTCGTTCGGCGGCACGTACACTCGGCCCGAGGGGGCTCTTGCGGACCCCCGTCGAGTGACGGACGCACCGAAGGAGACGCGATGACGGACTACGGAAACGACCTGGAGTTCGGAGTCTTTCCGACCCCCCTCGCCGCATCCCCCCAGCAGACGGTCGACCTGGCCGTGACCGCCGAGGACGCCGGTCTCGACCTCATCTCGATTCAGGATCACCCGTACGTGCCCGCGTTCCTCGACACCTGGACCCACCTGAGCTTCATCGCGGCCCGCACATCGCGGATCCGGGTGTCCGGCAACGTCCTCAACCTGCCGCTGCGTCCGCCCGCCGTGCTCGCGCGGGCCGCCGCAAGCCTCGATCTGCTCTCCGACGGCCGGTTCGAGATGGCCCTGGGGACCGGTGCCGCACCGGACGTCATCGCGGCGATGGGTGGCCCCAAACGGACGCCCGGCGAGGGGCGCCGCGCCCTGGAGGAGGCCATCGAGATCATGCGGGAGATGTGGGACACCTCCTCGCGCGGAGGAGTTCACGTGCGGGGCGACTTCTACACCGTCGACGGCGCCAAGCGCGGACCGACGCCCGCGCATCCGATCGGCATCTCCGTCGGCGCCTACAAGCCGCGGATGCTCGACCTGGTGGGGCGACTCTGTGACGGGTGGCTGCCGTCGTTGAGCTATCTGCCGGGCGGCACACCCGACCTGACCGCGATGAACGCCGCGATCGACGAGGCCGCGACATCCGTCGGACGCGAGCCCGCGGCGATCCGGCGCTACCTCAACGTCGGCGGTACGTTCTCCGACGAACCCGGCGGACTGCTGTCGGGTCCGCCCGAGTCGTGGGCGGAGGACCTGGCCGGACTGACCCGGGATTACGGGATCACCGGATTCATCTTCGCCACCGACGATCCCGCCGAGGTCGAGACGATCGGCACGCGCGTGGCGCCGGCGGCACGCGAACTCGTCGCCGCCCGGCGCGCGTCCTGACCTCCGGGCGCCGAACCGGACGTCACGTCGCCCGCGGATGCGCCGTCGCGTAGACCTCCCGCATCGTGGTGACCGTGACCAGCGTGTACACCTGCGTGGTGGTCACCGACGAGTGTCCGAGCAGTTCCTGGACCACTCGCACGTCTGCACCCCCGTCGAGCAGGTGGGTCGCGAAGCTGTGCCGGAGCGTGTGCGGGGAGACCTCCTTGTCGATCCCGGCCCGTGCCGCCGCGTCGACGAGCACCTGCCATGCACTCTGGCGCGACAGTCGCCCACCGCGCACGTTGAGGAACACCGCGGGTGTCGACTTCTTGACCAGTGCCGGCCGCCCCCGCACCAGGTACGCGTCGACCGCGTCGACCGCCGGTCCGCCCACCGGAACCAGACGTTCCTTTCCCCCCTTGCCGCGAAGCACGACGGACGCATGTTCCAGGTCCAGATCGTCGATGTCCAGCGAAGTGATCTCCGAGATCCGCGCACCGCAGCTGTAGAGCAGTTCCACGAGTGCCCGATTCCGCAGACTCCGCGGATCGTCGCCGGCCGCCGCCGCATCGAGGATGGCGAGCACGTCACTCACGGGCAGGGCTTTGGGCAGGCGTCGCGGCGGCGTGGGCGGGCGCACCGTGTGCGCGACGTCGAGGTCGACGAGTCCCTCCGCTGCGGCGAAACGGTGCAGGCCGCGCACCGCGACGAGGGTTCGGGCGACCGACGAGTCCGCGAGCGGGGGGACGGCGTCCTCGGGGACGCCCCGACGCAGGTGGACCAGGAAGTCGCGCACATCGCTCTCGGCGACGGCCGCGATGCCGCCGACACCCCGATGATCCAGGAACATCCGGTAGCGCTCGAGGTCGCGGCGGTACGAACTGACCGTGTTGACCGCCGACCCCCGCTCCACCACGAGATGGTCGAGATACCGCGAGATCGTGTCCGCGACGGTGGGGCCGGGATTCATCGGGTCACTCCCGCAGACGCGTCGAGCGCGCCGTCGGCCGGTCCCGCCACGGAGCGTCGACGGCCCGCGGCGCCTCGCCGGACCGGTCCGCGGCCAGGGTCGCGAGGAGCCCGGCGACCGCGGTCGCGTTGACGATCTCGCCGCGCATCACCATCGCCACCGCCTCGTCGAGTGCCAGCCATTCGACGGTCATGTCGGCCTCCTCGTCGATGCGACCGGCGGGTGCGATCACCGACAATTCCTCGGCGAGGAAGACGCGGACCGATTCATCGGTGAAACCCGGCGACGACACGAGGTCGACCAGGACCCGCCAGCGTTCCGCCGCCAGGTCGGTCTCCTCGGCCAACTCGCGGCGCGCCGCGTCCAGCGGGCTCTCGCCGGGTCCTCCGTCGAGCAGTCCGGCGGGCAGTTCCAGCAGTCGACGACCGACGGGGTGACGGTATTGGCGAACCATCGCGATCCGACCGTCGTCGTCGCGCGCGACGACCGCGACCGCTCCGTCGTGTTCCACCACCTCGCGGCGCGCCACGTCGCCGCCCGGCATCTCCACCTCGTCGATGCGCAGCGCCAGGATCGCGCCCTCGTACGCCGTCCGCGACGCGTGCGTCACGAACCGGTGCGATCCCGGGTCCACCATCAGCGGGGTCCGTTCACCGTTCTCCGGTGCGCGCTCATGCGTCGCTCGCCGGGTCGTCGTCGATGCCGGTCGCGTCGTATCCGTCGAGTTCCACCGGGAGTCGCACGGCGGTCTTGTATTTCAGGGCCGCCTCGATGAACGCCTTGAACAGCGGGTGGGGTCGCGTCGGGCGGCTCTTGAGCTCCGGATGCGCCTGCGTCGCGACGAGGAAGGGGTGGACGTCGCGTGGGTATTCGACGAACTCCACGAGGTTCCCGTCCGGGGAGGTTCCCGAGAACTGCAGCCCCGATGCGGCGACGGCGTCGCGGTAGGCGTTGTTGACCTCGAACCGGTGGCGGTGCCGTTCGCTGATCTCCGTCGCCCCGTATGCCTTGGCCACGAGCGACCCGGCGGTCAACTGCGCCGGGTAGGCGCCCAGGCGCATGGTGCCGCCCAGATCGGCGTCCCCGGCGACCGCGGCCTCCTGATCGGCCATCGTGGCGATCACCGGGGACGGCGTCTCGGGGTCGAACTCGGTGGAGCTGGCGTCTGCCAGTCCGGCGGATCGCGCCGCCTCGATCACCACGCACTGGAGTCCGAGGCACAGTCCCAGCAGCGGGATGCCGTTCTCCCGCGCGTAACGGATCGCGCCGAGTTTGCCCTCGATTCCGCGGATGCCGAATCCACCGGGGACCAGGACGGCGTCGACGTCGCGGAGTGCGGCGTGCGCGCCCTCGTGGGTCTCGCAGTCGTCGGACGGGATCCAGGAGATCTCGGTGCGCGCGTGGTGGGCGAAACCGCCGGCCCGGATCGCCTCGGTCACCGACAGATAGGCGTCGGGCAGATCGATGTACTTGCCGACCAGGGCGACCTTGACCGTCTCCCGCGGCGAGTGCACTCGACCGAGGAGGTCGCCCCACACCGTCCAGTCGACGTCGCGGAACGGCAGTCCCAGCTGCCGCACCACGTAGGCGTCGAGCTGCTCGGCGTGCAGAACCTTCGGAATGTCGTAGATCGACGGCGCATCCGGGGTCGAGATCACTCCGTCGATGTCGACGTCGCACATGAGCGCGATCTTCTTCTTGAGCGGCTCGGGCACCGGGCGGTCGGAGCGCAGAATGAGCGCATCGGGCTGGATGCCGACATTGCGCAGTGCAGCGACCGAGTGCTGGGTCGGCTTGGTCTTGAGTTCGCCCGACGGCGCCAGGTACGGAACGAGCGAGACGTGCAGGAAGAACACGTTTCCACGGCCGAGGTCGTGACGGATCTGACGCGCCGCCTCGATGAAGGGTTGAGACTCGATGTCGCCGACGGTCCCGCCGATCTCGGTGATCACCACATCGGGGACCTCCCCGTGATCGTCGGCGTCGTGCATCGCGAGCATGCGTGCCTTGAGCTCGTCGGTGATGTGCGGGATCACCTGCACGGTGTCGCCCAGGTATTCACCGCGTCGCTCCTTGGCGATCACGGTCGAATACACCTGCCCGGTGGTGACATTCGCGGTTCCCGACAGCTCCCGATCGAGGAAACGCTCGTAGTGGCCGATGTCCAGGTCCGTCTCAGCACCGTCTTCGGTGACGAAGACCTCTCCGTGCTGGAACGGGTTCATCGTGCCCGGGTCGACGTTGAGGTACGGATCGACCTTCTGCATCGTCACCCGCATTCCGCGAGCGGTGAGAAGTTGGCCGAGACTCGAGGCCGTCAGCCCCTTACCGAGTGACGAGGCGACACCGCCGGTCACGAATATGTGCTTGGCTTCGGCGCGCTGGTCACGCAGTGATCGCAATTTTTCTCCCGTCGGGCGTCTTCAGGCTTCCCATGCCCGAATACCTACGGGACTTCAGCCTAACAGCAACTGCCCCACGCTCCGCGGCGAGCGGTGAATCCCCGCGTCCTCCGGAGTGTCGTGGCCGACGGGGCGGGCCGATCGCGCCGAGACCCGTCGACCGCGCGATCACTTGACCGGTTCGGCCCCGACGGTGATGACCGTCGCGCCCTGCGCCGTCCCGTACGCTCCGGTCCGACCGTGCTGCTCCTCCTGCAGCGCGAGGATCGTGGTGATGCGGCCGGTCTCCTGGCCCAGGTTGTCGACCGTGCTCACCGCGTTGCCCAGCGACGGATCCGAGCGGACGACGCCGATCGGCGAGCCGCCCTCCGCCGAGCCGGTCCGCCCGACGAGCACACCTCCGGCTCCGCGGGCCGTCATCGCCGCCGCGAACCGACCGATCAACTGTCCCTGCGCCCCCGAGTCCTCGGGAAGACCGTCGCCGGTGACGACGACGACCAGGTCGGCGGGTGTGATCGAGCCGTGCGGGAACTCGAGGAAGCCGCCCTCGCGCAGAGCGCTGAGCACCGTGCCTCGATCCGATTCGGAGGCCGGTCGCTGCCCGTCGCGCTTCAGCAGCGTCACGCCGAGGAGATCGCCCAGCCGCGAACCCGAGTCGGTGTATTGGACGCGCAGCTGAGCGCCGGACGGTATCGACTGGTCCACGATCGTGCGGAGTTTCGACGCGCTCTCGTCACGGACCAGGGCGTCGCTGAGCGCCAGCTGACCGGAGACCGTCCCGCCGGCCTCGTTGACGAGGGTCGTCAACGATTCGACGTCGGCGTCCGCGGCGTTCGGCGCCGTCACCAGAAGGACCGAGCGCTTGTCCAGCGCCCCCTTCACCAGACGTCCGGTGATGGCCTTCTGGAACGCGGCGTCGTTCCCCGTCCGCGTGCTGAGGGTGTCGTTCTCGTCCTGCAGCGTGCCGATGCGATCGCGGTCCGTGCCGGTGAGCGCATTCATCCGATCGCCGATGAATCCGGACCCCAGAAAGAGTCCGAGAGCCAGGGCCAGGAACACCGCGATGATCGAGACCGCGTGCTGGCGCATCGTGATCACTGGGAGTTCCACACCCCACTGACCCAGTCGGTCAGCGAGTTCCACTGGTCGACGATCCAATCGCTGGCGGCCGCGCCGCCGCCTTGGACGACGACGACGGCCACGATGATCGCGAGCAGGGCCGCGATCATCAGCATGGCCATCACGGTGCCGCTCACACGGCTGCGGTACAGCGTCGCCACGGCCTTGGCGTCGACCAGCTTGGAGCCGACCTTGAGGCGGGTCAGGAACCGCGATGGGATCTGATCGCGCAGGGACCGGTCGAAGAAGTCGTTCAGCGATCCCGAGTAGCCGGCGGTGACGATGAGGTCGGCACCGTGGTAGTCGGCGAGGAGCAGCGCGAGGTCGGTCGCCGAACCGGCGGCCGGGAAGGTCGTCGCACCGATGCCGAGGTCTTGGATGCGCTCCAGTCCGGGGGCGTGACCGTCGGGGTCGGCGGGCAGGACCACCTCGGCACCGCATTTGAGCGTGTCGGTCGCCATGTCGTCGGGGTCTCCCACGATCACCGATGGTCGGTAACCGGCCTTCATGAGCGTGTCGGCGCCCGAGCCCACGCCGATGAGGATCGGCTGGTACTCCTTGATGAACGGCTTGAGCGATTTGAGGTCGAGGCTCCGGTCCGAGCCGTCGGCGACGATGACGACGTGCCGGCCGTCGAGCTTCACGTCGATCCGCGGAACGCCGACGCCGTCGATGAGCAGAGGCGACTCGGAGCGGATGAACTCGATCGAGTTGCCCGAGAACGCCTCCAGGTGATCGACGAGCCCGGTCTTGGCGTCGAGCATCAGGTCGGCGACCTCTCGTTCGCCGAGCTCCTGCCCGCGCGCGACCACGCGTTCGCCGATGTAGAGCTTGCCGCCGTGCAGGCGGACCTTGGTGCCGTCCTTGACCCGCGCGAACACCTCCGGGCCGACCTCGTCGAGCAGCGGGATCCCGGAGGCCGCCAGCACCTCGGGACCGAGGTTCGGGTAGCGACCGGTGATCGACGCAGACGCGTTGACGACGGCGGCGACCTCCGCCTCCACCAGCGCGTCGGCCGTCACTCGGTCGAGGTCGACCTGGTCGAGAATCACGATCGCCCCGTGATCGACGCGGTTCACCAGGCGTTTGGCGTCCTTGTCGATCCGGGCGATCCCGACGACTCCGGGGAGGGTCTCAGTGGTACGCGAGAGCAGAGCTGGCATCCTCATGGGTCCCATAGTGACCACACGAACCATCAGTCACACGGAGGCGCGCCGTAACAATGTCAACTTTCGTCACAGACGTATCAGCGGCGGGTCACTCCTGCGCGCGTTCCCGCTCCGCCGTCGTCAACAACTCCTCCGCATGTGCCCGGCCGGTCTCCGAATCGCCGAGACCCGCGAGCATGCGCGCGAGCTCCGCGATCCGGGCGTCACGGTCGAGCGCCGTCAGCGTCGACGTCTGTCTCCCCTCGACGCCCCCGCCGGACTTCCCGATGACCAGGTGATTATCGGCGAACGCAGCCACCTGCGGCAGATGCGTGACGACGATGACCTGGTGACGTCGCGCCAACCGCGCCAGCCGCGCACCGATCTGGACGGCAGCGGAACCACCGACACCGGCGTCGACCTCGTCGAAGACCATCACCCCGCCCTCGTCGGGCGTCGCGAGCACCACTTCGAGTGCGAGCATCACCCGCGAGAGCTCGCCCCCCGACGCGGACTTCGCGATCGGCAGCGGTCGCGCACCGCGGTGTGCGACCAACCCGAATTCGACGCGGTCGGCGCCATCGGCCGCCGCCGTCGTCCCCCGCCCGTCGACCTCGATCCGCAGACGGTCGTCATCCGGATCGAGCAGCGTCACCGAGACGTCGAGACTGCTGCCGCCCATCGCGAGCCCCGTCAGCTCCGTCGAGACCTGCTTCGCCAACGAGGCCGCGGCACGGGACCTCAGGTCGTGCACGGTCGCGGCCAGGCCCGCGACCTCCTCGCGAGCCAGTTCCGCCTGCTTCTCCAGTTCGTCGATCGCCCCCTCGGGATCGTCGATCACCGCCAGACGCCGACGAGCCTCATCACGCCATGCGATGACGCCGTCGATGTCGGGCGCATACTTGCGCGTCAGCGTCTTCAGCTCGGCCTGACGGGTGAGCAGGGCGTCGAGATCCGCGGCATCATCGGGCAGGGTGCCGAGGTACGCCGTGAGCTCGGCACCGATGTCGGTGACGACGGTCAGCGCCTCCTCCACACGCGCGGCGAAGTCCCGCAACGCCTGGTCCGACGCCGACTCCACCAGGGAGCGGACCGTCCCGAGCGCATCGACCACCGAGGTGCCGTCCGCACCGCTGACGAGGCTCTGCGCCTGCGCCGCCGAGGTCCGTATGTCCTCCAGGTCGGTCATCCGGCGAATCGTCGCCGCCAGGTCCGCGTCTTCACCGGGAAGCGGTGCCACCGCGTCGATCTCGTCGACACCGAATCGGAGCCGGTCGGCCTCCTGCGCGAGTTCACGCGAATCGGCACGACGCGCGTCCACCTCATCGAGGAGGGCCACCCATCGGGACCGCGCTGACCGATAGCGCTGCAGCGCCGTCGTGGCCGCTGGGCCGGCGAACCGGTCCAACGCCGCCCGCTGCTGCTCCGGACGGATCAACCGAAGCTGATCGTTCTGCCCGTGGACGGCGAGAAGCTCCCCGGTCAGCCGGCCCAACACGCCCGCAGGCACCGACCGACCACCGAGGTAGGCGCGGGACCGTCCGTCGGCCGAGACCGTCCGGACGGCGATCACGGTGTCGTCGTCGTCGAGTTGTGCGCCGGAGTCCTCGAGAATCGACACGATCTCCGGACGTTCTCCGGGAATGCGGAACCGCCCCTCGACGACGGCCTTCTCATCGCCCATCCGGACGCGACCCGCATCGGCTCGACCTCCCGAAAGAAGACGGAGACTCGTGACGATCATCGTCTTTCCCGCACCGGTCTCACCGGTGAGAACGGTGAATCCCGGAGGGAAGCCGGCCGCGGCGGACTCCAGGACGCCCAGTCCGGTGATCGACAGCTCTTCGAGCACGACTACTCAGCTCCTTCCCCGCCACCCGGTGACCGGAAGCGAGAACTTGGTGACGAGACGGTCGGCGAACGGTTCGGAGTTGATTCGGATCCATTTGAGGGAACGCTGTGCGCGGACCACCTCGACGCGTGCCCCCGCCGGCACGTCGACGATCCGGCGGCCGTCCGAGAGGGCGACCGCGTCCCGCCCGTCCCCGTGGACCTCGACGGCCACCCGCGACCGGGGACTGGTGACCATCGGCCGGGCGAACAGCGCGTGCGCGTTGCTCGGAACCACGAGGATCGCTTCGAGATCGGGCCACATCACCGGGCCGCCCGCAGAGAACGCGTAGGCGGTCGACCCCGTGGGACTGGCGACCAGCAGCCCGTCGGCGCCGAATGCGGCGACCGGTCGACCGTCGACCTCGGTGACCAGTTCCAGAACACCGTTGTGCGACGTGTTCTGGATGACGACCTCGTTGAGGGCCCACGTGTGTCCGCGGGACTCGGTGCCCCCCGGATCGGTGACCGTGACATCGAGAACCATCCGGTCGACGACCCGGTACTCGCCGCCCACGAGGCGATCCATCACCTCGTCGATCCCGTGGGCTTCGGCTTCGGCGAGGAAGCCGATGTGCCCGAGGTTGATCCCCATGATCGGCACTCCCGCCGGGTACGCCAGTTCGGCCGCGCGGAGGAATGTCCCGTCGCCGCCGAGGACCAGGACGAGTTCACAGCCCTGGGCCGAGGTCGCATCCGCGTGAGTGACTTCGACGGTGGCCCCGGCGCCGCGCAGCTGTTCGGGATCCACGGGCCGCTTCTGCACGAACGGCGGTGCCGGTCGGCGCGTGTCGTGATCCACGACCCGCACGACGATCCCCGCGGCGGCACACCGCCGTGCGATCGTCATCAGCGTCTCGGTGACCTCCTCGCGACCCGTGTGCGCGATGACGAGAAACGTCCGGTCCGATGTCGGTCTCGACGTACCTGTCATCGCCTGTCCCTTCCTTGGATGTCGCTGCTGAGCGTTTCCCCGGCACTCATCGCGGGCCCTCCGCGACGGCCCGATCGATCATCGCGCGCACCTCGTGACCGTGATCGGCGTCGACCCACTCGGCGGGCGGAACGGCATAGGTCACCTCGGGCCCGTCGCCGGGATCCGCTACGCCCGGAGCGACGCTCCCCTCGCGTTTGCGAAGCCATAGGAAGAATTCGACGTTTCCCGAGGGCCCCGGCAGCGGGCTCGCCGTCACGCCGCGCGTGTCGAGTCCCAGCCGATCGGCCACCGCCGCCACCTCCTCGACGGCGTCGGCCCGCAGCACCGGGTCGCGGACGACGCCGCCGGCGCCGACCCGGTCCCTGCCGACCTCGAACTGCGGCTTCACCATCGGGAGTGCATCGCCACCCGGCTTCAGACAGGCCGCCACTGCGGGGAGCACGAGGTGCAGCGAGATGAACGAGAGGTCGCCGACGACCAGGTCCACCGGACCGCCGATCATCGCGGGACTCAGGTGGCGGACGTTGGTGCGATCGTGGATGTGGACGCGATCGTCGGACTGCAGGCGCCAGACGAGTTGTCCGTATCCGACGTCGACGGCGACCACCTCGCCGGCACCGCGCCGGAGAAGCACGTCGGTGAAGCCGCCGGTCGACGCACCGGCATCGAGACAGCGGCGGCCCTCCACGGTCACACCGCGCGGCTCGAACACCTCCAGCGCGCCGAGCAGCTTGTGCGCACCGCGCGACGCCCAGTCGTCGCGATGACCGTCGACCACCACGACCGGGGTGTCTTTGCCGACATTCGTGGCGGCCTTGACCGCCGGCGTGCCGTTGACCTTCACTCGACCGGTGTCGATGAGTTCCCGCGCCTGGTCGCGCGACCGGGCCAGACCGCGCCGCACGAGTTCGGCGTCGAGTCGTACACGCGCCGCCA
Organism: Gordonia shandongensis DSM 45094; assembly: GCF_000423025.1. Taxonomy (GTDB): domain Bacteria; phylum Actinomycetota; class Actinomycetes; order Mycobacteriales; family Mycobacteriaceae; genus Gordonia; species Gordonia shandongensis. The sequence continues at coordinate 507,275 of NZ_AUHE01000002.1, forward strand.
TCAGCGACTCCGACGGCGTGGGCGCCGTGCCCCGACCCGCTCAGCCACGGCCGGCGTTCTCCAGTGCGGATGCCAGCCGATCGTGCGCCGCGGTCAGCAGCTCCGCCTGCCGGCTCAACGCTCCCAGGTCGATCGCATCGGCGGCGGCACGCACCATCTCGGCCTCCTCGAGGAGGTTCGCCGCCTCGTCGAGCACCGGCCGATCGGACCCTGCGTCCCGTTCGTCTGCTGCGTACTGATCTGTCATGACCTGCCCAGGCTATCGCAAGGCGGTGACGCCCAGCCGGTCCAGGACCGCCGCCGAGCGCTCGTCGTCAGCCGCGATCCGCAGATCGAACGCACCGACGTCGGCCGTCCACACCGCATGGGCCAGGGCCGCGGCGAGCGTCTGCACATCGTCCCCGTCTGGCGCGTCGTCCCCGCGGTACCCCACCGAGACGTGCTCACCGTTCACCTCGATCCGCCATTGGGGACGCGGGCCGATCTCGACGTCTTCGGGGGCGCGATTCAGCCCGTCGAGATCGGTGGCGATGTAGGTCGGTCGTTGTTGCGGCGGGGCCGCCAGCAGTTCGGGGCCCCGCGTGACCCCCGTCAGCACCAGGAGCGTGTCGACGCCGACCGTGTGGCCGGCCTCGATATCGGTGTCGAGGCGATCGCCCACCATCAGCGGCCGCCGTCCGCCGGTGCGGGAGAGGGCGTCGCGCATGATCGGCGCGCCGGGTTTACCGGCGACCGCGGGCCGAATGCCGGTCGCATGGGCCACGGCCGCCACCATCGAGCCGTTGCCCACGAGGAGTCCGCGTTCGGTGGGAAGCGTCGAGTCGAGGTTCGTCGCGATCCAGGTCGCGCCGGCACGAATCGCCAGCGCTCCCTCGGACAGCTCCGCCCATCCGGTATCGGGGGAATGCCCCTGAACCACGGCATCCGGCTCGTCGTCCGCGCTCCCGACGACGGTCAACCCGAGTTTCGTGATCTCGGAACGCAGCGCGTCCGCACCGACCACCAGAACTCGGGCTCCCGCTCCGACGGTGTCGGCCACCAGACGCGCACCGGCCTGCGCGCTGGTCACGACGCGGTCGGCGTCCGCGGGGAAGCCCCTCTCGGTCAGGTGTGCCGCCACCTGTTCGGGCGACCTGCTCGCGTTGTTCGTCACGAAGAGGACGTCGGCCGCCGCCTCTCGCACGGCCTCGACCGCGTGCGGCAGGACGGTCGCCCCGGTGTACAACGTTCCGTCGAGGTCGAACATCAGCGCGTCGTACAGCGTGTTCAGCGTTCCCGCGTCCCGTTCGGCTCCCGTCGGCGAGGCCGGCGCGACGCCGCCGTCCCCGACGAGTTCCATCAGGCGGAACTCGGCATCGGTCTGATCGTCGACGTCCGCGGCCGCAGCGTTCTGGAACCAGGTGATGGCCTCGCCACGGCGCCCCGCCGCTTCGAGGGCCGAGCCGTAAGCGAAGAACAGCCGGGCCGCGGTCGTTCCCGTCCTGCCGGGACGCAGATCCTCGGTCGCCAGGCCCCCCACCGCGTCTTCGGGCCGCCCCAAGTCGATGAGCGCGCCGGCCCGGACCACGGCGAGTTCGACGGCGGCGTCGTCCGACAGTTCCGTGACATCGGCTCCGTCGGCGATCTCGAGCGCCCGTTCCGGCTGACCGAGGCCGCGCTCGCTGTCGGCGATGAGCGCCACCAATGACTCGTCACCACTCATCCGGCGCGCCGCGCGGAGTTCGCTGATGGCCTCCTGCCATTCGCCGACGGTGTAGGCGACGATTCCCGCGGTCTCCCGCACGACGGCGATCCGCGCGGCCCGGGCCCGTGCCGCGCGGGCATGGTCGAGCGCTGCCTCCGGATCGCCGTCGATCAGCGCCGATGCCGCGACCAGGTGCCGCGCCACACGGTCGGCCGTGGGCTTGTCCAAGGCCTGCAGATCTCGTCGCACGTCCGGCGCGAGATCAGCCGCCGTGATGTCGTCGGGGATCCGCGGCCCCGATGCGTCGCCGCGACGGCCGGTCCGCGGGGATCGATCCTGTCGATTACCACCTCGCCGTCGTGCAGCACCGCTGTTGCTCATAAGTTCCCAATCTATTCGCTGGTCTGCGGATGTCGCCAATCCGACCGGTGCCACCGCCGAGTCCGTTTCGATACGGGTGTGGAATGCAGGAGAGCCCCGGGCCGGTGTTACCCGGTCCGGGGCTCTGCTGAACAATGGTGTTCGGCGGTGTCCTACTCTCCCACACCCATTACAGTGCAGTACCATCGGCGCAGGTGGGCTTAGCTTCCGGGTTCGGAATGGGACCGGGCGTTTCCCCACCGCTATAGCCGCCGTAACTCTATGAAACTGTCCCGCACACCCCCCGCGGCTTGCCGGCAGGGGTGCTGGTGTTGTTTCAGAAGTACATAGTGGATGCCATCACACACGCGTGTCACGCACACATGGCGCGTCACAGGCGTGTGGTGTGTGTTTCGTTCACCAGTCGACCACAGTCGACCGGTCTG